>NZ_JQCR01000003.1:654210-1308420 GCF_000757885.1 Paenibacillus wynnii | reverse complement strand
TTGCATTGTGGCCGTATTGGGAATAGCGAAGGGGTTGGGAACCACGCACACCTCCCTTGCAATAAGCGGATATTTGTCGCGACTTGGAGCAACTGCATGGGTAGACTTAAGCGCGGAAGATTCACCTGTATTCCACCGAATACGGAGTATGGTAGATGTGAATGAGGAATATGCTCCGGGCCGGGAGCCCGGACCTATTTTTGAATGGAATGGAGTGCATTATGGAAAGAGACCTGATCGCGGTGGGCTTGATAGGTATCTAGAAGGGGATTACCGTTATGTAGTCATGGATTTGGGAGTCGGAAGTTTCGAGGGGGCATTGGAAGAGTTTGCTCGGAGTGATATTCCCATACTGATTGCTTCGGGAGCAGATTGGCGATTAGAGGAATTAGTACTCTGGTTGCGCCGCAGCGGATTGCAGAATCATGCGAAATGGAAAGTTGGGCTGCCAATGGCAAGTAGAACTGCTGTGAAATTAGTTCAAAGTGTTTTTAAAGAGGGTAAAGTATATGGATTGCCGTTGCAGTCCAATCCCTTTAAGGTTTCAGGGGAATTTGAGGCTCTATTTGAGGATTGGGTTCATGGAATTCCCGAGAACATCAGCAACTCAAAAAGTAAGAAATTTTTTCAAAAGAAAAAATATTATATAGATTAACTTGATAAACTGACAAAAGGATTATAGTAACGGAGGGGAATTTTGGAACTGGAAGAGCGGTAGCGTCCGCCTTTGTCTCCGGATTTCATCCGCTAATAGCGGTAAAAATCCAGAAATCCGGAGACAACAGCGGCTGGATGTCCAACATTCACCGTAGTTACGACCCAAAACCAATGTAGCAAAATCTTAAGTTCATCTTATATAGAATCTTTAATTTAATTTTATTAATAATATATTTCTGTGGAGGCTCTACTTGTGTTAAAATAAATTGTTGTAGGTTATTTTCAGATTTTAATGTTTTTATATATAGATAGGAGCTTGCGGAGAATTTATGAGTTTACTTACTGTAGAAGACGTTTCCCACAATTTTGGGGATCGGTTGTTGTTTAAGAACGTATCTTTCCGGCTGCTTGCCGGTGAGCATGTTGGATTCGTAGGCGCAAACGGAGTCGGCAAATCGACTCTAATGAATATTTTGACCGGAAAATTGCTTAAGGATAGCGGTAAAGTGGAGTGGACGCCAAGAGTTCGTTACGGCTATTTGGATCAGCACACGAAGCTTGTTCCTGGCATGACTGTACGGGATGTCCTGAAGGATGCCTTTCTTCCACTGCTAGAGCTGGAGAAGGAAATGATGGAAATTACCGATAAAATGGGTGATGCAACACCTGAGGAACTTGATATCCTGCTGGAGCAAATGGGTGAAATCCAAGAACAGCTTGATATCGGCGATTTCTATCTGATTGATGTAAAAGTAGAGGAAATGAGCAACGGTCTAGGTTTGTCTGCGATCGGTCTGGATCGAGATGTGGCCAGTCTGAGCGGAGGTCAGCGGACCAAGATTCTGCTTGCGAAGCTGCTGCTTGAGAAACCTAATGTTCTGCTGCTGGATGAGCCTACCAACTACTTGGATGTAGAGCATATCGACTGGCTCACCAATTACTTGAAGCAGTATCCGTATGCGTTCATGCTGATTTCACATGATACGGAGTTCATGAACAATGTTGTCGATATTGTGTATCACTTGGAATTCTCGAAGCTTACCCGTTACACAGCGAACTACGAGAAATTCCTTGATATGGCTGATATGAATAAGAATCAGCATATTGATGCCTATGAGAAGCAGCAGGAATTCATTAAAAAGCAAGAAGACTTCATACAGCGTAATAAAGCACGTTACTCTACTTCAAGCCGCGCAAAAAGCCGGGAGAAGCAGCTTGACCGCATGGAGCGTATCGACCGTCCTGAGGAAGCTGCTAAACCGACTTTCCAATTCAAAGAGAGTCGTGCAAGCGGCAAGACGGTATTCGAAGGAATCGATTTTGAAATCGGTTATGATCGTCCGCTCCTGCCCAAGTTGAACATGACGATTGAACGTGGGGATAAGATCGCCATTGTAGGTTGCAACGGTGTAGGTAAATCGACATTATTGAAAACCATCCTCGGTGTTATACCTCCATACAGCGGTAAGACTTATAAGGGTGATTTCTTGAATAGTGCCTATTTCCAACAGGAAATGAAGGGTGCCAAAATCACTCCTATCGACGATGTCTGGAATGAGTTCTCCAGCCTTACACAAAATGAAGTACGGGGTCATCTGGCTCGTTGCGGCCTGAAGAATGACCATATCACTCGTCCGCTGAGCATGTTGAGCGGCGGAGAACAAGCCAAGGTACGCTTGTGTAAACTGATGATGCGTGAAAGTAACTGGATTCTGTTCGATGAGCCTACGAACCATCTCGATGTTGTTGCTAAGGCTGAGCTTAAACGTGCGCTTCAAGAATATAAAGGTACCATTATCCTCGTATCTCATGAACCGGTCTTTTATGAAGATTGGGTCACGAAAACTTGGGATGTAGAGCAATGGTCAGGTCAAACCGTATAGATGAATAACAGGACCGGGGATGAGCAGCTATGCTGCTTGCTCCCGGCTTTTGAATATGGAGGACTGTTCAGGATGATACATAACGATAAAGGTAAGGACAATGATCGAGTAATTGCTGTTAGCTCATCAGAAGGGCGTGAGGGCCGCTACTCGCGTCAGGTTCGATTTACGCCATTCGGTGAGGAAGGCCAGTCGCAGCTTGCAAAATCCAATGTATTGATCGTTGGTGCTGGTGCTTTGGGCACTGGCATCGCGGAGACATTGACACGCTGCGGGGTAGGCCGAATTGTCATTGTGGACCGTGACTATGTAGAATGGAGCAATCTGCAGCGTCAGCAGCTTTATACCGAGGCGGATGCTGAGCAGCGCATACCGAAGGCAGCTGCAGCCAAGGATAGGCTGCAGCAGATTAACTCCGGGGTGACTGTGGAAGCTCACGTTATGGATGTCCGGGCGGAAGAGTTAGAAAGCTTGCTTCCTGGTATTGATCTGATTATGGATGGTACTGATAATTTTGATACCCGGTTGATTATCAATGACATGGCTCTAAAGCACGGTATTCCCTGGATTTATGGAGCCTGTGTGGGCAGCTATGGAATTACGTATACCATTCTGCCAAATGAAACACCCTGTCTGAATTGTCTGATAGGATCTGTCCCTTTGGGCGGGGATACCTGCGACACAGCGGGTATCCTTCCGCAAGCCGTTCAGTTGGTAACAGCAAACGCTACTGCGGAGGCACTGAAGCTACTTGGCGGACGGAAACAACATCTGAGAGGCAAGCTCCTAACCTTTGACGTGTGGCGAAATGAACATCAGGAAATCGGAGTTAAAGCGGCTAAGAAAGATAATTGTCCTTCTTGCGGTACTCATCCTATATATCCCTATCTAACTGCGGCCAACACGGAGCGCAGTGATGTGCTGTGCGGCAGAGACACTGTGCAGATACGTCCGGCACAGAGACAAAAACTTAATTTGGAGGAGATTGCCAATCGCTTATCGAGGCTTGGAAGTGGGAAGGTGGATCTGAATCCATACCTGGTATCCTTTACTGAAGGTCCTTATCGTATGGTTATCTTCACAGATGGCCGAGCTTTAATTCACGGCACTAGCGATATTGCTGCTGCCCGGAGCTTTTATCATCGATATTTCGGTTGAGAGTACTTCATAAAGTGAAAGACCATTCCTGATTTAGGAATGGTCTTTTTGTATTGCGGGAACCCTAGGGTAACTCTGCGGCGGTTCTGCCGGCGCAAGGCTAACTGGATGCGGGTGGTATGCGTGAATGAGCGATTAGTTTGGTTTGCTCCCGGTTTAACGAAGAGGGATACAGAAGAACACAGAAATTTGAATCAGGTCGTGGTCGATATCGGACTTAAAATTACGAGATGCGAAGAAATTGAGGATCTTCACGAAATACTATCACGCATTGATCCGTTATTGCTATTGGTTGAACTGAATATGCCCAAAGGATGGACCGGATGGAATACAATTACCTCCTTGAGAAAAGAAGGCAAAATTATTCCTGTAATGGTAATATCCGATGACGGTTCCAGTGATAAAGCCGTTTGGACTTTCAAATCCGGGGGTAATGAATATATGTCAAGACCTCTGCATGTTGGCGAATTCAAGTGTAGAATACTCAACTTATTGGAGCTTTCAGGAAGGCGTCGCGGCCTAGGGAATTTGCTTAAAATTGATGGTCTGATTCTCGATCCCAACCACCGGCATGTAAGCCGGGAAGGGAAGGAACTGAAAATGACACCCAAGGAATTTGAACTTCTCTATTACCTTGCAGTGAATCAAGAGAATATTTGTCCCCGTGACGAAATATTAAAGAAGGTTTGGGGATACCATTTTGATACGAATACCAATGTTGTTGATGTATACATCAAGCATATACGTGCAAAAGTTGATAAAGGATATCGGAACAAGCTGATTCATACGGTACGGGGTACCGGTTATGTATTGAGGGCGCCGGATACGACGCCACATGCTGATCCCAATTCTCTATCATAGCCTAAACTCTATGGTTTAGAGCTGTTACAGTACACGGCGGGCTTTCAAATAAGTTCTGTTCCAATTTCCTGAGGTAAGACTCGAAATTGTTACTCCCGGTGAGCCGTAAGTGTGCAGAATTTTTCCATTTCCGGCATAAACAGCTACGTGAGTTACATTACGACCGGTTGCTCTACTTCCGCTGGAGAAGAATACAAGATCGCCAGGACGAAGATTGGCTCTCGATACCGCTACGCCTACTTTGGATTGGGCCACAGAAGTACGCGGCAGATATTTACCGTATTTACCGAAAATATATTTCGTGAATGATGAGCAGTCAAAATATCTGGTAGTGGAAGTCGAAGCTCCGAATACATATCTTACGCCTAAATAGTTTTTACCCAAGTTTACGATTTTTTGACCTTTCGAAGTAGCTGATACGGATGCTGCTGCAACGGGTGATGTTCCTGCTCCAGTTGCCATAAGTGTGGTAAGTCCAATAGTAGTGCTTATTCCTACAATAATTGCTTGTTTGAACCACTGATGCTTTTTCATGTTGTGATATACCTCCATGGTTTGTTTGTCTATACTGTTTAGTTTGTTTGTTTGCCTGTTTCGAAGTATAGCAGAATATCTATGTCCTAAATATTGGTTGAGAGAGTTCAAATCGAGGCGCAGTAAGGGATGAAAGCGTTTTATTAAAAATTCATTAAAAGTTACAAAAAATTAATATATACAGGTTAGTGTAAACTAAAAAATGCCGAGAAACCCTTTAATAGCAAGGGATTCCCGACATTTATCTTTTGAATCAAAAGTTACAACCATGTCTTTAAATGGACTATGTAATTTAATCTTTACTCTGAATGATGAGCAGTAATCCACTCTCAATAGTGACTGTTCCTGTAGGAGAAGCCAACCTATTACTGACACCTAAAGATTGCCCAAGCTTCAATGTGGCGTTGGTGAGTGGGTATTGAAATCCCTCAAGGGTGATCCCGGTTACCTCATGAGTTAACGGCAGTAAAGATACATAAGTATAGCCTCGTTCTTCTACAATGGCTTGAGATCCTGTAAGAGTGACATAGTTATTACAATCCATAACGGAACAACTAACCTGACGTTGAAGCGCTCTAGTCATCATTTGAATGCTGGCTAAAGTATGATCGATCCGTGTGCCGGTGACTCCCAATAACAAAATGTGGTCGGGTTGTGTGTTCAGGGCAAGATCAAGCGCCATTTCACTATCCGTCAAATCTTTATTTACGGCGTCACAAGTTATGGTTTGCTTGCTTCCTGCTTCAACCTGTTTGAGGGCCTCAGCAGGAATAGAATCGAAATCACCTACTGAAATATCTGGGGTAACACCGTTAGATATCAGAAACAAGGCTCCGCGATCGGCGCCGATAATAAAATCTTCTTCATCTATTACACTTAAATATTCGTTAGAAAGTACTCCACCTGCAAATATTACGACTCTTTTGGATGGCATCACAAGCCTCCTTTTCATTAATCATTAAAGTTTGTAATCTTGACCTAGTATAATGTCTTTTGAAAAGTTGTACAATTGCCTTGGACAACGCTAAAATAAGAAGTGTGCGTCTCATCGTCGAGATTGCGAAATTTGACCAGGAAGTTAGCCCTTGGAGGTGGAAGAGATCGTAAAAGTTCTTTTTGTCTGTCTTGGAAATATTTGTCGATCACCTATGGCGGAAGCTGTGTTGCGTCATAAGGTCAGTGAGCAGGGTCTTTCCCAAGAAATTTCAATTGATTCTGCAGGAACTGGAGATTGGCATGTTGGAAAGGTTCCTCATGAAGGTACCCGCCGAATTCTGGATCAGAATGGAATTGGTTATGAGGGAATTGCAGCCCGTTTGGTAGACAGTGATGATTTTGACAAGTTCGATTATATAGTTTGTATGGACAAGTCTAATGGAAGCAATGTTCGTAAGCTGTCCGGCGGGGAAGATGCAGAATTGCTGTTTTTCATGGATCTCTTGCCTGAAGAGGAATTGAGGGAAGTGCCAGACCCTTATTTCACCGGTAACTTTGAGCAGGTTTATAATTTGATGGATGCGGGCTGTAACGTTTTACTTAACAATATCATTAGAGAAAAGCTGTAGCTTCTTTAAATGGTCTCTTTTAAAAATAAAAGAAAGTATAAGCATATACTCATACTTTCTTTTGTTCCGCGAGGAGATGGGCTAAGTAATATCTTTCTAGACTCGGGCTGTAGAAACAATTATTGCATACATAAAGTTCCTGAGTTGTTCACTTTTTTAAAGTTCAAAGACGTTTTATTGGTTTAAGAAGTAAAGTAGTGATTCTGGAAGCTCCATTTGCCAGAATCCCCAAAGATGCTTGCCGTCCTTTTCACGGTAGCATACGGTTGCACCCCGTTCTTCGAGCAATGCTTTGGTTTCTCTGTTCATTTCAACAAAGTCATAAACGCCTGTATCGGTCTTGAAGTCCGTTTCCTGGAGTCCGACGACCATGTTGATATTGAGCCATGACAGGTCTGTTTCTGCGGCTAGTATTTCCTGAGTCTCGGGGTAGAATGCACCGGAGAGACTGATTACTCGATGAAAGAGAGCCGGATAAGCGAGCGCTAGATGAAGCGATACACTTCCCCCTAGGGAATCTCCTGCAATGATGCGTTCATTAGGTGTCCGGCGTACTGGATAATTGTGTTCAATGTAGGGAATAATCTCTTCGGCAAAGCAAGACAGATACTGCCTGAACCTGTTGCCAAATGGAGCATACTCTTGTGTTCTCACGGCGACATCAACTTCAACACCGACGATGATGAACGGCTCGATATCTTCTTCCAGGATTAGACGTCCTGCCAAAGTGGCAATACGGCCGAAATTAAAGAATTCCTCACCATCCTGGCAATAGATTACGGGGTAGCTGAGAATCTCATTGTATCCCGGAGGCAGGTAAATACGGAGCTTCCGGTTCTCCTGTAAATGCTCGCTCCAAAGGGTTTGCTTCATTATTGTACGTTTCAGAAAAACAGGATCACTCAATGTCGTCACGTCACCTTTCTTGTCGTATTTCGCAATAGTTACGGCATTACGTTAAAATTATCCATGGAGTAAATGTGTTAAATGTCATTTACTTTCGCGAATATGCCACATCTGTTATACAAATATATCAAACCTGTTATACATACAAAATTTGTGAAAGTATAAATTTTATGCGTATTTCTTTGACGAAAGATATGAAACAGGTGTATAATAATTCTATAACAGAGGCAGCTGATATTCAAATTTTTTTATTGAGGTGAAGATAATGAGTAAAGTTCCTTATGAAGTGTATACAGAGGACGTGGAGGCTCTTTCGGTACTTTCTCCGGATGGAGAAGTTATCAATAAAGATAAAATGCCTACACTTACCGACGATCAATTGAAAGAAATTATGTACCGTATGGTATTTACCCGTACTTGGGATGACCGTGCAGTAAATCTAGGCCGTCAAGGCCGTCTGGGCTTCTATGCACCGGTATCCGGTCAAGAAGCAACAATGATAGGCAGTGAATTTGCTCTAGAGAAAGAAGATTTCGTATGCCCGGGCTATCGTGATATTCCTCAGCTCGTATGGCACGGCCTTCCTTTATACCAAGCATTCTTATATTCTCGTGGACACCAACATGGTGGACAAATACCTGACGGTGTAAACGTATTGATGCCGCAGATCATCATTGGCGCTCAAATTCTACATGCTACGGGTATCGCGATGGGCTTCAAACTTAAAAAACAAAAGAGTGTTGCAATTACTTATACAGGTGACGGAGGTTCCTCCGAAGGAGACTTCTATGAAGGCTTGAACTTTGCAGGCCGCTTCAAACTGCCGGTTATATTCTTTGTACAAAACAACGGTTATGCGATCACCACTCCGTTTGCGAAGCAGACTGCAGCGAAATCGATTGCTCACAAAGCCATTGCAGCCGGTATCCCTGGGGTCAAGGTTGACGGAATGGACATCTTTGCTGTAATCCGCGCTGTACAAGAGGCAGCTGAACGCGGACGTAACGGTGAAGGCGCAACACTGATTGAAGCTGTAACTTACCGTTTCCGTCCACATTCCCTTTCAGACGATGCCAGTAAATATCGCTCTAAGGAAGAAGAAGGACAATGGAATGAGAAGGATCCAATCGCTCGTCTTGCCAAGTATTTGGAGAAGAAAGGCCTTTGGACTGAAGAAGATACACTGCGCGTGAGAGAAGAAGCGAAAGCTACAGTTAACGAGCAGATTAAAAAAGCAGAACAAACCGAAAAAATGACTATTTCAGGATTAATCGATACTATGTTTGAAGTAACACCTAAGCATTTGGAAGAGCAAAAAGCCGATTTTGAATAAGGGGGATAACAGGCAATGGCACAAATGAATATGAAAGAAGCGATCCGCGACGCCATGCGCGTTGAACTGAATCGTGACCCTAACGTCCTTATCTTCGGAGAGGATGTTGGTAATGTAGGTGGTGTTTTCCGTGTTACGGAAGGACTGCAAAAGGATTTTGGAGAAGATCGCGTATTTGATACACCACTTGCGGAGTCTGCTATCGGTGGTTTGGCTGTTGGTCTTGGCATACAGGGCTTCCGTCCAATTGCTGAAATACAGTTCATTGGTTTTATCTTTGAAGCATTAGATCAAATTGTTATTCAGGCGGCACGCATGCGTTGGCGCTCTGGTGGTAAATATAATGCACCAATCGTATTCCGTACTCCATTTGGCGGTGGTGTTAAAGCGGCAGAACTTCACACCGATTCTTTGGAAGGCTTGATTGCTCAGAGCCCTGGTATTAAAGTAGTTATCCCATCCAATCCTTACGATGCTAAAGGACTTCTTATTGCATCCATTCGCGACAATGATCCGGTATTTTTCATGGAGCATTTGAATCTATATCATGCATTCCGTGCAGAAGTGCCGGAAGGTGAGTACACGGTTGAGCTGGGTAAAGCGAATGTAGTTCGTGAAGGTTCAGACGTAACCATCGTAACTTACGGCCTGATGGTACATACTGCTGTCAAAGCGGCCGAACAGCTTGAGAAGGAAGGCATTAAGGTAGAAGTTATTGATCTGCGTACAGTCAGTCCGATTGATATCGATACCGTTATGGAATCCGTGAAGAAGACCAATCGTGTTATCGTTCTACAGGAAGCACAGAAGAGTGCGGGCGTAGCCGCTGAGGTTATCGCACAAATCAACGAAAAAGGCATTCTCCATCTGGAAGCGCCGGTGCTTCGTATTGCAGGTCCTGATACCATATATCCATTTGCACAAATCGAAGATACATGGCTGCCTAACCCTGCACGTATTATTGCAGGCGTGAAGAAAGTTCTGGATTTTTAAATAGGATTACAGCACTAATTTCCATTAGGAGGTTTTCGAAGTGGCAAAATTTGAGTACCGGTTCCCTGAACTGGGCGAAGGCCTGCATGAAGGCGAAATTATCAAAATGCATATTAAGGCCGGCGACAAAGTAACTGATGACGATATAGTTATGGAAGTACAGAATGACAAAGCAGTAGTAGAAGTACCTTGTCCCGTTAATGGTACTGTACTTGAAGTATTTACTAAGGACGGACAAGTGTGCCGTGTCGGTGAAGTTGTAGCGATCATTGATGCAGAAGGTGACGTTCCTGAACAGGAAGCTCCAGCTGATGCTCATGGATCTCAAGAAGCGGATGCAGCAAAAGGTAGTGCAGATACAACAACTTCCCCTGCGGCAACTAGTCCTGTTGCGGCTCGGGAAGGCGGAGCAGTTGCTGCCGCTGTACCAGCTCCAGACCGTGATATTCTGGCTACACCTAGTGTGCGTAAATTTGCCCGCGAGCAAAATGTGGACATCTCTAATGTCAATGGAACCGGCAAGGGTGGCAAGATTACCCGTGAGGATATCGAAGCCTTCATGAGCGGCGGAAACGCTCCGGCAGCAGCACCAGCAGTCGAAGCAGCAACGGAAGCTCCGACAGCAGCGAAAGCGGCAGCTCCAGCAACCGTTGCTGCAGGTAATGTAAGCCTTGAAGAAGAACGCGTGCCCTTCAAAGGTATTCGTAAAGCGATTGCCAACGCAATGGTTAAATCGGCTTACACTGCACCGCATGTAACGATTATGGATGAAGTTGATGTAACTGAGCTGGTAGCATTCCGAGCTCGTATGAAACCTGTCGCTGAGAAAAAAGGCGTGAAGGTAACTTACCTTCCGTTCATCGTCAAAGCACTGGTTGCGGCTTCCCGTCAATTCCCGGCGCTTAACGCTATGATTGATGAAGAGACCAATGAAATTGTATACAAGAAGTATTACAACATAGGTATTGCAACAGATACAGACAACGGCTTGATCGTTCCGGTTATTAAGGATGCTGACCGTAAGAGCATCTGGATGATTGCAAGCAGCATCAGCGACCTCGCACTACGTGGACGCGAAGGTAAACTGGCGCCGAACGAAATGAAAGGCAGCACCATTTCTATTAGTAACATTGGATCTGCTGGCGGCATGTTCTTCACACCAATCATTAACTTCCCGGAAGTGGCTATCCTCGGAACAGGCCGCATTACTGAAAAACCGGTTGTTAAGAACGGTGAGATTACAGCGGCACCTGTTATGGCACTTTCCCTGAGTTTTGATCACCGTATTATTGATGGAGCAACAGCACAGAACTTCATGAATTACATTAAGACGCTGCTTGCTAACCCTGATATGCTAGTTATGGAGGTGTAATTAATGGTAGTGGGAGACGCTTCACTCGATATTGATACATTGGTAATTGGTGCAGGTCCCGGTGGATATGTAGCGGCCATTCGTGCTGCTCAGCTGGGCCAGAAAGTTCTGATCGTAGATAAGGGAGTTGTCGGCGGTGTATGTTTGAACCGCGGCTGTATTCCATCCAAAGCGTTGATTTCTGCAGCGCATCAATATGAATCCGCTCAACACGGCGAAGCTTTCGGTATTTCTGCCGAGAACGTCAAAGTGGATTTCAGCAAAACTCAAGAATTTAAGAACAGCGTTGTCAAGAAATTGACCGGCGGTGTGGCTGGACTCTTGAAAGGTAATAAGGTTGAAGTATTTACCGGTGAATGCATGTTCATCAGTGACACGGAAGCTCGTGTGTTCAATGACCACGAATCTCCGCGTTATCGTTTCAAACACTGCATCATTGCTACAGGTTCCCGCCCGATTGAGCTGAAGCCTTTCCCATTCGGTGGACGTATTCTGTCCTCAACCGAAGCGCTGGAGCTTCCGGAAATTCCGAAGAGCATGATCGTTATCGGCGGTGGATATATCGGTGCTGAGCTTGGTCAAATGTATTCCAAATTCGGTACTAAAGTTACCATCATCGAAGGCATGGACACCGTTCTGCCTGGATTCGATAAGGATATGACTCGTCTGGTTGCCAAGAATATGGCGAAGACAGGCATCGAAATCGTAACCAATGCCAAAGCGGAGAGTGCTGATCAGAATGACAAGGAAGTTACCGTGAAGTACTCTGTTGGCGGCGAAGCCAAAGAAGTTACAGCGGAATACCTGCTTGTTACCGTAGGCCGTCGTCCGAACACGGACGGTGAACTGGGTCTGGATCTGATCGGTCTTGAGCTGGATGAACGCGGTTTGGTTAAGGTTGACCATCAAGGACGTACGAGTATTCCTAACATCTTCGCAATTGGGGATATAGTTCCTGGTCTGGCATTGGCGCATAAAGCTTCCTATGAAGGCAAAATCGCAGCAGAAGCAATCGCAGGACATAAATCCGTTGTTGACTACAAAGTCATCCCGGCTGTTGTGTTCACTGATCCTGAATGCTCCAGCGTTGGCCTGACAGAAAAAGAAGCGAAGGACAAAGGCTACAAAGTGAAGAGCGGCAAATTCCCGTTCGCCGGAAATGGCCGTGCACTTTCTTTGAACAACGCAGAAGGCTTTATCCGACTTGTTGCCAATGAAGAGAACAATCTGGTCCTCGGTGCACAAATCGTCGGTATCGAAGCATCTAACCTTATCGCTGAACTGGGTCTCGCCATTGAAATGGGCGCAACGCTTGAGGATATCGCTTTGACTATCCATGCGCATCCAACCCTTGGTGAAATCGTTATGGAAGCCGCTGAACTGGTTGAAGGTCATCCCATTCATGTATTGAAATAATTAAATCTCCTTACGCTTCTTTTGTTATATAAAGTAAAAATCGCTCTTCGTAAATGGTGTGTTAAGCAACCATTTATAAAGAGCGATTTTTTTTGATAAAAAAGGCAATTTATGTCTAAGCTAAGTGGTATTGAATTGGAATAAGGAGTAATGATATGCATCAATTAATCCAAGGTCAGGATGGTCTAGTTATTGGCGTTGATGTTGGCTCGACGACCGTCAAGGTTACTGTAGTGAGTCCAGAAACCAGGCAAATCCTTTGGTCGGATTATCAGCGCCATCATACGAAGCAGGCGGAAAAGGTATTGGAAATGTTAGTTGCTGTTGCTAATGAGTTTCCGGACATACAACAAGAAAATGTCCGTGTGTTTGCAACAGGCTCAGGCAGCGGTCCTATTGCTCCACATATCGGAGCGAAATGTATACAGGAAGTCAATGCGGTTACGATGGCCGTTGAACATCTTCATCCTGATGTTGGAAGTGTTATTGAACTTGGAGGACAGGATGCCAAGATTATTATATTTAAGGAAAATGAGGAAACAGGACAAAAGCAAATCCTTACCTCAATGAATGACAAATGTGCGTCAGGTACCGGGGCTATGATCGACAAGTGTATGATCAAAGTGGGCATACCTGCTGATCATGTGGGTGAGCTTCACTTTGATGATTCGAAATTACATCATGTGGCTGCAAAGTGCGGGGTATTTGCTGAGACAGATATTGTGAATCTCGTTAAAAGCGGTGTGCCATCTACAGAAATCATATGCTCACTGGCGGATGCTATCGTTATGCAGAATCTTTCCGTTCTTACTCGAGGGAATACGCTGCGGCACAGTGTTCTCTTGCTGGGCGGTCCGAATACCTACTTGACCGTCCTGCAGGAATGCTGGAGGAAGCGGATCCCACAGACTTGGCAGGAACGCGGATACGATTATCCGAAAGATAAATCCATCGATGAACTGATTTTTGTTCCAGACCATTCGCAGTATTATGCAGCCTATGGAGCAGTCCTTTATGGACTGCAAGAATCTAGAGATGTCGGTTTATATCTGGGATTACAGGGTCTGAAGGAATTTATCATTGGCGGACGGAAAGCTAAACTGAGTGAAAAAGCGGGCCCGCCTTTGGTTGTTAACGAAGATGAACGGGTGCAATTTCGCCGGAAATATAGCATTCCTAATTTTAAGCCGACAAGCTTCACTTCAGGGCAAAAGGTAAGAGCAGTGATCGGTCTTGACGGCGGTTCGACTTCATCTAAAGCCGTGCTGATGGATGATCGAGGAGAGATCCTTTTGAAAGAATATCAGCTTTCCAAAGGGAATCCTATTGAAGATACTAAAGAAATATTATCGCGGATGCGAGATAAGCTGAAGGATGCTGATGTAGAAATAATCGGCTTTGGAGCCACGGGGTATGCTGCAGATGTTTTGGGGAAAACGTTAAAGGCTGACGTGAACATCGTGGAGACCGTAGCGCATATGATGAGTGCCGTTCACCAATTCGGTGACATTGATGTGATCTGTGACATTGGGGGACAGGACATTAAGGTCCTGTTTCTAAAGAACAGGGATATCCGTAATTTTAAGCTGTCCAATCAATGTTCAGCTGGGAACGGGATGCTGCTGCAGGCGATGGCGGATCAATTTGGTATTCCGGTTCAAGAGTATGCGGATACAGCTTTCAGTGCGGAGTTGAGCCCGAATTTTTCTTATGGATGTGCCGTATTTCTAGATGCGGATCGGGTGAATTTTCAGAAAGAAGGATATACCAAAGAGGAATTACTCGCTGGGATTGCTCTCGTTCTACCGAAAAACGTATGGCAATATGTAGTGCAGATTCCGCGTATGGCTGAATTTGGCCGTAAGTTTGTTCTACAAGGAGGAACCCAGTATAACTTGGCTGCGGTGAAGGCACAGGTGGATTATATAAAACAACGGGTTCCCGATGCCGAAGTATATGTCCATCCCCATTCGGGAGAAGCGGGTGCGATCGGTGCGGCTTTGGAAACGTTACGTGTAGTAAATCGTCGAGGGTACTCCACGTTTTTAGGGCTGAATGCCGCTATAGATCTTCGTTATATAAGCCGTAACGACGAGTCGACCCGTTGCCAGTTCTGTCCTAACCATTGCAGTCGTACCTTTATTGATTCAGAAACGCCGGACGGTCAAACCGCCCGATACATTTCCGGTTTCTCCTGCGAAAGGGGGACGGTTGAAGACAAGGAGTCGGTCGTTAAATTAACAAAGCAGCGCCAAGTTTTGAAAAGAAACTATCCCAATCTAGTTGAGTATGAGGCTCGCCGTTTGTTTCAACACTTTTATGAAGTAGAACCTCTTCCCAAACAGGAGTTGTTAAGGAATGATGTCAGGTTGAAACGTGGTTGGTTTGGGTTTGGGAGTCGGCGTAATCAGCGACAGTTTGAACATTCTTCCCCGGAGGCAATAAAGCGGCGCAGTCGGATTCGTATTGGTATTCCCCGGGTCCTTAACATATGGTCGACCGCGCCCTTTTGGCGGACCTATTTCGAATCATTGGGTATCGATGAGCGAAATATTGTCTTTAGCGATTATACGAGTGAGGAAATGTGGCAGGAAGGCGGTAAATACGGCTCTATTGATCCTTGTTACCCTTCCAAAGCGGCTCAGGCTCATGTGCACAATCTGTTGTTCAAGTGTCATGAGAAAGAATCGTTGGATTACATTTTCTTTCCGTGCCTTACTCATATTCCGACTCACCTCGAAAATGTAAGTGATTCAACCAGTTGCCCCATTGTGGCGGGTACTCCAAAAGTGATCAAAGCCGCCTTTACCAAAGAAGTGGATTTCTTTGAGACCAAAGGGATCGTATATCTGGATCCAGCCGTTACTTTCGCGGAACCTAATATGATGAAGCAGCAGTTGTATGAGGCATTTGAAGAACATTTACAGATCACAAAAGATGAGAGTGATTTTGCCATAGAGCAGGGTTGGAAGGCCATGGATTGGATGGATAAGGAGATGCAAGAGAAAGGGCGGGTAATTCTGGAGCAGGTCGAGCAGGAAAGCCGCCTTGCCATTCTAATGATCGGACGTCCTTACCATTCAGATCCGGGGTTGAATCATGGCGTGCTTGAAGAATTTCAGGTGCTCGGCTACCCCATTTTGTCCATGAGATCTATTCCCAAGGACGAGGAGTGGCTGCTCCGATTTTTTAGTGAAGATCTAAAGAGCGGACGAGTGAAGCACGTACATGAAATTGGAGATGTGTGGCCGGAAAACTTCAGTTCTAACAGCGCTCAAAAAGTCTGGGCGGCCAAGTTCGCTGCACGCCACCCCAATGTGGCGGTGTTGGACTTGTCCAGCTTCAAATGCGGACATGATGCCCCTACCTATGGGTTAATCGACTCGATGATCTCAGCCGCTGAGACCCCGTACTTAACGTTACATGATATTGATGCGAATAAGCCGAGTGGTTCGATCAAAATCCGGGTCAAAACGTATGCACACAGTCTGGGGCTTCATGAAGAGCGTTTACAGGATTTAGCTCGTAAAAAAGTGGAGTTGCAGCAGCGACTGGAGAAAAAATGCGCAGAATTGCTGGACAGTAAACAAGATGAACAAGCTGGAGCTGTTTAACCTATAAACTCAATAAAGGAGTGAAACAATGGTTGTCGTCAAAAGAAAAAATAGTAACGAAGCCGTTTCCTCTCTCGATGACATTCTATTGAAATTTCAGAAGGAGCAGGAAACAGCTTTAGGCTTGGATCAAGAAAAGAAGATCCAGTGGTTCGATCCCGTTCCGCGTCCATTCTTAGCTAAAGACAAATCCGATATGACCCTTCTGTTCGGGGGATTGTCGATGATTCACGATTACCTGGTGGAGGCAGCATTAAAAGGTTTGGGGTACCAGGTAAAGCATATGGAATGTCCGGATAATGAGTCACTACGCTATGGTAAAGAGTTCGGCAACCGTGGGCAGTGTAACCCGACGTACTTTACGGTTGGTAATTTAATTAAATATCTGGTATACCTGCGTGATGTGGAAGGTAAATCAAAGGAAGAGATCATTGGGAACTACATGTTTATGACTAGCGGTTCCTGCGGTCCCTGCCGTTTCGGTACTTATGCCACAGAGTACCGTAAGGCGCTGCGAGATGCTGGCTTTGAAGGTTTTCGAGTGATTCTGTTTCAACAGACGGAGGGTCTGAAACAGGCATCTGGCGGGGAATCGGCGCTAAAATTGGATGCGTCGTTTTTTATTAGCGTCCTGAAAGCCGTTGTTTTGGGAGACATTTTGAATACCTTAGCTTACCGTATACGGCCTTATGAGGTGGAAGCCGGAGCAACAGACGCCGCACTGGAGCGGAGTAAGCAGTATATCTATAAAGCCCTAAGTGAGCGCAAACGGCTTAGACCCTCGTTGATCAGAAGCCGTAGGGAACTGGAAAGAGTTCGGGTGGATCGTACCAGAGTCAAACCTAAGGTAAGTATCATAGGTGAGTTTTGGGCGATGACAACTGAGGGAGACGGCAACTATCAGTTGCAGCGCTTTTTAGAGAACGAGGGAGCCGAAGTGGAAGTGCAATCCGTGACGGCTTGGATTTTGTTCCTTATCTGGGCAGGCCGCTTCGACACCATAAAGAGAATGCAACTACGGGAAGCGGATTCCGGAAAAAACGGTCTGAAAGGGAAGAACCCGTTCCTGCGTCTGCGGATGTTTGGATTAGCTGATCGAACCCTCCGAATGATTTTTCAATCGTATGCCAAAACCATCGGTCTGTATCATTACCATCTGCCCGATATGGATGAGATAGCCCGTGTCGCACATGAACACTATAATAATCATTTGCGCGGTGGAGAGGGGCATATGGAAGTAGGAAAGTTGATTCTGAACGTAGTCAAGCAGAAAGTGAACATGACTGTTTCTGTAAAGCCTTTCGGATGCATGCCTTCTTCCGGTGTTTCCGATGGTGTGCAATCCCTGATCATCGAAAAATACCCCAATGCCATTTTTCTGCCCATCGAAACGACAGGAGATGGAGCGATTAACGTCTACAGTCGAGTGCAAATGATGCTGTATAAAGCGAAACAGGCTGCGCAGCGAGAATTTGAGTTAGCCTTATTAGAAAAAGGCTTAACCGTTGGTCAACTGCAGAATAAGCAATGTTCTATGCAATTTGCCCGACCGCTTCAAACAAGTCGTCATGTTGTCGCTTGCACGGCTGCCAATTGGGTATATGGCTTACGCCGGTAAGATGATTTAGTTTCACAATCAATTTTGAATTTCGATATCGACAATCGATGGCGGTGAGCAACTTTTTGAAAGAACAAATTTACAGAAAATTATTTCTTGGGTTCATTCAAATTCATATCCTCCATCACGCTGCAAAGGAGCCGATTTATGGCTCGTGGATGTTGGACGAATTGCAAGAACACAGATATAAAATGAGTGCAGGAACTCTTTATCCTTTGCTGCGAACCATGGAGACAAGTGGTCTGTTGGAAAGAGAGGATCGGAATGTCGGTGGGAAAATCCGCAAATATTACCGGACAACTGAAATTGGCAATCAAGTCCTTGCTGAAGCGCGTAGCAAAGCATATGATCTGTTTAAGGAGAAAGAGAACTAATCAGCTGATCGAAAGGAGTGATTGACGATGTTTCGATTAAAGGGTGTAAAAGTAAAAGGGATTTTATCTGTCCCGGAATTAACTATAATTAAGAATACAATAACCTGTATTGTAGGAGAAAGCGGCAGCGGGAAGACAACCCTACTTAGATTGTTAAACCAATTGGACAGCCCGGACGAGGGGGAAATTTGGTTTGATCAGTGTCCTCTGAGCGAAACCGATCCTATTGAATGGAGGCGAAATGTGGTGATGGTGCCGCAAGCTCCAATCGTGTTCAAAGGAACAGTGGGAGATAACCTGCAAATCGGACTATCTTTTTCGGATAAACCTGCAGCATCGAGTGAACAGTTGATGCAAGCGCTTCATCTTGTTTGTCTGGAGAAAGATTTGGCTCAAGATGCAGAGAATCTCTCCGGTGGAGAAAAGCAGCGGTTGTCTCTTGCAAGGGCTGTTTTGATGGATCCTATGGCGCTGCTTCTAGATGAACCGACATCTGCACTGGATGAAGATACTGCAAATAAGGTGTTTCAGCGATTGACAGGATTTATTCGAGAGAACGGTAAAACACTGGTCATAATCACTCATTCCCGTAGCATCGCCGATACATACGCTGATTTGATCATTGAAATGAAGGATGGAATACCGCAAGTGGGCGGGAGGGTTTATAGTGAACGGAACGATTGATTTGTTATTTTGGCAACTGTCCGCGGCATACTTGTTCGTGCTTATATTGGTTGTGATCGTTCGAATTAGAGGTATCCCGCGCGAAAAGGAAATATTCATTGCTTCTCTTCGGATGACCCTACAATTAATTCTGGTTGGATATTTACTGGTTTATGTTTTTAAATACACGCATCCTGTTTATACTTTGCTGCTTGTGGCTGCGATGCTTGCTTTCTCCATCCGCACGATCATCAAACGAGCAAAAGGGAAATTGTCCTATGCTATGAAACGAATTATTGCTTTTTCGATGACTTCAGGTATTTTGGTCAGCCTCATCTTTTTTATATTCATTGTATTGCAACTTGAACCTTGGTACGAACCCCGATATGTCATCCCGATTGCCGGTATGATCGTTGGCAATTCGATGACAGGAATTGCGCTAGGCGTTAATTCCCTGATCGAAGGTATGTATATTCAAAAAGATAAAGTGGAAGCTGCGCTCATGCTCGGTGCGACGCCGAAAACAGCGGCACGGTATATTGTGAATCAGGCATTTGATTCTGCCATGCTGCCCACTATTAATTCAATGGTTGGTATGGGTATCGTATTTTTACCAGGAATGATGACAGGACAAATTTTGTCAGGGACATCTCCAATCGTAGCTGTGGAATATCAAATTGCCATCATGCTGGGAATTGTCGGGAGTGTTTCGCTATCCGTGATCCTCTTCGTGCAGCTAGGGTATCGTACATTCTTTAACCACCGAAGTCAGCTTGATTTAGAGGGATCAGGAAAAATTCAACGCTACCGGCAGCTATGAACAAATTGCTCAATCAGTTCGTTTAATTTGGCCCCAGCTTTCGTCGGTATCTGATGTTTGGTAGCTTTGACAAAAACAAGTTCACTCTTAGGCAATCGTTGATGCAGTAGCTGGGCATATGGATGAAACAGTGTGTCCTTCTCTCCGTAAACCAGCAAGACGGGTTGATGTATATTTCCCAAATGTGCCGTACAGTTATAATGCAAACTATAATGATAATACTGCTCGACGTTTTTTGGGTTTCCTTTTTTGGCATCGTTAAACAGTGAGCGAAACAAGGACAGCTTTGTATTCGCTTGTGTCCAAGCAACGGAGAGGGCAATCTTACCGACCGCACCAAATTTGGCTAAGGTGGTCCCGAGCAATATTTTATTTCTTAACCTACTGTCGCTTACTTCCGACATCCCGCCGATCACAATACCTCCCGATGCCAGTTCGGGATAAGTTAACAGAAACTCGAGTACTACCGATCCGCCAGTCGAGTAACCGCATAAAAATGCTTTTTCTATCTTCAACTCAGCCATCAACTGACGGATATCCTCAACAATTAGCGGATAGGTAATCTCTTTTTTTGAAGCTTCGCTTTTACCATGGCCTCGTATATCAAAAGAAACCGTTCGAAATTTCCCAGACAGTTCCTGAATCTGATATTGAAAGTTCAAGCTTGTTAACACAGGAGGATGGATGAAAAGGATCGCAGTTCCTTGCCCGCGATCCGTGTAATACATGCTGTATCCGTTTATATAGATTTGGGACATTTGATCCCTCACCTTCTTCACCTTAACCCTATTTATTCCAATCAAACCAAATGTGTATTTAGAAAATTCTTCGGATAGGCTGGAGCATCTGACGCTGACTTTTTCGGTTTAAATTACGCCGCCGTGAAAAGCTAAAGGCAGCTGTTCCAACGCCTAAAGCCAACATAGACATAAGAGTTCTTCGGTTAGTTAAACTTCTCATTAAGGATCGCATCCATCGCATACATTCTCACCACCACTTCGCTCTAATTTGTTCGAATAGGATGTACGATCTTTATTTTGCTTATGATCTGATCTCTTCATTCATGGTAGAATTGTCCTCATAGTAGAGATCACATTAATCCATGAAGTGGAGACCATAAATGAGATATGACTGTTTAATTGTGGATGATGAAATTGAGCTGGCGGAGACGACCTGTGAATATTTTAATCTGTTTGATGTATCATCGGCTTATGTTACAAACGCTGAGGCGTGTCGGGATTTTTTGAGGGAAAACACCGTATCAATGCTCCTGCTCGATATCAATCTGGGCGGAGAGTCGGGCTTTCAGCTGTGCAAGGAGCTGCGGCTAACAACTGGTATTCCCATTCTGTTCATCAGCGCCCGTTCGAGTGAGGATGACGTTCTAGTTGCTCTTGATATCGGCGGAGACGACTATATCCACAAACCTTATACGCTTAGAGTACTGCTTGCTAAAGTAAAGGCTGTCCTGAAACGATATGGCAATGAAAGCTCGTCTGAGCCTGAATCGATTCAGGGTGGCCCCGTACAGATTAATCCGGACCTGCGAAGAGCAAGTGTGAACGGTGTGCCGCTCAAGCTGAAAACCATGGAATATAAATTAATCAGTTATTTCATCCTCAACAAAAATAGGGTGATTCCCAAAGAAGAGTTATTTACAGCGGTTTGGGGTGATGTATTCGCAGGTGACGGCACATTAAATGTACATATCCGGCATCTGCGTGAAAAGATCGAGCAAAATCCCAATGATCCCCAATACATAAAAACGATATGGGGCATCGGCTATGCCTTTGAGGATAAATAACGATGCTGAAGAAACTGCTGATTGTTCTGGTGTCCGCTATTCTAACAACGAGCATCGCTTATCTGCTCCTGCTGATGAATGTAAAGGAAGGGGCATTAACCGACAGGATTGCTATTAATGCCATTGTGAAGCTTACGGAACAGAACTGGGGGGCTTTGAAAGGGAATGAATATGGTGACAGCCCTTATGAATTCGCAATACTTAACTCCGCAGGTGCGCTGTTGTATCAAACAACGGATGGAATTGCCGTTACTGTTAACGAAGCCATTAATAACCGTGATACCCTAATAGACATTATTGTGGAAGATCAAATCGTAGGTAAAATAATTATAAATAATGACTATAGTTCTGTGTTTATGAATTTAAAGCGGCAGTTTACGATTGTATTTTTAGCAGCGATCTTTATACAGGCGTTGCTCTGTCTCGCTTTTATCCTGTATTTGAATCGAAACATCCTCCGCCCGTTCCGCAAAATGCAGCTTTTCGCGAGGTATATTGCTAAGGGAGAGTTGGATATCCCGCTTGAGATGGATCACAATCATATGTTTGGTGCCTTTACCGAGAGTTTTGACATGATGAGAGAGGAATTGGCAGCAGCGCGGCACAACGAATATTTGGCTAATAAGAGCAAGAAGGAGCTGGTCGCCACCCTTAGCCATGATATCAGGACGCCGGTGTCCTCAATTAAGGCTATCACAGAGCTGATGCTCCTTAGGGCGATGGATGAGAAGAACAGCCGTCAGTTGAACACGCTCTATTCCAAAGCCGATCAGATTGATCATCTAATAACGGACATGTTCCACGCCACCATGGAGGAATTGAATGAATTGCAGGTAAATGTAACGGATGAGTTCAGTAGTCTGCTGGACACTGTTATTAATAATGCCAATTACTATGAGCAAATTAAGGTTGGACCCATACCGGAGTGTATTATAGCTGTAGATCCCTTGCGCCTGCAGCAGGTTATCGATAATGTCGTGAACAATTCCTTGAAGTACGCCAGAACCTCCATCGATATCGTCTGTGAGATTAGAGAGGGTTTTCTCGAGGTAGATATTATGGATTTTGGCCCAGGAGTTCCGGATGAAGAATTGCCGCTGCTGTTCAATAAGTTTTATAGGGGGAGTAGGGTTGGAGCCCAGAGCGGTTCAGGACTTGGACTCTATATTTCACGGTACATGCTGCGGAAGATGCAGGGAGATATGGTGGGCATCAATCGGCAGGATGGATTTACGATGAAACTGTTGATTCCGCTCGCCGGATATAATTAAGAAATCGTTAAGGATCGCACAAAGACACGTTAAGAACATTCGTCGTACGATAAGATTGCAATCATGACTATCGGTTGCATCCATTATAATACTGGCAGAGTGGATGCCGAATAATGAGAATAACGTTAATGGAGTGTTCTTATATGAAAGATTCTAACCAAGAAGTACTAATGCAAACCCATAAACTCGGAAAAACCTTCTCCCACGGAGGCGTTCAACAGCATGTGTTAAAAAATCTGGATATGACTCTTTACAAAGGAGATTTCACAGTCATTATGGGCAGCTCCGGTTCGGGCAAGTCGACATTGCTATATGCGATTTCCGGAATGGATAAACCGACACTGGGGGAAATAACTTTTGAGGGACAGGAAATTACGGGTCTAAGCAATGATCAGCTTGCCATATTCCGGCGGAAGAACTGCGGGTTCGTGTTTCAGCAAATCCATCTGCTCGACACTATGAGTGTACTCGACAATGTGTTATCCAGTGCGTATCTCGTTCAAAAGGATAGAACTCAAGCGGTAGTCAAGGCCAAGAAGCTGCTAAGTGAAGTAGGACTGGATGCATCCATATGGGGTAAGTTCCCGGCTCAAATCTCAGGGGGAGAAGCTCAGCGTGCTGGAATTGTCCGCGCATTAATCAATAGTCCTAAGGCAGTGTTCGCCGACGAGCCAACTGGAGCCCTCAACAGTGCAGCGGGCGCAAGTGTGCTTGATGTCTTAACAGAGGTAAATGAGCGTGGGCAGAGCATTATTTTAGTGACTCATGATGTCAAAACCGCTTTGCGCGGCAACCGAATTCTGTATCTGCGGGATGGCGTAATGGTAGGTGAGCTGCATCTTACTCCATATAGTGAAGACAGCGGGCCGGAGCGGCAGAAGCAGTTACAATCCTTTTTGGCAGATTTGGGGTGGTAGGAATGAGCAGTGTTCAAAGTAAACTTGCTTGGTCCAACATCCGCAAAAGAAAAAGTTCCACAGCTACTCTTTCCCTTTTAATTCTGCTGGCTGTATTACTGCTGAACATTGGGCTGTCGGTTACCTTAAAGCTTAATTCCTTTCAGGAAGACAAAATGACTGAGCTGCAAACACCGGATTTGATTGCCTACTTCGAAAATGATAGACATCTCAAGGAATATGAATCTCTGGTGGAAAGCTATCCTACTACGGAGAAGTGGGAAAATGAACCTGCAATTCTGCTTAACGATGCTGCGTTGGAATACGGGCAGACGGATACCACTTCTAGCCTGTTGATTCTTAATTCAGATCTGCAAAGGACTATGGCTCCCTTTAGACCAGCCTCTCAATTGGAACACATCACTTCAGATATGATTTTTCTACCCTATATGTTCCATGTCAGTGCGGGGTACAATCTTGGTGATAGCTACTCATTCAACTATGAGAAAAATAAATATACGTATACCATTGGAGGCTTTATTGAGGAGCCGATATTAGGGACGCTTAGTAACGGTTCTTTAAAGGTGTTTTTGCCGGATAAGGCGTATAAGGATTTAGATGGACGTATTGGAAAAGAGGCGCATTTTAACCTTTTGTCTGTGAATTTGACCGACAGTACTAAAGTTGAAAAGCTGAGCCAATCGCTGGAAGATCAAATTTCCGCTTCGGGGACACGTAACATGTTTTCAGTGATGAGTGCTGAATCCGGCGTAACAGGAAATCGTATATTTGTTAGTATTTTGACAGCCATCCTAATCGCCTTCGCTCTAATTATGGTCGTGATTTCGCTCATCGTTATTCGCTTCCAGATCTTGGGCCATATTGAAGATAATCTGCTTAATATTGGTGTCCTGAAGGCGAATGGTTTCACATCATGGCAGATTATAGGTGCGCTTTTACTGCAATTCACCTCGATTTCCATCCTTGCTGCAATTCCGGGGATAGCTGTTTCTACTCTGGTGATGCCGTTTGCCGGCAATCTGATTTCCGCTTCAGTAGGTTTGATATGGCCCGCTTCATTTGGGATGTTAAGTGCGGTGCTAAGCTTGTTGATCATCACTGGAATGGTTCTGCTTGTGGCTTTTCTATCCAGTAAACGGATTCGGACCATCACACCTATAGCTGCTCTGCAGAGCGGGATACTTACCCATAATTTTAAAAGAAATCGTATTCCTCTTGAACAATCGCGTCTTTCTCTGCAGTTTGCTTTAAGTTTGAAATCCTTAATCAGGCAGACCAAACAGAACGTGATGATTGTTATTATTGTTGCGGGACTGACCTTTTCCTGTATTTTTTGCTCCATTTTGAATTTTAACTTTAAAGGAGATACTACCGCTATTTTGAAGCTTGTGGGCATAGAGCAGAGCAGCCTGTTGTTAGTCTTAAAAAGCGGTGTGGTACAGGAGGATATGATTTCTGAAGTGGAAAGCATGAAGGAAGTGAAGAAGACTTCTCTGCTCGACAGCAAAGTGGCTTCCATTCTAGACACCAACTTTTTGCTCCGAATTTCAGATGACTTTAGCAAGATGGAGACAGAGACTGTTTATAAAGGCAGGCAGCCTAAATATGACAATGAGATAGCCATATCGGGGATCATTTCAAAGCAGATAGGTAAAACCATCGGTGATGAGGTTAGAGTTACCTCTAATAGTGTTACTGAAAGCTATTTAATATCAGGACTCAGTCAGCAGATCAATCAACTCGGAATGGTGGCGACCATGACCGAAGAGGGTGTGAAGAGAATGCTCCCTGATTTCGCACCTAGCACGCTTAATGTCTATCTGAAGGAAGGGTCCAATGAAAATACAATTATTCAGGAGTTGGAGAAACGGTTCCCTGGACAATGGACAATAACGAATCTTCAAGATGTACAGGATAGTGTGCTCAGCACCTTTAGTTCAGCTGTTTCTTCCATGACGGCGGTCATTACGGTGGTGACGATTATTGTGGTCAGTTTGATCTTATACCTGGTAATCAAGACCTTAATCCTAAAGCGGAAGAAAGAATTCGGGATACTCAAGGGAATGGGTTATACCACCTTCAATTTGATGACACAGATTACGTTCAGTCTTCTGCCAGTTATTACAGTAGGAGTACTGTTAGGAAGTGTGCTAGGTTACTTTTACTCGGATACTACGTTTGTGCTGCTGCTTTCGAATCTTGGAATTTATAACATCCAGCTTGCAGTCAGCTTACCTCAGGTACTGCTGCTGAGTGTTGCGATTATCATTGTTGCGTATGTAGTTTCTATGTTAGTAGCCCGCCGAATAAAGAAGATAAGTGTGTACGGCCTAATTATGGAATAAATTCAAGAAGGTATGAGTATAACGCATGAATTAAAAAGAAACCCGGAAGAACAACCTCTAAGGAGGGGGTAGTCCTCCGGGTTTTTCATGTCCATGAGGTTCTTTTTGCCGATTTCTATAGTTTTGCAAGTTACAAGGGTGGCAGGGTCATGGTAAACTAATAAAAGAAAAAAAGGATAGAGGGGCGTTGTCAGTTGCGCAAATATTTAGAATTACTCCAGGATGTACTGGATCACGGCACTGCAAAAAGCGACCGTACAGGAACAGGTACAATATCCGTGTTCGGCCGTCAGCTAAGGTTTGACTTGGCTAAGGGTTTTCCTCTCATGACAACAAAACGTATTCATTTGAAATCGGTTGTTCATGAATTGTTATGGTTTCTGAAGGGTGAGACCAATACGGCTTACCTTAAGGCCAACGGTGTTTCCATTTGGGATGAATGGGCCGATGAGAACGGAGAGCTGGGACCGGTATACGGCTCACAGTGGCGGGCTTGGGAAAGCGCAGACGGGCGCCATATTGACCAAATCTCGAATGTTATTGAAGCCATTAAGAATAACCCGGATTCGCGCCGGCATATTGTAAGTGCCTGGAATGTGGGTGAAATTGAAAATATGAAGCTGCCTCCATGTCACTTTGTATTTCAGTTCTATGTAGCGGATGGTAAGCTGTCCTGCATGTTAACAATGCGTTCAGTTGATACTTTTCTGGGGTTGCCATTTAACATTGCCAGCTATGCACTCTTGACTCATATGGTCGCTCAGCAGACCGGTCTTGAAGTGGGTGAGTTTATCTGGTCCGGAGGAGATGTGCATATTTACACCAATCATCTGGAGCAAGTAGCGACTCAATTGGCTAGAGAACCGTACGAACTGCCGAAGTTAATGATCCGTAGAAAACCGGAGAGTATTTTTGATTATACGTTTGATGACTTTGAGTTCACCGATTATGTCTTCCATCCAGGTATTAAAGCACCGGTAGCTATTTAACAGGGGAGGCGAGGTACTATGAGCATTAGTATGATTTGGGCCATGGGCTCAAATGGTGTAATCGGTAAGGACAATGATATGCCTTGGCATCTGCCGCGGGATTTTGCTTTTTTCAAGGCGGAGACGCTGGGCAAAAGAATGCTGATGGGACGCAAAACCTGGGACTCACTCGGAGGTAAACCGCTGAAAGACAGAACTAGTCTGGTCATGACCCGGGATACCAGCTTTAACCCTGAGGGTGCCGAGGTTGTACACACGGTAGAGGAAGCTATTAACGAAGGGCAGAAACCCGATGAATTGATGGTTATCGGGGGTTCGGAGATATACCGAATGATGCTGCCTTATGCCGACAAGCTGATCGTTACTCGGATCGATGAGGCTTTTGATGGGGATACCTATTTTCCGAATGTTGACTGGAGTCTATGGAAAGAAGTTTCTAATATCAAGGGCATTCGCGACGATAAAAATCCGTATGATTACCAATTTCTTGTATATGAACGTACGGAATAGATAATAAAACGCTTTCTCTGACACAACGTGTGAAATAGTACAAATAATCAGCAAATTAATCCATTACTGTGCAAAAGTGATGAATGCTACTATAATTAAAATTAGAAGTATGTGTCGCTATACAACAGAATGTACAGGACAACACTTGCGTTATTTATGAACCTAACAAATATCGCAACAGGTTACAATGTACTATAAATTTACATGAAGAGAACGGATGGGGGAAACGTAAATATGTCTACACCAACAGGGTTTATGGAGTATAAACGTCAGCTCCCGGGTGACCGCGAGCCTGAGCAACGGGTTAAGGACTGGGAAGAGTTCCACCATCATTTGTCTGAAGAAGAGCTTCGTACGCAAGGTGCTCGCTGTATGGATTGCGGGACACCGTACTGTCATACCGGTATTGATATGGATGGAGGAACCTCCGGGTGTCCGGTACACAATCTGATTCCTGAATGGAACAACTTGGTATACCGTGGATTATGGAAAGAAGCACTGGAGCGCTTGCATAAAACTAACAATTTCCCTGAGTTTACAGGAAGTATTTGCCCGGCACCTTGTGAGGGTTCTTGTACTGTAGGTTTGATTGGTCAGCCAGTTACAATTAAGACTATTGAGCTGGCGATTATTGATAAAGGTTTTGAAGAAGGCTGGGTTGTCCCTAACCCTCCTGAGAAACGTACCGGGAAAACGGTTGCCATCGTAGGCTCCGGTCCTGCTGGTCTTGCGGCTGCCGCACAATTGAATAAAGCTGGACATACCGTAACTGTGTTTGAACGCAGTGACCGTATCGGCGGATTGTTGACCTACGGAATCCCGACGATGAAGCTGGACAAGCGTGTAGTTCAGCGCCGCGTCGATCTGCTGGCTGCGGAAGGTGTTCAGTTTGTAGTGAACACAGAGATCGGTAAGGATATACCGGCACAACAATTGGTGGATGAATATGATGCTGTTGTTCTGTGTGGTGGAGCTACCAAAGCACGCCGCTTTAATATTGAAGGCAGTGAGCTTAAAGGTGTAATGTACGCCATGGATTACCTGTACGGAACCATCAAGAGTTATTTGGACTCTAATCTCGAAGATGGCAACTATGTATCCGCTGGGGATAAGGATGTCATTGTTCTGGGTGGTGGCGATACAGGTTCTGACTGTGTGGCAACGGCGCTTCGTCATGGATGCAGCAGTATTACTCAATTCGGTACACATGACAAAGCACCGCTTGAGCGTGATCCAATCGCTAACCCTTGGCCGCAATTCCCGAACGTGTATACACTTGACTATGCACAGCAGGAAGCCAAAGCATTGTTCGGCGATGATCCTCGTGAATTCTCCATCATGACGACTAAATTCGTTGGCGATGAAGAAGGTAACTTGAAAGAGCTTCATACCGTGCAAATCCACCGGATGGTGGATGAGACAGGTCGTAAAATTTATCAGCCGGTTCCGGGTACAGAGGCAGTTTACCCTGCTCAACTGGCATTGATTGCCATTGGCTTTGACGGACCGGAGCAGAATATTATTGAAGAATTGAACTTGGCTACAGATCGCCGTACCAATGTGAAAGCCCGTTATGGCAAGTTCAATACTAATGTGGACAAAGTATTTGCTGCCGGTGATATGCGCCGTGGGCAAAGCCTCGTGGTATGGGCAATTAACGAAGGACGCGAAGCAGCCCGTGAAGTGGATAAATTCCTGATGGGCTCTACTGTATTAGTGTAAATAATACGAATGAACATATTAACAACCGTCACCACATCGAATTTGTTGTGGTGACGGTTGTTTTGTTGATCAAAGGGTATGCTTGACGTAATCGTTATAATCAGGTAAATTATAAAACATCTGGATAAGACAAAAGCTTTGACCATGGATTTACAGTTCTAGTCTCGTTAGAACAGAGAGGGAATTCACCGGCTGAAAGGTTCCCCGTACGAATGAATTGTATCCTGCCACTGGTAGCTGTAGCGATAGAAGTTAAATCCGCTGCCGGAAACGGCCGTTATCCGTATAGAGGACTGTCTAGGCTCTAATATAGGCGGTTAAATAAGGGTGGTATCACGACACATTCGTCCCTGGCGAATGTGTCTTTTTGTGTTTTTTAGGCTTAGAAGCTCTTAATAATTAGGGGGTTACCAACATGCGGCAAAGTAAGCTGTTATTATCAACACTGCGAGAAGCACCAGCAGAAGCGGAAACTATGAGCCATCAACTGCTGCTTCGTGCAGGCTTTATTCGGCAATTGGCAGCAGGCATATATACTTATCTGCCGCTCGGAAGACGAGTTCTTCATAAAATAGAGAACATCGTGCGGGAAGAGATGGATGTTACAGGTGCCCAAGAGGTATTAATGCCTTCCATGCAGCCTGCAGAGCTGTGGAAAGAATCCGAGCGTTATGACCAATACGGTAAGGAGCTGATGAAGCTGCAGGATCGGCATGAGCGGGATTTTGTGCTGGGTCCAACACACGAAGAAATCGTGACTGCACTCGTTCGTAACGAGATTAGCTCTTATCGAAGACTTCCACTCACCGTCTATCAGATTCAAACCAAATTCCGTGACGAACGCCGTCCGCGCTCAGGTCTACTACGGGGCCGAGAGTTTTTAATGAAGGATGCCTACTCGTTTGATACAGGCTCTGAAGGTCTAAACCAATCGTATTGGACCATGTTCAATGCGTATCATCGGGTCTTCAGCCGCTGTGCCATACAATTTCGAGCAGTCCATGCAGACTCTGGCACCATAGGCGGGGAAGGCGGCAGCCATGAATTTATGGCACTGACGGATATTGGAGAGGATACCATTGCTGCGTGTTCTACCTGTGATTATGCTGCCAACTTGGAACAGGCTGAAGTGCGCATTGAAAATGCTAAATTAAATCAAGAAGTCAATGTACAAGCTATAGAAAAGTTTCATACACCAGGGATCCGTACTATTAACCAACTGGTGCATACGTTAGATATTATGCCGGAGCAAATTATTAAAACACTCATCTATCAAGGCGATGGCAAGCTGCTTGCAGTTCTAGTAAGAGGGGATCATGAGGTAAATGAAATTAAGGTAAGGAAACACATTGGGGCTACTGAGATCAGTTTGGCAGACCATGAGAGTGTGCAGGATGTAGCTGGTGTGGAGAGCGGGTTTGTGGGTCCAATTGGGCTTGAAATAACTATACTGGTAGATACGGCAGTCGCTGAAATGACACTGGGTATAGCTGGCGCAGGAGAATTGGATTATCATGTTCGTAATGTCGTTCCAGGCAGAGACTTTCCATTAACTAGTGTTGGCGACTTCCGTAATGTTACAGAAGGAGAAGCTTGCCCTCACTGTGAAGAAGGAACGCTCAAATTTCATCAGGGGATTGAGATTGGACATGTATTTAAGCTTGGAACCCGATACAGTAAGAAGCTTGGAGCCACCTATCTGGATACAACAGGACGGAACCAGCACATGATCATGGGGTGTTATGGCATCGGAATATCAAGAATGCTAGCTGCTATTGTAGAACAAAATTACGATGAGCATGGCATCGTTTGGCCAGCAGCGGTTGCACCTTACCAGGTTCATATTTTACTTATGTCTGGCAAGGATAATGATCAGGTGGAGCTGGCCGAAGCCCTCTATAAGCAGCTTAACCAATTGGGAATTGAGACACTGTTGGATGAGCGGGACGAGCGTCCTGGTGTCAAATTTAAGGATTCCAGCCTTATCGGTATCCCATTAACCATTGTGGTAGGTAAGGATGCTTCAGATGGACAGGTTGAAATTATCGAACGGAGAACGAACGTTAAAGCAAGTATTGGAATTGCTGAGGCCATTGCACGTATTAAAGCACAAGCACAACCCACCTCGCTATAAGCGTTGAGAGTTATGCTTGTTATGAAGTAAATTAACAGGAGCCGGTTAAGTATGACGGTATATATTCTATGAAGCAGCGAACATGCGGCATTCTTGAGCACAATGAAAGCAAACTCTGCTGCAATGTTGGGATTCCGGGTCAGGAAATCTTGCACACTCTTTCCCGCATACATCACACACACATGCACAGAAGTTGGCAAGTGATTGTGCAAACGGACTATGTCTTGCTAAATAACAGACCATTGTATCGCAAATAGTAACGCAATCTCTTAACAGCTGAATCTGCATCACCCGGTTGTGGACATCGGACATGTGAAGCAGGTGTGTCACCATTTGTTCGCAGGTTACCGCGCAATTTTGGACAGTCTGTATAAGGGTTGGTGTTGCGACATGATTAGCATTCATTTGATAAGACATAAGATATTATTACCTCCCAAGTGGTTTATAACAGTAACATATGCCCATATCTTTTGTCCTGTGTTCTTGATCCGAAGTAATTTTTATAGCTGAGCAAATCCGAACCTTCCAAGGAATACGTTAAAAAAAGTAGAGTTGATGGTATAATAGACTACTGGACGTATTTGGAGTAGAGAACGATAAAGGTAAGGAGCGATTGTTTTTGAAGACACTCATTATTGCGGAAAAACCGGATATGGGGCGGAATATCGCCGCCGCAATAGAACCGAAGGCTAAAAATCACCGTTCCTATCTAGAAGGGGAGCAGTATATTATTACTTGGGCTATCGGCCACTTAGTTGGACTAGCGGAGCCGGAAGCTTACGATGCTAAATACAAGAAATGGAATATTAATGATTTGCCGATTATTCCCGACGCCTTCAAGCTAATTCCGAATGCCAGAACCATCGATCAGCTTAAAGTTATAGGGGAGTTAGCCAAACGCAGTGATCTGTTGGTGAACTCTTGTGATGCCGGGCGGGAAGGGCAGCATATCTTTTCCTTGATTCAGCGACATCTGCAACTGGAGCAGCCGGTTAAGCGGCTGTGGATTTCGGATTTGACCCCGGAGACGATTCGCAAAGGCTTTGCGGAGCTGAAGGACGGTTCGGAATACGAGAATCTGACCAAAGCTGCAAAAGCGCGCAGTGAAGCCGACTGGCTGATTGGAATGAACGGATCGCGTGCTTTTACAACCAAGCATAATGTGCTGTTATCTGTGGGCAGAGTGCAAACCCCCGTGCTAGCGCTGATTTATGACCGTCAGAAGATCATTGAGTCTTTCGCATCACTTAAGTTTTTTGAGGTGGAAGGCCAATTCACACAGAATGAAATGACCTACAAGGGCATGTGGCAGGGAGACCGATTAACGGATGGTGACAAGGCTGAGGCCATAGCTGCTAAGGTTAAAGGAAAACTGGGCAGAGTTGCCTCCTATGAGGTTAAGGATACGAAGGAGTATCCAACCAAGCTGTACGATTTGACATTATTGCAGCGGGAAGCGAACGGCAAATACGCTTTTTCAGCTAAGAAAACCTTGGATATCGCGCAGGCGCTTTATGAGAAGCACAAAGTTATCTCGTATCCGCGGACGAATTCCAACTATGTGACTGAGCAGAATATTCCCGAAATGCATAAGACGCTCTCTGCGCTGCAGGGTACCGCATATGACGAGTGGGTAAAAGGTGCTAACCGGAATCTGGTGCATAAAGGGAACAAGTTTATCTGCAATCCCTCGAAGGTTGAGGATCACCATGCAATTTTGCCTACATATCGGAAAGCCTCGGGTTTAAGCACGGATGAGCAGAAGCTGTATGATCTGATCGTACGTCGCTTTCTATCCCAGTTTTATCCGGCTGCAGAGTATAAGGTTCATACAGTAATTACCGAGGTTGAGGACGAGAAGTTCAAAACTACGGTTAAAGAATTGCTGAGTCTAGGCTGGAAGGTTATTTATGCAGATCAGAAGAAGGACAAGTCTAAGCCAGCCAAGGGCAAGTCAAAGGACGACGAAGAGGAAGAGGAGATTGAGGTTAATGAGCCTTTTTCAATCCTTCGCTCGGAGGATGTCCTGTGCAGTGATGCTATTGTAAAAGAGAAGGACACTCAGCCCCCCAAACACTTTACAGAAGGTACTCTGCTGAAAGCGATGGAGAGTGCTGGTAAACAGATTGAAGATGAGGAACTTCGAGATGCCATGAAGGATTCGGGTCTGGGTACCCCGGCAACACGTGCAGCCACGATTGAGCGCCTAAAGAACGTGGGCTACATAGAGATGCAGGGTAAAAAAATCGCGCTCACTCAAAAGGGTCGAATGGTAATCGAGCTCATTCGGGGCGCAGGTATAGAGCTGCTGACTTCTCCGGAGATGACCGGCCAATGGGAACGCCGTCTGAATGAGATTTCCAGAGGGACAGCTTCGGATGGGCAGTTTATGGAGAATGTGAAAAAGTTCGCCTCCATGATTGTCCAGAAAGTGCGTGTGCAATCCCGGGCGGATAAAACCTCCTTTGAAGGCGAGACACCCACGACAAAATCCGGAGGTAAAGGAGGTAGCGGTGCTGCTACACGTAAAGCTGCCGATAAACCCGCTGCGCCAAGAAAGCGAAAAGCGGAGGGTGAAGCTGGCGGAGCATCAACGAGAACTGCTACCCAGCAGGGAAGTAGCGCTGACTCTTCAGACCAAGGTCCAACCATCATCGGTAATTGTCCGAGTCCCGGCTGTGGCGGAATGATATTTATGGGCCGTAAAGGATATGGCTGCTCACATTATAAAGAAGGCTGCAAATTTGTAATTTGGAAAGAAAACCATGGACGTACGTTGACGGATGCTCAGGTGAAGACATTAATTTCTAAGGGGCGTACGGGTAAGCTTAAGTTTACTGGCGAGGATGGTTCAACTCCAATTGAAGCCAAGCTAGTACTCAAAAGTGCAGATACAGGAGAACTTGAAATCGAAGAGTGATTTCATCTTGTATATTCACAAGATCCAATATAGTTATAAAGATAGCCCACTTCAGGCAGCGTCCTGAGGTGGGCTTTTTAGGGCTCGGCGATTTGCAGAGGTATATTAAGTGAGTTTATAAAACGTTATACTAATAAAAGTATATTTTTTAATGCCATCCGAATTTCTAGATGTTTCAATGGAGGGATAATGATCCACATGAAGAATTTTCATATTGCCATACCTACTCCGTTTCGAGAAGATGAAAGCTTGTATTTGGAGGGATTCGAGCCAATAGTCAATTATTTGAAAAAAAACGAAGTCGAATCATTGTTTGTTTCAGGTTCAACAGGGGAACAGCATTCATTGAGCATCGAGGAGCGACTGCATATCATAGACTATTTCAACCAGAAGCAATTTCTGGATGTAGAATTGATTTTTGGCGTTGCATCCACTAGAACCCGAGACGGGGTGAGATTAATCCAAGCCCTTGAAGGATCGGTTTTTGATGTGGTAATGATCGGATTTCCACCTTACATTAAACCGACCCAGCAACAAGCTATCTTGTATGTAGATGAGTTACTCACACACACATCCAAAGATGTTATTCTTTACAACAATCCTTCCCGAACAGGTTTTGATTTGAGTCTGGATGCTTTGCACGATTTAATAAGAAGGCATGACAACATCTTGGGTTTTAAGGAGGCAGGAGACGTTCATCGTCATAGAGATACGATGTTTCCTGAATCGTTTGTTAGGTTCGCAGCGGGTGATGAAAACCTAGTATCCAATATTAAAATAGATGGATGTAATGGCTTGTCCAGTATGGTCGGAAATGTGTTCCCTAAAGAAATTAAGCAAACTTTTGATGCTCTTCTGGAGAACAGAACCGTAAATGTTGAAGAAACCGGCCAGATGATCGCCCAGGTCACACACGGTCAGACCCTTGTGAATATTAAAGCATATTACAACCAATTGGGAATGGGAACAGGTAGTTGCCGTTCACCTCTAGGAGTTGCAAGATAATCTCTCAATAATAACACTAATATTTCGAATCAGTGCGGGTGTCATCCCTGAGTGAAGCCAAGACACTGATTCTGTGTTTTGGCTTTTATAATTTGAAAGGTGGTTTCTACATGAATGAATTAGAATATAAGGATTTTATGATAAAGTCGGCAAAATTAATGGGTGGGACTTTAGGGAATTGCAGGTAACCATTGCTTCTTCATTTCAATCTGTGTTTAGGATTGACTTATCGAGCGGAATGATGGAAACTACAAAATCAAACCTGGATAAAGCGAATGTTTCTAACGTTCTATTTGAACAGATGTCATCTGATAACTTGCAATTTCCATTTGATTTGATTGACGTAGTTTCGTGTTATCACGCGCCGTTCTTCTCAAATGAAGTGTCTAAGGTGTTAAAGAATGATGGAATTTTTTTGACGCAGCAAGTAAGTGAAGCGGATAAATTAAATTTAAAAACCGCTTTTGGTCGGGGGCAGGCGTTTGGAGTTGTCGATGGAACATTAAATTATTCCACATTTCGGTCATGAGGACAGGAACTTTCAAATTCTAAATGATTTCATTGATAACAATCTAACGCCAAAGGAAATTTGCACAAATTCCAAAAGGTTAATGGGAAACGGAAAGAATACAAGGAGGAATGACATGGTGAAACGGTGGCCTAAAAATACTATAGCGGCGGGTCGTCGTCATACCGTTGGTCTTAAACCGGACGGAACGGTGATGGCTGTGGGTGATAATAAATATGGACAATGTGATGTAAGTGGCTGGCACGATATGGTGGCGGTTGCGGCTGGTAATGTTCATATGGCGACGAACACGGGTAATGCTCATACAATCGGGCTTAAATCGGACGGCACGGTTGAGGCTGTTGGTTGGAATAAGCATGACCAATGCGATGTGAGCGGCTGGCACGATATTGTGGCGGTTGAGGCGGGTTGGCGTCGTACCGTCGGTTTAAAATCGGATGGTACGGTGGTGGCTGTAGGTCGAAATAATGAAGGTCAATGCGATGTAAGCGACTGGCTTGATATAGTAGCGGTAACGGCGGGTGACTGGCACACCTTAGGGATTAAATCGGACGGCACGGTAGAGATTGTAGGGAATAATCGGTATGGTCAATGCAATGGAAGCGGTTGGCGCGACATAGTGGCGGCAGCGGCGGGTTACCTTCATACCGTCGGGCTTAAATCGGACGGCACGGTGGCGGCTGTAGGTTGGAATAAGCATGACCAATGCGATGTAAGCGGCTGGTTCGGTATTGTGGCGATAGCGGCGGGTAGTAATCATACCGTCGGGCTTAAATCGGACGGCACGGTGGCAGCAGTGGGTTGGAATGAGCATGGCCAATGCAATGTAAGTGGCTGGCGCGATATTGTGGCGGTAGCGGCGGGATGCGCTCATACTCTCGGCCTTAAATCGGACGGCACGGTGGTAGCTGTGGGTGATAATAAATATGGCCAATGCGATGTAAGCGGCTGGCGCGGCATCCAACTGCCCAGCAATTAGTTTTCAATAATAAAATACATAAAATGAAAGCCATTTTCATTGAAGTTTTAATTACATATGCGTCTAAGGAATAGATATAGGTACTCGGGAGGAGTATTAATTAGATGAATTTAAAATCCGTATTCGTATTTCTTGTTATATTGATTGTACTATCTGCCTGTTCGGGTGGCGGTGAAGAAAGAAAGATTTCGCTTGAAAATGTAATTCAATCTATGGAAACCCAAGGCTTAAAAGTATTTCCAATCCACCTTAAGGGAGGAAAATCACATTTTGGGGAGCTAAACCATGTTACGGCAGTGACGTATGCTATAGATACATACAGTATGGACAAACTGCCACAGACATCACCGGATTCATCGCTTCATACGGATGCTGTAAACGTGTATATCTTCATATTTGATTCTGAACAAGCTCAAAATGTAGGACGTAAAAATCTTGACGAAAAATTAGCTAGTGCTAATTTTGTAACCATACCAAGTGTTTACGAGAAAAAGAATGTGCTGGTTGTACATTTTAAGCTTCCCGATGAAAAGGTGGAGTACGATGATATGATAAAAAAGGCAGTCAAAAACCTTTAATTAATAGATATTCATTGCCTTAAATTAGCAGATTTATCCACATTAAATCTCAAGGTGCCCAGCATCTTGGCGAATTTCAGATCGTGGTATTTATTTGGATGAATAATGAAATTGTTGAAGGGTTTTCCTATAACTTATTGAAATATAGGAGTACCTGAAATCGATGTGCAGCGCCATTGGGAGTGGGAGTAGTGGGTAAACGGATGTGGTGTTCTAGGCTTCGGTTATCCTGTTCAGTTCGACGGCCATTCCGTTGTGTGCGCGGACGATCATCCGTTCGGGAGTCAATTCGGAAAAGAGGAACTTAAGCTGATGTCAAATATTCGGTTAGACAGTACCCGATTAACAGGAGCGGATGGCGTTCGAGCGATCGCTTGCCTGTCCGTCATCCTGCATCATTTGTCACAACGTCTAGCGATGCCCGCACAAAAGCAATGGCTTCAAGAAGTGCAGTCGGTTGTCTTGCTTGGGAACAGCGGGGTCAGCTTGTTTTTCGTGTTAAGCGGATTTTTGTTATCGTTCCCCTTTTGGAGCGCTTACTTGGAAAATGAAGCGTATCCGAGTATCCGTACATATGTAGTGCGTCGTGCTGCAAGGATTATGCCCGGCTTCTATGTTTCGTTCTTGGTTTGTCTGTTACTCGTATGGATACTGGACATCCGTACGGAGTTCTTGTGGCGGCGAATCATCACGGGGTTCACGTTTACGACGGGCTTCCACTATACAACTCTTTTTCCGTCCGACTTGAATGGGCCATTCTGGTCGATCAGCTTCGAGGTGTTATGCTACATGTTGATGCCTTTGTTTATGGCTTTATTGTTTATGCTCAGCAAGCGGCGTTCGTTCGGAAAGGCGATCTTGTTCTGGGTCGTCGCCTTTGGATTGGTACTTGTCGCCAACTCGCTCATACATCAGTGGTTTACGCCAAGCGAGAATGGCCGGGGTTGGGATTTTGGTCTGATCGGCGGCGCAAAATACTGGATGCCAAATTACAACCCAATTGGATTTTTCGGTCACTTCGCTATTGGTATCTTGGCGGCGGGCGTAACGGTCGCGATTATGCAGCGCGGCACCGCCATCGAGCGGTTGCGCAAGCTCGGGCTGTTCGACGCCGTCGGGGCAGTAGCTTTGGTGCTTGCCGGCTTGCTGCTCTGGCGCATGCGCCACCTTGGTGAATTTGACTTCAGCTTCCAGCAGCAGCCGTACTACTTCCCGGCTTACGCCATTTTGTTCGGAGTCGTGCTGTTGTCGGCACCGTTCAGCCTAATTTTAGGACGCTTACTTGAAAACCCCTTTTTCCGATTTACCGCGAGAATTTCGTTCGGCTTGTATATTTGGCACTATTTGTTCATTACGTTAATCGAAATGTACTTCTTAAAGGATTATCGCTATTTCGGGATCCAGGACGTGTGGCGATGGTTAGGCATCAGTGTATCCGTCGTCGCAATCTCGTATGTGGCAGCGACGATCTCTTATTATGTTATAGAGCAGCCGTTCATCAATTGGTCGAAGGGTAAGCCGTTCTTTCGAAGCAAGCGGACGGATACACACTCGGGTAAAGCGGCATAAGTTATTTCTCAAAAGAGGATCTAGCAGTTCGCAGAATTTCACACAACCTTCAGAGGAATTATTCTTATACAGGGTGAAATTTGGATACCAGTAAAGAATAAGTAACGATTGTGCTAACGGATACGAGTTAGGAAGGTAGTTTAATATTTAGACTGAAAGTGTAATGCAAATGGTTAAATACAGAATGGCAACTCCGAATGAGCGCGAAGAATGCATAGATTTAGCCAACTATGCTTTTCGCTTAGATTTTGAAACCCTGATGCCCAAAGCGTACGATAAGAACGTAGATTCCTCAGCCATGCATATGGTTGCTGCGGATGAGAAAGGCAGGCTGCGCGCACAGGTGGCCGTTTTTCCAGAGTCGCTGACGGTATGTGACTATACTCTGCGAACCTGCTATTTAGGTACCGTATCGGTCCATCCTCGTGCGCGTAGCGAAGGGCATATGAAGGTGCTCATGAACATGTGGCTTGGAGAACTGCGCAATACGTACGATATGGTCGTATTATATGGTCAGCGACAGAGATATGAGTATTTTGGCTTCACTCTTGGCGGTGTAAAGTTCAAGTATTTCGTGGGAGAGGCCAACGTGCGCCATGCCTTAAGACATGTGAACGATACAGGAATATCCTTCTGCTCGTTCTTCGAGGTTGAAGGAGCAGAATCTTTTGCGCATAGCATTAACACCTCGCGGCTTGCTTATATTGAACGTAACGTACAGCAATTGCCACTTATTTTCAAATCCCTTCATCAAAAAGCGCTGGGCGTTCTGGAAAATGGTAAGTTGATCGGGTATCTGATCGTAAACGAAGCAGGCGATGAAATATCTGAATGCGCGATGAAAAATACGGACGATATTTCGCGGACTATCAAGGCTTATATGGTATATAGCAGAGCAGAGCGGGTTTCTATTTATACGCCAGAATATGACATTCCTCTGAATACGACTCTTGGTAGCATTGCTGAAGACTATGTTATCGAGACATCTGATATGTATAATATTCTGGATTTTGCCAATGTATTGAAGGCTTATCTGACACTTAAGTTTAAGACGTTAGGGATTGTCCAGGGGGAGTTCTCTGCAGTCATGGACGGTCAGCCGGTTACTGCGCGAGTGGATGCGAATGGCGTGACTGTCGAGCGGTCTGCTATGCCCGATGCAGTTGTCCTTAATAAGCAGCAGGCTCAGACGCTTCTGCTTACACAACACAGTCGTTATATGGCAGTAACTGCACCTGTAGGATGGTTTCCGTTACCCGTATTCTGGTACAAGATTGATAAATTCTGACTAATCCAACTAATCACGATACCCCAAATAAAATGCGTGTAGTAAAAGACATGTCCGAGCACACTGGACTATCAGAGGGTGATTATGGAATATTAGGTTTGTTAGTTGAATTAGGTAATGGGGTTCAAGTCAATATTACTCCCGCTGGGAAATCAGCAGTGATTGATTCTCGTCCCATAGTCGCAAAGGCAATACGCAAACATTTTCTTGATCATTTAACAGAACAAGACATTGAGTTGATTACGACGTTGGCGGAGAGGATAGATAAAAGGTTTTCTGATTGATCTGTTTATCAAGTCTATTAGTACTACTATTGTTTGTTAAACCGGAGATGTGGCGTGTCTTTCCACCCGATCCACCTGAGCGTTAATGCTAGGTGGTATTTTTTTGAGATTCATGGTAGCGAAAAATACAACATCTCTTTCATGTCACGCCTAGTTGTTAGTCTTATCTGTTTCTCTTAGATCAGTCATAGAAAAACTTGCCGCTTCAACTAGTGGGGGGAACTGTATTATAAGTAGGGGCAAGTTTTAGTTGTGTAACTCGAATCAAGTATGAAATGATCATAAGGGAAAGTTACGGGTATAAACCATATACAGAGGAGTACGGAGAATACCGATTACCGCTTCTGCTGAAATTGCTGGATAAGCAAACAAAGGAAAACTGGCTGTAGTCAATAGGAGGGTTCAAATATGTGGTTTGGGAAGAAAGAAACGCAACTGGATCGAATAAAAAACAAGCTGCATCAAGCCAAGCGTAAAGACACAGCTTTCTCGGAGTTTGGAGCATCCTCACATCAATACAGGGTTAATAGGAAGTTTACAGCAAAAAAGCTTGCGGACTGGCAAGCCCACAATCAGGTAACACTTCCTGAGCCTTACGCACAGTTTTTAACGAAAGTCGGAAACGGAGGCGCAGGGCCCTATTATGGGATTTATTCGATCGAAAAGGCAGCTTCTTATACCGATTGCCAGGCACTCCTTGCAAAATCCGTTCTGCATCCTGGAATGACCAAAGAGGAATGGAACCTTCTGACGGAACCCCTGACCAATGATGAGGACATTCCCGCAACGGAATACGATGATGTCTGTAATAAGGTGCTGGGCGGTATGTTGTGCATAGGCACCCAGGGCTGCGAATACGATATGTATCTCGTACTTGAAGGGGAACACAGGGGGAGAATTGTGTACACCTCCGAATTCATTCCCGATCATCCCTTTTTCTTTGTCTACGAAGATAGCTTTCTGGACTGGTATGAGCGCTGGCTGGATGAAATTATTCTAGATTATGAAAGTGGTTGGTTTGGCAGCCGAATGCCGGGTGATGAGAATGCGCTGATCCAGATTTATCAGAGCGCTCCAAACGAAGAAATCCAAGTTAAAGCGCTTGATGGAATGTTCAAGTTTAAGAAAATCTCTCAGCCAACCCTCGGTTTTTTGAAAAATATTGCGGAGCAAAGCCCAAAAAATCGGACCATAGCCATTCAGCTAATCTGCAAAACTTCTTTTAACGCGGGTAGAAAATATCTTCTGAATCTGTTGCAATCGGATGGGCAGGAGGATTTTCTACAAGCTGTAAAGATTCTGCACGCTTCCAGTAAAACTGTGGATTTAACGGAATTTATTCCAGTGATCTTGCAAAGGCTTGACAGGATTGACGACCCAGAAACGTTGCATTATGCAGAGGATATCTTGAAAGAATGCGGTGCGATTACCCTATGAACTACTTTGCCAGATGACATTTCGATAAAGTTGAATCGTGAGCCGACTGGCAAAGATATAAGGGTTTAAGCTTTTTTGAGCGCCCAAAATGGAGGGAAGCAAAATGAGCCAAAAGCATGGAGAAATAGACCTGATCGAGGAGTTGCGTTCTGAACTCATCGGTTATTGTTATCGGATGATGGGATCCATTTTTGAGGCGGAAGATGCGGTGCAGGATACCATGCTCCGCGTCTGGCAGAACTGGGACCAGATCCGTCAGCATTCTTCCCGTAAAGCTTGGATGTATCGGATTGCTACCAATGTTTGTTTGGATAGGCTAAGGAATGCAAAGCGCCGGGCACTTCCGATGGATCTCTCAGAACCAGCTGCTATTATTATGGAACCAAGGGACAGTATGGCTCGAAATTCTTGGGTATGGCCCGCCCCCGATACCGCTTACGACCCGGTCAATATAGTGATAAGCAGAGAAACCATTCGATTATCTTTTATAGCGATCATGCAATTATTGCCACCTCGGCAACGCGCCGTACTGATCCTGCTTGATGTCTTCCGATGGTCTGCTAATGAGGTAGCGGATGCGATGGGGATGACCGCCGCAGCCGTCAACAGCGCTTTGCAACGAGCACGGGCGACGATCGCTCAATCGAATCTTCGGTCCGATGATTTACAAGGGGGGGATGTCCAGGCAGATCAACAACTGCTTGCACGATATATGGAAGCTTTCGAGCAGTACGACATCGAAGCGTTGTTAGCATTGTTCCACGAGAACGGCAGCTTATCGATGCCGCCATTTACGATGTGGGTTCGTGGCAGCTCGAATCTATCGTCCTTTTACAATACAACACGCAGCCATTGTCTGGATTCCCGGTTATTGCCGATCCGGGCTAACGGGAATAGTCCCGCTTTTGCTCAGTATGTACCCAACGGACGAGATGGGTTGCTGACTCCTTGGAGCATTCAGATCCTCGAGGTAAAGCATGACAAGATTGCTCATATCCATCATTTTATTGATTCTGAATTATTTGTTCGATTTGGATTGCCGACAGGTTTGGACGCAAATCAGGATTTTTTCAATATATACCGATGATTTTAAGTTGGCCGGATCGTCTATACTTATGAATCACAATCGAATCAAAACTCGAGGAGGAACAATCTTATGACGGTAAAACTTACCCCTTATATTACTTTGGAGGGACGCGTAAAGGAAGCCATTCAGTTTTATGAACAAGCCTTAGATGCAGAAATTCTCTCCATGGTTACTTACGGTGATATGCCGGACATGCCCAATACGTTCACTGATGATCTGAGGAGTCTTGTAGCGCACGCCAAGTTAAAAGTCGGTGTAACGGAACTTATGTTTTCGGATGCTCCAGGCGGATCACCTATTGAAAACGGGAAACGGGTAACCATTTGTATTACTTCGAACGAAGTAGAAAAATCAAAACGTATTTTTGAAGCTTTGCGGCAAGGAGGGCAAGTCAATATGCCGTTTAGAGAAGAACCTTTCAGCCCTGGATTTGGTGATGTAACCGATAAATTCGGCGTGACCTTTCAAATTTATACTGAGCTTGAACACTAATCACCGACAAAGAGTTGCCCATAATGTTGGTGCGACTCTTTTTTATTGCTAGCATTTCATCTGTTGAAGAAGTCAAAAAAGATGGTATGAAATAATATCATGAGAGCAGGTGGTAAATTGAATTTTCGTTTACTCACGTTAATATTACTATTCACTTCCGTATTTTTTATATCAAATGGACAAGATGCTAGCGCTTTGTCCTGTGTTGAGGTGGGAAGCCCCCAAGAAGCGTTAGAGGAATATAGTGGAGCTGTTTACGGTGAAGTGATACAAATAAGGGTCGATTTGAAGCAAGAGGGATTTACGGGGTCAAAAGAGAAAATTAGATACATATTAGTAGATGTTGAACGAAGTTGGAAGACTGAAGTTGACTCTCAAATTATACTCGCAACGGACTACACTTGGGGTTTTGATTTCAAAGAAGGCAATAAATACTTAATATACATTAGCGAAGTGGCTGGCGAATTAAGCAGTAGTCCGTGCAGTTCTACTATTGAAATGAATAACCTTAACCAAGCAACAGAACTATTCGGTGAAGGATTTCGACCAAAACAACAAGTAAACTTAGAACACAAGATGTGGTTTATGTTTGAGCAGGATATTGATTTATATATCGTAGTTGCAATAGTAATTGTGGCGATTTCCTTCTTTTTCATGAGAGCAAGCAAGAAAAAGGGCTAAGTGTAATCTCGTTGCGCTAACGGGACACGATAGTTAAATATAAAGGGACCACATATTCTAATGACAAATATGCAGAACCCTCTATCGGATACTATAGTTTTCTTGCTTTAATTACAAAAGTTACAGGAAGCATCTTTGCTTTTTTTGCAAAATCACTGTTATCGTCCCGCGATTGCATAATCTCATCATCAGATTGCTCAATCATTTGCTCAATTACAAATCCCGCTTTTGAGAGCGCATTCACATAGGTTGATAGTTTACGGTCCGATAATGTTAGCGTATCTTCATCAAGTGATACCGAATACCAAGATTCATCAAAATAACATTTTTTAAAAGCAAGTATATTATTTTCTGCAACAACACATTTGTGTATAGGATGAGACCAACTGAAGATGAATACGCCGTCTTTTTTTAGGTAAGAAGCGATCCGGCAAAAAGTACCCTCTAGATCGGTGGTCCAGCCTATGGCATAAATCGAACAAACGAAGTCAAAATAATCTTCCGGTATTCCACATTCTTCTTCCATGGGAGAACAGATCAGTGTTGCTGAAAGACCGCACGACGTCAAATGGTGTTTTGTCTTTTCGATTTGTTTTTCTGATAAATCCATACCCCATAGTTCAGATGCTTTACGGTCCCCCAGATACTGCAAGGATTGACCGCTTCCACAGCCTATTTCCAGTATCTTTTTTCCTGAGACATCGCCAAAAAGGTGGCATTTTTCTTCTGAGACAAATGCTCCATAGAGAGGCAGCGCGGTTGCTCCTAAGACTTCATTTCCTTTTGTATCCCAAAAGATGCTGTTTGTTTTATGTATAGAATTCTTGTCCATGTCGACCGAGATGGCACTGCCAACCTCGCCAGCGCCAATAATGTTTGTTCTATAATCAGAATTTTTGTCCATGCCGTTACCCTCCCCCAATATAAATAATATGAGCCTAAACATTTATCCCGACTTGCGCGTTATCCCAATAACACATATCAAACACGAACACTCTGCGCTATTTGATCCCAAAATAATGTATCATTTTCCAATGAACAAATCTACCTAAAATCTCCCATCTAGCATCCATTTGATCTTGCAGACATGACCGACCCATCCTGTTGAAATATTGTTGCAAATACAACAAAACTAAGGTACTATTTTTTTACTGCGTACGGAAAATAAAATACTAGTGAGGTTGCAAATATGAAGGATATTTTACGTGAGGTTGGAATGATTGCAAGGGCTTTGGATTCTGTAAGTAATATAGAATTTAAAAAATATGACCTTACAAAAGGTCAGTACTTATATCTCGTACGAATATGCGAAAATCCAGGGATAATTCAAGAAAAGTTAGCCGAAATGATAAAGGTAGACCGAACAACAGCTGCTCGTGCTATAAAAAAACTGGAGATTAATGGATTTATTGAAAAGAATGATGATCCATATAACCAGAAAATTAAAAAACTAATTCCTACAGAGAAAGGGATGACGGTATACCCTGATATAAAAAGGGAAAACGATTATTCTAATAGGGTCGCACTATCTGGATTTTCCGAAAGTGAAGTAGAAATGATGCTAAACCTGCTTGAAAGAGTCAGAAAAAATGTAGAAAAAGACTGGGAGTTCGTAAAAAAGGGAAACAAGAGAAATTATTGATTCGTAAAAGGAGGATGAAAAATGACTATATATATAAAAAAGTGCACATTTGAAGATCTAGAATTACTTCAAGAAATTAGTGTTGAAACATTTAATGAGACCTTTAAGAATCAAAACTCACGTAATAATATGAAAGCCTACTTGGAAAAAGCATTTAACTTACAACAATTAGAAAAAGAATTATCATATACCTCTTCAGAATTCTATTTTATTTATTTATATTCGGAAATTGCTGGGTATTTAAAGCTAAACACTAGTGAAGATCAAACTGAAATAATGGATAATGTTTCGCTTGAAATCGAGAGGATTTATATAAAGAAAAAATTTTATAAAAAGGGGCTTGGTAAATATCTAATATATAAAGCTATAGAAATAGCGATAGAACGTAATAAAGAAAAAATATGGCTAGGGGTTTGGGAAAAAAACGAAAGCGCAATTACCTTTTATAAAAAAATGGGATTTGTCCAAACAGGAGCCCACTCTTTTTATATGGGCGATGAAGAACAAATAGATTTTATTATAACCAAAACACTCATATAGAACAAACAAGAGAGGAATTGAGGAGAAAACCATGTATAATCCTTCAGACTTAAAAGAAGCAGCGGAGCGGGAATATTACCACAAGTGGAGGAAGTCATTAAGAATGCTACGGAAGATGGAGGGTTCGGCAATTAATTAAACTCCCTCAATATGATTTAGTATTCTTCCCGTTAGCGTCAACAAAGAGAACAGCCCACAGGCTGTTCTCTTTCGCTGTCTGCCTTAGAAGCACGTGAACGAGCGAATCCGTTTCAAATCGATGCCGAAGTACGCCCAGAAGAAACCGAACCATCTGAACCCTGCAATAGAATTACGCCCGACGAATACCGGGAAGAACCAAAATTGCTCGCCGTTGTTCTGCCAAATGTATGTGTTGCGGAACAGGCAGCGTCTGATCCCGCCGGGGTCGATGGCAAATGTGGTGGCCGACATTTGCGGTACGAATTGTGGTGGAGGAGCCGTCGGCGCTTGAATGCCTCCCGGTGCACCTCCCGGAGTCCCCGGAAATCCTCCGGGAAATCCACCTGGAAACCCCGGTCCTCCCGGCACGCCAGGTCCGCCCGGGAATCCCGGAAATCCTCCGCCGGTTCCCGGTGTTGGAAATAATCCCATATGTGATCGCTCCTTTCAATGAGTAGGCATAATCATCATATGCATTCGTGGAAAGGGCGCCTGGGCGAATGCCAATAAAAAATCCCCGCCCAGCCGATGCATCAAGTGGGAGCGGAATGCGTGGTGGGCTTCTAGGATTCAAACAAACCTTAGAATGCATTCTAGGAGTTCAGAAAATGTTGTAAAGTAAGGTCGGGGGGGGGACATCTTTTTGGTGCATGTCGTTTCCACATATGCCGTAGGCACATCCATCGACCGACTTTGAGATAAATTGATAAAATACATGATGTTTCCTTGTTATGGTAAAATTGCAATATACTCTTTAGTGAAGGTGATAACGTGGAAGGTACTGTTAATATATTGGGGATTCCTTTTTCCAAACTGACCCTTGATGAAACGACAAATCAACTGACTGAACATATCCAAAAAGAAACATCTAAATTGTTTCACTTGATTACAGCGAATCCCGAGATAACGATAGCTAATCAAACGGATAAACATCTTCAAGAAATCATAAGTGAGGCTGATTTGGTTACACCTGATGGAATAGGAATTGTTCTTGCTTCCAAAAGGAAAGGTGAACCTATTCAAGAAAGAGTTACAGGGTATGATCTGCTACTTCGTCTGTTAGACAAGGGGAACACACTTGGATGGAGTTTTTATTTCCTTGGGACAGATGAAGTTACAAGCAGAAAAGCTGTAGAGGTAATAGGCAAACTTTATCCTAATATAACAATCTCAGGTCGAAAAAATGGTTTCTTTACAGAAGAAGAAGAATTTAATATTCTTCATGAAATTCAGCAAACTAAGCCAAATATTCTGATTTTGGCTATGGGAGCCCCATATTCTGATAAATGGATTTATAAGCACAAACGAACACTTATCGATGTTAAGGTTGTTTTTGGAGTAGGTGGAAGTTTGGACGTAATAGCAGGGAAGGTAAAACCTACACCAACGTTTTGGAAGAAATTAAATTTAGAGTGGCTACATAGATTACTTACCGTTCCCGTTGCTAAAGGACAAAAATCAAGGTGGCGTAGACAGTCAGCCTTACCCAAATTCGTATATAGGGCAATTATTAAGCGTAATATATAAACAGACAAGATAGCAAGTTAGATAAAATAGAAGTTCTATATAAGAAACCACTCCAATGTTGAAGGAGTGGTTTTGTGATTATATGCTGATGAGCATCCGGAACGAAGCTGCCGACACGAACGGCAGCTCTATTACGTTAACGGGCTGGATAGCTGTAAAGATTGCTTGGATACGGAGGTTTCGCAGATACTTGATATTCCGAAGGATACGCTTCGGTACTATGACCGTATTGGAATCGTATCGCCGTCCCGGGAACAAAATTCTTACCGCAGGTATTCAAAGGACGACCTCGTCGATTTGATAAATATTCAAATCATGCAGTATGCGGACTTTTCTCTAGAAGAAATCAAGGGGAAGTTTCAGTTCCACAGAATGCAGAGTGTAGATCCTGCTTATTACCAGAAGGTCGCTGAATTCCTTGTTGCCAAAAAAGCAGAAATGAGCAAGAAAATTGCACATCTTGAAAAGGTCAGTCAGTTGCTCGACGTAGCAGTTGAAACGCTAAGGGACTTTAATTATGAAAGTGACCAGCGGCTGGCAGTGTTCGTTCGGGAGATTTACCGGGATCTTCACAAGAAGGATTCTGGAATAACTAAGGAGGATTGTGATGGAAATCAAAATTAAGAATTATTATTATCTGATTGCTGGCGTTCTTGCGATACTGTTTGCCGTTACACACGCTTGGAACGGGCAATCCGCTGTACTACCAATGCTCTTTGTTAATGATATAGCTATGGATACGCGGATAATAATTAGGTATGTCTGGCACATTATTACCACAGAAAATCTGGTCTTCGGTATTGTATTCATTATCCTGTCCTTTCAAAGCGACCGATCGAAGATCCAGTCTGCTGCATGGACGATCGCGTCACTTCTGCTCGTTCGTCTGATGGTCATTCTCGGCGTAACGGCTTTTTATGATGTTTCGTCACTTACGGATACGTTAATCGATTCGATTGCCATCCTAATCTATGTTGCTTTCATCATATTGGGTATAAGAATGAAGAAAAAAGAGTTCGGAGGTCAATAGCCACAAACCATTAGGAAGGTTTGAAACAATACGCTAACAGGAACGCTAGTTGAATCTATCAGTCTAAAACCTTCTAATAGAAGGTTTTAGACTGATTTTAAGCGAATCATTTAGAGTTCATTCCCCATTAGCCCTTACAAATGAGGATATGTGAGTTAGCAGTCAGAGGCTGAGAAAGATAGTTGTACTGACCGCAAGGCTTTGAACTAACAGACAGAATAGTTGAATAATCCCTCGCAAGCATACTGTGGTAAAATATACTAAATATGGTGGTGAAAATAATTGAAAAACAGCGGTTTTCAGTTATTGGCAAAAAGATCAGCAATCTTGCAAAGTTAGATACCGAAGGAAACAATTGTTGGGATTTGGGGAGCAATGAGTGATGTCAGTGGAAATTTTGATAGATGGAAAGAAGAAGGGAAATATTTAGCAGGATGCGAAGTTAAAGACAATGAAACCTCTCCTAATATTGTTCAGAGGCTTTGCGATCCCCTAGATACGGCAAGGATTGACCGCTTCCACAGCCTATTTCCAGCATCTTTTTTCCTGAGACATCGCCCAAAAGTTGCAATTTTTCTTCTGAGACAAATGCTCCATAGAGTTTTCTATTATACTTATTAAAAGGAACAAAAATTATCCTAGGAGTGTGTCATGTTTATGGAACCATACAAGCTTCTATCTGTGCTCCTATCACGAATAGAAGAAAATGTTTCTGGTACTAGGGAGACAGAATATCTGGCCGATCTCCAGATCTCCATTGTTCATTTGCGTCGACTCTTCAAGTTCGCTTTCGGCGTGCCGCTACAAAGCTATATCCGCTCACGAAAGCTGGCCGCCAGCTTGGAGAATTTGATACTAACCGAGAAACGGGTCCTCGACATTGCTATCGAATGCGGTTATGAACATGAGCAAACCTACATACGCGCGTTTAAACGGGAATATGGGCTTACGCCTGGCGAATGCAGACATTCCGGTAGAAACATTCACGTAACCCCTCCTCTTCATCTGTTTCCAAAGTACAATGTTTGCGGAAATGTGGTGTACGGGCCGCATATGGTTATGATTCCATCCTTTCATTTAATCGGGCGAATGCATCGAATTGAGATCGCTGAAGCGCTGACAAAAGCACCCGAAGCTGCCAAGCAGTTTTGGTGGAACAAGCGGCATAACGTGTCTAATCCAGTAGAACCCAATATCTATTACGGTCTAACGAGGATACCTGATCCATCTCTTAGTTGGACGTACTATCTACCCTCTATGCGCGTAAAAAATCTGAATGATATTCCTGATGGCTATACAGGCGACACCGTCCCTGCTTCCTTGTGCGTCGGCTTTCGCTATATTGGGAACCATCATTACGAAGAGATTGACGAACTACGCGCAGAGGCGCTATATAAGGCTATCGATAGGCTTTCAGAGGAGAATAAAGGGAGATATGAGCTTCTTAATAGAGAATTATTTTTAGAAAAAATCGATACGGAAGCGTATGATGGCCAATATTGTCAAATGGAATGGTTTGCCCCTATTAGAGTGAGGTACACTTAAAATGATCAAAAAAGTCCATTGAGCGTGACGCTATTGTGGTACGTTTTTATTGATAGTAACAAAAATAAATGCTGTGTGAAAAGGGGCTAGTATGAATTATAACGAGGTTGTTTCAATCGAAGATACCTATTTACTTACAGTAGTATCGGAGTTGTTCGGATTAGATGGCTATGAAATCCAGCTGATTCCGGCACATGACGGAGGGCGGAATGTCGTATATACCTGTGAGAAAGAGGGGAGCAATTCAAAAATACTTAGAATCGCTTTCTTACCTGACAGGAGCCGGGAAGATTTCCTAGGCGAGGTGGAATATATTCGGTATTTATTTGAGCATGGAGGCAGTGTCTCAAATGTAATCAGCTCCCGGAAGGGGAATCTGCTCGAGGAAATCAACTACAATAACAACACCCTTTTTATCTGCCTGTTTGAAAAGGCTAAGGGGAAAATGCTTGTAGAAAGTAATTACCGCTACCGGGAAGGAGTTCCAATTACCGAATATTATTATAATTGCGGTAAAGTCCTGGGAAAAATGCACCAAATATCGAAAGGGTATATGCCTGTCCGTCGCCGGTATAGTTTTTTTGACAAATACAATGCCGAATATATTGATAAACTGATACCCGGATCCTTATCTCTGCTAAAGGAGAAGCTGGTAGAGCTGCTTAAAACCTTAGAAGGATTGGACAGAAACCAGGAGAATTTCGGTATGATCCATTTTGATTATAATGATGGGAATTATTCGATAGATTTTGATACCGGGCAAATAACCGTATATGATTTCGATAATTCGTGTTTCGGTTGGTATATGTTTGACCTGGCAAGTCTCTGGACACACGGAGTGGGCTGGATACAATTTGAACCAGATGCCGGTAAACGCAAAAAATTTATGGATGATTATTTTGAGACAGTCCTCGCGGGATACAGATCCGAGACCAAGATCGAAAATTCGATGTTGGATAAATTGCCCTTATTTATCAAAGTAACCCTTATGGAAAATATTGTTGATGCATTCGAGGTAATGCAAAACACCGGTGAGGAACCGGACTGTGACGAGGAACTGTCGTATCTCATAAAATGTTTGGAAGACGATATCCCGTATAAGGGATTTTTCCATGAAATTTACTCTTGTAAAGAAACCTTTGAGTATGAAAAACGAGATATATAGTCTTATCGTAGCATCCTTTGACTGAACGGGCAGGTTAATTCAATAGTGAGTCTAGCATCTCTCCTGAAATTAGGATATTATTGGAACAATTATTTGTGAGGAGAGATGCAGATGTCGGACATACAGGCAATTGTATTAGACTTGGACGGAACATTGCTCTGCAGTGACAAATCCATATCACCAAGAAATTATGAGACTGTTAAAAGATGTTATGATTCTGGAATTCATATTATTGTTGCCACGGCGCGACCGCCTAGAGCGGCTAATCAATTTGTAAATAATTTTCCTTTTGTAGACTACTTGGTTTATTACAATGGTGCTCTAATAACGTGCAAGTCTAAGCAAACTCAGCGGCACATTAGTATCCCAAATGAGATTAGTCAACAGATTAACAAATTCATTGAGTTACATGCTCCTCAATCGTTAATTTCATACGAGGATAATGATTCATGGTATGCGTGTACACCAGTTCCCGACTCCCAGCGTGCTCAATTCGGTCTCCGTTCGAATGATCCGAAACCCCAGGTTAAGGATAATGATTTTATTAGTTCACTCTCCCCAACCAAAATATTGGTTCAAGGTTACAGCACATGGAGGAATATTATAGAGCAATTCGGCGACCATGTGAACGTAATCGCAACCGATGGAGGGGTATTAGTTCAAATCATGCAAAAATCAGCATCAAAGGAAGAAGCCGTACAATGGGTACTTAATGATATCGGAGTGAAGTCAGAAAATGTAATGGTATTCGGAGATGACTTTAACGATTTAGGACTATTCCAAATGTGCGGATTTCCGATCGCAATGGAGAACGCGATAATTGAACTAAAAAATTGTGCAGCCCACGTAACTGATTCAAATGATAACGATGGTGTTGCTCTTGCTCTTGAGAGATTAGTGGTGTAATCACTTGCTGATAATCATTAAGCTATCGGATACAATAGTACAATCAAATAAACCCAGTCTAACACTTTATTTTTCGTGTTCTGACTGGGTTTATTTGATTAGAGTTTACAACTTTACTTTCTCTGAGCACTACAATTTTTGCAAGCAAATGTGCGTAGGCGCATAAGGGAGTTAAATCCGGTGGTTTATGATATTTCTAGCATATTCATTTTAGGCCTTTAGGGGGTAGTGATGCTATGAAAACCAAAGGGTTTGTGATCCCACATGAACACGGCGCGTGGGCGATGGTCAGTGTTCCTTTTCTATTCGGGATGATGGCTGGGCAACCGCAATGGCTGCACTTGCCGTTATTTATGGGGTGGTTATTCCTATATTTATCTTCGTATCCATTTCTTCAATTATTAAAAAGGACTACTAACCGTGAGCATTGGTTGAGATGGGGACTGATTTACGGAGCGATTTCTCTTCTTTGCTTGATTCCGTCAGTAATTCTTAACCCGTCATTATTTTATTTCGGACCCTTGCTGCTAGGACTGCTGATGATCAATATTTGGCATACCAAACATAAGTCCGAGCGAGCGATGCTGAATAATATTTGTGCCATACTAATCTTCTCTGTTGGAGGACCGGCAGCCTACTTACTAAGTGGGGGAGGCTGGGATCGAACGATGGCTTTGATCATGTTGTTCAGTTTCTTACACTTCATGGGCAGTGTGTTTTTTGTGAAATCCGTATTTCGTGAACGAAAGAACCTGCGTTGGATTAACTATTCACGAATATATCATGTTGTTGTGCTCATCATTCCTTTTATAGTGGGACTTCCATGGTTGTTCATTGCATTTATATTCTCTACGGTACGGTCTTTCATTTTCGCGGGTGAAATCGTGAGGCCTTGGAAAGTGGGGATTATTGAAATTATCGGTGCTGTGCAGTTTTTAGTGCTTTCTGTTGCAATCATTCAACAATGATTGATATACATAAATTGATGGGCCCATGCATTTGAGCATGGGTCTTTCTGCTGTATATATAGGACTTTCCCTAATAGGAACCCACCGCGCGCTATTTGATAATGGATGTATAAGAATAGGCAATTATTTGATCCCCCAAATCCTTGTCATTCTACCGAAGGAGTGGTCATATCCAATGAAGGGAAAGTTTGGACTAAAGTTCTTTAAACCTTTAGAAAGCTATTCGGATAACTGGTCTGTGCTCGAAGAGAAAAGCAGAGATTGGGAGGATATGTACCGAAAGCGCTGGTCTCACGATAAAGTGGTGCGGACGACTCACGGAGTAAACTGCACGGGCTCGTGCAGCTGGAAGGTATTCGTGAAGAATGGAATTATAACCTGGGAAAATCAACAGATCGATTATCCCTCCTGTGGACCGGATATGCCTGAATTCGAACCCCGCGGCTGTCCTCGCGGCGCTTCATTTTCCTGGTATGAATACAGCCCTCTTCGTGTGAAATATCCATATATGCGGGGGCGGTTATGGCGGTTATGGAAACAGGCCTTAAGCGATACCGCAGACCCTATTGCAGCTTGGGCAAGTATTGTTGAAGATCCTGAGAAAGCTACCTCCTATAAAAAAGCACGCGGCAAAGGCGGTCATGTACGCGTATCCTGGCAGGATGCAAACGCATTAATTGCAGCCCAATTAATTTATACGATTCGCAAATATGGACCTGATCGGATTGCCGGTTTCACACCTATTCCTGCCATGTCTATGATTAGCTACGCGTCAGGTGCACGTTTTTTAACTCTAATAGGCGGACAGATGCTCAGTTTTTATGATTGGTATGCGGACTTACCGCCAGCCTCCCCGCAAATTTGGGGCGAGCAAACGGATGTGCCCGAATCCAGTGACTGGTATAATGCCGGTTATATCATGATGTGGGGCTCAAATGTGCCGCTAACACGTACACCGGATGCGCATTTTATGACTGAGGTTCGTTATAAGGGGACAAAGGTTGTCTCCATTGCACCGGATTATGCCGAAAACGTAAAGTTTGCGGACAATTGGCTGGCCCCGAATCCCGGGACGGATGCAGCAATTGCCCAGGCGATGACGCATGTCATTCTTAATGAATTCTATAAAGAGCGTCAGGAGCCTATGTTCCTGAACTACGCAAAACAATATACAGATATGCCTTTTCTTATCTTGTTGGAGGAATATGAGGGAGATTACAAGGCAGGTCGCTTCTTACGGGCAAGTGACCTTGGAGGTACCTCACAGCATGCAGAGTGGAAGCCCGTCATTTTTGATGAAGCAACAAGTGAGATTACGATTCCGAACGGAACGGTCGGCCAACGCTGGGAAAAGGATAAGAAATGGAATCTCATCTTGGAGCGTGAGGACGGCTCAGTAATTCAACCAGCCATGTCTGTTGAGGCCCACGATTCGGATTGGCAGACCATTATCTTTCCTTTCTTTGATAACTCTGCTAACGGAACCTTCAAACGTCCCATTCCAGCTAAAAAGGTAGTCATGGCGGACGGTTCAGAGCGACTAGTTGCCACCGTCTTTGATCTTATGATGAGCCAATACGGTGTGGCACGGACGGGTAGTGATCTGGAGGCAAAAAGCTACCAAGATGAAGCCTCTTTCTACACCCCAGCTTGGCAAGAAAAAATAACAGGTGTCAAGCCATCAATAGTCGTGCAAATCGCTCGTGAATTTGCCCAAAATGCGCTGGATACCGGCGGTCGCTCGATGATCATCATGGGTGCTGGGATCAACCACTGGTTCAACAGTGACACCATCTATCGCTCGATCCTTAACTTGGTTATCCTTACAGCTTCACAAGGGGTTAATGGCGGTGGCTGGGCGCATTATGTAGGTCAAGAAAAGTGCCGTCCGATTGAAGGCTGGTCCACAGTAGCCTTTGCCAAAGACTGGCAGGGACCGCCGCGTCAGCAGAATGCCACTTCGTTTTTCTACTTTGCTACGGATCAATGGAAGTATGAAGAGATGGGTGCCGATTCTTTGAAATCGCCAACGGGGGGGGACATTCGGTACCAACATCCGGCAGATTATAATGTGCTAGCTGCTCGCTTAGGCTGGCTCCCATCCTATCCGCAGTTTAATAAGAACAGCCTAGTTTTTGCGGAGGAAGCTGCGCAGCAAGGAAAGACGACCAACGAGGAGATTGTAAAACTTACGCTGGAGCAAATCACCTCCGGTGATACTCGCTTCGCCGTTGAAGACCCGGACGCACCGGAAAACTTCCCGCGTTCCCTATTTGTATGGCGTTCAAATCTCATATCAAGCTCTGCCAAAGGACAGGAATATTTCATGAAGCATTTGCTGGGTGCGGCAGATGGATTGTTGTCTAATCCAAACGAGGATGAAAAACCGGAGGAAATCATCTGGCGTGACAATGTCGAAGGGAAGCTGGATCTGCTGGTCGCACTGGATTTCCGGATGACCTCCACACCGATGTACGCAGATATTGTATTACCTGCGGCTACCTGGTATGAGAAAACAGATCTGTCATCTACGGATATGCACCCCTTTGTGCATCCTTTTAATCCGGCGATAGATCCTCTTTGGGAGTCACGTTCGGACTGGGATATTTATCGCGGTCTTTCACAAACCTTTTCGGAACTAGCTAAAACCTATCTTCCGGGCATTTATAAGGATCTAGTTACTACACCTTTAGGGCATGACTCTGTGAGTGAAATTTCTCAACCCTACGGCGAAGTAAAGGATTGGCGGAAGGGTGAAATAGAAGCCGTTCCCGGGAAAACAATGCCTCATTTGTCGATAGTAGAACGGGATTATACGAAAATTTACGATAAATATGTAACACTAGGCCCTCTTCTTGCTACAGGCAAGGTGGGTGCTCACGGGGTCAGCTTTTCGGTAGCAGAGGAGTATGAGGAGTTAAAGAAAATTAACGGAACCTATTTCGATGAAACGATCAAAAATGGGCTGCCAAAACTTCATACGGCTCGTCAGGTTGCCGATGCCATTCTGAATATATCCTCGGCTACGAACGGAAAGGTGTCGCAACGAGCTTGGGAATCAGCAGAACAGGACACAGGGGTGGCTCTAAAAGACATATCAGCTGACCGCGCAGCCGAAAGGATTACGTTCCAAAGCATCACTGCTCAGCCGCGTGAAGTCATACCAACACCTGTCTTTAGCGGTTCCAATAAAATGGGCAGACGTTACTCACCGTTTACCACGAATATTGAAAGGTTGGTACCTTTCCGAACCTTAACAGGTAGACAACATTTTTATGTGGATCATGAGATTTTTCTGCAATTTGGAGAAGCATTACCTGTGTACAAACCGACACTTCCACCCATGGTATTCGGGCCGCGGGACAAACAAATTATTGGAGGCCAAGATTCGCTTGTCCTTCGTTATTTAACACCGCATGGGAAGTGGAATATTCACAGTACTTATCAGGATAATCTGCATATGCTTACTCTTTTCCGCGGAGGACCAACGGTCTGGATCAATAATGACGATGCTGCAGCCCATGCTATTGAGGATAATGATTGGCTAGAGGTGTACAACCGTAATGGGGTAGTGACTGCACGAGCGGTAGTGAGTCATCGTATGCCAAAAGGAACCATGTTCATGTACCATGCGCAGGATAAGCACATTAACGTACCAGGGTCTGAGATTACGAACGATCGCGGGGGAAGCCATAACGCACCAACGAAGATCCATGTCAAGCCTACTCAGATGGTAGGGGGATATGCACAGCTTAGCTATGGATTTAACTATTACGGTCCAATCGGGAATCAACGGGATGTTTATGTAGCTGTCCGCAAAATGAAGGAGGTGAACTGGCTTGAAGATTAAAGCACAAGTAGCTATGGTAATGAATCTGGATAAATGCATCGGCTGCCATACGTGTAGTGTGACCTGTAAAAGCACATGGACCAATCGTTCGGGTGCCGAGTATATGTGGTTCAATAACGTGGAGACCAAACCGGGTATAGGATATCCAGTTCGCTGGGAGGATCAGGAGAAGTATAAAGGCGGATGGACGCTCAAAAAAGGCAAGCTGGAGTTGAAGTCGGGAACTAAGTTATCAAAAATCGCATTAGGCAAAATATTTCACAACCCGGACATGCCGGAAATGAAGGACTATTATGAGCCTTGGACTTATAACTATGAACATCTAACCCAATCCGGGGAGAAAAAACATCAGCCAGTGGCTCGTCCCAAGTCTGTCATTACGGGAGATACCATGGATTTGAAATGGGGTCCTAACTGGGAGGACGATCTGGCGGGTGGTCACGTAACCGGACCGAAAGACCCGAATATCGAGAAGATTGAAGAGGAAATCGTCTTTAATTTCGAGCAGACTTTTATGATGTATTTACCGCGTCTTTGTGAGCATTGCTTAAATCCAAGTTGTGTAGCTTCATGCCCATCAGGTGCCATGTATAAGCGTGACGAAGATGGAATCGTATTAGTGGATCAAGAGGCGTGCCGGGGCTGGCGCTATTGTATGACAGGATGTCCGTACAAAAAAGTCTATTTCAACTGGCAAACCAATAAGGCGGAGAAATGCACCTTCTGTTTCCCGCGGATTGAGGCTGGACTTCCTACCGTTTGCTCCGAAACCTGCACAGGACGCATTCGTTATCTCGGTGTGCTTTTATACGATGCTGATAAAGTATTAGAAGCTGCATCAACGCCGGATGAGAAAGATTTGTATCAAGCCCAGTTAGACCTGTTCCTTGATCCGAGTGATCCTGCTGTCATCGAGCAAGCGCGTAAGGATGGAATATCGGAGGAATGGATCGAATCCGCTCAAAACTCACCTGTCTATAAATTAGCTATTGAATATAAGCTCGCTTTCCCGCTTCATCCTGAATATCGCACACTGCCTATGGTCTGGTATGTGCCGCCGCTTAGCCCGATCATGAATTACTTCGAAGGCAAGGATTCGATCGAGAACCCGGATATGATCTTTCCGGCGATAGAAGAGATGCGTCTACCGGTTCAGTACTTAGCCAATTTACTGACCGCAGGAGACACCGTTACAGTGAAGGAAGCCCTTCAAAAAATGGCAATGATGCGTTCCTATATGCGTGCCAAATCTTCCGGGAAACCCTTTGATGCAAATCGTTTGGTAAGAGTAGGTCTAACTGCACATCAGATTGAGCAGATGTACCGTCTGTTGGCCATTGCTAAATATGAGGACCGATTTGTCATTCCAACCTCGCATAAAGAGAATCATATGGATGTTTACCGTGCACAAGGCTCTGAAGGCTTTGGACTGGAATGCAACGGCTGTGGGCCTGTAAGTCCGACGGTTGGCAAAAGCGGTCAAGAGCTTTATGAAGAAAATTTCTATGGGGGAATATGGCGTGATTAATCTCGAGAAGCTGTATGAGCGTAAACGTGTGTTCGGATTCTTCGTGCAGCACTTAACCTATCCCGACAAGCTTGACTATCACCCCTCTGTTCTGGAGGAGTATATAGATTCTTCTAACCCTGTATATGAATATATAAAAAGGTTTTGGGATCGTATGCATCAATACAGCATGGAGGAAATCGAAGAAATGTATGTGCATACCTTTGACTTTCAGAAGAAATCAACCTTGTATATGACCTATTCTAAACTGGAAGAAGCTAAGGAACGCGGGCAAATGCTTGCGAATATCAAATCAGTCTACCAAACCTATGGGCTTCATATGGCGAATGATGAGTTGTCTGACTATCTGCCGTTGATGTGCGAGTTTCTATACGCTGTGGATTGGAGAGGTGACCCACGGGCACAAGAGAGTCTGGGACTGATCCTGGCAGTCATGGAGGACGGGACCTATCATCTTCTTAAAGCTTTGCAGCAGTTTGATAGTCCTTATTATGATTTGATAAAAGCACTTCGTGAAACCTTCAAGGCTTGTGTAAGGCAGGAGGCATCTATTCATGAGCATGGTTGATCAATTCCTATGGGTGATATTCCCCTATATGTGTATGGTTGTATTTGTGGTAGGTCATATCTATCGCTATCGTGTAGATCAATTCAGCTGGACAGCTAAATCTAGCGAATTCATAGAGAAAAAACAGTTGAGAATCGGTAGCATGATGTTCCATCTAGGGGTTATGCCGGTCATCGCCGGACATATCGTCGGGCTGGGGATTCCAAAGTCGTGGATGCATGCGATAGGTGTAACGGATCATATGTATCATTTTGGAGCCCAGTATATTGGAGCTATATTTGGTTTTCTAACGCTCGGTGGTATGGTCATTCTTACGTCCCGCCGTTTCACCCATAAGGGGGTACGTAGGCTAAGCTCTGTATCGGATCGACTAGTTAATGTATTGCTGCTCTTTATCGTATTAATGGGCTTGTACAGTACTATTTTCGCCGGTAAAAGTGTAGAGCCCGCTTTTGATTATCGCTCCACCATATCGGTCTGGTTTCGTGATTTATTAATTCTACGTCCTGATCCCCTATATATGCTGCAGGTACCGATTACCTTTAAGATTCATATTTTGTCCGGGTTTCTGATCTTTGCCCTGTGGCCTTTCACCAGACTCGTACATGTATGGAGTGTTCCATTGAATTATGTGGGTAGAAGTTATATTCTGTATAGAAAGAATCGTAAACATTAAGGGTAGAAGAAGAAGGCAATGGCTGCCTTCTTTTCTTCATCCAAGGGAGCCCAGGATATGAATGATGAGCCGAGGTATAATTACCAGAAGGAGATTAACAACCTTCGAAGCCAATTTGGCTTGGACTTTGTGTCAGTTGCATTAGTGCAGCCTGCTGAGGATCGGTTTGTCCTAACTTGGCAATTCGTTTCCGGAAATATTAACAATCGATATAAACGGATTGTACTTCAATCAGGCAGAGGGATCGCCGGTGTAGTATTCAAAACGGGGAAACCCCTGCTTATGAAGAATGTAAATATGGATATCGGAGCCAAAGACTTATTTAATTACCCCATTATAGTGGCGGAACGACTTCAAAGCTTGGGAGCACTCCCCCTATGGAGCTATAACCGCGTAATGGGTGTACTGTTATTCGGCTTTCGTCAGGAGAATGCCTTAACCGAGGCTTTGTTTCATTTGATCCAAGAGGAGATTGGCCCCGAATTTGGTTCCCTGTATGCAAAGGAGAGGGTAATAGAATGATCCCACTCACCGATGATAGGTTGACTATATTGTTAGGTAAAATGTATGAAAATAGCATTGAAGCAATCTTTTTTATTGATAGGGATGGTAAGGTTCTGGCTATGAATCCGGCTGCTGAAAACATACTTGATACCGATGTAATCGAAAGGATGTACCGAAAAGAAGAAAACTCACTTTGTCAGTCCTGCCAAGGTTATATGAGCGAACAAGAGGCAATGTCCTGCTGCAATTGTTATTTGGTAAACTCGAAGGAAGACTTCTCCTCTTTCCAGGTTTATTTAAAGACACGGAATCAGGGGGTTGTTCCTTATGCAGCCAGTTGTCATATGATTGATGAGACTAGCGGAACCCGTATTTTCATGCTGCTTAATCTAACCAAGCAATTTCAGACACAGGAAAAGTTATACCAGTCGAAGATGCTGAAATATATTATTAAGGCTCAGGAAGATGAACGCAAACGCATTTCTCGGGAGCTGCATGATAGTGTGGCTCAAGAATTGCTTAGTTCACTGGTTGATTTGCGTGTCATCAAATATATGAACGTCAATGAGGATGTTCTGCGGAAAATACAGCAAACCGAGATTTCCATTACAAGGCTGCTCGATGATATCCGCCATTTGTCTGTTGAGCTGCGTCCGGCTTCGTTAGATGATCTGGGTCTAGAAGCAGCCTTCCGTTCACACTTCAAAGGTATCGAAAAGAATTACGGAGTACTCATTGATTTCTCAGCAGAACTATCAGCTGCCCGTTATAGCAGTGAAGTTGAAACAGTAGTGTACCGAGTTTGTCAGGAAGCCGTGTTGAATGCGCTTAAGTATGCAGACACAGATCAGGTCTATGTTAAATTATTTGAACAGAACGGATATCTACAGCTAATTGTACGGGATGAGGGGGGCGGCTTTATTCTGGATTCCGGTGAAGTGAAAGGTACCGGGCTGGGTCTATATGGAATGCGGGAACGGTCGGAATTAGTGAATGGCCAGTTGACTCTAATGTCTGATATCGGGAAGGGAACTACCATTCAACTATACATTCCGCTGGCAGAGGTTAGAACCCGGGAGGAAGCCCTTCAATGAGAATCGTTATTGTGGATGATCATGCTGTTGTTCGGAGCGGATTTTCAATGATACTAAACTATCAGGCGGATATGGAGGTTGTGGCGACTGCTGCGGACGGCAGGGAAGCCTACCTGATGGTAGGAAAGCACCACCCAGATATCCTGTTAATGGATTTAAGTATGCCCCCTGGTGAAAGCGGACTGATCGCTACGGGAAAAATAAGCAGTGATTATCCCGAGACCAAAATCATCATTCTAACGATGTATGATGATGAAGAGTATTTGTTTCATGTACTTAAGAGCGGCGCTTCAGGGTATGTATTGAAAAATGCACCGGACGAGGAGCTGCTTTCTGCTATACGTATGGTGTATAAAGGCGGGACTTATATTCATCCGCAAATGGCAACCTCATTGGTCAAAGATTATATCAAGAAGGATCAGGGAAGCAACGAGAACGATCCTTATAAAATTCTATCCACGCGTGAAACGGAAATTCTGCCTCTAATCGCTAAAGGTTATGGGAATAAGGAAATCGCTGAAAAGCTGTTTGTATCGGTAAAAACGGTTGAAGCACACAAAGCCAAAATTATGGAGAAGCTTCAATTGAAAAGCCGTCCAGAACTTGTAGAATATGCCCTTCGAAAAAAACTGTTTGATTTCTAAATGAGATATAGGGGTTCCCTCATGAGAATTAAGGGGGAATCCCTATTATTTTTTGGGAAGATTCATCTAAAATAGAGTTGGGGGATCCACATAGTTGTCATTCACTATACTGGGAAAAGGTGATTCTGGATGATAAGGAAGCTACAGTTACCGCTTCAAACGTTGAATCTAATCGTAGGTTTTATGGTATGGGTTATTATTTCAGCGCTGCTTCCGTTTATTCGGGAGGATATCCAAATTCCGGCGGAGAGGCTTGCGATGGTCACAGCTATTCCTGTCGTCTTAGGATCGATTTTAAGAATACCGCTTGGTTATTACGCTAACATTTTAGGGGCACGGATTATTTTTTCAGCAAGCTTTATCCTACTGCTATTTCCGGTGTTTTATATTAGCGTAGCTTCTTCCTATATGGACTTAATTATTGGCGGATTGTTTCTGGGGATTGGTGGTGCCGTATTTTCCGTTGGTGTAACTTCGCTGCCCAAATATTACCCCAAGGAAAAGCTCGGCTTAGTAAACGGGATTTACGGTATAGGCAACATTGGTACGGCGATTACGACCTTTTCTGCACCACTTATTGCTACACAAATAGGGTGGTCAACGACCGTGAAGCTTTATCTTGTACTATTGCTTATTTTTGCAGGGTTGAACATCTTTTTGGGTGACCGGCATGAGACGAAAGTTACAACACCTATTGTTGAACAAATAAAAGCCGTTTATAAAAATGATAAGCTCTGGTTCCTATCGATATTCTATTTTATTACGTTCGGATCGTTCGTAGCTTTTACTGTATATTTACCGAACTTCCTGGTCTCGCATTTTGAACTTGAAAAAGTGGATGCAGGGATTCGGACGGCTGGTTTTATAGCTGTAGCTACCTTCCTCAGGCCAATTGGCGGCTGGCTAGCCGATAAGTTGAAACCGCTATTTTTACTAATGGGTGTATTTATGGGTCTAACACTCGCGGGAATTGTGTTGGCTTTCTCACCTTCCATTGGACTGTATACGGTCGGCAGCTTAACTATTGCCATGTGTGCTGGCTTAGGAAACGGTATTATTTTCAAGCTCGTTCCTCTGTATTTAAATAAACAGGCAGGGATCGCGAATGGAATTGTCTCGATGATGGGCGGCTTGGGCGGATTTTTCCCACCTCTGATGCTAGCTTTGATTTATTCTATAACAGGCCAATATTCCATTGGTTTCATGGCATTGTCCCAAGTCTCATTTGCCAGCTTTGTGCTTGTGATATGGTTGTATTATCATGAGAAATTAGCTCTATCGTCCGAAGTCTTCCGCTCTACGGGCCAAGGGATTTTGGTGACGGATGCGAGCGGGAAAATAAATGCTGTCAATCCTGCCTTCACACAGTTAACAGGGTATTCTGAGCAAGAGATCATCGGGCAAAATCCGAGCGTACTTCAATCTGGGAAACAAGCTCAGGCCTTTTATGAAGAGATGTGGAAGGTCATTAAACAGCAAGGGAGTTGGCAGGGGGAGATCTGGAACCGTAGAAAAAGCGGGGAAGAGTACCTGGAGCTATTAACCATAAATGCTGTGAAGGATGCTACAGGAGAAGTGATAAGATATGTAGGAACCTTTAGTGATATCTCCTTCCAAAGGAGTGGAGCATAGAATCTAAAAGATGCTCAGCGTAATACCAACTGGAGGGATTAGGTCGTGGGAACAGAGATATTGAAGGATCAGCTACAGCGTCCGATTCGTGATTTGCGCATTTCAGTCACAGACCGCTGTAATTTACGCTGCCAATACTGTATGCCTAAGGAAATATTCGGGGATGATTATGCTTTTTTACCTGAAAAGGAGCAGTTGACCTTTGATGAGATTACGCGTCTGGCAGATTTATTTGCTTCACTCGGGGGGAAGAAGATTCGCCTGACTGGCGGTGAGCCTCTAATGCGTCGCAATCTGGCGGAGCTGGTGCAGAGGCTCGTTCAATTAGAAGGAATAGACGACATTGGATTAACGACCAATGGGATGCTGCTGAATGCACAAGCACAGGATTTATATTATGCAGGCTTGCGCCGGTTAAACATTAGTTTGGATGCACTGGATGCCAAAGTTTTAGCGGCAATCAATGGCCGAGGAGTTAAGCCTTCGGTCATTCTGGATAATATAGAATATGCGCGAAGCATTGGATTTCAAATTAAAGTGAATATGGTGGTACGAAGGGGGATGAACGAGCAAGAAATCCTGCCGATGGCTACCTTTTTTAAGGAGTATGGAGTCACACTCTGTTTCATTGAATTCATGGATGTTGGGAACGACAATGGATGGAACCTCGAGAGTGTAGTTTCGAAGCAAGAGATCTTTGATCATCTGCAAGCGGAATACACCCTAGAACCCGTAGAGCAGAATTATTATGGGGAAGTGGCAAAACGTTACCGCTACAAAGGCAGTAAGTCTGAGATAGGCTTCATCACGTCGGTGTCCGAATCGTTTTGTTCAACGTGTACGCGTGCTAGGTTGTCCTCTGATGGTAAGATGTTTACTTGTTTATTTGCTGAACAGGGCTTTGATTTGCGTGATTTAATTCGAGGTGGAGCCTCTGATTCGGAGGTGCTGGCAACCATTCGCCAGGTATGGGAACAACGTGCAGACCGATATTCGGATGAGCGGGCCACACACACGGATAAATCTCGCAATAAGATAGGAATGTCTTATATCGGGGGTTAACAGTATAGCTCTTCTTTTGAGTAAGACTTAGTTGTTGTGAATGGACGCTCCGCGAACGGAGCGTCCTCTTGGAAACCGACGTAATTCTTACTCTAAAAGAGAGGGGGTGTCCCAGCTGCCATTTTGTATGGCTTCTTGGACACCCCCTTATTACTTTAGTGGTGATTAAATGATTAGTTGCTGGCCGAACCTAACTGCTGATCTATGGCAGCACTCAAACTCTCGTAGGAAGAGTCCTTCAGAAGAACGCCGTTAACCATGAATTGAGGGGTGCCGTTCACACCGAATGATCCGGCGATCTTGAAATCCTCTTTCACGTCGTACATATAAGTTTGGTTCTTAAGGTCCTTCTCGAACTGAGCATAGTCGATGCCATCGATATTGTTCTTGACGAATTTCAGAATGAATTTTTCAGTTGCCCAAATTTCACTCTCATCACCCTGATTGGCATACAGCTTATGAACATAATCCCAGAACTTCTCATTGCTTTGCTTATAAATAGCCTCACCCGCACTGGCAGCCAGATAGGAGTCACGATCCAGGAAGGCGAAGTTCATGAAGAAAAACTCTACTTTACCTGTGTCTACATAATCTTTGATGAATTGATCCATATACTTCTCTGTCCATTTCTTGCAGGAAGGGCATTTGAAATCGGCAAACTCAATCACTTTTATAGTGGCGGTATTGCTGCCGAGATGAGGTTGCTTTTCATATTTCAGACCATCTACAACAATTTTACCTTCTACCTCGGTGTAATTCGGTAAATTGTCCAGGGCAGAGGTATCACTACCCGCTCTGTCTTTGATGAGGATAAGTCCACCAATCAGAATAACGACGACTAGTGCAGCTATAAGCATCGGAACAGCATATTTATTCTTGGAACTTGTCTTTGAATTAAAGCTTCTCTTCATAATATTTCCTCCTGCGCAATGATATCTACTGAACTCAAACAGTATAATCATTCAAACGCAAGATGAATATGCCATTTCTTACAAAAGTCTTATTAATTATCCGTGGTGCTTGTGCTGCTGCTGTGCAGATGACCGGATAACAGGTGGAACCTCGCTGATGGATGAAATCGTTAATACGGATTGCTGCATTTCACGTTGCAATTCGATTAAATTGTAAAGCCATTCATTTTGCTGCTTCAAATAAATGCTGTTAATCCCTGCCGTAACTGCAGGTAGTACATCGGTACGCAGGGAATTGCCGATCATCCAAGTGCGTTTACGGTCAAATTTATGACGTGTTAAAATCTCCTCAAGAGATTCTACATTTTTATGCTGGCGGATAAATATACGATCATCAAAATAGGCGTCCAGCTTCATTTGTTCAATTTTGCGCTGCTGGATCGTGTCGTCCCCACCCGTGTACAAAAATAGGTGATGACCTTCCTGCTTCAAGGTATCCAAGGTTTCTACCATGCCAGGATAAGCCTCAATTTCCTGATCGTATACACTCAGACCCAGCTTCATTAGCTGCTGCTCCTGAAAATTCTCAGCAGGACGATTATATTTAGTGCAGAAAAAGCGGTATGTCGCAATTAGAGATTTAGGGAAATTGTCACTGGCTAAGCCGCTCATACTAACGGTTTCTACATCAATCTCCACTTGCTTGCTGCGGAGTTCTGCGGTGGTTGGACCAAAATCCGCGAACCAGTCGGTCATCATCTCGAAATATTGGCCCAGAATGAGGTCAAAATATTTGTTGCAGTGGACCAATGTGTCGTCCAGGTCGAAGATTACTTGTTGAGTCAAATATTTCATATCGCTCACTCCTTATCTATATCTATAGCTGTACTTATTCATATTATAAACGAATATACGATTCGAGGAACATTTGCAACTCCGATGCCCCGTCTGGACGGATACTGAACCGTTCATTGTGTTCATCTCGCAAATGGATACGCAGCAGCCCGGCTACCCGGAGCATCATCAGATGATGCATCAGCATATCACCGGATTGATTCAGCTCCGATTGCATTTCCCATAGCGATTTCGGTTCATGGGCCACATACCGCAATAATTTGAGTCGGTTAGGGTCGGATAGCGCCTTGGTCATACGCAGTAGCACCGTTGGAGGCTCATCCTCATTCTCAACGGGGACATCAACAGGATACTGGATTAGCATTAGTGTTTTGTAGAAGCAATAGGTATTAATGGGGCGGTTATGTACGGTGGGCAACAGAACAATAGTCTGCAGGTCCGGAATATCTTCAATAACAACACCGCCTGAGGCATACTCTATCAAGGCTATTGGATCCATCTTACTTTGAAGCATCTTTTTCTCGGCTGCGTCTTCAATTAATAAGGGGAGAATCTGGTTCTCCACATGACGGAAATATTGTTCATGCCACAGTCGCAGCAGCGGGCTGTAGCTGCTCTTGATTCGATAGCATTCCTCTAACGAAAAGTCTGGCAGAAAAGGAACTAATCTCTGATACCATTCATCTATAGAAGCCGACTCCAGCTCGTCCAGGAATTCAAGCACGTTCGATGCAGGTCCGCCGCTGTATGCACAGGCATACAACACATCGTAATCATTGAAGGGCCAATCCGCTGCTTGAAGCAGTGCGGCAACCTTTTGAGGGGGAATTCGGCTCTCTACGTCACGGACCCAATCGGGTCCAATATCGAGATTAGAGATCCATTTCCTTGTTACGTATAACATGAAGCTGTCGATCAGCTCATACACCGGTGAGACATCGATTTTCAATTCGTATTTCATGAAGCATACATTCCTCCCAGGAAATCTGTCACTTCTATATATTATCTCTTGTTTTGAAGGAGGTTGTCCACTATAATGTTGGGTGTTTGCCAATAGATCTAGAGAGTCTAACCATTGTATAACCTAGGGGGATACCATTCGTGTCAGGTCTTACTTCTTCAACTACGAACCAGAATAGTAAAATGCATTATCTTATTCTTATCACCGTTATTGTATCGGCAGGTCTAAGTCAAGGACTGTTGCTTCCGGTTCTCTCCATTCTTTTGGAGCAGCAAGGGGTTTCGTCTTCTCTCAACGGCTTGAACGCCGCTTCATTATATATCGGTTCTTTCGCTATGACTCTGATTGCAGAACGTTTATTGGGTGCCATTGGTTTCAAAAAACTGATTGCCTCCGGGCTCAGCCTTGTTCTGATCTGTTTGCTGCTATTCCCGGTGCTATCCGGGATCAAAGTCTGGTTTATCCTTCGCCTGTTGGTAGGTGTTGGGGACTCAGCTATTAACTATGCTGCCCAGTTATGGGTACTGCTAATGACACCTCCGGAACATCGCGGACGTAATCTATCTTTGTATGGGATGTCTTACGGACTTGGATTCAGTCTCGGGCCGGTCGGAATTAGTCTGCTCCGCTTTGGTCAATCGGTTCCGTTTATCGTCTTAGCTTTTTTATTTCTATTAGTACTCGTGCTTACTGCAACTAAATTGCCTCATTCCCGTCCGGATAAAGTAGAAGGCGGGGAAGGACAGGCGAAGCGCTTTGGACGAAGCTACAGTCTAGCTTGGTATGCCTTAATTCCAGCACTCTTATACGGATATATGGAAGCAACCTTGAATAGCAACTTTCCTGTCTACGGACTGCGAATCGGATATAGTGAGAATCAGATTGCAGCGTTGCTGCCTTTTGCGGGAATCGGCGGTTTACTGCTGCAGCTTCCGCTTGGTTTGTGGAGTGACCGATTCGGTCGCAAAAAAATTCTGATGTTGTCTGGAGTTGTCGGAGGTCTCGCCTTCACACTGCTGCCTTTGGCTAAGGATAACTTTTCATTAACTTTTCTGCTCCTTATGTTTGCCGGAGGATTCGTGGGCTCTTTCTTCTCATTAGGACTGGCCTATGCGGCCGATATTTTGCCGCGGAACCTGCTTCCGGCAGCTAATGTGGTGTCTTCTTTTCATTATAGTGCCGGAAGTATAGTCGGTCCTGGTATCGGCGGCTTGCTGCTGGAATATGGCTGGGGCGGCGGTGTTTTTGGACTCATGGGAGTTTTATACATTATGTTCGGCTTGATGGGGTTATTATTCTCGCCACGCCTAAAGATTTGAGGTAAGATAAGAACGAGTGCTCGCATGGAATTTGATCTCACTTTCCAATACACTATATAAGTAGAGATTAGGATAGGGGAGACGAAGTAATGATTAAAGTTGAACATCTAGCAAAAGCCGTAGGAGAAGATAAAAACCCAGTTTTGAAGGATATTAGCTTTCAACTGGAAGAAGGAGAGCTTGTCGCCTTATTAGGGGGAAGTGGTAGCGGTAAGTCTACGTTGCTCCGTTGTTTGGCCCTTCGGGAGAAATGGGATAGCGGAACCTTTAAGGTGGATGGTGTGAATATTCTGGGTAAAATCATTGGAGGCAAGCGAAAGATACGCCGTGAATGGGCATATTTAGAGCAGAATGCTGAACTAAACCCAAACCGTACTGCGCTCAAAAATGTATTGGTCGGCCAATCCGCACAGACGCCGATTTGGCGTATGGTTACCGGTATGGTTCGTTCAGATGATTATATGGGTGCCATGGATGAGCTTGATGCACTAGGCCTGCTGGATAAGGCCAAGCTGAAAACAAGCCAGTTGAGCGGTGGTGAGCGGCAGCGTGTAGCCATTGCCCGTGCATTGACCCATGGAGCCAAAGTGATTTTGGCGGATGAACCAGTGACAGGTTTAGATCCGAAATCGGCTGAGAAAGTCATGGATTCGCTGCGTAACCTTTGTAAGGAAACAGGATTAACTATTGTGACAGTTCTGCCCTTGGAACTAGCTGAACGTTATGCTTCTCGTCTCTGGGTATTGGAAGACGGTAAGATCAAGCATGATGTGAAAGGCCGCCGTCTAACTTCTCAGGAACGGGTTAATCTTTAAATCTCGAACCATGGAAAAGAGGGATCAAATTGAAATTACGAGGTATGCGGCATTTACTGACAGTACTACTCGCAATGTCTGTGCTATCAGGCTGCACTTCCTTTATAAGTGATCCTGTTTCCCGGATGACAATGCCGGAACTTTCCGAGGATAAGGCAACACTTATGACCGCTATTAATACATTGAAGCCGGTAGGCTCCTTATTAATACGACCTACTAATGATGATGACAGCTCCATTTTCACCGAGGATTTGAATGACGATGGAGTACCGGAAACGATAGTCTTTTATCAGACCCCCGGGGAAGCGGTACAGATTCATGGAATGATCCTTGAGAATCAGGGAAGCACGTGGGTGAAGAAGCTTGTATTCGACGGAGAGGGAACGGTTCTGGAATCTGTCGTGTTGAAGGATTTAACTAATGATGGGAAGCTGGATATTGTGGCGGGATTTTCCCGAGGGGATGAAGGTCTTCAAAAGGGGCTAGTTGTCTATAGCTACTCAGGATCTTCACTTGGAGAAGTACTTCAGCTGTCTTACACGAAGTATGTCATAGATGATTTGAACGGGGACGGCATTGAAGATATTACTGCAGTTTCACTGAAACGCAATGAGATAGCAACGGTTACGACCTATCAATATGCTGATGGTTTCCAACAGCTCGATAAACTGGATACACTAGATCCGTATATAAATAATTATTACAACATTGTCGCAGGAAAAGTAGCTGAAGATAAAGAAGGTATCGTTCTGGATGCTGCTGTAAATGCACATTCCGCTTCAAGCTATATTGTAGTGATGGAGAATAACAAGCTGCGCGTAGTGGTTGGCGGGAATGATCGAACCTTTAGGGATCGCCGGATTCTAAGTCAGGACATTGATGGTGACGGAATTATAGAGATCGGTATTCTGGAGGCACCCAAAGGCTGGGAATATTTCGATCCGAACGTAATCCCTTACTTTACTTCGTATTACAAGTGGGATGGAAAGACCGACATCATTTTTTCAATGCAGCAGTATCGTGATCCATCTGACCGTTTTTATATCGATTTTCCTCCGGAATGGTATGGAAAGGTTACATTAGATACGAAATCCATCCAAGATGAATACCTCAAATTCATGATGTCCGATTCAGGTGAGACGGTGGCGGAGGTGTCCTTCTTCTCGCTGAATGAATGGGAACGGGTGAAGGATAAGGGTTGGGAACTATGGGGTAAGGACACCGACAAGGTTATCGGTTATCGCGGAAAGCTTGAGCAGACTATTAGCGGGGAGAAAAAAGCAAAAAATGCTGCCCCCATGGAGAGGAAGGGAATAGATGAGTAAAGTATTAATCCTGGAGGATGAGGATTCCATCCGCAGTTTTATTGTGATTAATCTTAAGCGCAACGGTTTTGAGGTGCTGGAGGCTGCTGATGGAAATGAAGCCTTGCACAAGCTTACAACAGTCCCTGATATTGATATTGCACTGTTGGATGTAATGGTTCCTGGAATCGATGGCTTCGAAGTGTGCAGACGCATACGGGAGACGAATGAACGCCTTGGCATTATTTTTCTGACAGCTAAAGTGCAAGAACAAGATAAGGTATACGCTCTTTCTGTGGGAGCAGACGATCATATCAGTAAACCGTTCAGTCCTACGGAACTAATCGCCCGTATCCAATCGCTGCTGCGCCGGGTTAATGTTCATCGAGAGCAATCGGCTAAAGTAACTTTCCAATCGGGGCCGTATACACTTGACCTTATATCCAAGCAGTTCAAGCGGAACGGGGAAGCTATAGAACTTACACCTACAGAATTTTCATTGGTTCAATATTTCCTTGAGAAAGAAAATACTCCGCTAAGTCGTGACCTGCTGCTGGATCATGTATGGGGCAAAGAATATATGGGTGATCCGAAGATCGTTGATGTGAACATTCGCCGTCTACGCCAAAAGATTGAGAACAATCCTTCAGATCCGGAGTTTTTACAAACCGTATGGGGGCACGGTTATAAGTGGAAAGGCCAAGGACAATGATTAAGAAGGGGATGCGCAGACAGATCGTCCTGCACTACATTCTTGTGGTCTTCTTGGCGCTTCTCCTGGTGGAAGTTATTTTTTTGTTGGCTATCCGTACCTATTATTACGAAAGCATATACAGTACAATAACTACCCATATCAGTACAGCAGAGGGATATTTCCATAAATATCAGCTCTCTGGGGAGAACGTTCCCTTACAAGAGGTGCTTGATAGCTTTACGCTTTCCAATACAGAACTGCAAGTGCTGACACTTGATGGGAATATGATTACCAGTTCTACAGGCTTTCAGCCAGATCGGTCTATAACTACAAGCGATGTGCCCGAAGCAGCAGGGGGCGGCATAGGTCGATGGGTAGGCAGACAGCCAGGAACCAACGAGAGTGTGATGGCGGTTTCTAAGGTACTGCAAATTCATGGCAAGGATACCTTCGTGCTGAGATATTTAACCTCTGTGGCGGGAATTAACGCTGATTTACTAAATCTCTCCTTACTGTCAGTGGGAATTGGTGGTGCTGTTCTCGCAATCGTAGTTATATTCAGTTTTGGCTTGGCAAATTCTATAGTAAAGCCTCTTAATAACATTACTGCCGTATCAGCACAGATGGCTAAAGGCAGGTTCAATACAAGAATTAAGGGGAATTACAAATACGAGATTGGCGATTTGGCCTCGACGCTCAATTACATGGCCCAAGAAATTGTCCGCAGTAACCAAATCAAAGATGATTTCATCTCGTCCATATCACATGAGCTTCGAACTCCCCTTACCAGTATAAAAGGATGGAGTGAGACTTTAATTTCCGGAGGTTATGATCCCGAAGAAACGAAGCTGGGAATGGGTATTATCTCTAAAGAGAGCGACCGGCTGATTGGTTTAGTGGAAGAGATTCTTGATTTCGCGAAACTGCAGCAGAATGAGATGAAGCTGTCCATGGGTACGGTTAACGTCAAAGAGTTACTTCAGGAGACTATTCTTAACGTGTGGGCGAAGGCCGAGAAGAGAAGGATCCATCTGCGGTTGGAGAGTGAAGAGAGCATCTTTGTAAAAGGGGATGCCAATCGGTTGAAGCAGGTTTTTCTTAACTTGGTCGATAATGCCGTGAAGTTCTCTCATGAGGATTCAATTATTGGTCTATCCGCAAAGCGATTCTCGGAGACTGAGGCCATTATGACCGTGCGAGATGCCGGAATAGGGATCAGTGAAGAGCATCTTTCGAGAGTACGGGATCGTTTTTTTCAGGTCGATGCGCTTAATGGAGGAACTGGCCTGGGGTTGGCAATTTCACAGCAGTTGGTTGAGCTCCATAATGGCCGCCTAGAAATGAACAGTGAGCTTGGTAAGGGAACAGAGGTCATCGTCATTCTCCCATTGGTGGATGTCCCACCGGTGATAACCCCAACTGAAGATTAAATGATATCTACAACTAAAAAGAGGGGGCAGTGATATGGAGTTAAATACTGCTGCTGAACTTAACCGCTTCTCTCAGAGCCCGATAACTATTGTTCGCGGTGAACCTAGCCGGGCGGGTGAAATTTTATTGCTTCTGCAGGATGCAGCGAGATGGATGGAAAGTAAAGGAATCAAACAATGGACACCCGGCCAGTTTAACGAAGCGGACATCGTCGGTTATTTTGAGGATAGAGAGGTCTACCTTGCGTTAGAGAAAGATGAGATTATCGGACTTTTTACTCTGCAGTTCACGGATCCCCAGTATTGGGGCCCAAGGAATGATGATTCGTATGCCTATTTGCATCGGTTGACCGTTGCAAGATCCTATCGGGGATCCGGGCTGGGCAGTAAAATGCTATATTTTGCAGCCGACTTGGCGATCGAAAGAGGCCTTAAAGGTCTGAGATTTGATACTGTGGCCCATAACGTGAAGCTTAACAGGTATTATCAAAGTCTGGGTTTTCATTTTATGGGTTCCAACGATATGGGCGGAGGGCGACTGGTAAACCTGTATGAGAAGTTTAAGGATACCGGTGATGCAGATGAGATTATACTTCAATATTTTGGCGAGGCTGATTTTGAGTATTTAAAAAGCTGGGCGGATTCACCAGAGTTCTTGAAGCAGTGGGCCGGCCCGTCCTTGTCATTCCCTATTGAGGATCAAGAGTTGATTAAGTACATCACTAACGCTAATCACTCAGTAGATTCTAACCTCTTAATCTATAGCGCCGTACATAAAGCTTCCGGTCAAGTGATAGGCCACATCAGTCTTGCCGCGATTGACCGAGACAACCGTTCCGCAAGGGTGGGGAGAGTTGTAATCGATCCGGAATATCGGGGCCGGGGTATAGGTCTTAGAATGATGCAGGAGATGCTGCGTATTGCGTTTCAAGCGCTGGAACTGCACAGGGTATCCCTTGGTGTATTCGACTTCAATACTTCGGCACTGAAATCCTATGAAGCAGCAGGATTTCGTCGTGAGGGCCTCCAGCGAGAGGCGGCAAGGTTCACCGGTGGTTATGTGGATTGTATCGAGTTGAGTATGCTGGATAGAGAGTGGGCACAAATTTACAAATCCTAACTATAATATACTTAACAGTGTACATCCAGACACAATGGCGGCCGCCACAGCTTTTTCCACAAGCGTTCTATCCTCTCTGCTACTTTCAGTGGATTTTATTTTAAAATATTACCAAAAAAGTAAAAAACTAGCCAGTGTCCATTAACCCGGAGACTGGCTAGTTTTTTAAATTCAACATACTGTGAACTGCAAAAGGTGTCTTACTCGTGAAAAGTAGTGAAAAGGAACGAAAGGGAAATCTGGATACAAATTTATTCAAGGGCTTCAGTTATGAAGGAAGACCTTCAGCACGCAGGCGTTCGGCTTTATCATAGATATCCTGCAATAGACGTGAAGGCTGTGTCCGAACTACAGGTTTGGCGACAACAATCTCATGAGGTCCAACAACCACTATCTGATCTGCACTACCCTTAATTATGGCACCGTCCTTAATCACTGCACCTTCACCGATAATAGCATTTTCGATTTGAACCCCGCGTCCAATGCGTACTCCCGGCATAACTACACTATGTTTGACTGTGGACATTTTCCCGATCTCAACGCCTCCGAATACAACGGAATGCTTTAGGCTTCCCTCTGAAATACAATGTTCGTTCACCAATGAACTGTTAGCCGGGCTCTGCGCTCTCGGCTTGTGAACAGCTAGTTTATCTCTTCGAGCACGACTATACATCGGCCAGCGTGCGTTATCTAACTGCCAACCATTATTTGACTGCAACAAGTCCATATGTGCTTCCCATAAGCTGCTTACGGTACCCACATCACGCCAGTAGCCCTTGAAGCGGTAAGCGAATAGGTCATCTTTGCCATCAAGCATGTATGGAATAACATCCTTGCCGAAATCATGGCTTGACTTTGAATCAGCGGCATCTCTTAACAAATGTTCCTTCAAGTAATCCCAGCGGAAAATGTATATTCCCATAGAAGCTAGGTTACTCTCCGGCACTTTAGGCTTCTCGGTGAAGTCGGAAATCTTTAGGTTACCGTCGACATTCATGACACCGAAGCGGCTGGCTTCTTCCCATGGTACCTCCAAAACGGAGATGGTGGCCTTAGCATTTTTTTGGATATGGTAATCCAGCATTTGGCGATAGTCCATATGATAGATGTGATCAGCGGACAATATAAGTACATGCTCTGGATTGCGGCTGTCAACAAATTGAATATTCTTATAAATAGCATCGGCAGTTCCCGAATAAGTTTCCTTACCTTCCATTCCGGCAGGAAGAAGGGTTACCCCTTTATTAGGATTTCCACCATGGAGACCCCAAGGCTCACCTTCACCTATGTGGCTATGAAGTGAGTCTGCTTTGTATTGAGTTAGAACGCCTACAGTGTCAATCTTTGAATTGACACAATTACTGAGAGGAAAGTCAATGATTCTATACTGACCTCCGAATGGGACTGCAGGCTTTGCCATGTTGGAAGTTAAGGGAGCTAATCTTCGTCCTTCTCCCCCTGCCAAAAGCATGGCGATGCAATCTTGTTTACTCATTTGTTGTCCCTCCCATTTTTTTGTCAATGCTTGTAAATAACCGGACTTCATCCACTTGAAACGACATAGGTGAAATATATTGATATACATCAAGAAAAATTACATTAATTATTTTCTTGATGCAAAAAAAATTTCTTTCACGTCAAATCATTTTCAAATGGGACTGTTTGGGGTAATGTAATAGGTGCATCCTATATATTAAGGTGGTGATGAATTGGCAGAGCGACTAAGTACAGGAACTATTCCGTCCCCTGATGATATTTACTTATTTCATGAGGGTACCCATTATCGCAGCTACAACCTTTTGGGAGCGCACATAGCCGTGGAAGAAGGCATCCCCGGTGTGCGCTTTACCGTGTGGGCTCCTCAGGCGACATATGTAGGACTAGCTGGTGATCATAATGGCTGGGACGGAAGTCATGAAGTGGATTCATTATATAAGATACCCGAATCAGGATTTTGGAGTCGTTTTTTTCCGGGTATGGGTGTGGGAATTTTTTACAAGTATAGAATAATTGCAGCAGACGGTTCCAGTTTTTTAAAAGCAGATCCTTATGCATTCAAGTCAGAAGTTCGTCCGGCTACTGCGTCGGTTGTGGCAAATATAAGCGGGTATCGCTGGGGTGACGGGGCGTGGCGCCGTAAGAACAAATCTCCATATAACAAACCCCTCAACATTTACGAAATGCATTTTGGAACATGGCGTCAAAAAGAGGATGGAGAGTATTATACGTATAAGGAAATGAGCGAACTGCTAATTCCTTATTTACTTGAGATGAATTATACACATGTGGAATTTATGCCTCTTGCTGAACATCCTTATGATTTGTCATGGGGTTATCAGGGAACGGGCTATTACGCTGCGACCAGTCGTTACGGTGAACCGCAGGAGCTTATGTATTTAATTGATTGCTGTCACCAGGCAGGAATCGGTGTCATTCTGGATTGGGTTCCGGCCCATTTTGCCAAGGATGCCCATGGGCTTCGTATGTTTGATGGTTCTCCCGTATACGAATATGCTGACCCTTTGCTGGCAGAGAGACCGGGATGGGGAACGCTGTCGTTTGATTTCAGTAAGCCTGAGATTGCATCTTTCTTAATTTCCAATGCTCTATTCTGGTTCGATTTGTTCCACATTGACGGAATGCGAGTGGATGCTGTCACCAGTATGCTTAGGCTGGATTTTGAGAAAAATGAAAATCAGTACCGACGTAATAATAACGGTGGGCTCGAGAATCTGGAAGCCATTACATTTCTGCAAAACCTCAACAAGACCATTTTCGAAAACTATCCGCAGGCTTTGATGATGGCAGAAGAATCCAGTGCTTGGCCAGGAGTAACCTCTCCGGTACATGAGGGTGGTCTCGGGTTCAATTACAAATGGAACATGGGCTGGATGAACGACACCCTGGGGTACATAGAACATGATTTCGGGGCGAGACCTTACCATCATAATTTGCTAACTTTCCCCATTTGCTATGCTTATTCAGAGAATTACACCCTGCCTTTGTCTCATGATGAGGTAGTTCATGGCAAGCTATCTTTACTAAATAAGATGCCGGGGAGTTACGAGCAGAAATTTGCGGGTCTTCGTCAACTGCTAGGATATCAAATCACACATCCCGGCAAAAAGCTGCTCTTTATGGGCGGTGAATTTGGTCAATTTATCGAATGGAAAGATCAGGAGGGGTTGGATTGGCTTCTCTTGAATTATGAAAGTCACCGCCAGATGCGGTCCTTTACGGCAGATCTGAATAAGCTGTATCTGTCCGAAAAAGCTTTATGGGAACTGGATCATGACTTGGGTGGATATCAATGGATTAACGCGGATGATAACGGGCAAAGTGTAGTTTCTTTTATCCGTAAAGGTAAGAAGCCTGTTGATACGCTGTTGATTATTATCAATTTCCAACCCATTGAACATGCTCAATATCGGATTGGAGTTCCAACTGCTGGAACCTATGAAGAGATTTTCACTTCTGAAAACACCGCTTATGGTGGTACTGGAATTCTCAATGCTCCGCTGAAGAGCGAAAAGTTGGAATGGCACAATCAATTGAACAGTTTGGAAATTACTCTACCGCCGCTTAGCTTTCTGGTACTGAAAAAAGTCGGGCGCAAGCGGAAAAACGAAGTTACGGAGCCGATTTAAATCATAATTTTATAGACAAGGGGGAATTTGAATGAAGGTTTTATTCGCCGCAGCTGAAGCACATCCGTTTATCAAGACGGGCGGGCTGGCGGATGTGATTGGAGCGTTGCCCAAAGCACTGAAGAGTGCGGGAGTAGACGTTAGAGTAATTTTACCGAAATATCGGGGAATTCATGAGAAATTCAAATCGCAAATGGAGCATGTAGCCGTTGTGGATGTACCGGTGGGCTGGCGCAACCAATATTGTGGAATTGAACGTATCGTCTTGGACGGGATTCCGATTTATTTTATCGATAATGAGTATTATTTTGGCGCTCGTGATGGAATTTACGGATATATGGATGACGGTGAGAGGTTTGCTTTTTACAACCGTGCTGTTCTGGAATGTTTGCCTGCTATTGATTTCCAACCGGATGTACTGCATTGCCATGACTGGCATGCTGCGGTTATTCCTATGCTGTTGCAAGGCCATTACCGCCATGACCCTTTCTACACGAACATGCGAACCGTATTCACCATTCATAATTTGCTGTATCAAGGCGTTTTTCCTTATGAAGTGCTGGACGGGCTTCTGGGCTTGGATAGCAGTTATTTTGGCGGGGTTGAATATTACGGTAACGTGAATTATATGAAGGGCGGTATCGTCCACAGCGATCACGTCACTACTGTTAGTCCAACCTATGCTGAAGAAATACGCACCCCTTACTACGGTTATGGACTTGAGGGATTGCTTAGCTCCCGATCTGATCATTTGAGCGGAATTGTGAACGGAATCGATACCAAGAGCTATAATCCGGCAAATGACTCTCAAATTTTCAGCAAATATCGTTCTAATCTGGCTAAGAAGACAGAGAACAAAATTGGACTGCAAAAGGAACTGGGACTCCCAATCGCCCCGCACATTCCTATGGTAGCGATGGTTACTCGACTTGTAGATTCCAAAGGCCTTGATCTGATTACCCGTATCCTAGACGAGCTGTTGTATTATGACGACATACAGTTTGTGCTGCTTGGAACCGGAGATGAGATTTATGAGCGCTGGTTCCGTGAAGCGGCTTGGCGTTATCCTACAAAGCTTTCTTCCCAAATTTTGTTCAATGATGCCTTATCACGCAAAATGTACGCTGCCAGCGATCTGTTCTTAATGCCCTCCAAGTTTGAGCCCTGCGGGATTAGCCAACTGCTAGCCCTGCGTTATGGTAGCATACCTGTTGTGAGGGAAACGGGAGGTTTGAACGATACCGTACAAGCCTATGACGAGCTGACAGGCGAGGGGAATGGTTTTACCTTTACCGATTATAATGCGCATGACATGATGTTTACTCTACGTCGTGCGGTTGCGTTATACCATAAACCGGAACATTGGAAGCGAGTGACCAAGAACGCTTTCTCCGGTGATTACAGCTGGAACGTATCTGCACAGCAGTATATTGATATTTACAAGAAAATTACGATTTAACACTGTTGTGAGAGGACGCTCCGCAAACGGAACGTTGCGTAAGTAGCTTGTTGTCTCCAGATGTATTGAATTACACTTAGCAGTGTACATCCGGAGACAGCTTATGCTTTCGAAGCTAGTTATCCTTCGGAAAACTTTCGGGCGAGCGCTAACGCTTTTCCGCAATCGTTCCGTCCTCTTCGCTGATTTTTGCGGAATCCATCCTTCTCAAAAAAGCATAGATACCTCTCTTTGGTAGAATGGAAGAACGAGTTACCATTCAAAAGGAGGGGTATCTTTCTGTATTTTTATGTACCAGGGACCAACTTTGCTTGCCTATGGTTACCCGTAAAATCATCGCATTCGCATCATGAGTTAAACTGTCATGGCTTCATTAAGCTAACGAGCAGGATAGTTGATAAACTTACGAATATTTAACTATTTCCACGCCTGCACGTTGTCTTATTTTGGGCTTTAATATTAAAGGATTATATAAGGGAGGATTTACGGAATGGATGAAAAAGATGTATGGGTCAAACCTGAAAGCTTTGTTTCAGCATTTCGATGCACTACTCAAAAATATGCAGAAACTTTTTATAAAAAAGGGGAAATTAAATTTGGTACACCAAGCTCTTGGGTTAAATATGCATTTGAAAAAGGTGAAGGGCGAGGAGACAAATTCGAAGGAACAATGGCAACATGCCATATATTTGATATTGATCGTTTAAAGGAATTGAATCAGAAATATAATAAATATACTGATTTTTAATTACTGATTAAGATGAGTTTGAAAAAAGAGTTATCAATGCTCTCATGGCATTAGGACTAAAAAGAGAAGAGATAATCATTGCACGCGTTACCTATTTTGATTTTGAAAAATACGGAGAAGCAGGTTGGTGGGATTTTGGACAGAGACCACCTATGGAATTAACAGTTAAGCATATTCGGTTTAAAAATCAAAGTAGAAGATATTGCTACGGTAAGTAATAAATATCTTCATGGAGGTATGTCGGTGGAAATAACTGTGGATGTGGAAAAATTATTGGATTAAAAATTATTTTTAGTCCAGTAAAACCAATTATCTATAAATCTTACGTACCAGTCCTTGAAGTTGACGAAAGTTAACTGAGAACGATAGCTCAATACAGAAGTAAATTGAGGCTGCCGCGGAATCTAACCGGAAGACTTCGATCAATTAAATGAGCAAAATAAAAGAACCCGGTCATTTAGGCCGGGTTTGGTGCTTACATAATATTTTACTGGGCCTATCAGCTTTACAGCGAATTATTTTTGCACTCTAGGTTTTCCTTGATCGTTCGGGTCATTAGACCGTGATGGGCTACTCTTTGGCTTGTTTTTCTCGGACTTTGTTTTAGTGCTCATTCTTTATTCACCTCCTGTGTTAACCATAAATAATATTTCTCCAAAACGTTATCCTTATTAAAATATGTATGTTGTCCTGGAATACTGGTGAAGTGTGGGCCTAAGTTTAATTTCAAGTTTAAACGTGTTCACTCCTGCAGCTATTTGGACGCTGGCCGGGAGACGCGCCACCATCGCGCTACAGCGGAGTCTAAGACTTTATTTATCAAGTCTTGATTCGCCACTGCTTTTATATATGGGATCAGTCTAAAACTTATTTTTGAATAGCTGAAGATTTTTCAACAAAAAACCGCGTTAAATCAATGATTCTACTCTAACACTTTATTTTCACTGAACAATAGTTCCAATTATAGTAAAATCTAATCAAATAAACCCAGAGGTGAATGAATGTTTAATCCCAAGGTCTTCTTCTATTAGTTGTGTCGAAGTGATGGCTAGGTAAGCCGAATTTATCCCGGCACAACGGGGATGAAGATTGCAAAAAAATGATTGGAAAATTCAAAAGAAACATAAAGACCCAAGGAAAGAGAAACTTAAAGAGTTTCGTAAAGGAATTAAAGCTGTTCATTATCACAAAGAAAGCACAGTAGCAAGAAAAGATGATTACCGCAAATATAGAGCACAAATGAAACAATTGATGCAAAATGAACAATATGAACTTCTACGTGACTATCAACGAACAAGCGGATGGATTACTTGGTGAGCAAACAATATACATTCAGAGAAATGGAAGCCCATTATTCAATGGGCTTCCATTTCTCAACTAGCGGGCAGATGATTAGCAATCCATAGAAACAACCCAAGTTGAATTATACTAAAATGTAGTTAATGTATAATGTAGATATCCCTCATGAATAAATAAAGGAGAACTGAAAATGAGAAAACTCGTTCTATTTCTGCACGCATCGCTTGACGGTTTTGTAGAAGGGCCGAACGGTGAAATGGATATTGGCTGGGTTTCCTACGATGCTGATTTGGAGAAACACGCGAAAGAAATTCTGAGTACTGCCGATACTGTCATTTGGGGACGTGGGACTTATCAGATGATGCACAGTTACTGGCCATCTGTACCTTCGAACCCATCAGCTTCGCAGCATGAACGGAATCATGCCGAGTGGATCGAAAAGACAGCCAAAATCGTTTTTTCCACGACGCTGGAGAAAGTCGAATGGAACAATTCCAGACTGGTGAAAGAAGATGTCGAGGAAGAGATCAAGAACCTCAAACAGCAGCCAGGCAAGGATATGGTCATACTCGGCAGTCCTAGGTTCGCACACTACCTTATGCGGCTTGATTTAATAGATGAGTATAAAATTACGGTTTCTCCCGTCCTGATCGGCAAAGGGTTACCGTTATTCCAAGGTCTCAGGGAGAAGATCAATCTTAAACTTATCGAAAACAAGACATTTGATTCTGGAGCCATAGGTCTCGTTTACCAGACGGTTAGATGCCCGTTGTCTCCTAAAGTAGATTACGCTAACGGGAAACGCTAGTTAAACAACACAGCGGTAGTCTATAACTTTACTTTCTCGTTAATAGCTGCCACCGTTTGAAATATTGAGGTCAGTCTAATACTTATTTCCCAGTACCTGAACCTTTTGAAACTCTGAAACTGCATCAGTACAACAACTGTAGTCTAATACTTTATTTTCTTGGGACAGCTAAAACAGGCCGCTGGAAATCAAAAATGAAAACTAGCCAGTCTCCAACAATCTGGAGGCTGGCTAGTTTTGTAGCTTTTACAGCTATGAATTACCGCCGAACCCAGCGGAGAGGACGGAACGATTGCGAAAAAGCGGCAGCGGTCGCCCGAAAGTTTTCCGAAGGAAAACTAGCTTCGAAAGCATAAACTGTGTCCGGATTTATACCGTTAAGGTAAAATTTAAAAAATCTGGACTGGGCAGCGATTGTAGCAACGTTCCGTTCGCGGAGCGGCCGCTCATAACACCGATCTCACCGTTCACAGAGCGTCGCTCAGAGCGTACGGCACAAAATCCGGTACCCATAGGGATCAAGCGGAATATTCATAATGCCGTCCTGAGGGATAACAGGCTCTCCGGTAAGGGAGTCTTGCCAATCATCTGTCTCCATAGGGTGGCTCAGTGTACGAGGCTCGGGTGTATTGTTCATCCAAATGGTAAAGTGGATTACCTCATCTGCGCGTTCATAGACGATACAGGAATCATCATCGTAAGCTTGAAGAATACGGAAACGGCCCTCGCGAAGCGCATTGTTCTTTTTGCGTAAGGCAATCATAATTCGGTAGAAATCGTAGAGTTCACGGTCCTGCTTATCCGGATTCCATTCCATACATTTGCGGCAGTCTGGATCTTCATACCCGGTAAGACCCATCTCATCCCCGTAGTAAATACATGGAGTTCCCATGAAGGTGAACAAAAATACAACCGCCAGCTTTAACCTCCGTTTATCTTCTCCAAGACAGGTAAGGAGGCGCGGGGTATCGTGACTGCTCAACAGGTTAAAGACCACCTCATTGGTCTGCTGCGGGTATCTCATAAGCAAAGCGCCGATACGGTTTCCAAAGGTTCCGCTGCTAATTCCGCCGTTGAAGAACTCCAGCACCGTCCCGGAGAAGGGGTAATTCATCACCGAATCAAATTGGTCACCAAGCAACCATGTAAGGGAATCACTCCATACTTCTCCGACAATATAGGCATCCGGGTTTGCGGATTTTACAACTTTTCGAAAATCGCGCCAGAAATGGTGATCCACCTCATTGGCTACATCCAGTCGCCATCCATCCACCTTTATTTCCCGAATCCAATATTCAGCAACTTCCAGAAGATAGTTTTTGACCTCTGAATTGGCGGTATTAAATTTTGGCATATTACTGAAAAAGCCAAAGGTGTCATAGGTAGGGATACCCTCGACAACTTCAGCCGGGAAAGAATTAATATGGAACCAATCCCTGTATTCCGAATTCTCTCCATTCTTCAAAACATCTTCAAAGGGTGGGAATTTATCACTGCAATGATTAAATACCGCATCGAGCATCACACGAATTCCCTTACTGTGGCATTCTTCAACTAACCGTTTCAACAGTGCATTATCGCCAAAGTGAGGATCGACCCTTTTATAGTCAACGATATCGTATTTATGATTGGAAGGTGAGACGAACACGGGAGTGAAATAGATGGCATTAATACCTAGCTCCAGCAGGTCATCTAGATGATCCAGTACACCTTGCAGGTCTCCTCCAAAAAAATTGTCCAATTTAGGAATTCCGCCCCAGGGCTCGGTTCCGTCAGGATCTATAGAAGGATTTCCTTTAGCAAAGCGATCCGGCATAATTTGATAGAAAACAGCTTCCTTCGCCCACGCAGGTACCTTAAATAAATCGATTTCGTGGATATAAGGAAACTCAAAATAATGAATGGGGGGAGGGGGACATTCGTAACGTGTGCCGTTATCCAATAAGTATATACTTTCAGGACCTGTACTTAAGCGAAAAGTGTAGCACAAACGTTTGTACTTCGGCCGGACGGCACACTCCCAGTAATCGAAACAATCATCAGTTGCGGCCTTCTCCATCATCACCTCGAAATAGGTGTGCTCCCAGTCGTATTTATCACCGGTTAATGCTACTACGCAGTCGACATCGTCTTTTTTAGTGCGGACACGCAAATGTATAGTTTCTGTATCGTAAGCATAGGCCCATTTATCTCGAGGCACATGGTACAAAGCTTCCAAAAGCATGACAGCACCTCCTTTTTAATAAAACGGCATAAGTATGACTTAGGCCAACCTGTTATTTAACATACTTTTTACCCTTTAGTTCAACTGGATGAATCAAAACAGCTACTATTTCTATATTATCCTTTTAGGATATGCTGTCATTCATATTTATGTAATATTTGTTTCAAAATTTATTACACTTAATAAGAGCGATTATTATGGTGACCTTTAGGAATGGACCGGGGAGGAGCTACCAGCATGTTCAATTTAAATATCGGATATGGGTAGGGTCGAATTGCAGAGAGTCTAATAATTGACAGGGTTTGTCACAAAAATGCCTTTGCATATTCATGCGATGTGATTTATAATAAATCGGTCAACCAGGCAAATTATAGAGTAAAAAAGAGAATAGGGGAGATATAAGAATGAACAAATGGGGTAAAATATCATTAGGAATGCTGCTATCGGTAGGCTTGCTTACCGGCTGTGGCCAAAATAAGAATGACAATAATGCGGCAACTGCGGGTAATACAGACGCACCAGCAACTGTAAAGACACTCACAATGGGAACAAGCGCTGATTTTCCTCCTTATGAATTTCATAAGGTTGTTGGCGGCAAAGATACAATCGTTGGTTTTGATATTGATATCGCTAAAGATATTGCTGCCGATATGGGTGCAGAGCTAGTTATTAAAGATTTGCCGTTTGAATCCTTGCTGAATGAGCTGTCAAGCGGGAAGATTGATATGGTTATCTCCGGTCTTAGTCCGACTGAAGAACGCAGAAAAGCCGTTGATCTTTCGGATATATATTACAAAGCACAGCAAGCCGTTGTAGTGCGTGAAGCAGACAAAGACAAATTCGCAACCATGGATACACTTAAGGGTGCTAAAATCGGTGTTCAAGCGGGTTCCATTCAAGAGGATATCGCTAAAGGCATCGAAGGCGCACAATTGACATCCCTCACTAAAATATCTGAAATCGTGCTTCAACTTCAAACCAACCGTGTAGATGCTTCCATTATGGAAGGGCCTGTTGCCAAATCTTTTGTGAAGAATGTAAAAGGCTTGGTAATCACCGATGCTACACCAGAGGTTGAAGATGACGGTTACGTAATCGGCATTAAGAAGGGAAATAAGGATCTTCTTGAGCAAGTGAATAAGACGCTTACCCGTCTTAACTCGGAAGGCAAGATTGATGAGTATGTTGCAGCGGCAAGTGCATTGGCCGAGAGCAAATAAGCAGACTCAATAGGCACTAACAAGAAAAAAAGCCTGTAGACTTTAGCAGGATGTTTAACCCTTCAGAAAATGGCGGTAACCCGCTGTTTTCTATTTTTTTGGAGATCGGAGGTAACGTTTAATGAATATTTTTAATATGGCTTATGAATATCGAAACTTTTTTCTATCGGGTTTACAGTACACTTTGCTTTTAGCGGTGTTAGGCGTGTTCTTCGGTTTTGTGCTCGGGATCGCCATTGCATTGCTGCGTATGTCCAAATGGTGGCCGGTTCGTTTTATTGCTACAGCCTGGGTGGAGTTTCTGCGTGGGACGCCAATGCTGGTCCAGCTCTTTCTGATCCATTATGGTCTCGCAACATTCGGTATTGAATTTTCCGCGATGGAATCCGGAGCGATTACGTTGTCCATCAACAGCTCGGCTTATCTAGCCGAAATTTTCCGTGCAGGGATTCAAGGCGTGGATCGCGGACAAGTAGAAGCAGCACGTTCCTTAGGGATGAGACAGGGAATGACCATGCGTTATATCGTTCTTCCCCAAGCACTCAAAAGCGTACTGCCAGCAATCGGTAATGAATTTATTACTATAATTAAGGAATCATCCATCGTATCTTTTATCGGGGTCATGGATCTGATGTTCCAATCACGGTCTGTATCGACGATTACTTATGACGGATTTACTCCGCTTGTAATCATTGCATTTATGTACTTTGTTTTGACATTTACATTGTCCAAAATTCTTGGCAGATTGGAAAGGAGGTTAAATACAGATGATCGAGGTTAAAAACTTACAAAAGCACTTTGGAAAGCTGGAAATCCTTAAAGGCATCGATTTGGAAGTCCAAAAAGGTGAGGTTGTCGTTGTTATTGGACCCAGCGGGTCGGGTAAAAGTACTTTTCTGCGTTGTCTGAACCTTCTGGAGCAGCCTACTGGCGGTGATATTAGTTTTGAAGGCCAATCTATTACAGCTAAGAAGCATGATATCAACATCACTCGAGAGAAAATGGGCATGGTGTTCCAGCAATTTAACCTGTTCCCTCACAAAACCGTACTGCAAAACATTATGTTAGCTCCGGTTAAAGTAAAGAAGATCCAACCAAGCGAAGCAGAGAAAATAGCAATGGAACTACTTAGAACAGTGGGACTTGAGGATAAAAAAGATGCATACCCTTCTCAGCTGTCCGGTGGACAAAAGCAGCGGATCGCGATTGCTCGGGCGCTTGCGATGCAGCCCCATGTGATGCTGTTCGATGAACCTACGTCAGCACTTGACCCGGAAATGGTCGGCGAAGTTCTCGAGGTTATGAAAAAGCTGGCTGAAGACGGAATGACGATGATTATTGTTACGCATGAGATGGGCTTTGCTCGTGAGGTAGGAGATCGTATCCTTTTCATGGACGGCGGAGTCATCGTAGAGCAGGGCACTCCTGCGGAAGTATTCGGAAATCCGAAGAATATACGGACACAGGACTTCTTAAGTAAGGTTCTGTAATCATAGTGATTGAAACGGCCCTCGGTGACCATTCCCGGAGGCCGTTTCATTTATGCATATGAACCATGTATAATAGATGGTCAATCGACTTAATAAAGGAGTACATACATTAATGGGAGATAACCTCTGCCGAATTGGCATAATTGATATCGGATCCAACTCCATTCGCCTTGTGATATATGATACGACACCGGAAGGTGGATATAAAATAATCAAGGAATGTAAGAGCTCAGCCCGTCTGAGTGAGAAGATTACCAAAGAGGGACGACTCGAGCAGAAGGACATGAAAACTGTAGTCCCGGTTCTAATGCAATTTAAAGAAGTATGCCAGGCTTTTGGGGTTGATAAAGTAAGAGCCGGGGCAACTGCAGCGATTCGTAATGCGGCTAACTCCGAAGAGATTATTACCTATTTATCAGAAGCTTCATCCATTCCTATTGAAGTAATCAGTGGGTATCAGGAAGCCTACTTTGGATTTCTTGGGGTCATTAACACCTTTGATATTGAGGATGGCTTTGTCATAGATATTGGCGGAGGGAGTACGGAGATTACCTTATTCCGCGGACGCCGCTATGAACATAGTATTTCCCTTTCCTTTGGAGCAGTGAATACCAATGTTATGTTTGGACTTGGCGGTAATTGGAATGCGGATCAGGTCCGCAAGCTCCAAGCTTATGTAATCGGACGATTAGTGGAGCATTCCTGGCTGAATACCGGTACAGGGTTACCTTTGTTTGGGCTTGGGGGTACGCTTCGCTCATTGGGTAAGCTAGATCAGAAGCAGCGGGAATATTCATTGCCGAACTCGCACGGGTATACCATGTCCAGTGAAACTATTGAACGCTTTATGAGTCTCTTGCCTGAAATGCCCTTTGAGAAGCGTAAGGATCTGGATGGCTTGTCTAAAAGCCGGGCGGATATCATCGTGTCGGGGTTAATCATCTTTCAAACGGTATATCAATATATTGGAGCGAGCAGTGCAATAATCAGCGGAGAGGGTCTCCGCGAAGGGATGCTGCATGATTTGCTCAAGCCTGAGGCTCCGGTGCGTGACAGTGCACTAGAGTACAGTCTGGGAACTATTCTAAGCTTCGATATCCATGCCTCCAAACGTCATTTAGATCATGTATGCAAGCTGGCTAACCGTCTTTTTGGCTCGTTGAAAAATGGAGGTAATACAGAGGAGCAGGAGATGTTGATTTACATCTCTATTATGCTGCATCGGACCGGTTCCAATATTAATTATTACCAATCCAAACGCCATACTCGTTATTGGTTGATGAATTCACCTATACGTGGGCTATCCCATCGCCAGCTTATCCTGTGTGCTTTGATCGCCTCTTATAGCACAAAAAGCCGGAAGCAGAAATTGTCCATGACGCACAAGGACATTTTGCTGGCTTCCGACGAAGAGTGGATTCATAAGCTAGGGACACTGGTCCAACTAAGTATCGCACTGGATGGCAGTGAGACCGGTGTTGTAACTGATCTAGAAGCTCATTTACGCGGTAATAATCTAGACATTAACCTCAAGGGCGTTCACGGCCCGCTACTTGGTGTAGAAGACATTGAGAACGCCCTGAAGGCCTTTAAGAATGTTTGGGATTTGAAAGTAAAACTCGATTTCCCTTCCAATACCTAACATCCATTGCAGCAAACTGGCTCCGGAAAGGGGCCTTTTTGTCGTCCGGACGTTCATAATTTCCGTTGAATTGAAGGAAACTTGACTTCACATTGTCTTTGAGAGATAGTTCCAGGATCTTAACAATTTGTTTGCGGATATCACTATTCAACACGGGGCACATCAGTTCAATCCGGCGGGTAAGATTGCGTGTCATCCAGTCTGCACTGGATAAGTACACCTCAGGTTTGCCCCCGTTCTCAAAATAATATATACGTGAATGCTCCAAGAATCGGTCTACAATACTTCGCACGGAAATTCGCTCGCTTAAGCCTGGGATACCCGGACGCAGACAGCAAACCCCGCGAATAATCAAGTCAATATCAACACCGGCCTGAGCCGCGCTGTACAGATCGTCAATGACCGGTTGATTGGAGAGTGAGTTCATCTTGGCGATGATCCGTGCGGGTCTCCCTGCGGCAGCATGTGCGGCTTCACGATGCATTAACCTTTGTAAGGAGAGGCTCATGTTGGTAGGTGCAACTATGAAGGAATTCCAGTCGTAATTTGCGGAATAGCCTGTCATTTGATTAAACAGCTCTGAAGCATCCAATCCAATTTGATGCTCAGAGGTGAACAGACTGAGGTCTGTATAAGCTTTGGCTGTACTATCGTTATAGTTTCCAGTGCCTACATGAACATACCGGCGCAATTCCGGGCCTTCCTGGCGAACAATAAGTGTTATTTTGGCATGAGTTTTAAGTCCGACCAAACCATAGACTACGTGACACCCGGATTGCTCCAGCTTGCGTGCCCAAGCAATATTTCGTTCCTCGTCGAATCGGGCCTTCAGCTCTACAACTACCGTAACCTGCTTCCCGGATTCGGCAGCATTGGCGAGAGCCGTGATAAGAGGCGATTTGCCGCTAACACGATAAAGTGTCATTTTGATTGCCATAACCTGTTCATCCTCGGAGGCCTGTGTAATAAAATCGGTCATGGCATCAAAGGATTCATAAGGGTGATAAACAAGTACATCCCGTTCACGCAGAACCTCAAAGAAATCTTCATTTTCATCGAACTCAGCAGGGTAGGCAGGCTCAATTGTAGGGAAATTCAGATAGCTGAACCCTTTAAGACTTCCGGCGAAATTCCTTAGAAACCCGAGATCAAGCGGACCTTCTACTTCAAATACGAAATCATCAATTTCAAATTCAGCCTGAAGCTGCTCAAGCGCATACGGATGGATACCCTTTTGTACCTCCAAACGGGCAGGAACACCTCTCCGTCGTTTGCGCAATTCCTTTTCAATTTCCTCCAGCAGGTCCTCGGCACCTTCCTCGTCAATCGTGAGGTCCGAATTTCGAGTTAATCGAAATTCATTAACAGCTACCGGCTCATAGCCGCTAAATAGCGTTTGAATATGCTGCCTGATTACATCCTCAATAAAAACAAATTGCCTTTTCTTACTATTGGAACGATGAGGAAGCGGAATACACCGCGGCAGGTTGGACGGAATTTGCAGGATTGCAAAATATGGTTCCTCTTCGTGATTATTTTTACTAAGGAGCACGACAGCCAGATAGATAAACTGGCTATGCACGAGCGGGAAGGGTCTGCTCTGATCAACGGCCATTGGAGTTAGAACAGGGAAAATAATATCCCGGTAGTATTGTTCCGCAGCCAGTTCCTGAGCTTGTGTAAGATCCTCATAATTGACGAATACGATACCTTCCTTATGCAATTGCCGAGAAATGTCCTTAAAAATGCGATATTGATCGGCAATGATTTTGGTGACACGTTTAATAAGACGTTTGTAAAGACCGGATGGAGTATAGCCTGTGAAATCCATTTTTGTATAGCCTGCACGGATCTGATCCTGAATTCCAGCTACGCGAACACTGATGAACTCATCTAAATTACTCGACACAATCGCCAGGAATCGAGCTCGCTCTAACAGTGGATTATCCTGGTCCTGCGCCTCTGCAAGCACACGTCTGTTAAATTCTATCCAGCTTAAGTCCCTGTTTAAATAAGCGGTTGCCGGGGTGCTGTGGTTTATATTTTTTTTCTCTTCTTCGTTCATAGACCCTCCAAAGTTGGTTCATTATCTTTATGTTTCTATAGTATTCTACCATTCTACTATTTACTGAAGAAAGATTTGTTAACGGAATGTTAAAATTCAGCGAAAAATAAATTTAAATCTGCAGTTATTGCGAAATGGTAACAATTTCTTGAGCATAAGTTACAAAGTTGTGATATATTCAGTGTTGTCGTTAACTATACATAGAAGGTTCAAGGAGGATTACTTTAAAGTATGAAAATTAAATTTTCAGTATTTAAGTCACTCGCAACCGTTCTTGGAATAAGTGTGCTGCTGCATGCCGCACCCGCACAAGCGGATGGAATTCATATCGCTACTGAAGGAAACACCTTTTATACCCTTTCTAAGCAGTACGGTGTGAACATGAACCAACTCATGAAATCCAATCCTAAGGTTCAGCCCCTTAATATCTATCCGGGATTGAAGCTGATTATTCCGGGCAAAGCCAAGGTGGCAACTTCAGTACAGACAGAGGTTGTTAAACCTAAGGTGATAACTGCCAGTCTAAGTGTAGAGCCGAAGAGCAAGACAGTCCAAGCCTGGGGCAAAGAATTTAGCTATGAAAAAACAATACAGGTCAAAGCTACAGCGTATTCATCAGCGGCCAGCGAAAACGGCAAATGGGGACCCGTGGACTACTTTGGAAATCCTCTTAAGCTTGGGACTATCGCTGTTGACCCGGATGTGATTCCTCTAGGCACCAAGGTTCTGGTCACCGCCCATTCGCACCCTGGACTGCCTAAGAAGGCTTTCCTGGCGACTGCAACGGATATGGGTAGCGCAATTAAAGGTAACCGAATTGATATCTTCATACCCGGCAGTCAAAGCTTTGTGTCAGAGTTCGGTTTTCAATATGTACAATTGTACGTGATTCAATAATAAAACAATATTTCATGTCTTAGAAAGAGCCCCTACGTTGTTCCTACGTTGTGGGGCTTTTTTATTTGCTTTTGGAAACATGAAGTAATTGAGGAACCGTAACGAACGTGTAGCCACGTTGCCTCATTTTGGCAATCACCTCAGGCAAGGCTTGAATAGACCCTTCCAGGTGGCTTCCTTGGCCCCCACCCCCGTGTTGAAGAATGATAGCCCCCTTACCGGCAGTAGAAAGGATATTGGCTTTAACCTCCCCCTTGGGTAGACCCTTCCAATCTTGAGAGTCCACGTTCCAATTCACGACTTTATACCCCTGTGATTTGGCCCATTTCAACTGTTGTTCCGTAATTTCCCCATAAGGCGGCCGGATCAACTTGGGCTTATAACCGGCAATATTCTGAATGATATTCTCGGTACGTAAAATTTGAACCTTGAATTCTTTCATCCTAAGCTTTCGGAACTGGGGGTGATTATACGAGTGATTGCCGATAATATGTCCTTCTCGGACCATTCGGGCTACCAGTTCAGGATGTTTCTTAGCACGACTGCCGACAACAAAAAAAGTGGCTCTTACATGATTCCTGCGCAGAACATCAAGCAGCTGCGGGGTGAACCTTGGATCGGGAACATCATCAAATGTGAGGGCTACGGATTTGATCCGCGGGCCCCCAGTTTTGATTGTCTCCGGATATTTGCGAATTAGCTGACTCATGGTGAGTCTCTTTTTATTCAACTTGTTCTGTTGTTTCGAGATGAGTACAGAACCTTTGCCGGTTACGGGTATGGCCTCTGAAGAAGGGGCTGGAAAGCCCGATATTATAAAGCTGAGTAAGAGTAACAAGGCTACCTTTTTCACGAGCCTAATGGACATCCCCATACCTCCTTGATGATTCATAAATGGACCTTTTTATTCCGTTGGTATCCCCAAACCTGAATGGAAATATGCCTCACTCAGATCTCCTGCAAAGCATTTCTAGATATCATTAATGCGTGTATACTATGGAACAGGAGTATTTTTCTTAAGACACTATGCAGAATGGGAAGGGTGCAGCAAGATGACGGATTTATTCACCCCTTATGAATTGAAGGGAATGAGATTGAAGAACCGTGTGGTCATGCCTCCGATGTGTCAGTATGCAGTAGAGAATCAGGATGGAATCCCAAATGACTGGCATTATGTTCACTATGTGAGCCGAGCTGTTGGGGGTACAGGCCTTATCATTGTGGAGATGACAGGTATACATCCGGACGGGCGTATCACCAATAATGATACTGGGATTTGGAGCGACAACCATATAGAGTCCTATCGCAAAATCACAGCGGGTGTACACGCCAATGGTTCCAAAATCGGCATCCAATTGGGACATGCAGGACGTAAAGCGCAGGATGCCGAACCGCCAGCAGCACCCTCAGCAATCCCTTTTGACGAACGTTCCAAGATGCCGGCGGCACTAACGGCCCAAGGGATTGAAGAATTAATAGAAGATTTCCGGCAGGCGGCAAGAAGGGCTGTTGAGGCAGGTTTTGACACTGTAGAGATTCATGGGGCTCACGGTTACCTTATTCACCAGTTCCATTCCCCTTTAACAAATACAAGAAATGATGAATACGGGGCCGACCTGGCACTCTTTGGTGAGCAGGTAATTACGGCAGTCAAAGAGGAACTTCCTGCTGACATGCCCTTATTAATGAGAGTATCGGCTAAGGAGTATGTCGACGGTGGATACGGGACTGAATACGCTCTTGGTATCTGCCGCCGCTATAAGGCAGCGGGTGTTGATATGTTCCATGTGTCATCAGGTGGTGAAGGACCTATAGGTTCCAACGGGGGTCCAAATGCAGGCTCTGCCTATCAAGTGGGTCTAGCGGAATATATTCGGAGCGGACTGCAGGTTCCAGTTATAGCCGTGGGAAGACTTGAATCTTATCAAGAGGCACAGTCCATTGTAAATGAGGAACAAGCAGAGCTTGTAGCCATTGGACGAGGAATGCTAAGCGATCCCTACTGGACCTTGCATGCTCAGGAAGCTCTCGGTGGTGTCCATAACGTACCTAAACCTTACGAACGAGGCATTTGGAGAAGGAAGTAGGATCTTCTCCCTGTGAACTAAGTCACAGATTTTAAGCTCCTTCTAAGGCATGGTTAATAAGATTAAATTTGAAGGAGCTTGATAACGTGGGAACGGTGATTAGTAACGAGCGGCTGACAGATGGAGTGTATCGCCTCAGTGTTGAGGGAGGAAATGGAGGCAATATCGGGCAGTTCTACATGCTGCGTGCGTGGGGAGCCTATCCGCTTTTGTCAAGACCTATTAGCATAAACCTAGTGAACGACAATAGCATTGATTTTTTATACCATGTTGTAGGTGAAGGAACAGAGTTGTTATCCGAATTAAAACCGGGTGATGCGATCGGGCTGGAAGGTCCTTTCGGCAACGGCTTTCCTGCTGTAGAAGGAAGAATTGCTCTTGTAGGCGGCGGGATTGGGATTGCACCTCTTTTATATTGTGCGCGGGAACTTCCAAGCTGTGATGTCTATTTGGGATTTAGCCGTGAACCTTTTCAGATCGAAGATTTCCGCTCCCACACCGATAAGCTAACGGTGGATGTAGGTGGATTAATATTAGACAGCGTGGATTTTTCGGAGTATGACCATGTCTTTGTGTGCGGACCACATCCTATGCTGAAGGCAGCCCAGTTAAAGAGTATCGCAGCGGAGTCGGCAGGGAGTAGAACGAATGTATATCTGTCCATGGAGAATCGTATGGCCTGCGGTATAGGGGCCTGCTTGGTGTGCAGTGTTTCTTGCCGCGACGGTCAGCGTAAAGCATGTACGGATGGTCCGGTCTTTTTGGCCGAGGAGGTGGTCTTCCATGATTAATTTGAGCGCGAATATTGGACAAGTCCATTTTAAAAATCCTATTGTGATGGCCTCTGGAACCTTTGGGTTCGGACGGGAATATGGCAAGCTGTATGATGTGTCCAAGCTTGGAGGGATCTCCGGTAAAGGACTAACTTTAAATCCCAAAGCTGGGAATCCCGGAACTCGAGTATATGAAACTGCTTCAGGAATGCTCAATAGTGTTGGACTTGAGAATCCTGGTGTTGCTGCCTTTCTGGAGAAGGAATGCCCTTACTGGGAGACTCTTGATACGGTTAGAATGGTTAACCTGGGCGGTAATACAATGGATGATTATGTTCGCGGTGCGGAATTGATCCAGCAGGACGCCGATGCGAGAATGCTTGCCGGTAATAAGGCCGTGGATATGATTGAGTTGAATATTTCTTGTCCTAATGTTAAAGAGGGCGGCATTGCTTTTGGGGTCAAGACCTGTGCTGCGCAGGAAGTAGTCCGTGCCGTGCGCGGGGCAACTAAGCTGCCGCTGGCCGTTAAGTTGTCACCAAATGCGGAAGATATCGCAGATATGGCCTTCATGTGTCAGGAGGAAGGTGCAGATGCTATCTCGCTTATTAATACTATTTCCGGAATGAAAATAGATGTGCGCCGCAGAAGCAGTGTATTCAATAATTTGTATGCGGGTCTATCCGGGCCAGCCATCAAGCCGGTCGCATTAAGGATGGTTCACCAAGTTGCCAAAAGAGTAACTATTCCAGTAATCGGTATGGGCGGGATTACTTCTGCAACGGATATTATTGAATTTATTATGGCCGGTGCTACGGTAGTGCAGGTTGGGACTTATAACTTCATGAATTTACGGGCAGGTAACGAGCTTGTTGAGGAGCTTGAGCAATTTATGATTCAGGAAAATATTCGTTCTTTGGATGAAATTCGCGGAATTGTGTGAAATTCGGTTAATATAATGGGGAGGGGGATCAACCTTTGACTACTCCGTATGTTCACCAGGATGATATTGAATTGTCCGCAACGGTTGTAGGCCGGGATCTTTTACTTCTGATTACCGGAGGTGTCCGGCATATCGGTGCAACTAGCACTGCCTATATCGCAGGAGACCGTATCGAGGTGTTAACCTCCGCCGTGCCTCACCATAAAGAGCACACCCTCACGGAGACGATAGCAATGAGAGTAGCTGGTGCTACACGTCGGACAGTGACTGTTGTAATGGGAATTCATTATGATAATCTCTCTAAAGAGGGTATTATGGAAGTCGTTAAAATTGTCGAGGATAAGGTTAATCTATATTTGTTGCAACAAATTTGAAACGGGTTGAACCTTTCTGCGTAAAAGATAACAAATAAGGAATTCAAACTATCTTTTGGAGGAATGAACAATGTCGATTTTTAAAAGATTGCGTGATTTAACCATGTCTAACGTTAACTCGATTATTGACAAAGCAGAAGATCCGATTAAGATGACTGACCAATACATCCGTGATATGACAGAGGATTTGGAGGATGCCGAGAAAGCGGTAGCAGCCCAAATTGCCATTGAAAAAAAATTCAAGCAGCTCTATGAAGAACAAGAGGCGCTTGCAAATAAACGTAATCAGCAGGCACATGCTGCTGCTCAAGCAGGCAATGCCGATCTCGCACGCCGTGCGCTGGAGGAGAAAAAGTCAGCTGAAGTTAAACTTGCCGAGTACAAGACTAGCTTCGAGCAAAACAAAGCTTCAGCAGATAATCTTCGCGGCAAGCTTGAAGAGATGCGTAAACAGCTTACCCAAATGAAGAATAAACGCGAGACACTAGTTGCCCGTTATAATGCTGCTAAGGCACAAACGGAAATTAACAAGGCGATGAGTGGATTTAGCTCTGATTCAGCTTCTGCGGGACTGAAACGTATGGAAGACAAGATGCTGCAGGCTGAGGCACAGGCAGAAGCCAGCAACGAGATGAGCTCAGGCAGCAAATCACTGGACGATGAGTTCGAGAAATTGAGCAAGGATTCGGAAGTTGAAGATGAGCTTGCAGCTTTGATGAAACAATACGACAAGCAATAACATATATCTACTGCTAATAGCAGCTTTAGATTTACAGGCGAAGAAGAGACAGCAGTTACGTCTTTTCTTCGCCTTATCTATGCAGGTAAACCTGCCAACTGGAGGTTAAAACAGTGGATTTCCAACTTCTAGTATCCATGACAGTCTGGACAGTATGTGGCGCGGTACTGTTGTTTGTGTTGATGTATGTTGACTCCGTATTTACCCGATATCACGATTTAGAGGAAATAAAGAATGGCAATATGGCGGTGACTACTCGCTTCGTGCTGAAGTTATTGGCACAGGCTTACATATTATCGTCCTCGATCTCCGCCTCATCCAGGCTCAATGAAGCATTGATTGTCTCCTTGGTATCCTTTTTTCTTTTGCTCGTATTAGAGAGAACGGTTCGTTTATTGTTGTGGAAATGGGGTAGGATGAATCTGGATCACGGGACCCAGCAAGGCAAGATTGGATACGGCTTAGTTGCAGGCTCACTGCATATCGCCGGGGCGTTAATTATTTCCTCTTTTTTATAAATGTGTGTCGACAAAAGCTTATAGGAAGGTTGATGAAAAATGAGTATGTGGAAACGTATCGGAAATCTATTTTCCAAGTCTGAGCCTCCCGCTGTAGAGAAAAGTATGCTGCAATTGGCACCTGGAGACATCTGCGAAGTATCTCTGGTTACGTATGAGGTGACAGGACGTACCCATAATCGGGGACGGAATGCGGTTGTTCTAACTCTTCGCGACGGAATACACATTTCTTATCTGCATATAGAAGAACGGGAACAGCTGCAATATGGATTGTACAAACCGATAGACGGACGTCTGGATAATCCGGCGGCGGTGCCGGCTACACTTGAACTTGATGATCAGGTGTTTTATTTGGAAGAGGAATATGAAGGTCATGTGGCTGTAGTAGGTCAGACTCCATTTATGAACGGCGGGGATCAGCATGTATGGCAATATCAGACGGATGAATTTCGCCTGCTGCGAATAGAATGGCAGAACGGACGGTTTATGCTGTATGAAGGCGAGAAAGTGATCCCGGGGGATGTAAAGGTGATTCGGGCTTCTTAATTTGAAATTTATGGAACTTCCTTGATGGTGATGTGTAGATCTTTTAAGAAGATTGATTTAGGAGGGAAAGACGATGCCCGACAAGAAAGAACAACCCATGGATACAAAATCGTTTGCTAAAAACGTGGTGAAAGGTTTCACTATAGGCTCAGTGTTTGATCCAGACATGACGGAGAACGAAGCAAACCGAAATCCAGAGTTTACGACAAAAGAGGTAATTGATCATATTACCGGAAAAGAAAAACTTTCAGCTAAAGAACTAGAAGAGCTTAAAAAAGCAACAAAATATGTAAACTTTTTATAAAGGTAAAGGGGTTATAATACGAAGCCCATCTGATGAAGGCGATCAGCGGGGCTTTTCTTTTCGCATTAGAATGACAAAAAACAAATATTGTCACTTGAATTATGTTATTCACTAATATATAATCAACTCAACAGAAAAGTTATGGTGCTTACTTATATATAAAATTTGAGGAGGAATTACCATGAATAACAAATTATCAGGAAAAGTTGCGTTAGTGACAGGAGCTTCGCGGGGTATAGGACGGAGTATAGCCGAAGATTTGGCTCGTCACGGGGCAAAGGTTATCGTGAACTATTCAAGTAATCCGGCCTCCGCCGAAGAGGTAGTAAATGGTATTAAGCAAAATGGAGGAGACGCGCTGGCGATTCAAGCAGATATAAGCAAAGTGGTAGAGATTGAGCACTTGTTCCAAAAGACATTAGAAGCCTACGGACAACTTGATATTCTTGTTAACAATGCCGGTATCATGATTACTAAGCCCATTGCAAATATGACGGAAGAGGATTTCGACAAACAGTTTGCAATTAATGTAAAAGGTACATTCTTTAGCTGTCAGCAAGCTGCGAAGCATATGAATGTGAATGGTCGCATCATAAATTTTTCAACTTCTGTTATCGGTCAAATGTTCCCTACCTACAGCGTCTATGCGGGGACAAAGGGAGCTGTGGAGCAAATTACCCGTCAACTGGCTAAAGAACTAGGGCCCAAAGGCATTACCATTAATGCAGTGGCTCCAGGGCCTGTTAATACCGAACTCTTCACCGTTGGAAAGACGGCCGAACAAATTACCAACATCGGGAATATGAATTCGTTTGGACGATTGGGTCAACCTGAAGACATATCCAGTGTGGTATTATTCTTAGCTAGCCAGGAATCGCAGTGGGTAACAGGTCAGACGTTGCGTGTTAATGGAGGATTTGTATAAGAACATAACTATACTATCTAGAAACTCATGTTAAAATAGTGCTGTTGATACAGAACATGAGGAGGAGTGTTTATGCAGAGGAATCAGGATTTGGATAAAGATAAATTCCAGCGTAGAGCGCTTCAGGTCAAAGAGGCACAGGCTAGAGTAACCAAATACGCTAAGTTACTCGATGCTGAGTTTGTGCCGCTGAGTCAAAGCTGTGGGCGTTACTTGGTAGAGACAGTTATAGCCCCGCATCCCTTTCCTGCGTTTAACCGCTCAGGAATGGATGGATATGCATTAATTGCAGCCGACATTGAAGGATGCAGCAGCGATAATATAATCTGGCTTCAGGTAGTAGACAATATTCCCTGCGGTGCTGTTCCGTCAGTAGAGATCCGCACTGGAACATCGGCAAGAATTATGACGGGAGCTCAAGTTCCCGGCGGAGCAGATACGGTTGTTATGCTGGAAGTAACAGAGACGCGGGAGACAGACGGGATCACTTATGTGGGCATTCGCAAGGCGCAGGCTGCAGGTCGTAACATTACACCGCTCGGTTTTGAACTCGGTCCGGACGAGCCTGTTCTGGCGGCGGGTACCTTAATTTCGGCTGGAGACATCGCAGTTCTGGCGGCCTTTGGAGTTCATACCGTGAAGGTACATCGCCGGCCTAAAATCGGTATCTTTGCTACCGGAACTGAATTGCTGGAGGTGCATGAGCCGTTGCAGCCTGGTAAGATCCGCAACAGCAATTCACCCATGCTGGAGGCACTGGTTAGAGAAGCAGGGGGAGAGCCTGTTATGTTAGGTGCGATCGTTGATGATCTGGAGCTCGCACGGAGCAAGGTGCAAATGGCTATGGAAACATATGATTTCGTCATTACCACTGGAGGGGTATCCGTAGGTGATTATGATGTAATGGGCGATTTAGTACGGGAGCAGAGTACAGAAATGCTGTTTAATAAAGTAACCATGAGACCGGGGAGCGTAACTACAGCTGCTGTTCGTGGGGGTAAGCTGCTGTTAGCTTTATCCGGTAATCCAGGAGCCTGTTTTGTCGGGTTTCATCTATTTGCCCGCCCGGTCATCGGCCTGATGCAAGGATCTTTATATCCATATTTGCCGGAATGGACCGCTACGCTTGGGGAGGATTATTCAAAAGTTAATAATTACACCCGGTTTGTACGAGCTCGTTTGGAAATTCGTGGGGGAGCCCTCTTTGCTTATCCGGCAAGTATTGACGAATCATCCGTGATGGTGACTATCAAAGACAGTAATTGCCTTATTATAGTCCCCCCAGAGCAGCGGGGATTAACTGCTGGAGCTAAAGTGACTGTGATTAAACTTCCAGGAGAAATCGAGGGTTAAAGGCGGGAGATAGGGTGAGAAAGAGGAATGCAACAAGAGGGCGAGGCATACGCCGAATACATCGGGTGCCTGAAATCCCTCATAAGACTTCCGTCTGGCAGATTGTAGGCTACAAAAACAGCGGTAAAACCACACTGGTATGCGCCCTAATCGAACGGCTGCGTCAGCAAGGTTATACGGTTGCCGTAATTAAACATGATCATCACGGGTTTGAAATAGATCACCCTCACACGGATACGTGGCGTCAAAGAGAATCGGGTGCATCAGCGGTAGCCATTACCAACAGCATGCGGACGGCGAGAATCGAAGAGCAGGGAAGCGGGCTGCGGGAACTGGTTGAATCTTTCCAAAGCTATGACTATATACTGGTCGAGGGTTTTAAGAATGAGCATTATCCCAAACTAGTGCTTATTCATGAAAAAAAAGGGCTGGAACTGCTATCGCTAACAGCTGTTTCTGCATTGGTGGTATGGGAATCCATGTGGAGTACAGTAAATTCACTAAGGCCAACGGAAATTCCGCAATATGACATCAACGACATTCCTGAAATTACCCTACATTTGAGCCAACAACGATATTAATTTCCAGATTTCATCATATGAAAAATTCACAATAGAAAACCCAAAAATCATCGTTCTACCCTATATGCAACGTCTTGTAACCCACTCGTAAAAAGAAGCAGCCCCAACTTAGTCCATGATGGACGAATTGGGGCTGTTGTATGTTCGGGATAGACAAGATTATTAATTATCCAATCGGCGTTCAATCGCATGGGACATCGTTTTATCCGTTAGATGGGCGTATACCTCAGTAGTTTCCGTTGAAGCGTGTCCTAACTGCTCCTTGGTTTTATAAATATCATTTTGCAGATAATAGTCAGTTGCGAAAGAGTGGCGCAGCTTGTGTACGGTAAGATAGGGTTTGCCAAAACGTTTGGCATATTTAATGATCATCTCTTGTATAGCTCGTTTGGTCATACGTTTACCTTCAGATTGTCCATTGGGCAAGGTTATGAATAATGCCTTTTCTTTCTTCGGTGTTTTGTATCGGGTTTGTCGGAGGCTCAGGTATATCGACAGTTCATCTTTGGCTTGCTCCCGGAAATAGACCGGGGTTTTGAATGTTTCATCGTTATGCCCTTTACGAAATACATATAATAGCTTGTTTCCAAAATCCAGATCATCCACATTCAGATTTACGACCTCGGAAACACGCAAGCCGGAGTTCAGTATAAGACTAACAATACAAGCGTCCCGCTCCCGATTTAACTGAAAGGAGTAGTAAGCTTGCTTGTTGTTCATCACGTCGACTCCATAACCCTCCAGAATATAACCCACAAACTCTAGCAGCTCGTCCTCCTCCAGAATCTTACCCTTGAGCTTGGCGGCGGTATCCTTGGGTTTATGTATACGTTTGATTTCAACCTTAGCCATCACATTTCGTTTAAGCATTGGATAAAAGTTCTCATCTTCAGCAATCTGACTTAGATAATGAAATAAAGAACGTAAAGCAGACAGTTTACGGGATACAGTAACTTTGGTGTTAGTTCCTTCCATTCGAGTCATAAGGTGCAGCCGATATCCGACTACGCTATCCATATGGAGGATCTCTAGATCGTGCAAAGTTATCTCAGTATCTTTGGTAGCTTGTGTAAGTCCCTCAGCACGCAGCCAGCCGAAAAAGGACTCATAATCCCGTAGATATTCTAGCAGTGTAGAGGGTGAAAGGTCAGGCAGTTTATAATCAATAAATTGCTGAACAAAATTAGGCATATGCGGCAGCTTTTGTTCCAGCTTAATGCGGTCGCTATTCTTTTGAATACTCATGAGGCTTCACCTTTTTCATTGTAGGAATAAAGATTCTTTCTTTATCTTATCATGTGATTATTAAGGAATCGATTTTTGTGATAAAATACTACCAGTTGCGTATCTCCACGCGAATCAGACAGAGGTGAACTATGGAGCTTAGTTTAGAGCTGGTTTCAAAAGAACGAAAGCAAATGATCAGCAAGCTGATGCAGTTTTACCTGTATGATTTTACCCGTTATCTGGATTTCGATTTGAATGAGGAGGGAGTTTTCCCGTCTTATCCCGGATTGGAATCTTATTGGCATAGCGGAAATAATAAATACCCGTTCTTGATTATTGCAGACGGTAATTTAGCCGGGTTTGCACTGGTAGATCGGTTGCTCCGCAATCCTGAAGGACAGTTCTATATGACCGAGTTCTTTGTAATGCAAAAATACCGCCGTTCGGGAGTGGGTACATGGGCTGCGCACAGCCTTTTCGATATGTTTCCGGGGGACTGGAAGGTATCGCAGATTCGTGCGAATTCAGCTGCCCGTGATTTTTGGCATCGGGTTATCGGCTGCTATGCGAAGAATTCTTTTCAAGAACGGTTCAATCCGCAGCAGGGGAATCCCAGTCAGTATTTCAGTACATTACCAGCCAATCGAATCAAACAATAAGGAGCGCGCGCACTATGGAGCATGATCAATTTTCTTATATCGGACATTCCCGCCATAAATTCAACAATCCAATGTCTGAGGGTAAGCTAGACCAAGTTCTTTCACTGTTACAGCTAGAAGCAGATTCACAAGTCCTTGAAATCGGTTCAGGCCAAGGAGAGCTGGCTAGACGCTTGGTTCATCGGTATAATACCGAGCTGCATGCCGTAGAGAATAATACATATGCAATTGAGGAGGCTAAAAAACGCACCTCGGAGAACCCACCGGAGTCACGTATAGAGTGGATCCAACAAGATGCTGCTACCTACCTTTCGAGCGTAGAGGACGGATTTTATGATGTGGCTATTTGTATTGCCGCTTGTCATGCCCTAGGAAGTATGGAAGGAACACTGCGCCAGCTTTCAAGAGTGGTTCGCCCCGGAGGAATCATTTTGATCGGTGAAGGATATTGGAAAAAGAAACCGGATCCTTCCTATTTAGGAGCCTTGGGTTCAGAAGAGAATGAACTGCTGCGTTATGATTCTACCGTTCTTTTGGGTGAGCGTTATGGACTAACTCCATTATGGGCATCTGTTGCCAGTGAAGATGATTGGGATCGATTTGAATGGAATTACAGTCTGGCGATTGAACAATACTGTCAGGACCATCCGGAGGATCCTAACGTCAAGGAAATGCGGAACAAAATATGTGATTGGCGCCGTACATACCTGACCTGGGGCCGGGATACTCTAGGCTTCGGATTGTTTCTATACCGTAATGTGTAACTTTAGAGCGTACTAATTATAGGGGCTGATGACTTGTACTTACCTTCATTTAAACTTACAGGAAAAACTGCGTTAGTAACCGGAGCTGGAAAAGGAATTGGACGGGCTTTGGCAATAGGTCTGGCAGAGGCTGGCTGTAATGTAGCCTTGGTGTCCAGAACCTTAAGTGATTTGCAAGAAACCTCCGCCTTAATCTCAGAGCATACTTCAGCACAGAGCTATTGTTATCCTGCTGATGTAAGTCAACGGGATCAGATGGAGGAAGTGTTCGCACGCCTTACTGCAGATGCAGGACGATTGGATATACTCGTAAATAATGCCGGGATGAATATTCGTACACCTGCACTTGAGGTTACAGACCTGGAGTGGGAGACCATTGTGGGTACCAATTTAAAGTCTGCGTTAATAGCTTCACAGCTCGCGGGGAGAATGATGAAGGAGCAGGGTGGAGGCAGCATCGTTAATATCTCCTCTGTAGCCGGTCATACTGCGCTGCGTACTGGGGTGGTATATGCATCTACTAAGGCAGCACTCATACAGATGACCAAAAACCTGGCATTAGAATGGGGAGACTATGGTATTCGTGTGAATGCAGTAGGTCCGTGGTATTTCCGTACACCTTTGACAGAAAAGCTACTCGCAGATGAGCAATACTTAAAGCGGATACTGGATCGCACGCCGTTGGGGCGTATCGGTAGCTTGGAGGAGATTGTAGGACCGGTAGTTTTCCTGGCTTCCGATGCTGCTAACTATGTAACAGGACAGACGCTGCTGGTGGATGGCGGCATGAGTATATTTGGTTTCTAAAAAGGATTGGCAAACGCATTTCCGATTATGATCGCTCCGGGCAAGATTACGCAGTGGATAGCAATGAGCACCGCTCGGAGTTTCTTAGTATTACTTGATAAATTACATTCTCCTATTCACAGGACGAGGCATTCATTTCATTCTGCTTTGTGTTATAAGTACTGCCCCAATCCTTCAGAAGTAATATAATCTGCACCAGAGTTTGCCCGAAGTCCGTCAACGAGTATTCGACCTTTGGTGGGACTTGATGGTAAACTTCGCGGTGAACAATACCATCCTCCTCCAGTTCTCTTAACTGTAAAGTCAACATTCGTTGTGAAGCCCTTCCACTTTCCCCCGATCACATCTAAGGTACATTCAACCGGACATCCATCCTTATTTGAAGAGTCTCAATACCGGCAATTTTCAAAGCCGATTCCAGAAGGTAAGGATCTGCTCGTAAAAGTAAAAGCAATTTCAGTCAATCCGGTGGATGTGAAAGTACGGGCGCCAAAAGATAAAACGGAAGACTCACCCAAAATTCTAGGCTGGGTTGTTGCAGGAATTGTGGAGCAAGTAGGATCGGAGTGCACCCATTTTCACCCAGGTGATGAGGTGTATTATGCAGGCAGCATCACGCGTGCGGGCGGGAACAGCGAATATCATCTCGTAGATGAGCGGATTGTCGGAAAAAAACCGGCATTACTGGATTCTGCTCAAGCAGCAGCACTGCCGCTAACAGCGATCACAGCTTGGGAAGCGTTGTTTGATAGGCTAGGGGTATCCCGTAACCCGGAAGTTAACAAAGGGAAGGCGATTTTGATCATAGGTGCTGCTGGCGGTGTAGGTTCCATTGCGATACAACTGGCAAAATACGCAGGATTAACAGTAATCGGTACAGCCTCTCAACCGAAATCTACTGCATGGGTAAAAGAAATGGGAGCGGATCATACGATCAATCATTATGATGCTTTCGTGCCTCAATTAAATAAGGCCGGTTTCCAAAATGTAGAGTATATATTCTGTTTAAATAGCACGGAGCAGCATTGGCAGAACATGGCTGAGGCCATTGCTCCGCAGGGTAAAATTTGCTCCATAGTGGAAACGGATCAACCATTGAATCTAACCTTACTTAAGAATAAAAGTATTACGTTTGTGTGGGAGCTTATGCTTCGTACGACCATAACTGAAAGATTGAAGCCCATTCATGCGGCTAATTTAAGGAAGGCTCACGCCATTATAGAAGAAGGCAGAACGATTGGAAAGATCGTTTTGGAGGAATTTTAAGAGGGTTATACAACAGGGAATAAGAGAAACAATTCAAAGAGTTTACATAACATTCATTATGTAAACTATGATGATTATGATCAAAATAACAAAAAGCGAAAAGGAACGAAAGCATTCCTGTTGGCGTTAAGAAATGCAGTTTGCCAAAAGAAAGAGCGCCTCTGTAAGATAGAATCATGTCACGGCCAGTGACTAACAAAATTCATCTTGGGAGGACACTCACTATGGAGTTTAAACAAAGAAATAAACAAAATCAACAGATCGAAAGGATTACACCTAAACACGTGGTCATCGGTGTAGATATTGCTAAAGAAATTCATGTGGCTCGAGCTGTCAATTATCGTGGAATCGAAATAGGGAAACCTTTGAAGTTTGCTGACTCCAAGGAAGGCTTTATCCGGTTCCAGCAGTGGCTGGAGCACCTTCAATCCACTCATCGTCTAAACAATGTCTTGGTTGGAATGGAGCCTACGGGACACTACTGGTTCCACCTGGCGGATTGGCTTCTTGCGGAGTCCATTGATGTCGTATTGGTCAACCCGGCAACGACCAAGCGTAATAAAGAAAATCGGGATAACTCTCCCTCCAAAAGTGATATGAAAGACGCTTTAGTGATCGCCGATGTGGTCTCCCGAGGGTACTATACCGATTTGCCGCGAACGCCCGAAGTCTTCCAACGTTTACGTGTATCCATGAATTATCGGGAAATTTGTATGAAAGACCTAGTCATCATCAAAAACCGTATTACACGCTGGCTGGATGTGAGTTTTCCGGAGTACACCACCGTGTTTAAAGATTGGACCGTACCCCGTTCGCTAGCTACCCTGCAAGCCTTCCCTCTGCCAAGGGATATCAAGAATCTGGACTCGGAGAAGATGATTGCAGGCTGGAAGCCTTTTATGAAGCGAGTGGGTGGTTCCCGCGCCCTGCAAAAGGCGGCGGAGCTGCTGGCAGCTGCACGTCGCTCTGTAGGGCGTACGACGTGTCAGGAAGAAGAACGGCGCCAACTTGCGAATCTAGTAGCCGATTATCTTCGGCTAGAACAGCGGATAGGAGAGATGCAAAAGGAACTGATCAAACTACTGGAGGAGATTCCTGAATTGACCCAACGGCTCCGTTCGATTCAAGGTCTAGGCACGATTTGTATTGCGGCCTTATTGGCGGGAACGGGAAATCTGAAAACCTATACCCATGGTAACCAAATTCTTTCTCAGGCCGGTCTAAATTTGGCAGAGAAGAGTTCTGGTAAATACCAGGGCCAAGTCAAGATCACTGGACGAGGAAGGCCCCAACTACGTAAACACCTCTACCTGGGTGTCATCTCTCTAGTCTCCCAAAACCCTGCCTTTCGGGCTTGGCATGAGCATAATGTGAAACAAAAGAAGATGAAGCCCATGGCTTCCATTTTCAAGTTAATCGGAAAGCTCTGCCGCATCATTGTAGGTCTAGTCCGACAGGAGCGTTCCTTTGATCCAAAGGTCGCTAACCCCGCCCCACTGGCAGCTTAAGATTTATCGACGTTAATTTTTTCGCAAGGATTGGCTCATTTGCAGGATCGCTAACTAAAAGGAGCGTACCGAAGGCCGGATTAAATTTCCATAAGGGCCCAGACCCGCTACCTAAAGCATAACCGGCCTCCACTCCCTGGACAGGTGTAACGAAGGAATGAAAGGGCATAGACCCGTTGAGTCATGGGAGGGAAAACCTCCAGGGATCGAGTGGATCCAGCTCCTACATATCGTGAAACCAGGGAAATAACCCCTCCCTTGTTCCCGTATGCCCTCTGACAAGGAGGAGAGAAGGCTTTAACCGGCCTCACGCTCTTCCTCATCTGATTAGCAGAAAGATATCCTGCGAATGAGCGAGCATTTGAAAGGAAAATGATTAATACAGAGGGAGGGAAATTTGGAACTGTAGGAGTGATAGCGACCGCCTTTGTATCCGGATTTCAACCGCTAAGAGCGGATTAAATCAAAGAAATCTGGATACAACAGCGGCCGGAAGTCCAAATCTTCACGGTAGTAACGCCTGAGCCTTAAGTTAATATCTTAAGTTCATCTTATTATATATTCATTTTTAATAGGCAAAATAAGGATTGACGCATCGCTTAATTAAAGTGTATATTTAACACTGTTCAATACATTGAACAGTGTTATTTTTTTATTAAATCAGCGATAAGGATGAGCATTATAATGACTAAGGAAGCGAAAAAAGAACGTGAACGGGAAGAGATGCGGAACCTGATTTTGGAGGCTGCCAGTAGTATCATTGCAGCAGAAGGAGCAGATAAGCTATCCATTCGGAAGATTGCCCAAAAAATAGAATATTCTGCCGGGATTATTTACCACTATTTTCAAAACAAAAATGACATCATAGAACATCTTCTTCAAAAAGGGTATCAAGATATGGTCTCAGGTATCCGTTCCGCTCAAAGCGAAGAAATGGGAGGGGAACCAAGTCTCATTCTGAAACAATCTTTACAGCAATTTATTACGATGGCACTCAAGGAAGGTTCGCAGTACCCGAATGTGATGTTAAATGATTCCCCTGCGGTATTGAGTCACACCTCCGTATTGTTTAGAGGAGCTGCACAGGAACGTAAAGCGATAGGCATGTTATGTCATTGTTTAGGCCAATTTCAGCATATGAAAGACAAGGATCAGGAATATATTGAATTAACTGCCCAAGTCATTTGGAGCGCAGCATTTGGGTTGATTATCCGGTTGACGGTGGAGAAGGAACTTCCAGAAGAACAGAGTGAAGCTTTGATCTCTCATCATCTAGATACGATGCTGGTTATTGCGAATCAATCTTAAGTAGTAAATATGCGGTGGGAGTGAGCATTTTGATTAAGCATATGAAGTCAGTAGTTGTTCTAAGTCTAATCATTATTGTTTTATCGGTTGCTGCAGCGAGCTTCGGTTTGTTTTCCAGTAGCGGGACGGGTGAGTATTCATTTACGTCCATTCGGGGTGAGACGGTGCAGATTTATGGGAAAGGACTCTATTCACATGAATCCGTATCTATGGCGGCCCAGGCCAGAGCACAAGATGGTGTCACATTGTTCCTGGGTATACCATTACTGATCCTCTCCTTAATAATGACGCTACAAGGATTGATTAAAGGCCGCTTGATGTTAACCGGGACGCTGGGATTTTTTTTATATACCTATGCATCTTACTCATTCCTGGCTATGTATAACTCCATGTTTCTCGTGTATGTCACTTTGTTCTCAGCAAGCCTCTTCGCCTTTATTTTATCGATAACTTCCTTTGATAAGTCAACTCTGCACAGTTATTTTAATGATAAATTACCTGCGAAATCCATTGGTGCTTTTCTATGGTTCATTGGTTTTGTTATAGCTATGATGTGGCTGGGTAAGATTGTGAATCCTTTAATAGAGGGTTCTACTCCAGATATACTACAACATTACACAACCTTAACTATTCAAGCACTGGATCTTGCAATTATAGTACCGCTAGCTGTTATAACCGGTTATATGGTCATCCGTAGACAATCCTTCGGTTATTTATTGGCATCGGTTGTAATCATTAAAGGGGTTACTTTGTTGACATCGATTAGTGCGATGCTGGGTGCCATGATTTATGCGGGCGTTGATGTGTCACCTGCGGAGGTTATCATTTTTCCGGTTTTTAATGCAGGGATCATAGTATGTTTTATTATTTTACTGAAGAACGTCAGGGAAACAGGTACCACAACAATATAATGGAGAATACGAGAGGAGAAGTTCAAATGAAGACGATTATCGTATACACCTCGAAGTACGGATGCACGGAAAAAGCAGCGGATGTATTGAAATCACGAATGGGAGGAGAGGTGGAGGTTATTAATTTGCGGCTTGCACAAGAGCCATCGCTTCGGGAATATGACACAGTTATTCTGGGTGGATCGATTTATTATGGGAAAATTCAAAAGGAAATGACTGCTTTTGTAAATAAGGTAAAGCCTGAGCTTGCCAGCAAAAGAGTGGGATTCTTTATTTGTGCCGGAAATAAGGAGCAAGCCGCACAGGTACTGCAATCGGCATTCCCGGATGATCTGCTGCAAACAGCGGTAGCTACTGAAGTGTTTGGAGACGAGATATATTACAATAAACTGTCTCTCATGGATAAATTTATTCTGCGGATGGTAAAAGGAAAAGATCATAAGTCCGGATCGGGACTTTCCCTAGAAAATATTGAGAAATTTGCTCAATCAATGGCTCTATATAATTAAATTTCATCATATGAAAAATTCACAATAGAAAATCAAAAAAAATTGTATTAAAAAGGGATTCTATACTACCACAAAACTGAATGCAAGAAAAAGAGTGAATAATACGGGTCATTTAAAGGGCATCTACCTAGTAGGTGCTCTTTATGTCAGAAAAAAATAATGTTTTAGACTAAAAAATAAAGTGTTAGACCTGAAAAATAAAGTTGTAAACTGTGAAAATAAAGTACTAGACTGTCTAGGGCATTAAACTAACGGGCAGTTTAGTTGAACAAGATAAGTGGAGGTTTTATGTCGCATTTGACGCAAACTGTGCATCAAAAGAGAAAAACAGCCTTTAGGCTTTTGATTTAATCAATGCCTATAATTAGCTGTTTCAAAATCAACTGTTATGTATGTTCATTTTGTTTGTAAGCCTTTTTCAATTGCTTTAGCTAATCCTTTTGGGTTCTCCCAAGCCATAGAGTGCCCAGCATTTTTTACAATTTCGATATTAATATTGTGTGTGCTAAGTACCTCCATATCTGAATCTGGTAATGAGTTTTCTCCAAAGATAAAGGTTTTAGGACAATCGAGAGAGTACAGTTTCTCTCTCCATGATGGTTCTTCTCCTTTTACCGCTGATTTAGATATGAGATAGGCTGCTTTTGATGACCAAGAAGATAAGGCTGCTGCCCACATTTGGTTTCCGCTTGTCCGGCTATCTTGTACCAATTTGCTAAATTCATTTTCTAGAAAATCGTGCATATCAAAATCTGCAATATACTTGCTGGTTGAGCCTATGCTGCTTCTGTCTAAATTTGCTTCACTCAAAATTATTCTATCGATATGTTCTCGGCATTTAGTTGCTAAAGACAGTGCTACGGCTCCTCCTAGACTGTGACCGAATAAGACAAAAGATTCCAGTCCTATGGATGTAACAAATTCCGCAAGATATTCTGCATGATCGCTGACTGTGTAATTGAAGTCAGAGTTATCTGGTTTATCACTATAACCAGCACCTAAAAGGTCAACTAAAATACAACGGTGATTTCTTAGTACTTCCTGAGTTGCTACTTGCGGATAATCAAACGAGCTAGCACATCCAAGACCGTGAATAAATAAAATGGGTGTTTGCTCACCAGGGAAATCATTATAACGAAGCATACAATTCGCTGTTTTAACAAAAAACTCTTTCATTAATAAACTTCCTTTCTATATTGAACTGCTTTCAAATTTTACCATGTAAAATAGAATCTTTAAATATTCAATTGGTTATTTATTACGCAGTACGACGATATTGTGTAATAAAAGAAAGCGTGCTTGTTCAACTAACGAGGAACGTTAGTGGAATGAGCATCTGGAATGAACGGTTTTATTACGTTAACGGGCAGTTTACGCTAATTGCTAATTGCGGGAAATGGGTTTCTATAAGACCTGGTAGAGGCAAACATCCAGACTCTGCAAATGGAAATAATTCCTGAAAAATTTAATTGACCGTTAATATGGACAGGTGTAGTATATTCTATATATTGGAAATTGCTATGAAGAGAAAGAGTAGTTAGATTATTTCTTTTACAGAGAACCCCGTTAACTGAAAAGGGGTAAAGAAATGTCTTTCGAACATGGTCTCTGAGCTGCACATCGAACCCTTTATAGGAAGTAGGTTGTGCTGGGTGCACCCATTATTGTGCTAGGGTATAACCATCAATGAATTGATGTCGTACCTGCAAAGTTCAATATCGTGAGGTATTGATAAATTTGGGTGGTAACACGTGAGGATACAACTCTCGTCCCTTTTGGGGCGGGAGTTTTTGTATTGCCTAATTAATCATAAGGAGGTTGATGTTATGCAGATTGAAGATGTATTTGGCAATTTAACGAGTCTTGAAACAGAGCGCTTGATTTTGCGAAAGATTAAAATCGAGGATTTGATTGATATGTATGAGTATACTTCAGACCATATAGTTACGAAACATACATCATGGGATCATCATAAAACCATTGATGAAACAAGAAAATGGATTGAGTATATTATGGATTGCTATGAGAAGAAGAAAGTAACAAATTGGGGATTGGTTCATAAAGATTCACAAAAATTTATTGGTAGTTGTGGCTTTGCTTGGTGGAGTATCGAGCATTCAAAAGCTGAGATTGGATATGTATTGAATCCAAGATATTGGGGTCTTGGACTTATGACAGAAGCAATTAACAAAGTGATTGAATTTGGGTTTACAAGGATGGAACTCAATCGAATTGAAGCAACATGTAAACCTGATAATATTGGTTCTTGGCAAGTAATGGAGAAATCAGGGATGAGATTAGAAGGTGTATTAAGACAGTACATCAAACTAAGAGATGAGTTTATTGATGTTAAATTGTATTCTATTTTGAAGTCGGACTTCACTATAAAGTAAATGACGATTAAGCTATCGGGCAGTTTAGTTGAAACATTTTGGAAGTTAATTCGTAAATTTAGCAATAGTTTTTAAGGAGATGAAAAGTATGAAAATAGAAATTGAGGTTAGAGCATTTGGAGAAGTTGAATTTCAAGGTACTGAAGATGCTTATAAAGGTGTCGAACTAATGCGTGTACATAAACTTTCTAAAGATACAACATTAGGTGAAGTTGAGACTCTATTATCTACGCTATTTGGAGAAGTTGAGAATGGTTATAATAATCCAAAGCAATGCCTCGGTAAAATCACAATTCGAGCAAAAAAAGAAAATGGTGAAATTGTATATTTAGGTTAGAAGGATTGTTGAGAACTAATGGGAAACGTTAGTTCAATAAAAACAGCGATAGCTAAGGACTTTATTTTCTTGTCCTTTGCTATCGCTGTTTCAAATCTTAGGGTCAGTCTAAACTTGTTCTATGGAGTCTAAGGTATGACATTTCGAAAAGCCATGTGGAATAAAGACATTCAGTCTAATACTTTATTTTCTGCTGACACTTTGAACGTGCCCCCATAAATGACCGATTGCATGAGACGAATAAAAAAACCCGGCAGACTTTGCCGGATTCTCGAGTTCAACTATGAAGATAGATTGCTTAAAAAGAAGCATTATGGTATTGTTAAATCAATATTGTTTTTTTGCATAAATGAACAAAGTTATAACATCTTATTTACACCTTAATCTTAACACACTGCATTACGGGTTGTCAAACTTTCTTTTTCTTCAAATTTAAATGAAGGGGTGTATGTAGGAAGATGATAAGCGCGGTGGATTGGCAGCAAGAACAGGAGCGGCTAGAATTGGTTATGGAAAAACTGCGTTCGAGGATTGCTGAATGGGAACCGGAGGTTACCGGGCTGCACGATCAGGTAGCGGACATTCGCAAGCGGTTCTGGGAGGAAGTGTCGGTCAACACGAGCACAGATGAAGATTTCGAAGAGACCTTTTATAGTATAAAGCAGCAAGAAGCGTTGTTATCTGAACGGGAGCGCAGTCACCGACTACGGATGCAACGCTTCAACAGCATGAAACGGCTGCTATCGTCTCCTTACTTCGGGCGCATCAATTTTCAAGAGGATGGCCTGATCTTAAGCGAGCAAATATACATCGGAGTATCGTCCTTTATCGAAACAGATGGTATGAGCTTTCTGGTCTATGACTGGCGAACACCAATTGCAAGTATGTACTACGACTATTCCCCGGGGGCGTCCGCCTATGAAACGCCGGGGGGGCTAATCACGGGTACAATGACGCTGAAGCGGCAATATCAGATCCGCGACGGTCAGCTTCAGAATGTGTTCGACACGAGCTTAACCATCGGCGATGAATTGCTTCAGCAGGTGCTTGGCAAGGGAGCGGATTCACAAATGAAGAGCATCGTGGTGACCATCCAAAAGGAGCAAAACGCTATTATCCGCAACGATAAGAGCCGTATGCTCATTGTGCAGGGTGCGGCAGGCAGCGGAAAGACGTCCGCGGCGCTGCAACGGGCAGCGTACTTATTGTATAAACACCGAGATAGGCTCAAGGCAGACCAGATCGTTCTTTTTTCGCCTAATCCAATGTTTAACAGTTATGTTTCCACGGTTCTTCCCGAGCTCGGTGAGGAGAACATGCAGCAGACGACTTTTCAGGAATATCTTGCGTATTGGCTCGGATCCACGATGCGACTAGAGGATCCGTTCGAGCAGATCGAATATATCCTCACATCCAAAGTATCGCAAGAGTATGAAGCACGGATGATAGGAATGAAATATAAGGCTTCTGAAGATTTCCTGCATGCTCTCCAAAACTATGCGCAGTGGCTAGAAAAGGAAGGCATGTGCTTCCACAGTATCCGTTTCCGGGAACGCGAGTTGATTACCGCGGAGCAAATGAACAGTCAATTTTACAGCTACGACAGTTCTATCCGGCTGGTGAATCGCATCGCTCTGCTGCAGGAATGGCTGCTGCGAGAACTGACATCCCTAGAGCGTAAGGAGCAGGAGGCGAATTGGGTTCAGGATGAACTCGATTACCTTGACAACGAGCAATATGCCGAAGCCTACAATGCGCTGCTCAAGAAGTATCAGCGAGAAGCGGTGGTCTTCGACTTTACCGAACAGTATGTGGAAATGTATGGCGAGCTACGTGGGAAGGAGCAGGGGGAAGAGAATGTCTTCGACTTAACCCTGCAGCAAGAAGAGCTGCTGCGCCGAATGATCGTGAAGGAACACTTCAAACCGCTGAGACGGGAGGTGAAGCGATTTATGTTCATAGATGCAATCGGGCTGTATGATCAGTTGTTCGGGGATGATGCCGCTTACCGTAAGATGACGAATGAGACCGAAGTACCCGATCAGTGGCCCGAAATCTGTAAACAAACGAGGGAAAAGCTTAAATCTTCCGAATTGTTTTATGAGGATGCGACCCCCTTCCTGTATCTAAAAGAACTCGTAGAGGGCAGACGGACGAATACGGAAGTGCGACATCTATTTGTCGACGAAGGACAGGATTATTCGCCGTTCCAATACGTGTTTCTCAAACGATTATTTCCTCGTGCCCGAATGACAGTGCTTGGCGACTTCAACCAAGCGATCTTTCCCCAAGCAACGAATCTGCAAGAGGCTGATTCGCCTTTGATTCGACTTTACGGTGAAGAGGAAACGAGCCTGATCCACCTTGTCCGAAGTTATCGTTCAACTCACGAGATTGTTGAGTTTACGAAGTTGCTTTTATCAAGCGAAGAGATCGTGCCTTTTGAAAGGAGTGGCAAAAAGCCGTACCTCCTGAAGGCTGATAGCAGTGAAAAGCGAGCGTCGCGAATAATGGAGGACCTCGCGGCTCTTAAAGTAGAAGGCTTCGATACCATCGCCGTCATTACGAAAACAGCAGCCGAAAGCCGTGAGGCCTATGAAGCATTGACAATACAGGGTTGTCAGGCTCTACGGCTTATTACGAAGGAGACGCTCACCTATGAGAAGGGAACATTGGTTATTCCCGCATATCTCGCAAAGGGAGTTGAATTCGACGCCGTGTTGATGTACGATGCGTCTTCGCGGACGTATCATCGGGAAAGCGAGCGTAAGCTCTTTTATACAGCGTGCACGCGCGCGATGCATCGGCTGCTGCTCTATTCGATAGGGGAATGGACACCCTATATCCAGGCATTGGATACGTCTTTCTATGAGCTCGGGCAATAAAACACCGTACTTTTCAACTGTCATAATAGAAGTGACTGCCGTCACAGGTGTCCTACGGATATTGGAAATATAATCTGTGATAATGTCTTCGAACAAAACTAGAATATACTTAGATATAAAGGAGAGACATTCCATGATTATTAAATTAAACGACCTGACCACTAAACGATTAGAAGAGAGCCTTGCAGATCAACCGGGTTCTTTAAGATCTTTTATGATACAGAGGGATGTGGCTGCAATGGAGTGATTGTCATCTTAATCGTGAGTGAGCCTCTTCATACGGACATTGAAATTCAACAAGAACCGTTCGTGTTCTTATGTGACCGTCAGCAGGAATCTTTGTTTGATGAGATCATGCGTCTGGAAGCGGACGAGAACTATCCTTCATACAAGTTAACTAGCGATTCCAGTCTATTCAGTAACAATATTAGAATTAAAGACACTCGTCTGTAGAGCTTACCAAAATCCTCTCTTTTTCTAGAGTTCTTTGCACCCGTAAACGATACATTCCAGCAATCAAGGACGTCAAACATCCTACAATTAAGAATACACCTCCGGCTCTAATCCACTCTGCTGCAAAAGCACCCAAAATAGGGGCAATTAACATAGAGCCGGTTTGCAGCGCATTGGAGAGAGCACTTACAGGAACAATCGTTTTATCTGTAGTTTCCTTCTGCAGCAGATATCCAAAGGGAACCAAGGAATAGGCTCCACAGGCGCCCAGAAGAATGCAAATGATCACCCAGAACCCTATTTCATTCGGAAACCAACCTAGGGCTCCGATTCCCACGACACCAACCAAAACCCCGGTAACCATTCCTGACCATGTCATTCTGGATAAAGGATGCTGCTGCCATCCGTTCCATTGTCCAGCTGCAAGTGCACCAAGCACACTGCCGATTCCAACGGACCCGATAATCAGACCGAATTGGCTTTTATCCATTCCAGCCTCCTTTGCAACCATAACGAATAGACCATCATACACAAAGACTAGGAAGAAGAGGAGCGTTGAATATATTATCCCTGCTTTCAATTCAGGGCGTTGGGTAACATGGCGCCAAGCCTCACGCATAACAGATTTAGAGTTGCCCTCCTCCTTCGTTTCACTAGGAACTGACCATTCTCGAAGCCCGAAAAGGACCAGTGCAGATACAGCATAACAGCAGGCTCCAATTAAAAAGGGTGAGCGGTCTCCCCAGAGTGCGAGCAGTCCACCACCGACCATTGGCCCAACAATTTTCATAAGATTAACGGACAGTTGGCTTAAAGAAGAGGATTGTGCCCATTGATCGGGTTCAGTTAGGTTTTTCACAGCAAGTTGTCTAATCGGATCAAAAACTGAACTGACGCTCATTTTGAGGAATACAAATAGAAGAAGGATGGCAAGCGATTCGGACCAAATCAGCCCAAGGAGAAGGAATGCTCTTAGGATGTCACAAAGAATAAGTATTCTGCGTCCCGAAAAGCGACTGCAGCGTGCGCTTAGAAGTGGACCCACTATAACCCAAGGAAGCCCCATGGAGACAGACAACGCTGCTAAGGCAAGAGAACCCTGGCCCCAGCCATATACGATTAAAGTACCTAACGCTACGAAGTCTAACCAATTGGCTAAATCCGATAACAGTTGACCTACAAATAATCTTCGAAATTGCGGGCGCTGCAACGGGGACCAAAAAGCTTGTTTCTTATTTTTTATTACAGATTCCATATAAACCTCCAACATGTTTTTCTTAAGAGTAAAGGTTCCATGTCAGAGGAATATCAGAGGGAATCATAAATGTACTGATAAATAGGAATGTAGAAACTGATCCATTTGATCCTTCGCTTCAGCAATCCCAAAGTGTATCAATAGGCGACCCCATTCTTTGTCGAAGGTTTCGTAAAGTTCCTGCCACTCGAAAGTTTTGGAGAAATACAGGATGGTTTGCAAACCCCTAAGTAAATGGGTGGTGAAATGAGTTTCTTTTATAATTGAAATTCCTTCATTCATTTGCCGGATGGCTTCCTTGTGATCTAATGGGTATAATGCTAAGCCTTTGTAAATAAGGAGTTGTCCTTTTTCTCGCAAATAGGGATACTTGTTCCATTGTTCTTCTGCCCACAGAATATCTTTCTCAAGAGCAGACCAATTCTGTGTATGGAGATCATACTCCAGCTTCATATTGTTCACGTAAGGGATTAATCCGTCCCACCCCTGGCGTTCGACTTCAACGGCGAGGGCATCCAGCTTTATCTTAGCTCCCTTAAAGTCCCCCCAGTCCATAAGTATGGAAGGGTAGATGATAACCTCAATTTCATGATGTAAAAGGGGTGAGAGAACTTTACCTCGAAGAGCCGCTTCCAGATATTTCCGATTTCCACTAGGGTCGATCATCTGGTACAGAACCAGCAAAGTGAAGAGACGTTCCTCTATAGGTAAAGGTCCTTCTTCCAAGAGAACTTCGACACCACCCTGCATTAGATCGACGATGACCTGAAGAGGACTTTCCAGTTCAAACCCAAAAATCTCTTTATTCTGAGCTAAAGCAAAGAGAGCATCCCCGCGGCCATACCTGAGATACATGTCTGATATATCCCGCATGTCTTCTTTATATGTAAGATTGTGAAGCAGTGGATTTTCTTGATGCTGTGATTTCAATAGTTGTAACCGGTACCCTAAGCCCCGCACCGTTTCAATACTGATCATAGGTTGCCAGGCCCGCAGTTTTTTGCGCAAACGATAGATATGATCATCCACGGTACGATCTGTAGGTTCCTCTAATGTCCATACCGCATTTAGCAGCTGTTCCCGAGATAAGGTTTGGCTTTTATTTAGATACAAGTACTCCAATAACGCGAACTCCATGGGCAAAAACAAGAGAGTGCTGTTATTCCATGTTACCGATAAAGTACTAGGGTCCATCTGAAATGGATTCATGCAGGTTTGTTCTCCTTACCGATTTTAGATGATTTTATGATTTGTGGAGAAAGTCTCTGCAAGCTTTCCACAGATATGTCCAAGAGCTTTCATTTTTAGCATTGGGGGCTTCCCTTTCTACTATCGATAAGTCTTTTTTAATACGCCCTGAAAGAATGAAATGAAAATATTATCCAACAAAAAAACATCACCTAAACTGTAATTTAAGTCATGCTTTTTGTTATCAATCAGTTCTCAAAGCTATAATCCCACGTTGAAATAATGGATAGTTTAATTTTAGTATATATAGATATCAATCCGCATGAAAAGATATACTTTTCCACATATAGATATATGAAATCATTTTATGATATAGGAATATAGTCTTTATTTATCGATATAGCATTGCTATAATGAGAACATAAGTTCCTGATATATATCCTTTTTTATATATCAACATCCAAAGTATAGAAAGAAAAAGGAAAATTGAAGAAAATGTCGAATCTCCATAGTACATTAGATTTATTTTTAAGGATGGAAGCCTATGGAGAGAAGTATTATTAGTCATGTGGTTGGCGAACAAAGTAAAGGTGAGCGTCTTCAACGACTAAGAGCGATAAGATTGATATTTGAAGAGCTGGAAAAATCTAATTCTATTTGTGTTCTTGTTGCTTGTGAGCATCTAGAAGATGTTTATATGCATGTTGAAGATACTGAGGGAACACAAAAAGAATACATTGAAAGTGACAAAAGTTATGAATCTAAGCCATTTTCTTTGAATTCTGATGAAGTTAAAAACAGCGTAGTCAGTTTTCTAGACTGTTGGTTAAGGCACGGTAAAGGTATAAGATTCGGTTTTTATACTAATACAACCATAACCAATGAAAGAAGTACTGACTTGTTAAAAAGAGAAAATCTTGAACTTCCTGACATGCCTCTGCTCGAATTATTAATCAGTAAAAGATATGATGAGGTACTTCCTTTTATTAAATGTATAGTTATGGACGATTACGAAAAGCAGTATGCCCGAAATAAACACAAAACTGGATATTTCGATGTGATACAAGTCTTTACAGATGAAATGTGGATTCAATTCTGTAATCAGATTGATTGGAGATTTGAGCAAGAAGATGAAAATGAGTTGGAACTATTTTTATTAGAAAAAGTTAAGACATGCAGCCTCTATACCTCAATAACAGTATCGGGAAGAGAACAATATATTATTGATGCACTAGATAAAGAATTAGAACGAAGACAGGGTAAAACTGACCCTATCCACCGTATGATTAATACCGACACAGTAAGAAATAAGTTCCTTGAAGTAGGGACAAATACAACAAGTAAATCATTAGATCCTTGTTATGAAGAGTGGGAATTAATGGATAAGCCTTTTGATGCCAGAGGTATCATTCAGAAGATATTAGAAGTTTCTCCTGAATATGATCCACAAATGTTTGAAATTTTTGCCCGAAAGATTGGAACTATAAAAAAACAATTATTACGTACTAATCATCAAGAACGTGGAGCATATCTTTACCGTGTATTTGAGGCTTGTGAAGAGAAGCTTATTCGCGTTATTCGTAAGCAAATTCAAAAACACGATGTTGAGCCACCGCAAATTGAAAAACGCATTGTTGAGCCTCTGCGAATCAAAAAGCACAATGCAGAACCACTGAGAATTCAAGAGTATGATACAGAGATAATGCAAATTCAAGAGCAAGATGTTGAATTAAATTATGATGCTAAATTTAAATTACTGAAATCCCAAATGCATGAAGTTGTATCTATGCCACTTGAAATGCAAAAGCATGATGTTGAACCACCACTTATTGATGAATTTATAGAAATATTGGTGCATTCGGCTAAAAGTCATTTAGATGATTGGGGGAAGGATTACGAGTATCCATTTAAAAGCGAAAGTGCATTAAGGGATACTATCTACGAATTATTTGATACTTGCTATTTGGCTTTTGATTAGGAGGACTCTTATGGAAACAAATGATAGTCACATGAATGTTAAAAAGAGAATGATGTTCAGTACAGAAGATGATTATTATTACTTTGTTTATAACTCCATTGTTTTCTTGCATACATTGGGATTTACAAGTGAAAAAAATCGATTGCAGGAATGGACAAAATTGAATTACTTAATTCCCTTTATATCTAATCATGCATTAATTAATATGATTCAAACATACAAATCACTAGGGAAATCAGCCTCTACCTTAGATAAAGAACTTTTAAAAGAAACCTATATCAAGAGCCGTCTTCGTTTAAATTGGACAGGTTCTCTCTTTTTTGCGCTTGAACAAAAAGGGATTTTTTCAATGAAAAAAAATGATAAGAGGAAATCATTTGATGTGTGGCTTTGTCCTGAAAATGTAAGTAATGAATTTAAAAATTGCGAAATGTTTCAGACGGAAAAACAACATAGCTTGCAGATAAAGCAAATGTTCTCTTACATAAAAACAATGAAGACGGATTCTCTTCTTGATGAATTATTTCGAAACAGGGGGGTTAAAATATGGGGCGATTAAAGGTAACACGTGTCCATTATATGGGTGATAAATACACCTATAGCTCCTTACCATTGGAAGATGGCATTAATATTATTGAAGCTGGTAACGGTGGAGGCAAAACCACATTTAGTGGCTTAATTTGTTTTGCTTTGGGAGACTATGTACAAAAGTTTGACTTTACGAAAACAGAAGTCCATTTTGAAGTTAAGAATGATAACAACAATTTTGTTTTATTAGAAATTGAAATTAATGATATCCCTTATAAAATAAAAAGATACTTTGGAAAAAATCAAAATGTTGTACTTATTCAAAATCAAAACGGGCGTGAAGACTCTTTTTTTCTCAATAGACAAGGATTGCCAAAAGGTCAAATCACATATTCAGATTGGCTTCTGGATAAAATCGGAATTGAGGTTGTTGATGTTTGGCAAGGTGCAACCAGTTTTAAGATTAACTTCACGGACTTATTCCGTCTAATCCATTATGATCAAGGGACTGAACCTAAAAAAATATATAAAGAACATCGAAACGAAAATAACTTCATCTCTGATTCGGGACAAATTCGCAAAGTTATTTTTGAATTGTTGGTTGGACATAGATTTTCGGACTTTTATGTAATGCTTGGAAAACTACGCGAATTAGAAAAACAAAGAGATGCTCAGAAGATTTTGGTGACCAATTTTGGGAGTTTAGCTGTTGAAATGGGTTATGATGTTGGTACTATTACTTCAAGTGAAATCCTTAGAAAAGTAACGGAAGATAAATTGGAACTTCAAAGAATTCAATTATTGAGAAATGAAGTTAAGAACCGAAAATTAGAACCTTCTTCTTTTGAATTTTTAGTTAGTCAAATTCGAACTGAGTTAGTTGAATCTGAAAGAGAGCTATCTAGTATTCAAATGAAAATGAATAATGTTAGTTTTGAAAAGAGAGATTTAATTGAACTAAAAGAGGAATTAATAAGAGAAGTGTCGCATATTAACAAAATTCTCTTTTCACACAATATGTTACATTTATTTTCTCCGGATGTTTGTCCTTGTTGTTTCAAAAAAGTCGAACGTGTTTCTGGACATTGTATATGTGGAGCGGAAATAGATGAAGGGCAGTATGAGCGCTATTTCTATAACTCACAAGAATACTTAGAAATTTTAAGGGCAAAACAAAAATCTATCGAAACAATAGAATTAGGGATTCAGTCATGTGGGAAAGAAGTTCTCTTTCTTTCTAGAAGTTTAGAATCATTAGTAGAACATCAGAATGGACTTAGAGAGCAATTGTCGGAAGCAGAAGGGCATACAAATGCGAATGACCAAGAACTTCTCCAACTAAACGAAAGGGTCTATCAGTTGAAGTCAGCTATTCAAGAAAATGAAAATAAAGCGAAGATGATAGAGAAATATGAGGAAGTAGATAAAAAATACAATAAGGCTAAAAGTGATTATTCTACTCAATTAAACAATGTGAGAATTACCCAATTGGAAATTGACAAGTTAATTCAAAGTCAAATCAACACCTTTAATGCGACATATAATCACTTAATGACTACTACTGTTGATGGAGTTACAAAATCTGAGATTAATGAATACTATATGCCTGTATTAAACGAAGGGTATTACAAAGAAGCAAGTTCCAATGTGCCAAAACGCTTCCTCTACTTCTTAACTTTACTGTCAATGTCACTTTCGAAGAACAGTATTCCCTTTCCTAAATTTCTGCTTGTAGATACGCCAGAGAATTTAGGTATTGATAAAGAAAATTTAGATAGCTGTCTTCAAAGAATATTAGAACTTCCGTCTGAAAGTTATCAAATAATCCTAACGACAGGTATTGGAAAGTATCCAGAGGAGTTCTCTGGTTATGTAAAAGAAACTATCCATGAGGGCGAGAAGTTGCTTAAACGAAGATAGGCATATAGTTAAATTAACTGTGCAGAATGAAAGAGCCAACGACTATGGTCGTTGGCTCTTTCATTTGTTCAAAACCCGTGCATCAATATACCCTTCGCCTTTCTCTCTGTCTAAATTTTCGGTCTCCCCATCAATCTGTAGTCTTAATTCAGACAAAGCTAATGCATCTTTATCGATTGCAGATCTGACCGTATACGTTAACCCATTCACAATAAAATCTTGTTTGTTTATTCTCATAATATTTTCCTTTCATGCTCCCCTTAATCGAAGTTAACATAATATTAATTATGTAAACCATCTAAGTTTCTATTTTATCTTATCGAGTTATCACGCACTGTAATCAGCATCCTTTAGGGTCATCTTCTCTCTAGAGGTTAGCCTCCTATGAGCTGTGATCAGGAAAGGCAGGCCCAAAGCTGCTGATAAAGCCAGGGGTAGGAAAAGAGCTGGACCGTTGCGAGCACCAAATTGATCCAATAACAGGCCGCCCAATATAGGTGCCACAACATTCCCGAAATTGTTGAATCCAATCGTTCCGTAATAAGTACCTTTCCATTCCGGCTTGGCAATTCGGTCGATCAGCATATCCATCATGGTAAAGAGCAGCACTTCACCTACAGTAAATAAAACTACACTGAACATTAGGAGAGCAATCCCCCCGGCAAAACCGAATAGTAAAAGACTCACAGCTACGCAGATATTTCCTAGAATTAAAGGAATAAGCGGCGGAAATTTGCTTGCGGAGCGAACAATTGGATATTGCACTACTAACACGGTTACAGCATTAAGAGAAAGCATATAAGAGAATAACTGTTTACCGTTCGAAAAGTGAGGATTCATGGCTAAGTATTGTGCCAAGGTTGAACTGAAGTGACCATAGCCTAGAACACAAAAGGTTGTACCGATCAGTACAGGTAAAAACACACGATCCCGCCCAGCGGTGGAGAGGGCTTCACTTAATTTAGGAGCTTGGGCTGTGGAACGGGCGGGAAGACTGGAACCATGAACCTTAAACTGCAAGAACAGGACAAGACCATAGGCGATATAGACGATTCCAGCAATGAGAAACGGGAAGGTCGACTTCGCTGAACCAAGCTGCAAACCAATGATAGGACCAAAGACAACGCCCAGGTTAACCGCAGCGTATCTTAGATTAAATACCAGCAGTTTTTGATCCTTAGGCGTAATATCTGATAATAATGCTCTTGAAGTGGGTTCAAATACGGCACGGCATAATCCATTCAGTGTATTAACTAAGAAGAAAACCCACAAATGCTGGGCTGCAGAGAAACCGAAAAATACACATGCCCAGCCAAAAACAGAAACCAGCATTACGATTCTGCGGCCAAACACATCGGAGATATAACCTCCATAGAAACTGACCATCACCCCGGCCAGCGAACTTACCGCTACGGTAAATCCGGTTTGAGTAGGTGAGACTCCAAGGACCTGGGTTAAATAGATGGCTAGAAAAGGGATACTCATGGAGGTTACGAGGCGGCCGAACATTGTACCGATAATAATTGTCCATGCTAGGGGATGAATATGTCTAAAATGTTGATTCATTTTTCAGAGTACCTCCTAATCATATAAAGTCCATAACAAATAATATACAGCGTTCAATCCTATGCTGTATAGCATAAAATGTAAATCAGGCAGAGTAATATGGAATATGATGGTAATTACATTTTCCCAGGAGGCTTACTAAGGATGCGGATTCCAGTTAGATACAAAATGTTCATCATCATTAGTGAACAGCAAAGTTTCCTTTTTTTCCTGAGGGGTATAATGTATAAGACACTTCTAAGTGCTAAAGGAGGCAGCTGCTATGGAAAAGCGCAAATACGGTAATACGGACATGGATGTCAGCATCCTCGGATTTGGTGGTGCTGAAATCGGCAGTTCGGATGAACAGACGGTGGATCGTCTCCTAGGAGGGGCTCTGGACGCTGGACTTAATCTAATTGACACGGCTGAATGTTATGGTAACAGCGAGGAACTGATTGGGAAGGCTCTGGCAGGACGCCGCAATGATTATTATCTCTTTACTAAATGCGGGCATTCTGCCGGTTTGGAATATCCTGATTGGGATCTTTTGTTGCTGGAAAAAAGCATTGATCGCAGCCTTAAACGCCTGAATACGGATTACGTTGATATGATTCATTTGCATAGCTGCAGAGAAGAAGTATTGCGTGAGGGTGGAGTTATTGAAGTGCTCCAGCGAGCAAAGCAAGCGGGCAAAACCCGGTATATCGGCTACAGTGGCGATAGAAACGATGCTCTATATGCGGTACAAACTGGCCTTTTTGATAGCTTAGAGATTTCCATAAATATTGCCGATCAGGAAGCAATTGAATTAACGCTGGACGAGGCGATAAAAAGGAACATGGGTGTGACGGCGAAGCGTCCGATAGCTAACGCTGCTTGGACCCATGAGACTATGAATGAAACCGACTATCCCTTCATCTATTGGAATCGCTTGCGTGACTTGAGGTACGGTTTCCTTGCAGATCATCAAAAAGGGGTAGAGACCGCACTGCGGTTCACACTTAGTACTCCCGGGGTACACACAGCGATTGTAGGGACCAATAACCCGGATCGATGGCAGCAGAATGCAGCTCTGCTTGATAAGGGGCTGCTTGATCGTGAACAGTATGAAGAGATTCGTAGAATCTGGCGAGATACAGCCGGTCAGGACTGGGTAGGTCAGACCTAAACAACACTCTAATGTTGAAAGGGATACATCGCTGAAAAGCGAGTGTATCCCTTTTTTGTGCTACGTTCGTTTTTTTAAATAATGGGTGGCCGAGATTAACGTTCAACAATTGGATTGGATCTTTAATCATAGGGTGGTTATGCGGACTCAGATGACTCTAAACAGATCATTTAGCCACAATAAGGGCTGTGGAGTCCGTATGAGGAAAATAATGATTTCATAAAAAAGCGGAGTCTTGGATGAAAAATAAAGTCCAAGACTGCCGCTTTTTTATGTGGCAGGTTATTATTATTTATCCGGTTAATACCGCTTGCTTGCCATGGCATTTCTTGCATACATCAATTTTCTCCCCCGAAATTCCTTTCCCGGTAAACAAGAGCTTGATACGAGTGCTGCCACAAATCGGACAAGTACCTCTGCTGCGAGATGGCATACGCCAGAGCGCTTTGCCACGTTTATTTTTAGACATGAATGGTCCCACCTTTTCTTAGCTTGTTTCTATATATCTATGCAGTTGTTCAGAGATAATTTCATGTAATGTGTACAAAATTTAAAAGTACCATTGTAGGCGAAAAGGTAGAGGAATTCACGAAAATAAACAGCGTATAACATAAATTATACGCTGTTTTTGATACAATCGATTTTATATGGATACAAGCTACACTTTCCTTACTCATTTGAAGGGTGTTTATGGGAAATCCCATGCTATAATGATGAAAAAACAAGTAGGTGGGATTTCATTGACTTACAATAGTTCCAAGCGGAAATGGAGATCGGAGAAGCTGTCACATTTGGGCTCTTCTATTTTCTCTGAAGTTGCAGCATGGAAGGGGGAGGCTCTTAAATCTGGATTGGACGTGATTGATTTAGGAATTGGCAGTCCTGACCAGCCTCCCGCACTTGAGATTCGTCAAACACTAAGCGAGGCAGTTTTGCAAGAGGGGAGCTATTCCTACCCAACTTCCAAGGGCAGTGTTGCATTCCGAGAAAAGGCATCAGCTTGGATGAAGCAACGTTTTGGAGTCTCCGTGGATTCTGAGGATGAATTGGTAGCGCTAATGGGATCGCAGGATGGTCTTGCCCATCTTGCTTTAGCTATTTGTAACCCAGGGGATCTCGCCATCGTGCCGGATCCGGGTTATCCCATCTATTCAGGTTCACTTGCTATAGCAGGTGTAGTGCCTTGGCATCTTCCCTTATTGGAAAAGAACAGCTTTTTGCCGGATCTTGACAGTATTCCGGAGCAGGTATGGCGAGAAGCCGTTTTTATTCTTCTGAATTTTCCCGGGAATCCGGTCTCTGCGGAGGCTGATATTTCTTTTTTTGAGAAATTGATTAAGCTTGCCCGCAAGTGGGATGTACTGGTGGTACACGACCTTGCCTATTCGGAAATGGGCTTTGATGGATATCGTCCGATTAGTATTTTACAAGTGCCTGGTGCGATAGATATTGCGGTCGAATTCCATTCCTTCTCCAAAAGCTTTAATATGGCAGGTTGCCGGATAGGGTTTATGACTGGAAATAGTGAAGCCATAGCCGCTTTGCGGGAATTAAAGGGGAATATAGATTATGGCGTCTTCCAGCCTATCCAGGAAGCAGCGATTATTGCACTGGAACTGGCGATGGCATCTGATAATTATCAAGGAGTAGCCGATCTTTACGAACGACGTCGTGATGTATTTGTGGAAGCATTAGCTGATGAGGGCTGGGTTGTACCCAAGCCGAAAGCAACCATGTTCATTTGGGCGCCGCTACCTTATTCTATTATCGATTCCAGAGTTGCAGGAGCTCGGGAATTTGCCAAAGAACTGCTGCTAAAGACAGGCGTAGCGATAATTCCTGGGGATGCCTTTGGCACACAGGGAGCTGGCTTCGTTAGAATTGCATTGGTTGAGGATGAACAGCGACTGGTAGAAGCTGCAAAGCGAATTGGTAGATACCTCCGCGAGGAACTATAAAAGGTTTTATGATGATTCATATATAAAAGGACAGCCTATGGCTGCCCTTTTTGCTTTAGACATATATTTCAATGTTATTTTCGAAGCCATGCTGTTGCTAACAGAATAGCTCCTTTTTTGGCATTCGTGTCTGCCATCACATTCAGCATTACAAAATCATGAATGATCCCCTCAAAACGGACCGCAGTTACCTCTACACCTGCTTCACGTAATTTGGCGGCATAGGCTTCACCTTCATCACGCAATACATCGGCTTCAGCAGTAATGACCAAGGCTTCTGGTAAATTACGCAGCTCATCGATACTGGCGCGAAGGGGAGAGGCAGTAATCTGAGCCCGTTCTTCCGGGTCAGTCGTATATTGATCCCAAAACCACTTCATACCTTCACGTCCCAAGAAATAACCTTCGGCGAACTGTTTATAGGACCCGGTATCGAAGGAAGCATCCGTAACCGGATAGAACAGAAGCTGTTTGGAAATTTTGGGCCCACTACGTTCTTTAGCCATCAGTGTAATCGCTGCAGCCATATTTCCGCCTACACTGTCGCCTGCTATGGTTAATTGGCTGGAATCAAGCCCATGTTCGGTCCCTTTTTCGGCCGCCCATTGTACTACGGTATATATTTCCTCGATGGCTGTTGGATATTTTGCCTCTGGGGAAAGGCTATACTCAGGAAAAACAATGGCAGCTTCAGCGCCGACAGCCAATTCACGGATCAATCGGTCATGCGTATGTGCATTGCCGAACACCCATCCTGCGCCATGAATATAGACGATTATAGGTAGGTTTGCTGCTGAAGAGTTTATAGGGCGGACGATTCTCACGGAAATATCACCGTTTGGTCCATTGGGCACTTTAAGATCTTGAATTTCTACATCCGGTTTGTATACATCGCTTGATTGTACTTGATCTACTGTTTCTCGCCCTTTTTCAGGACCAAGATCGGGTAAAAAGGGAGGTTTGGAGTTATCATCGGCGAATTTCTGAGCGGCGGGTTCAAGGACAATCTTGTTCACTTCTGTCATTGGAATCGACTCCTTTGGACTATCATAGTCAAATTCTCTCACTTCAATTCATAACCACCAGCCGCCGTCCTGAAACTATTTTCAGGTTATTCTCTGTCCCCTGGCGATGTTGCGATGATATATAAACCCTGCAAATATCAGTGTTATAACAATTGGATATCCAATTGCCCAGCCTGTAAAAGGGAACACGGCTGCTGTTGCCAAAAAGGAAATCCAACTGATCGTCACCCCTAGCGGGTTTCCTTTTAAGAGACGGATACCGGCAGCACATCCTCCTATATAAGTTAGAATAAAGGTGGCATTAGGAAATTGAATTAATGTAGTGATGGATAGAAGTCGGCTTCCATATAGGAAAAGTACAAAGGTGTAACATAACAACAGAAACCCAATCGCTCCCGTAGGTGTATGAAATCGTTTGGATAGCTTACCCATCCACTTTGGTGCGTATTCCTGTCGTGATAAAGCAAAGGCGACGCGGGAGGCAGCACCGGAGTATGCGATGATGGTAGCCGTACAAATGAAAATTCCTGTAAGTCCTGCTATAAATCCGCCCCAAGTCCCCAAAGGCTGGCTAATAATCCAAACGAGCGAGGCCTCTGATCCACCTTTAAGGTAGCTTTGTGTCCCAACAGTGGCTAAAGCAGATAGGAAGTATAATATTCCTACTATAATAGCGGCGATGGTCACACCCTTAACCGCTGCACGTTGCGGATCTTTGAACTCTTCTGAAAGATGGGAGACGGCCTCCCAGCCAATAAAACACCAGAATAGAATGGCTGCGGATTGTCCCACACTCATCCATCCGTGCGGTACGAAAGGGGTGAAGTGAATACTCTCCATCCTAGGAAGGGCTGCGGCAAAGGAGAAGACGAGTACGGCTACAATCGCAATAACAACGGCGATCTGTATTTTGCCGGCCAGCTGCATACCCACCCAATTCGTAACCAGTCCTATAGCCAGCATACCGGCTGCCAAAGCTATTCTGGCATGATCGCCCCATCCCATAGCAGCTGTCATATATCCTGCACCTGTGAGAGCGGCAACAGGTCCGCCAATCGGCACTGACATTAGGAAAAACCAGCCGACTAAGGCGCCAGCCCGCGGCCCGTAAGCGAGCCTGACGAAGTGGGAAACGCCTCCCGCGTTAGGGAATTTAGCAGATAACAGCCCCATCGTTAATGCCATAGGCAATATAAGCAAGGTCATAAACCCCCAAGCAAGCAATGAGGCCGGACCGGCCATTTCGGCTGCCAAACCGGGTACAATCAATACCCCTGAACCGAGTACAGCACCTATGTATAGGGCAATCGCCTGCGGCATGCCGATGTTTCTTTGTAGAGATGTGGATTCCTTCATGAATAGCATCCTGCTTTCCTAAGCTTTTATGATTGTCTTTTAGTATAGAGTATCAGATAATAGATCCATTGGAAAAACGGAATAATTGAATACTATCCATTCGAAAAACCGATGGAAGAGCCGTCAGGAGGAACCTAATGGAGTCACGTCATCTCTTTACCTTTCTAGTAGTGGTCGAGGTAGGAAGTTTTACGCGTGCCGCTCAGAAGTTGGATTATGCCCAATCCAGCATTACAGCCCAAATCCAAGCGTTGGAGGCAGAGTTAGGTCAGCCTTTGTTTGATCGTATTAGTAAAAAAATTATTCTTACGGACGCTGGACGCCGTCTACTGCCCTATGCGCAGGAAATATCCAAAATGCATACCATGGCTCAGGATGCTCTTCGTTCGGAGACGGAACTGACTGGAACTTTGCGGATTGGTGCGCCGGAGTCTCTAGCTGCTTTTCGCCTTCCGGGGATTATTAAAGAATTCCGTGAACAGTACCCGCAGGTGCAAATCATTCTAAAGCCGGGTGCCTGCTGGGAACTCGTTGATTGCATCCGCTCTGGGGAGCTGGATCTAGCTTTTCTGCTTCAACCGGAGACGGAGTACAAGGATATACATATAGAGACTCTCATTCACGAAGAGATGGCCTTAGTAGCACCTCTAGATCATCCCCTTATTCACTTTAGTGAGGTAACTCCTCTTGACCTAAGAACGGAAACCATTCTACATACAGAAACGGGCTGCTCCTATCGCATCTTATTTGAGAGGCATTTGAATAGCCATGGGGTATTTTCGGACCCGAAGCTTGAATTCTGGAGTATTGAAGCGATCAAGCAATGTGTGATGGCAGGGCTGGGGATCTCTTTTTTGCCGTATGTCACAGTTAAGACTGAGCTCTCTGAGGGGAAATTAATGAAGTTAAATTGGAATGATGAGTCACAACGGGTTGCCACTCAGCTGGTGTATCACAACAAAAAGTGGAAATCGCCGGCCTTGTCTCAATTTCTACTTACGGTGCATAAGCATGCAGGGCTGTGGAACGGAGAAACGGTTGAAAACTAAGTATGCAAATGCTCAAAGGAATCGTTTATCCTCATCTATTCTATGGTACAATAAATACTTTCTGAGATTTAAAATAGGGGAGGGCACTTGTCGTGATTAGCTTTACCGAGGACTATGACGATGAACTGGATGCTTTTCTGATCTGGATGAAAGATGCCGGATATACCCCACATACACAAAAATCCTATTTGGCAGATGTACGTGAATTTCTTATGAGTCTTAACGGAAAAAAGTTGGAAAGTGTTAAAAAACTGCATGTTGTTTCCTACCTGACCTCTGTCCGAGAGCGCGGGGTTAGTGATGCTACCCGTAACCGTAAGCATGCCTCGGTAAACTGCTTTTATAAGGCTCTGATGGAGCTCGAGATATACAATTCTAACCCGGCAGCGGGCATTAAGAAGTCTAAAACCGAAAAAAACCGCGAGCCCGTCTATCTAGATGAGAGTGATCTGGAGCGTTTTTTGTCTGCCATAGAAGGTAAATACAAGGGGCGGAATTTAGCTGTGTTTTTACTCATGTCCTATATGGGACTGCGGGTGGGCGAGGTTCATATCCTAAATATCAGTGATTATAATAAGGAACGCCGGTCGCTTCGAGTATTTGGTAAAGGACGGAAATGGCGTAATATACCTGTACCCGAAGGAATCGTTCCTTACCTTAACATAGCCTTGGAAGAACGTTTAGAGCCTTGGCGCCTTAAGGAAGAAGCCTTGTTCATTTCCCAAAAAGGGCGGAGGCTCTCCATACGGGGAATTCAACAAATCGCTGCGGATACCTTTGAACGGTTTCAAAGCGGAGTCCCTGCTGCTCAAAGACGTCCTTATTCCAGCCACAAGCTGCGGCACTCGTTCGCCACAATGCTTCTCCGAAAAGGAGCTGATCTGCGCACCGTTCAGGAGCTGCTCGGCCACTCATCGATTCAGACTACTACTGTATACACACACATTACGAGCCGGGAGAAAGAGGAGGCCATGTCCAGGCTCCGACTCCAACTACCGCAGCTGCGCAATGAGCTAAGTTAACATAATAAATATTATGTTAACTTAACGCACAATTTACGCACAATGTGCTTTTTGAGGATGACAAGAACATTATGTATTGCTAACATGGATAGGGGTCAACGCCATGAAATTCAAAGTACATGATCTGTCCTTCTATTAGTCGATTCCTCGTAGAGCCCGGTTATGAGCTTGACAGCGACTCTAACTTTAACCGGTTAACGCGTTTGCGCGCAATGGATGATAAGGAATCTTTCCAGGAAGTGCGCTCATTATTACCCAAGCATCTGTGCCTTCTCACGGGTATGATCCCTTAGTCTATAATGAAAGCATCCAGTATCCTTATATGCTGAAGAAGGAATGGTGGATGAGTGGGAGAGTGAAGATTCATCAGTCTTCGCATGCGCGGTATTTTGATCAGGTAATCTTTGAATTTAAGCGGGAGATCTCCCGAGGAGGAATAAAGGGAAAACCGCCAGAGTGGATTTTTACATTCACTTCTGGCGGCTGATTTTAGGTAAACAGTTCAAGCTTGGAAATTTCACCCTTGAGTTTTGCTGCTGATTTCTGGAAAAGGGCCTGCTCCTCCTCGCTTAGCGGCAGGTCCAGCACTTCCCGAACCCCTGAACGGTCTACAACGCAAGGTGCTCCTAGGAACACATCGGTTACTCCATTATAGTTGTTCAGCAGAGTGGAGACATTAAGTACGGCTCCTTCATTGTTCAGAATGGAGACGACGATTCGATCTAAGGCCAGAGCGATAGCGTATGAAGTAGAGCCTTTGGCATCGATAATTTCGTAGGCTGCATTCTTGGTGTCCTCAAAGATTTCCTTGCGTTCAGCTTCATCGAACCCGAGCTCGATTCCGGCGACATTGGCCAGACTCCACACTGGAAGTTCCGAATCTCCATGTTCGCCAATGATCTGACCGTGAATACTCCGTGGATCGATTTCTTTGTGCAGACCAATTAGATAGCGGAATCGAGCACTATCGAGAACTGTACCTGAACCTATAACACGTCTACGATCGAATCCGCTGATTTTCAGGGTAGCATAGGCTAAGATATCCACTGGATTCGTAGCGATCAGTAGGATAGCATGCTGGTTGTATTTTGTAATTTTTTGAATGATATCTTTAAAGATCGCAATGTTCTTGCGAAGGAGATCAATTCTTGTTTCTCCAGGCTTCTGGGAGGCGCCGGCGGTTACGATTATGATGTCTGCTTCTCTGCAATCTTCATAGGTACCTGCCCATAACTTCACTCCGCCAACAAAAGGCATACCATGATTCATGTCAAGCGCTTCACCGAGTGCTTTCTGGTGGTTAACGTCAATGAGTACAAGCTCGGGCATGCGGCGGCGTAAAAGTAATGTATATGCCGTTGTCGTACCGACCGCACCTGTGCCAATAACTACAACACGGTTGGGCTTGAATGGGGGGGCCATTGTTCCATCTCCTCCAAATTTGTATTTTTTGTGTCCAATCGTATCCATCATAATCTCTACACATAGTGTTTTCAAGCGAAGTGCTTTTAATTCATTACCCGATTTCAGGCAAAGTAAATAAGGAGTTTCTGAAAGTAGAAGCTATGTTTAGCATTTCCACACTCTTTTTGTTTATGGGGGCGGCTGTTTTGCCCTTTTTGCCCCAATTCGTTAATTATGGTGCGAACATAGGCGCCGGTGTGATCTTTTTATGTCTTGGTATAAAGCTTCTGACTACCTCACCTTAAACATAACTCATGATATTTCAAACATATGACAGGAGAGAATTTAAGCTATGGATTTATTTCGTAAAAAACCGTTAGTCGCACCACAAGGGGCGAATACGGACAACTTGAGTAAAACACTTGGAGCATTAGATTTAACAACACTTGGAGTAGGTGCCATTATCGGTACTGGGATTTTTGTAATGACGGGTGTAGCCGCGGCTGAACATGCTGGTCCTGCACTAGTGCTTTCTTTTATTATCGCCGGATTTGCTTGTGTGTTGTCAGCGCTTTGTTACTCTGAATTTGCCTCATCGATCCCAGTGTCCGGCAGTGCTTATGCCTATAGCTATGTAGCCTTTGGTGAGCTTCTTGCATGGATACTCGGATGGGATCTTGTTCTTGAATACGGAGTTGCGGCGGCGGCTGTCAGCAGTGGGTGGTCCGGGTATTTCCAGGGTCTTCTTGAAGGATTTGGTCTTCATTTGCCGACGGTTCTAACCGGGGCGTACAATGCGGACAAAGGAACTATAGTTAATTTACCGGCGATCGTCATTATTTTGCTGATTTCCTACTTGTTAACCCGCGGGGTTAAAGAGACGGCCCGGTTTAATGCGATCATGGTCGTCATAAAGCTTTCAGTGGTGCTTTTATTTATCTTCACCGGTATTTTTTATGTAAAACCTGAGAATTGGACACCTTTTATGCCCTTTGGTTTTCATGGCGTAGTAAACGGGGCAGCCACTGTGTTTTTCGCCTATATAGGTTTTGATGCCATCTCTACAGCAGCGGAGGAGGTTAAGCGCCCTCAGCGCGATCTCCCTATCGGAATTATCTCTTCGCTTGCGATTTGTACGGTTCTGTATATAGCAGTTTCGCTTATATTAACAGGGATCGTCCCTTACCAAAACCTGAATGTAAGTGACCCGGTTTCCTTTGCACTTCGTTTTGTGGATCAGAATATGATTGCAGGACTTATCTCGGTAGGTGCCATCGCCGGGATGACCACTGTGCTGCTTGTAATGCTTTTTGGTCAAACACGTCTATTGTTCGCGATCTCACGGGATGGACTTTTACCGCGAAGCTTGTCCAAGGTTAATGCAAAGACACATACACCGGTTCGCAGTACATGGATGGTCGGAGGTATTGTAGCCGTTCTAACTGGTTTTGTTCCCCTAGATCGTTTGGTTAATCTTACGAGTATTGGTACGTTATTCGCCTTTTTAATCGTTTCTTTGGGTATAATTTCTTTGCGGGCATCGAATCCGGAATTGAAGCGAGGTTTTAAGGTTCCTTGGGTTCCGTTTATTCCTTTACTAAGTGCGGCAGCTTGTGGGTATTTAATGTATAATTTGGGGAGCGAGACTTGGATTGGTTTTATGATATGGCTTGCAGTGGGTCTGGTAATTTACGCGCTGTATGGATATCGCAATAGTAAACTTAACAACAACAGTAAATAATTAGAATTTAATATACATCCGTTTGTTTCATTCATCCGAGGGGAGAGAGCTATGTCATTTAAAACTGTAGGTTTGAGACCCATAAAACTGCTTATTCTTCTGTTGCTAACTGCCCTTACAGTAGCTGCTTGCTCATCTCCTCCACCGGAGCCAATTCCGTCTCCACAACCAACGGAAGCACCGGAAGAAGGACAGACCATTACAATAATAACCCCTGACGCTGAGAATATAGATACTGCAAATGCACCGAAATACCAGATTCAAACCCGACTTACGGATTTCGAATTGCTTAGCGTTTCAGAAGGAATAGCTTGGGGAGTAACTAAAAATTCACTCCGGATGTACATGACTCTTAATAATGGGGAGACCTGGGCAAATATCTCACCATCTTCTAACATTCAGTTTTCAGCGAACCCGATTTATGGAAAAGATATCTTCTTCACAGACCCGAACAACGGATGGATTATCCGAAGCTCTTATGGAAATACGGAGACGATTGTCCTGCGTACCCATGATGGAGGCCTGAACTGGAAAGTATCCTCATTAGGTGATGACAACCCTATTTCTTCTATTTATTTCATCACACCACAGCGCGGCTGGCTTTTAACTTCATGGGACGCCACATCTTATAAAGAAAGTAAAGCATTATACTCCACTATAAATGGAGGCGCCTCCTGGAACATCGTAATGCAGAATGAGCAGTATAGCCCGATTTCACCAAATCCTTTTATACCTATACCTGGTGTAACAACGGGCATGATATTCATGAATAGAAATGTTGGAATTGCGACTTTACAGACTGCTGCCCTCCCTAAAATCTTCATGACTAGTGACGGGGGGATCCATTGGCGACCGGGACAATCGTTCTTAGTGAATGATCAGTTGGCACAATGCGACAGGGTTATTACCGGGAAGCCCGACTTTTTCGATGAAGGCAACACTAAGGGCTGGATGTCTGTGGGATGCCAGACTGATAAGGACAAAGGTATCACTTACCATGGTTATTTTACAGCAAATGCCGGAAAGAACTGGAAGTTTGCTCCATTTACACTTAACAAATTAAGCGGAATAAATCGGAATGTACCCCCGATATTTATCAGTTCATATATGGGATGGGCGCTGAAAGGCAATCTCCTATACCAAACCAAAGACCAGGGAGCAACTTGGAAGCAACTTCCTGCCAGCAGTGTCCTACAATCTAAGTTGTCAGAGTATCCCGAGGTAGTCAAGCTTCAGTTCTTCACAGAAAATTACGGCTGGCTGTTGATTGAGAAGAAAGAGGATAAAAAGTCAGTTCTTCTTCAATCCGTAAACGGCGGATTCAGCTGGAGGGTCATGTAAATATCAGGTAGAAAGACTGTCCGAGGGCAGTCTTTTTTCATTAATAATTATTGGTGAAAAAGATCTATTAATCTACGAAATAGGCGGAAAGAGAAGAACAAATATAAGGTAAAAACTTAATTAAAATTTTCTTTATCTTTGTGACAAAAATCACATTAACAGAAAAACACGTGTGATATATTTAACACATAGAACAAGTTCATTATTTCACAAACTTTCATTCCGAATAGGAGAGATTATAATGACAACATTTAAAACGGATTATGTAACTAGAAACCTTCTGCAATTATGCTATAACTGTGAAGACGCTCACTTGTGTGAGACTGAAGAAAAATGCAGAGCTTGCTGGGCAGACAACGGAATGATGCCGGAACAAAATGATGAAACCAAACAGCTATTAGATCTTGTACATGCTTAAATTAAATATCCAAACGTATAGATAAGACTACACATTTTCTTTCTTGAACCTAAGAGAATGTGTGGTCTTTTTTGTGCGCTTAACCACTTTATTAATGCTGTATGGACTAGGTCTAGCATATATATGAAGAAACGTCCACGCAACGAAGGGCAGAATAAGGAGTTAAGGGGGAATTAGCTATGGGAATAGGGCCGGAGTCTTCATGGATGTTTGATTTTACCGGAACGGTTATACCCATCTTCTTAGTAGTGATGGTAGGTATTATTGCGGTATCCGCTGGCAGGGGCATACTTCAGTGGAGTCGGAATAACAGCTCACCCCTGTTGACCGTCCCTGCTCGCATTGTCAGTAAACGTAGCGAAATCCGACAGCAACAACAAGATGAGGGGACTTCGAGCCGTACAACAACAACCTACTACTTGACGTTCGAGCTGTCTGGCGGGAATAGAATGGAATTTAGAGTAGACGGCCATGAATTTGGAATGAGTGTTGAAGGTGATACGGGCTCCTTAACATATCAAGGAACGAGGTACCATGGTTTTCAGCGTCAGCATTTGTATTCTACAGTTGAGAGGGGTTAAATGAAGGTTGTTCTACTATATAAGATGAACTTAAGATTTTGCTACATTGGGTTTGGGTCGTAACTACGGTGAATGTTGGACTTCCAGCCGCTGTTGTCTCCGGATTTCTGGATTTTTACCGCTAGTAGCGGATGAAATCCGGAAACAAAGGCGGACGCTACCGCTCTTCCAGTTCCAAAATTCCCCTCCGTTACTTCAATCCTTTTTGTCAGTTTATCAAGTTCAATCTATATAGCCCTTTTATAAAAGAGACTCAAATATCCCCTTGTTTCGTTTACATCGAACAAGGGGATATTTAGGATGTTACTCTAAACACTATAAAATGGAGCGTGAATTTAACGTGATTTTTAAACATAAATCAGTTGTTGTTACAGGTGCCGGACGATGGAGGAGAAATCATTAATATTTCATCCACCCGTTCCTTGATGTCTGAACCCAATAGTGAAGCCTATGCTGCTTCTAAAGGAGCCATATCTGCACTTACACACACCATGGCTGTAACTTTGGGAAACGACGGAATTACCGTAAATAGTATCAGTCCCGGATGGATTGAAACGAATGATTATAGTAAGCTTCGTTCGGTTGATCATAGTCAGCACCCGTCAGGACGAGTGGGTAAACCTGAGGATATCGCCAGAGCATGTCTATATCTAACAGCTCCGGATAATAACTTCGTAACGGGCGCTCAATTGATTAATGATGGAGGAATGACCCGAAAGATGATTTATGCAGATTAATACTCCGCCCAAGTAAAGCAACTGAAAAAACTTAAGAACAGTCACCTCTTAGGCAAACGCACATACAATACATCGTGCAGTCAAGGAACATGATGTTGACTACAAGGAGTTCTTAAGGAGGAGAGAGAGTGGCCGTCATTAAGACGAATTCGGAGGATGTAAAAGTGCTTGCACGGCTAATGAGGGCAGAGGCTGAGGAAGACGGAGAACAAGGAATGCTGATGGTCGGTAACGTCGGAGTGAATCGGATTCTTGGTAATTGTCTGGACTTTGACAATATCCGCAATGTGGATCAGATGGTCTTTCAGAGTCCAGGCGGCTTCGAGGCACCCAGCAAAGGATATTTCTATCAACGTGCCCGTGAGAAAGATATACGTCTAGCTAAACGTGCAATTGCTGGAGAACGAGTACGGCCAGCCTCCAATGCTCTGTGGTTTTTCCGCCCTACTGGAGCCTGTCCAGCCACCTGGTATAATCAGCAAAATACGGGCCGCTATAAAGCCCACTGTTTTTTTACTCCATCGAGTTCAGAGTGTCCGGCAGTATTTTGAGAACCGTGTAATAGAATAGGAGTCCATGCTCCACATAACTTTTAGGAGGTTCAGAAAATGATCGTTCAACCTTACCGTCCAGTGACTTATACGATTGGCAGTGCTTCATCAGGGATGCCCGGAATGGGCAACACAACGCAAACGATGCCCGGAATGGGCAACACAATGCAAGGGATGCCTGGAATGGGCAACACAATGCAAGGGATGCCTGGAATGGGCAACACAATGCAAGGGATGCCGGGAATGGGCAGCACAACGCAAATGATGCCGGGAATGGGCGGGGGAGCAGCTATGGGCGGAGGTGGTGGAGGCGGCATGACCAGCCAACCGCCACAGGTCACCAGTGGTAGTCCGATGACGCCCACGGGAACTGTAGTGTCGACCCCACAGCCTGTATTCGAGCAATCCTATATTGAGAATATTTTACGCCTTAATTTGGGTAAAACAGGTACGTTTTACATGACATTCGAGAATAATTCAGAGTGGAATGCAAAGATATTTAAGGGCGTTATAGAGGCTGCCGGTCGTGACCATATCATTATTAGTGACCGGGCAACGGGTCAGCGGTTTTTATTACTTATGATTAATTTGGATTATGTAACTTTCGACGAGCCTCTTACTTATCAATACCCAGGTGCCGCTGGCAATGGCAGCAGAGCAACTTCGCGTAACTGCTGGTAAATTTAAGCCCTCCTCAACAGGAGGGCTTTTTCATTGTGTTAAAGTTAAAGAATAGGGACAAGTATGATTCCTCTCAGAGCCTCCTAGAGCCCGAATGCTTCTGAATAGTCAAAAAAATGCTTGTATAGCCCAATCTGTCGGCATACGTTGACGTTTGACTGTGTAGATTATAAATATATATAATAAAGTATATATTTATTATTCGTGGTGCAGTCAGGAGCTGAGACACTTGGGAAGTTGATGGAGAAAGGAACGAATGGCGATTTACAGGCTAACACTTTAAAAAAACGAAGGAGGTGTGCCTATCCGTCCTGCGAGGAGAATGGCGGATAGGAGTATAATTTGAGCGACCCTTTGCCCGGTATGTTAAATGTAAGTTTAATTGTTCTGTTGGTGCTGTTGAACGGTTTTTTTGTTTCGGTTGAGTACGCGATGGTAAAAGTCCGTAGCGGCCGTATTGATACTCTCATTGAGGAGGGCAGCAAAAGAGCCTTAGCAGCACGGAATATCGTACACAATCTCAATGCCTATCTATCAGCTTGCCAGCTTGGCATCACGTTAGCTTCGCTAGCCCTCGGTTGGCTTGGAGGACCGGCGATAGCTAAGTTAGGAAGGCCGTTGATAGTCGGCTTAGGATTTGGAGAAACGTCCGTACACGTCATCTCACTCCTAATTGCCTTTTTTCTGATCACAGTTCTGCATATTGTGCTTGGAGAATTAGCCCCCAAAACCATTGCGGTTAACAATGCAGAATCTGTGCTGTTATTGATGGCTGGTCCGATGAATGTCTTTTACAATCTGATGTACCCGTTTATCTGGATCGTCAAAGGTCTGGCTAGCGGGCTGCTGAGTGTATTCCGGCTGGCACCTGCCTCAGAGCTTGGAACAGCTCATACAGAGGAAGAAATTCGTATTTTAATGCAAGAGAGCAATAAAAGCGGACTCATCGATAAGACTGAAATGGATCTCGTAGATAATATTTTTGAATTTGTGGATACAACGGCCAGAGAAATTATGATTCCTAGAACGGAAATGATCTGTTTGAGCAATCATCTTTCTGTGGAAGAAAATCTTGAAATTGCTTATGACGGCATGCGAACGCGTTACCCGGTCTGCGACGGAGATAAGGATCATATTCTGGGCTTTATCCATATCAAGGATTTGATAAGGGAAAGTGCACCTAATTATCTGAGTTTAATTCGTCCAATTCTAACTGTTCCAGAGTCCATACAGATCAGTGCTCTGCTTAAGGTAATGCAGCGTGCCAAGACGCAAATTGCTATTTTGATCGACGAATATGGCGGTACTTCCGGTCTGGTTACTTTGGAGGATATCATGGAAGAGATTGTGGGAGAGATACAGGATGAGTTCGATGAGGAACGTCCTGGTGTCGAGAAGCTGGGTGAAGGTGAACACTCGGTCGATGGATTAATGCTTATTGAAGAAATTAATGATCGATTGGGGCTTCATATGGAAACGGACGATTATGACACGATAGGCGGCTGGCTCTATTCCAAGCTGGAGATCAATCCTCCCCAAAAAGGACAGTCCGTAGAATTCGATAATCACCTGTTTATTGTAGATGAGATGGATAGTAAACGTATTTCCCGTATTAAGGTGACAAAAATCCAGTTAATGATTGAAGAAGCTGGAGCATAACAACAGCAATTATATAGATCTTATGGGCATGGTGCTGAAAAAGCGCTGTGTCTTTTTTTATTGGAAAAAGATTCTAGTTATATATTGCCGGGTAAATGATTAATAAAATAATTGTGTAGTGAGAAGAGAGGAGAGAACGGCAATGTCTCATCCGATGAGTCCTTTTAACGAGATGCATGTCATCCTCTCCGTGCTTATTGCATTTCTGGCTTGCTTTATGTCTATTGATCTTACGGACCGACTCTTTCGTGGAACTAGAAAACACAGTTTAATACTTCTAATCTCATTCCTAATGGGATTGGGGATATGGGCGATGCACTTTATTGGTCTGCTCTCTATAGATTTCAATAATGCTTTAACCTTTCAAATACCGCTGTTAGCTTTCTCTCTGCTAATTCCTGTCGCATCCTCCGGTATATCCTTATGGCTGCTCTGCTCCAATAATCGCAGTACTTTTAAGGGGATTTTGTCCGGTGTTGCATTTAGTGCGGGTCTTCTTCTTATGCATTATAGCGGGATTAGAGCGATGAGGCTGACAGCTTCATTCGAACAAGATACCTTTTCTATAATCCTTTCTTTTGTATCCGCATTTGTATCCACTGTAGTGATTGCTTCATTTAAGTTGAGGTGGTTGAGGAAAGAATACAATTTATTTTCCTTCAGAAAAATAATAATAATACTGCTGTTAACCGCCTCGGTGACTACAATGCACTATACAGCACTGAGAGGCACTGCTTTTTCTGAGCCTTCACTTCATGCCCTCCAATGGCCGCTTTTAGACGATTCTTTGCTCGTTTATATGGTTTGCGGTGCGTTCTTGTTCATTTTATCGTTATTTGTAAGAGTGTTGTACAGGGATCGGAAAAGCGTGCTTACTAAGGCTCGTTATTATGAACAACACTATATGACACTTTTTCAATTTAGCCCAGACATGGTTATTTGTATTGATCCTGTTCAAAAGGCGATCATTAGCGTGAATCCTGCCGTATTTGATACCACCGGTTATTCCAAAGAAGATCTCCTGGTTAATCACGGCGAGGTATTCAGCGAAACTGATAAGTTGATATTGGAAAAGGCTGTAATGAAGGCAGCCGATGGGAATTCCAGCAAGCTTCAGGTCACCATTCGCACGAAAAGTGGTATGAATTTAGTTTGCAGTACCACGGTATTTCCTCTTAAGGCAAATTATCCATATTTTGTGTATATAATGGCCAAGGATATTACTGAGCATGTTCGTTTTCAGCAGGAGCTTATCGTTGCCAAAGAAGCGGCAGAAGGTGCCGCCCGAATGAAGAGTGAATTTTTGGCTACAATGAGCCATGAGATTCGTACCCCGTTGAATGGCATAATAGGCATTAATGGACTTCTTGCAGATGAGTTAAGTAATCTAGATCATTTAGAACTGCTGAAGCTGCAGGCCAAGAGCAGTCAGGCGTTGCTTAAGGTAATAGATGATGTATTGGAGTTGTCCAGTATGGATGCGAATGCGGTTCAATTGCATACAGCACCCTTCCGATTATCTTTGCTGATTCAGGAATGTATGGATCTATTCTTGGTAAATATAAGTGAAAAGAAATTATGTTTGGAATTTCATGTCGCTGAAGGTGTTCCTGATGTGTTAATTGGTGATGAAGTGAGAATTCGGCAAATCTTGGTGAATTTAGTCGGCAATGCAGTGAAGTTCACTTCCTTTGGAACCGTGAGTCTGAGGATTGAACCGTATAGCACCAGAGAACCTTATTATGGCCTACAATTTAAAGTGAGAGATACCGGGATAGGATTGGATCCTACGAAGCTTGAATTCCTATTCGAGCCCTTTACTCAGCTAGACGCTGCTAATAATCGTAAATTTGAAGGGATAGGATTAGGCCTTGCAATCTGCAAAAAGTTTGTTCATCTGATGAAAGGAAAGATCTGGGCGGCATCACCCAAGGAGGGTGGAGCGGAATTCATCTTCCGAATTCCTTTAGAGATTCCGGATTCAGTTATAATATCTCCTAATAATAGGATGGAGGATAGGGAACCCCCTATTAAAGACGAGGAATCTAGTTTGCCAAGGGGAGTCTATTAATTATATAATTTTTATTAATAGCTTAAACATACTACTCCCCGTCCAAATCGGACAGAAAGGAATTCCCCCTTGAGCCCAACTAAAAAAAATACTACCCAGGCCCCAAATCTCAGTAAACAAGAGAAGCGGATAGCAGCACAGGCACGACAGAAACAGAAAAACCGTATCTTTATGATAAGCACTATAGCTCTAGTGGTTATTCTTTTTGCAGGCTTGTTTTATCTGGCTTCCAGAGAGAGTGGTTCCAGTAAAACCGCTGAGTTTGATTACAGCAGCATGCCAAGATTGGGTAAAGAAGATGCTCCAATCAAACTTGTTGAGTTTGGAGATTTTAAATGCCCGGCTTGTGCAGATTTCACACGTTTAATCAAACCTCAAATCGTTGAGGACTATGTAGATCAAGGGAAAGCAGCACTCTATTTCGTGAATATGTCTTTCATAGGCCCTGATTCCACAACGGCTTCACTTGCGGCGTTATCCGTTTATCATCAGAATAATGAGGAATTTTGGAAGTTCTACGATGCAATTTATGCTAATCAAGGTGTTGAAGCTGAAGAATGGGCAACCAAGGATTTTCTGGTGAACCTGGCTAAGCAGGAGAAACTATCTATTGATTATGACCTCCTCAGCAAAGATATAGAAAATAAGACCTATGCTGATGAATTGGAGCAGGACAATGACCTGGCCAATGAAAACAAAGTTTCTAAAACCCCTTCATTATTTGTAAATGGAGAGAAGGTTCTTGACCCTTTCAACTATGAAGCAATTAAACAAGTAATAGAGTCGGCTGACAAAGCAGTTGCTAACCCATGAGCCGATTCAAGTTGTTTTGCCGCCGTCATTGCTTGTATTTGGCCTGGATTGTATCGATTGTCGCCGTTGCTGGAAGCTTATACTTAAGTGAGGTTCTAAAATATGAACCTTGTAAGCTATGCTGGTTCCAGCGTATCTTCATGTATCCGCAGTTATTTCTACTGGGAATCGCCACCTATCGTAATGATAAACGCATTATCCCTTATGTGTTGCCCCTAAGCCTAATCGGCGGATCGATTTCTATATATCATTATGCCGAGCAGAAAATTCCGGCCTTAAGTAAGATTATACCGTGCACGATCGGTGTTCCTTGCAACAAGGATTATCTTAATTTTTTGGGCTTCATTACAATTCCACTGCTTGCACTTATCGCTTTCACATTGATATCCATTTTGTTATGGAATGGACGTAATTATAGTGAAGTTGAGAGCGATGTTGAGGATGAACATGAAAGCATTGAAAATTTGAATTAAAACCCGTTACAAAATGATGACAAAACCCTATAAACACACGGGGTGAAGTGATAATAGAAGAGAATGAAAGAGATCAACCTCTAGGACTGCAAATTTGCGGAAATTGGTTACTTTTTCATTCTTTTTTCTTTTTTTTCAATGCTTTACTGTTACCCCTATGTAGACTAATATTAGACCTTGTGAGAAGTTGAATATGCGCTGAATTTTCCGTAGGAAAAACGGGGGAACCAAACTTGACCTACAGGTCAAAAGGGGTGAATCGGCACCGGGTGAAAGCCCTGGTCCGTAGGGCTACCACAGTCCGAATCCGCCAGCTAACCTCGTAAGCAAAAGTGGGATAATGACTATGCCTAAGCATACGGATCATTTCCGAATGCTTATTTTTGTGCCTGCATTTATGAAATCCACTATTGAAAACGGCGCACGGAATCCGATTCAACCCACCAAAGAGAGGAACTGTTTCTAAAATGGTAAGCAAAGTAAAACGACTTTTAATTGGTCGCCCAATGAAATCGAACGAACTCGATCATGAAAAGTTAACCAAGGTGAAAGCACTCGCAGTTCTGTCATCGGATGCCCTATCATCAGTGGCCTATGGAACGGAACAAATCCTAATTGTGCTGGTAGCTGCAGGATTTACGGCTATCTGGTACTCATTGCCGATTGCAATAGCTGTATTGGGTCTACTGGCAATTCTCATATTATCTTACCGGCAGACAATCTTTGCTTATCCCCAAGGCGGCGGTGCTTATATTGTTGCCAAGAAGAATCTGGGTATTCCAACAGGTTTATTAGCAGGCGGTTCCTTGCTGGTGGATTACATTCTGACTGTTGCTGTAAGTGCCTCGGCGGGTACAGATGCGATAACATCGGCGTTCCCGAGCCTTCATAATCATACGGTTCTAATTGCAGTGGTTGTAATTCTGATCTTGACCATACTTAATTTGCGTGGAGTCACGGAGTCTGCATCTTTCATTGCAATACCCGTATATCTGTTTGTTGTTGCTATCTTCGTGTTAATTATCTCTGGAGTAGTTAAGTATGCTGCGGGCGGTATCCATGCGAATGTTCCGGAAATGGGAGCAGTAGTATCCAATGTAAGTCTGTTTCTATTACTTAAAGCGTTCAGTTCTGGTTGTTCGGCCCTAACCGGTGTGGAAGCTGTATCCAATGCGATTCCTAACTTTAAGGCTCCCGCTGAAAAAAATGCGGCGAAGACCCTAGTTCTTATGGGGGTTATCCTTGGAAGCATGTTCACAGGCATAACACTTTTAGCATATTGGTATGGAATTATGCCAAATGAAAAGATGACCGTCATTTCACAAATCGCAGAGTCAACCTTTGGACGTGGGGGTCTTTACTTCTTTATTCAGGGCATTACAGCAGTCATTTTGTTCTTAGCTGCAAATACAGCATACTCTGCGTTCCCGCTGCTCGCATGTATGTTGGCTAAAGACAAATATATGCCTCATGCCTTCATGGTCCGCGGCGACCGTCTAGGGTTCTCAAATGGTATTATATTTCTTGGTGTAATGTCGGCATTGCTTGTTGCTGCGTTTCACGGAAATACAGAAGGTCTAATTCCACTGTATGCCGTGGGTGTATTCATTCCCTTTACCCTTTCACAGCTAGGAATGATGGTTCGTTGGTATAGACTCAAGCCTAAAGGGTGGAAGAGTAAATTTGCTGTAAATACGGTGGGGATGCTTACCACATTAACGATTACCTTAATATTTATTATTACCAAGTTCTCCAGTGTGTGGATGGCATTCATTTTCCTGCCGCTTGTTATGTTCGTTTTCTTCCGTATTTATACTCACTATATGAATACTGCAGATCAGCTTCGTATCCAAATGGATACAGAGAAACCGATAATCAAGGGAAGTACAGTGATTGTCCCGGTTTCTGGTGTGACTCGTGCCGTTCTTCATTCGATTAGCTATGCCAAATCACTGACCGAAAATGTGGTTGCCGTTTATATTGGTTTTGATGAAGAAGAAATTTGCAAGATGGAGCAGAAATGGGCAGAGTGGAATCCGGGAGTGCGTTTGATCGTGCTTCGTTCACGTTATCGCAGTATCTTAAGACCGCTGGTTAAGTTCATTGAAACTGTAGAATGGAAGACTTCATCCACGGATCATATTACGATTCTGATTCCACAGTTCATTACGAAGCATTGGTGGCAGGCGATTCTCCATAATCAGACCAGCATTTTCATCCGAACTTATCTTATGAATCAGAAGGATATTGTTGTCGCAACAGTCCCTTACCACTTGCACAAATAACACTTTCTATTAACAGCAGCCAGTCCTGAAGTTTGGGAATAGGCTGCTGTTTTATTTATATGTTGACACGGATAATGATAATCAATATCATTTAAAGATAAGTACATTACCGAATCTCATGACTGAAATCACAGCGGATCATATATTCCTTATGAATAGTGACAAAGAAGATTATGCAGGTCGGTGTCTACAGATACTAAGACCTGCCTATTTTTGCCTATGCAGAATGTACATAATAGAACTATTTGCGATAAAGAGAATGATTGTTGTTATCATTTGAGTAGGAGAAATACTAATCTTTGGACTTGCAGCTATTATGGTGGGTTTAGCTTACTCTGTCACTGTGGGGGCAGCATCAAGTCATACAGGAGCTTCGCATCCCTCGTACATTGGCAGGAGCTATGGTCAGTGCCTGCTTCGCGGTGGCAGGTGCAATGATGCAAAGGATGAGCACGTAACCCGCTTGCTGACTTCGGTCTTCTAGGGTTGAATGCGGGGGCGGGAGTGGCACCACTCTGGTTAACTTTTGTGTGAGGTTTTGGGATTTGAATCAGATATTATGACTGACCTATACAACATCCGGGGTGTAAAGGTGGATCAGATCTGAACTGAGAACAGGAGGAGAAGAAATGAAGGATGATCTATTGATTCATGAACTGGCAACCCAATTCGACCTACAGCTTTCGGTTCCGGAGGGTACACTATTTTCGTTTGCAGCGGCCGATCTGGTAAAGGAAGAGAAGATGCAGGAGTTCATTGAATGCTATAAACCCTTGATGAAAGCGCTCGATGATACTGCCGTGGCTGCCTATTTCGCCAGCTGGTTTTCAAGTGCAGCTATGGCGCTGCAGTATTCATTATCTGTTTTTAATACGGTTCCGAACATGAGTCTGTCTAATCTTACAATTCACCTTGTACCCGCGAGTGGTTATTGCCGAGTAGTGTATGTTATGAATCAATGGGACACGATTAAAGGGCCAGAAGATAAGGTCGAACGGGATCATTGGCGTCATTTGGTGCTTGCGGACTTTTATAAAAATACAGCATTCCCCCTTATTCGTTGCATATCTGCTCTTAGCGGTCTAGCCGCAAGTCAAATTTGGGGCCAATTTCCTACTAAATTCAATTATTATCTGGAGATTTTGATTAAAGGTCAAGACAATGCCGACACTATTCATCAACTTCAAATGGACTACGAAAGTCTAAAAAATGATTTGTCTCCTGAAATCTTCGGTTTAGCCAAAAATCCGTTTCAGGTACAAGTTCGAAGAATTGAAGATCTAGCTGATCCGGAAAAAACAGTGCAGATGCGGAACCGCTGTTGCCTGTATTACCTTACTGAAGGTGGGAGTTATTGTTATACATGCCCTCGTCTGAATGAGAACGAAAGAGTCGATCGAAGAGAGAAATTCAGAGACAGGAAGAGTCGAGCTGATTCAAATAAATAATGGCTTTGATGACATAATAGTGCTCCCATCATTGACAAAGAAGCCTGTTCGTTGTTAAAGTTGGGGTTGCAATAATCCCGCTTAAGGAGCATGAAATATGAACATAAGCAAAATACTTGAGGATTTACAAAAGCTCGTTAAGGCTGGAATTCTAAAAAGCCACGAGTCCTTAAAAGATCATGTGTTTACAAAAATGGGCGGTCAGGCTGATATTCTCGCTATTCCCACCACTTATGAGGAAATTCAAAATATTGTTACATATGCGCACCAGAACGGAGTCCCGTTGACTGTTCTTGGGAATGGGTCGAATGTGATCATCAGGGATGGTGGCGTACGTGGAATAGTTCTGCAGACCTCCAGCTTGTCAGGCATGGGGATAAAAGAAGATAACGTTTTATTCGCTCAATGCGGCGCCAAAATTATTGATGTCTCCCGGTTTGCCCTCGAAAAGGAGCTCACTGGGCTCGAATTTGCCTGTGGAATACCCGGGACAGTAGGAGGAGCGCTGTATATGAACGCTGGTGCCTATGGAGGGGAAGTCTCCCATGTGCTTCAGAGTGCATTAGTTCTGCGGAAAGATGGCCAAATCGATACGATGCACGGAGATATGCTCCAGTGGGGATATAGAAAAAGTATATTTGCCAGTGGAGAGTATATTGTATTGGAGGCACTTTTTTCCATGAGGGCTGGAACATTTACTGAAATTAAGTCCGCTATGGATGATTTGACTGAACAACGGGAATCTAAGCAGCCGCTTGAATACCCTTCCTGTGGAAGTGTCTTCAAGCGCCCACCTGGGCGGTATGCGGGACAGTTGATCCAAGAAAGCGGATTACAGGGTACCCGGATCGGCGGGGCGGAAGTTTCAAGAAAACATGCTGGTTTTATTGTAAATGCAGATCACGCTACAGCTACAGATTATATTGGATTAATTCATCATGTACGCAATACGGTAAAAGACAAGTTTGATGTTGAATTGGAGACGGAAGTCGAAATTATCGGTGAAGAGTAGTCAAAAAAAGAGGCTGAGGGAGGTTCCCTTCAGCCTCTTTTTTTGCTTTTATTCCTCTATAGAGAGAATATATTTAGCCCGCTTGGTATTGACTTGAAGTTTCTTCTCGTCAGAGGGGCCCATATTGAGCCCGCTGACAGCAATCTCATAACTATGTTGCGGCAACGGGACTCGCTCACCGTCAGCGTTCGTGGTGTTACCAGTCCCTTTTAGCACCAGTGCATTATCTAAATAATCGTCGACGGTATCCTCACCATTTCGAAACTCAACACTTTCCAGCTTAAAGTGGACGATATCCATGTCCTCAAGCTCGTGTTTTTCAATGACAAGGGTCTGCTCAACATGGGTATTTAACCAGTCAGACAACATACTTACGTTTTGTTCCATGAGGTGATCCCATCCTTTAGGAGATTATAAAAGTTAAGTTACCCATATCCTTGAAAATGAATCCAATATTTTAACTATAGGGTATGCAAATAGTGATTATGGCATTAAATATTAATAATATTAATAATATTAATAAATCAATCTATATAAGCTGAACAAAAGAAAATAACAAAAAGCGAAAAGGAACGGAAGAGAAATCTGGATACAACAGCGGCCGAAAGTCCAAATCTTCACGGTAGCCTGGTTTGCACACAAAGTATAATGCGTGTAATCCGATTCTAGAATATCCATACCTATTGACCGACAAGAAATTGTTGAATGCTGCCATGTGGGGCGCAATATCAGGTTCAGCGGTGATGATTGGGGCGTTGCTCGCTCTGTATTTAAATATCCCGAAGAAGCTCATCGGTTGGATTATGGCCTTTGGTACTGGAGTGTTGATTGGTACATCTCCCGTAAAGGGGGAGCAGGTCGTAAACGTCCGGTTAGAACGGCTGGAAAGGATAGTCAATCGGGAGTCGGAGGAATGGCGATTTTTGCCGGGACGGTGCATGATGCCATACCTGAATCCATGATGCTCGGTTCAAGTCTGATTGGTGGGAAGAGTGTAAGTCTGCTGCTGGTCATCGCCATATTTATCAGCAATATTCCAGAAGGACTCTCAAGTACCGCAGGATTAAAGTCAGATGGTTATACAAAAAAACGTATAGTTCTTTTATGGTCATCTGTGTTATTGATTTCAATAATAGCCACAATCGGGGGCTATGTTTATATGGAACATGTGTCTGACTACACCACTGCTATCATTGCTTCCTTCGCGGGAGGTGGTAATTTCGCCATGATTTGTTCGAGCATGATGCCGGAGGCGTATGAGGAAGGCGGTTCGATAACTGGATTTGTGGCCGCGCTAGGATTGCTGTGTTCGCTGATTTTGGACCACATGTAACACTTGTCTTGTTACTGCTAATCATGGTATAGTACTAGACGCACATTAAGTATAAAGAAGAAATCTGCGGCTATTATAATGCGCAGGAGAGGTTCGAAAACTCCCTCTATAAAAAACTAAGACCGCTATCGAATATAAGGCAGCATCTTCATCAATCATAGGCTGGATGAGTTCAGGTTTACTGAATCTCTAATTTCTTATATGCAGCGTAATAACGGCCACTTTATGGACTTAGGGTGGAATCCGTTTCTTAGTAGAGCCTGTTTACGAAATCTCGTTCTTCTTTCCCATAGGGTGAAAATTACCGAAGGAAAAGAGAGGGGTTTTTTGTCATGTCAGAAGGAAGAATTAAAGAGGATATGCTGGAAGTCACATTGCTTGGAAATCAAGGTACTGCTTATAAGTTCGGGTATGATCCCGACATTCTTGAAGTGTTTGATAACAAGCATCCAGGCCGCGATTATTTTGTTAAATTCAACTGTCCGGAATTCACTAGTTTGTGTCCAGTAACCGGTCAGCCTGATTTTGGCACTATGTATATTTCGTATATCCCGGAGCAAAAAATGGTGGAGTCCAAATCCTTGAAATTATATCTATTCAGCTTCCGCAATCATGGGGATTTCCACGAGGACTGTGTCAACATCATTATGAATGATCTTATCGCTCTTATGGAGCCGCGTTATATTGAAGTATGGGGTAAGTTCACACCGCGCGGAGGAATATCCATAGATCCTTACTGCAACTGGGGTCGTCCGGGAACTAAATATGAGGCAATGGCCGAACATCGCTTGATGAATCATGACTTGTATCCCGAAAAGATTGGCAACCGTTAATAGGTTAGGCTCAAACGAAGGAGATTATTATAATGAACAAAAAAGCACTTGTCGTATTTAGCGGCGGGCAGGACAGTACAACTTGTCTGATCTGGGCTATGCAGCAGTTTGAGGAAGTACAGGTGGTAACCTTTAACTATAATCAACGCCATGCAGCTGAAATTGAGGTTGCAACAGCGATTGCCAACAAATTCAATGTTAAGCAGCATATTTTAGATCTGGGCTTACTGAACCAGCTAGCTCCTAATGCTCTGACACGTAATGATATTGAGATTGCTGCGGGAGAGGGCGAGGAACTTCCAAGTACATTCGTAGATGGTCGAAACCTGCTGTTCTTATCTTTTGCCGCAATTATGGCTAAGCAGTTTGACTATAATCACATCGTAACAGGTGTATGTCAGACAGATTTCAGCGGTTATCCCGATTGCCGGGATGTATTCGTGAAGTCTTTGAATGTGACGTTGAATCTTTCAATGGACTATGAGTTTGTAATTCACACCCCACTGATGTGGCTCGATAAAAAAGAAACTTGGCAAATGGCAGATCAATTAGGTTATTTCGATTATGTCCGTGAGCATACACTAACTTGTTATAACGGCATCATAGGCAGCGGCTGCGGAACCTGTCCGGCTTGCGAGCTGCGCAGCAGAGGGCTTCAGCAATATGAGGCGGAGAGAAAGAAGGTCGACTCTTAATGCTTAACGAGGTTTCAGTATGTAAAATCTTTACCTTTGATTCAGCCCATCAACTGGTTGGGCATAAGGGTAAGTGCAGTAACCTGCATGGACATACCTATAAGCTTGAGGTTGTTCTAAAGGGGCGCCCCCTTACGACTGAAGGGCATTCGGATGAAGGGTTCGTTATAGATTTCAGTGATATGAAAACCCTTGTAAAAGAAGCCGTGGTTGATCGCCTGGATCACTCATTTCTAGCCATGGGCAACGAACCTGTTCTGGAAACGCTTGTGAGTACGGGCTCCAAGGTATCTCATTTATCTTTTCGTACAACCGTTGAGAATATGTCTTGTTATATCGCATATCAGCTGAAGCTGGCTGGCCTTCCACTATATTCGGTTAAGCTGTGGGAGACACCTACTGCATGGGCTGAGGTACTCGCGGAGGATATTCCTGATGAGGGTCCGGCTTACCGCCTGTATGGGGGCTGTGATTGTGAGTAAAATACCCGTTATTGAAATGTTTGGTCCGACCATTCAGGGTGAAGGTGCGGTTATTGGTGTCAAAACCATGTTCGTACGTACTTACGGCTGTGACTATCGTTGCAGCTGGTGTGATTCCGCCTTTACTTGGGACGGCTCTGCTAAAGATAAAGTGCGTATGCTTAGTGCCGATGATATCATTGTGGAACTGACGGAGCTTGCCGGCAATAACTTCAATTGTGTAACCATCTCGGGCGGTAATCCTGCTCTAATCGGTGAGGGCATGATGGATCTTATCGTTAAGCTTCAGGAACGCGGGATAAAGGTAGCTATCGAAACACAGGGGAGCAAATGGCAGGATTGGCTCAGCAGAGTGGATATGCTGACGATCAGCCCTAAACCGCCAAGCTCCGGTATGACTACAGATTGGTCTGTGTTGGATACACTTATGAGCAGAATAAAGACAGGCAATGTGTCTTCCTATAGCTTGAAAGTAGTTGTGTTTGGAGATGAAGATTACGAGTATGCCCGGACTGTTCATGAAAGATATCCTGATGTTCCTTTTTACCTTCAGACGGGGAATGAGGATGTGACTGAAGAAGGGGACATTTCCTGTCGGCTGCTGGGACGTCTGGAATGGCTGTTCAACAAGGTGATTGTGGATCCACGGATGAACAATGCTAGAGTGCTTCCACAGCTGCATGCCCTTATTTGGCATAATAAAAGAGGGAAATAATCCTTCAAATAGAAATAGTATAGACAGTTCCTATCGGTAGGAGCTGTCTTTTTTTCGGCTATACTGATACAAAAAAGCTTCGAACGTCGTCTTACTTATAGCTGCAGCAGATAAGGAGGCTTTACCAAATGGAAATTCCGGAGTCCGAAGGGTTTCGAACGATATTTTATGAACACTATCCGATTGTAAGAAGAAAGCTGGTTGCCTTGGTACGTGATGAGGTTGCTGCCGATGACCTGGCCCAGGATGTATTCTTAAGGTTATACCGTAACCCGCCAAATGATCCGGCCGCGTTAGGTGCTTGGCTACATAGAGTTCTAACTCGGATTGGATACGATTATATGGATAAAAAAGCAAGAGAGCGGAGATTGCAGAGCAAACAGGAGATGTATTTCGATACGGAGGCTTCCCTACCCTCAGGTGAAGACGCTATGCTGCGTAAACTAGATCAGGAGGATATTCGTGAATGGCTGGATGGACTTCCTGACAGAGACCGACAGGCGCTTCTGCTCCGCTATTCCGGGTATAGTTATACGGAGATTGCAGGGGAGCTTGGTGTTAAGCCGCCGGTTGTAGGGACTCTATTGCACCGCGCTACCCAAAGATTAAGGCAAAATGCAGCAAAGTCACTCCCACAGCTCGATTAGACAGTAAGAGAACGATTAGGAGGTAAATATTAATGACTAACAAACCTATAAATGATGATAGTGATAAGCAAAAAATCGAGGAGGCCTGGAGCCTCATGCAAAGTAAGCTTGCAAATGAGCCGGTAAACCCTATTTGGACGGAGTGGGGACAGCACGCAGAACAATCAACGCCAAATGGCAATGAAGAAGTCACTAGTGTTCATACTACGGATGCAAGTACGCCAATGGTGCAATCCGTATCTCCATTAGAGTTGCAAGGCAAACTTGGAGTAAATACACAAGCATCACCACGAACAAAGCAAAGAGGGATGAACCGCCGTCGCAAATGGGCCACCGTTGCTGCAGGTGTAGCTGTCTTTGCCGCAATCCTCGCTACACCGGTTGGCAATACCGCAATGGCGTCCATCTTGAATCAATTTCGTATGCAGGATGTAACGGTTGTTAATGAAAGTGATCTTCGAAATATATTCACTCAGATTACAGAGAATGGTGACATTCAAGAGTCGGCTAATAAGTTCGGTATTTTCTCCAGCTCATCAGGTTCAATTACCGGCGACATGCCTTTGGATAAAATTTCAGATACCCTGGGTTATGCGCCTCTAAGCACTGTCGTAACCGATAGCCAGAAGACCGTTAGTGTTAACCCTTCACAAGCGATTACACTCAATCTTCATGTAGATGAGGTGAATAAAGCAATGAAACGGTTGGGAGCAGAGCAGTTATTGCCCCAATCGATTGATGGGAAGCCAATTACGCTCTCCATCCCAGAAATGGTGAATTACAACCTATCACCTGATAAGGAGCATTGGGCTAGTCTATCGCAAATGAACACTCCAACCATAACTGTTGATCCCTCTATTAAGGTGGAAGAGGCGGTTGAGGCTATAATTAACTTCCCGCTGATGCCGGATTATTTGAAATCTAGCTTGAAGCAAAGCCGGATTCTATCTGGTGAAATTCCAATGCCGTTAATTGCTGTAGAGGGTACTGAGCAATTGACTATTGGCAGCACAATCGTCATTTTGAACCATTATGACAGCAATAAAGAAACTATATATGACGCAACATGGGTTTCAAATGGACAATTGTTTCAGTTCCACGGAGGCGACATTTACGAAGGCAAAGAAAAATTCATAGCTAAGCTTCAGGAGTTGATTCAATTATGAGTGTTGCAGCGATAGAAGCCACAGGATTAACCAAAGAATACACAAATGGGCGTGGCTGCCGTGACGTAACGATTTCGGTAGGGAAAGGGGAAGCCTTTGGCTTCCTCGGCCCTAATGGTGCCGGCAAAAGTACCTTTGTCAAAATGCTGGTAGGCCTCATTAATCCTTCATATGGGAGTGCAACTATATTAGGCCACAAGATCGGATCACTGGAAGCTAAATCATTAATAGGTTATTTGCCGGAATTGTACCGCTATCAGGAGTGGCTAACTGGAGAAGAAGTGATAAGGCTTCATGCACGGTTATGCAAGATGGAACGTTCCACAGCAGATCAACGAATTCCTGAGCTACTTGAGAAAGTTGGAATTGGAAGGCGTGGAAGAGACCGAGTTAAGCATTATTCCAAAGGAATGCAGCAGCGCCTGGGTCTTGCTTGTGCACTGGTTAATGATCCTGCTGTCTTGTTTCTAGATGAACCGTCTTCCGCACTGGATCCGATAGGTAGAATGGAAGTTAGATCAATTCTGGAAAACTTGAAGAAGAAGGGGACAACGATATTCCTTAACTCCCACCTTCTAGAAGATGTTGAACTGTTATGCGACCGGATGGCACTGTTAAATGATGGTGTGATCCTGCGTCACGGTAAAGTATCTGAGGTGCTGAATAAGCGAACAAGCTGGCATTTTAAAGTCGGCGGGTTTTCGCCTTTTTTGCTGTCTTGGTTGAATGAACGCAGCGGTTTGCAAATTAGTCTTTCTACCTCAAATGGTGACTCCACAACTTTGGATTTCCCTACGTCACTGGACAACAGTATAGTTTGGTTAGAAGCTGAACTGGAGAATGAGGAGCAAGCTGGGTGGTTGAATGCTCTGATTGTAGAGCAAGGAATGACTCTATATGAGGTTTCTCATAAGAAAGAACGTCTGGAAGAATGGTTTATGAGTGCCGTATCGGGCCTCAACCATAGAGGAGAACGGGCATGAACATAATTATGAGTATGACATGGAAGGAATTACTGCGGAAAAGGGTTATGCTGCTTACATTGATTATGACTGTTGTATTTCTGATCGGGTTCTGGTTTGTGGCTGGAGCCATAGGGGGAAATGATTCATTCGTGGGCACTGATATAAGTAGTGCTGAGCAGTTGATACAACGTTTTGCGAATGGAGCATTCATTTTAACGTTCGGTTTTTTCTTTGGAGCGTTTGTAATTGCGTTTCTGTCCATCTTTAGCTCTTTCTCAGCTTTATCTGGAGAAGCAGAGCAGGGAGTGCTGCAGGCTTTACTGCCTCGCCCGCTTCCACGTTGGAAATGGTATCTTGGACGTTGGCTGGGATACGTAATATTCGGAGCGGCTTATGCTTTGCTGCTGTTTATAGCTATTTTACTAATAACTCAAGCCCATGCTGCTATTCCTAGAGATTTGTTTGTTTTATTAAAATCTTTTCTACTGTTCGCTTCCGTTGTCCCGGTGATCATTTCAATTTCCATGCTTGGCTCGGGATTTTTATCGGCGATCGGTAATGGCGTCTTTATGACCATGCTCTACGGAGCGGGATGGCTTGGAGGTATGATTGATAAAGTGAGCGGATCGCTTCCTTTGAAGCCTGATGCCCTTCAGTCTCTTCAAAATATGACGGGAATAATGTCACTGCTCATACCTGCAGATGGTTTACAACGTAAAATGATTGCTGAGCTCTTCAGCTTTAGTGAGCTGAGCGGCATGATACCGATTAATGAGAGCTTCTTCGGAGTTGCTGATGCGATACCGTCTAATTCTTTTGTGATCTATGCTGTTTTGTATACGGTAGTTGTACTTTTAATGGGTATGTATCGGTTTGAACGAAAAGATTTATAATAAAAACCCTCTTGAATCGTCAGCCGGCTTCCAGTTCGGTTGTACATCAAGAGGGTTTTTTCATGGGATAGAGGGTACGGATAATATTTCGATATCCTGCTTTGGTGTCGGCTCATTCTTGCCCGTGCGCTGACAGTAGTTGTATAGAATATCTATAAAGCCCTTTTGTTTTCCTGTTAAGGAAGCCAAAAGGGCTTTTAGATAAACCGCAGCATTAATTGTTTACGCCGATCTTAACCCACTCTGTTGACCAATTACCGATTTCTCCAAGAATGGGGGCCAGCGCTGTACCTTTACTTGTAAGCGAATATTCAATCCTCACAGGCATCTCCGGATAAACGGTACGCTCAATGATTCCTTCATTCTCCAATTCCTTAAGTCGATCTGATAAAACTTTGCCGCTGAGATTAGACAGACAATGCTCAATTTCACCAAACCGGCGTGGGCCGGGCATAAGAACGAATACGATGAGCGCTACCCAACGCTTACTCAGCAAATCAACTGCTTTTTCAAAGCGTGGACACATTTCAAATTCATTCATCAGGTTCACCCCTGCATTCATTATATCACAAACTTACAAAAAGTAATTATTAATATTTAAATATATGTTATTACTTGACGAACTTATATTACAATGTTAAACTAACTTACAAATAGTTACTAAGCGAAAATGTTTATTTAAATCACGTATTTCTATATACTTATAATATGACCTACAAGGATGGTGTGTTTCATGATTAAACCAGATATCGTGTCGATCTTGAAGAATAAAATACAAAAAATTACTGTAAATGACTCCGCGAACATACTCGTAGGTCCCATTAATTTGCCTGTGAACCTTGAAGGAGAGACCGTCAATTTCAAATGGTACAGCTGGCTTAATATAACCGATAAAGAGTTGCTTAAGGGGGATAGCGAAGACATGACGGAGGCATTAATCTCCCGGTTGTCCTCTTTTAATCTAGCCGAAGGGCAACAGTCAAGTGTACTGGTATACGGTGATTTTGAGGGGTCGGAGGAAGCGTTAATACGGATGCACAGCATATGCCACACCGGCGATATTTTTGGCAGCAAGCGCTGTGATTGCGGTTTTCAGCTTCACCAATCCATGAAAATGATCGTCGACAATGGATCGGGTGCCCTGTTCTACTTAGCTAACCATGAGGGAAGAGGTATCGGGTTGTTCAGCAAGGCAATGGCTTATATTTTACAGGAAGAAGGATATGATACTGTAGAAGCGAACCTCGAATTAGGTTTTTCGGATGATGTTAGAAGCTACTCCGATGCCATTAGTGTGCTCCAGCATTTGCGCCAAAAACCGGTAACTCTAATTACTAATAACCCTAAGAAGCTTGAAGCCTTGAAAGCAGCAGGGATGAACGCCGTCAAACGGGCTCCGCTCTGGGGTGATGTATCCATTTTTAATGAGAAATATTTGCGCACTAAGGTTGCCCGTTCAGGTCATTTGGAGGTCGTAAAAGATACGAATCTAGTTGAGGGAAGACTGGCTTAAGTAAGAAAAAAAGCGGAATCACTACCATGAAAATCAAAATGGGTGGTGATTTTTTTATATGTACATTATAATGGATAGTTGAACCCTATACTTAGATTAGAGAGGTACACTATGACTGCGATACAAGTGCAGGACTTAAGAAAAACATTCAAAGTCCAGAAAAACCGCGAGGGTCTAAAAGGGGCCTTCGCTGATTTGTTTAAACGGGAATTTCAGGAAGTGACAGCGGTTAAAGACATATCCTTCAATATTCCTGAGGGAGAAATCTGTGGTTACATCGGGGAGAACGGGGCCGGTAAGTCTACGACGATCAAAATGCTTACAGGCATTCTGGTACCTACCTCCGGCAGTCTAACCGTTGGCGGTTATGTACCCTATTTGGAGCGGGAGAAATTTGTCCGTAATATCGGAGTGGTCTTCGGGCAGCGCAGCCAGTTATGGTGGGATATCGGTGTTATTGAGTCTTTCCAGCTGTTACGTAAGGTCTACCGGGTGTCTGAACAGGATTTTAAGAAACGTTTGGATGAACTCGTAGAACGATTGGAACTGCAGGAATTGCTCAATCGTCCCGTCCGTAAGCTAAGCTTGGGACAGCGGATGCGTTGTGAGTTAGTCGCTGCTTTACTGCATAATCCTTCCATTCTGTTTCTTGATGAGCCGACCATTGGTCTCGACATTGTGGTGAAGTCTGAAATCCGCGAGTTTCTCAAGGATATGAACCGCCAGCATGGTACGACAATTTTGCTGACAACGCATGATTTACAGGATATTGAAGCTCTTTGTTCACGGGTTATTATGTTGGATGACGGACGTATTATTTATGACGGGGGTCTGGATGAGCTTAAGCAGCGCTGGGGAACCGGACGTGAAGTCATTTTTCAATTCGGAAAAGCAACGAAGCTCCAGCAGCTTGAACATTGGACAGAGGGTATGCCTGTTTCCTGGTCCGCTGAGAATGATCTTGGCGCGAAGGTCTGGATTCCGCTTGATCTGAATGTATCGGATGTGCTGGGACGTGTTGTAGGACAGGCAGATATAACGGATATCAAAATCATCGAGACCAATACGGATGACATCGTGCGCAGTATTTACAAATCAGGTTCCGCGGAAAAGCCGGAAGACTCTGCAGATGGGAAGGACGAGGAAGAGGTTATCCATGTCTAGTCTCGAAACCAAGAAAAGTGGACGCAAACTTCTCTTAGGAGCTTATATTGATTTTATACGCATCCGATTCCTCACCATGCTGGCTTATAGAGTGAACTATTATACCGGTATTCTAATTTACTCTCTTAATATCGGTGTTAACTATTTTACTTGGAAGGCTATTTATGGGGAGGGCGGTTCGGCAGGTGTTACTCTAGGCGGCTTCACTTTAACACAAATGACATCATACCTAGCCGTATCATGGATGGCCCGTGCATTTTATTTTAATAACTTGGATCGAGAAATATCTACGGATATTCGGGATGGAAGCATCGCTATACAATTCATTCGGCCTTATAACTATGTTCTGGTCAAAATGATGCAGGGGCTCGGAGAAGGGATGTTCCGGTTCATGCTGTTCATGATACCCGGTATGACCATTGCTATGCTGTTATTTCCGGTGCAACTACCGACAGATCCTGCGGCTTGGACGGGTTTTCTGGTCATGTTGTTCTTCAGCTTTCTGATCAATACACAGATTAATGTGATCACAGGACTCTCCGCATTCTTTGTTGAGAATAATGAAGGCATGATGCGTATGAAGCGTGTAATCGTCGACTTGTTCTCCGGATTAATCGTTCCGATCACTTTATTCCCAGGCTGGCTGTCCTCCATTCTGAAGCTGCTTCCTTTCCAAGCTATTACTTATCTCCCAGGGTCTGTTTTTACGGGACAAGTGAAGGGTGTAGGGATTTGGAATGTGCTTGGAATTCAGATCTTTTGGTTTTTGGCACTGCTGATTCCAATGGTCTGGTTATATCATGCAGCGCGGCAGCGGCTGTTCGTGCAGGGAGGATGAGCTAAACTTGTATTACTTGGGGCTAATTATCGAGTATATGAAAAATTATATGAAAACCCGGCTGACCTACCGTGCAGACTTCTGGGTAGAGGTCGTATCTGATTTGTTATTTCAAGCTACCAATTTCATCTTTATTCTGGTGATCTTCATGCATACCAACAGTCTTGCAGGTTGGAGTCAAGGGGAAGTCATTTTTGTATACGGCTTCTTCATGGTTCCCTTCGGACTGTTTGGCTGCTTCGTTAATATGTGGAATTTCAGTGAGCGCTACATCACCAAAGGTGAAATGGACCGAGTACTAACACGGCCCGCACATAACTTATTTCAAATATTTCTCGAGAATATAAATCCGCCTTCTTTATCTGGTTCCATCATCGGACTGATTATTATGGCGATCAGCGGTACACAGTTGGGACTGCCGTTCGAATGGTGGACTATACCAGCACTGATTATTCTGTCACTAAGCGCCGTGGCGATCTATACGGGCATCTATACAGCCTTAACATCGTTGTCATTTTACTCGGATGCGCCGACAGGTATTATACCGCTGATGTATAACATCCAGAACTATGGCCGTTATCCGGTAACGATCTACAATCGGGCAATTCAGGTGCTGTTAACTTGGATTTTGCCGTTTGCTTTTGTAGGCGTGTATCCCGCAGCTATATTTCTACAACGAACAGAGATGATGAAGATTGCACTCTTAACCCCTGTTATGGGAGCCATCTTTGCGGGAATCGGTTTGGTAGCGTGGAACTATGGAGTTAAAAAGTATAAAGGTGCAGGTTCATAAGCTTTGGTTTTCTTTAAAATAATAAGAAACGGTTCGGAACATATTTGTTCTCGGACTGTTTTTTTGTTTGTAAGCTTTTCCTCAAAGTCTGATTTTTGGTTAAAATGAACGAACGCTCAAAAAACGTCTACAAACATCACGGGTCGGGCAATCGGGGCGTATGAGTACCGTGTCGAGCTGGTAAATGAAAACGGTGTAACTGAGAGCAGCAATATGAGGGTTAAGGTATCATATTTACTGTGAGTTCTCCATAATGGAAGATAATGTGTTGAAAGTGAAGGGAGAATAGTATGAAACCTTACTTAGTAGGTGTTGATCTCGGAGGAACCAATATAAAAGCAGGGATATACCATTCAGACCTAAGGGCAGTAAATGAGATCTCGATTCCAACCGAAGCGGCTCTAGGGTCGTCACATGTATTGGGTCGCATACGTGAGGCCGTTCGTGTACTCATAACAGAAACGAGTATACCGTTGGATCAGATCAAAGGCATGGGAATAGGCATACCTGGTCTTTTAGATCCTGTGGAGGGATTGTCTATATTTTCTCCAAACTTTTCGGACTGGGACCATGTACATATAATTAATGAGATGAAGGAATATTATGATTTTCCTGTTTATATAGATAATGATGTGAGGGTTAATTTGTATGGTGAATGGCTGCATGGTGCTGGTAGGGGTTATAACAACCTCATTTTGCTCACGCTTGGGACAGGCCTAGGCTCCGGGATTGTTAATGATGGAAAGGTAGTATACGGTACATCCTACAGTGCTGGAGAAATCGGACATATGAACATGTATAGAAATGGGCGACCTTGTAAATGTGGTAGTTCTGGTTGTTTGGGCAGGTATGTGTCAGCGGTTGGAATGGTAAATACTTTTAAAGAAAAGCTGCGGGATGGGGGAACAAGCCTTATTCAAGAGTGGGTTAATTATGATCCTGAAGCTATTCAAGCGGTGATGATCTCCAAAGCTTACGATCTTGAAGATCCCTTGGCTATTGAGGTGATGCACGAGACAGGTAGCCTACTTGGTTTCGGATTGTCCAATGTTATTAATATGTTTAACCCAGAGCTCATTATTGTGGGTGGTGGTATGGCCGCAGCGGGGGATAGATTGTTGAATACTGTTCGCGAGACCGTAAGCAATCATGCCCTCAAGCTTTCCGGAAGTAATTGCAGGATTGTTCAAGCGGAGTTAGGTAACCGTGCTGGAACCATTGGAGCGGCTTCATATGCTCATAGTAAGATGCTTGGATATTAAATACCCTCATCCGTCTATTTAAGCAAAATAAAATTACAACCTATGTTTCTCTCACAGGGCTCTGAAGTCCTGTTTTTTTTGGAGGATATTTGAATTTAAAGGGAACATGTAGCTTGGTATAATAAAATGGATTATTTCACCATATATTCACATATATATATTATTTCGACAGTGTTCAACATTATCTATCAGTGAATCTCTTTAGGCCAAGTTGTATACTAAAGGCAGTTAAAAATAGGTGATATTCCTTTAATAGTGAAATATTTACTTATTCCCCGCTCTGCAATAAACGAGGGATATTTAATGTTTTGCGGTTTTGTGTTGCCCATTTTTAACAGTCCAACGGTCCAAGTGGGCCCCAAAGGAGAGTTTGTGTGAGCAGCATTATTCATGAACTGAAAACCGTAGTGGATTTGTTAAATGAGAGGAGTCAATCAACCCCCGACCGAATTGCCTTTACTTTTAAGGATGGGGACAACGTGTCCCAATTGACTTACAGAGAGCTTGCAGTTCGTTCAAAGATGATAGCCGCTTCTATTATGATGATAACTAAACCCGGCGATCGGGTGGCCTTGCTTCACGCTTCTGGGCTGGAGTTCATCGTTTCTTTCTTTGCATGCCTCTACAGCCGTACTGTAGTTGTTCCTTTAGAAATACCCAAACCGTCCGAAAGTCTCGCCAGGCCTCAGCATGCGGTCAGAGTTACAGGAGCTCAGGTTATCCTAACCTCCCGAAAAGTACTGGATTATATTACTACTCTATTAGATGAAGAAGATGATCTGTCTTTACTGCACTGGGTCACTGTAGATGAATTGAACGAGATTCCTTATATCAGCCAGGAAGCGGATAAGCATGCAGCAGCCTTTATCCAGTTTACTTCAGGTACAACTTCACAGTCTAAGGGCGTCATTTTAACTCATGATAACCTGCTTCATAATGTGGAGAATGTCAGCCGTAAATTTGCCTTATCGGCACAGGATGAAGCAGTCATTTGGCTTCCCCTCTATCATAATTTAGGACTTATAGGCGGTGTTCTTGCCCCTCTGTATGCGGGTTTCCCTGTTCATCTGGTTAGTCCGCAGGAAATCCTGCGCAGACCAGCCTTATGGCTTGAAATGATTACTGAGAAAAAGGCCACAGTCAGCGGAGCGCCTAACTTTGCCTTTGATCTGTGTCTGGCACATGTTAAACCTGAAGATTGTGCAAAAATAGACTTAAGCAGCTGGGAGATTGCATTTTGCGGTGGAGAGTCTGTACGCAGTCGAACGGTAGAAGGATTTGTGCGTAAGTATGCTCCCTATGGGTTTCAGCGGAGTACTTTCTATCCTTGCTACGGATTGGCAGAATCCACTTTAATCGTATCCGGTGGAGTGCGGGGATGTGATCCTGTTATTCTGCATTGTGATCCAGCCCATCTGGAACAAAATCTAGTAACTGAGGTCATGGAGTCACCGGAATCGCGTACATTAGTCAGCTGCGGAAGTCCTGTCTCCGATCAGGATATCGTGGTAGTCGATACGGGTACACTGACCGAACTCCCGGAGAATGCTATAGGTGAAATTTGGCTGCGCAGCCGATCCATAGCCAAAGGTTATTTAAATGATAAGCTCCGTACGGACGAAACTTTTGAACATACTTTGGCTAATGGAGACGGCGGCTACATGCGTACAGGAGATACCGGATTTTTACGTGACGGGTATTTATATCTTGTAGGTAGAATTAAGAACTTATTGATTATACGCGGTAAAAACTTCTATGCAAACGACCTGGAAGCTTATATTCAAAGTTTTCATTCCGGTTTTCTGGCGGGTGCAGTATTTTCGATGGAGTCCGAGGATGAGGAGCGTGTGATAGTTCTTCAGGAGATGGATGGAGAGCTTACAAGCAGTGAGCGTGAGTCTATGATTCGGAATATTCGCCAAGGCTTGGCCGGTAATTACGGCTTTTCTCCATTTGATGTAGTTTTGGTTGCTTCTAATTCACTGGCCAAGACCGTCAGCGGTAAAGTTAAGCACTATGATTGCAAGTTAGCGTATCTCGCAGGGGAATTGTCCGCCTTGGAGGTTACTGATTCACAAGGAGAAGAGATCGTATGAACTTAGTAGAAATAAGGAATTGGTTGGTCGAGCAAATTGCGGAGGCTACTGATGTATCTAAGGATATCGTCCAAATAGATGAACCTTTCCTACACCTAGGTCTCGATTCAGTGAAAGCAGTAATGGTTACAGGCCAAATCGAGGAGAAGCTGCATGTTGTCTGCTCCCCTACGATGTTTTACGATTATCCGACGATTGAGCAGTTGGCACGTTATTTACATGATGGAGCATCATCATCTGAACGCATACTTCCAGTACAGATTAGCCATTCGGAGGAAGCGGAGGATATTGCTATAGTAGGACTCTCCTGCCGCTTTCCCGGTGCAGAGTCACCGGAGGAATTCTGGAACAATCTACTAGAAGGTAAGCAGTCAATCTCCGAGATTCCATCATCCCGTTGGGATCTTGCAGAATATTACAGTGATAATCTTGAGGACAAAGGGAAGATGTATACCCGTTGGGGCGGTTTTTTGGAGCGGATTCGTCAGTTTGATGCGGGGTGCTTCGGGATTTCACCGCTGGAAGCCGAGGTTATGGACCCGCAGCAGCGAATGCTGATGGAGCAAAGCTGGCTGGCTTTTGAAGATGCGGGAATAAGACCTTCCGAGCTTGAAAATAGTGATGTCGGTGTATTCGTGGGCATCAGCACTAACGATTACTCTAAGCTGCAGCATCAGCCTACGCGGATTACCGCTTATCATGGGACCGGCAATGCTTCGAGCATAGCAGCCAACAGGCTATCTTACTTTTATAACTTTACGGGTCCAAGTATTGCACTGGATACGGCATGTTCCTCATCCCTAGTAGCACTACACCAGGCTTGCCGCAGCTTGAAAGAGGGGGAGAGCAGCATGGCTTTGGTTGGGGGAGTGAATCTTATCCTGCACCCGGGCTTATATGTTAATTTCTCAAAGGCACGGATGATGTCGGAGAGCGGACGATGTCATACCTTTGATAAGCGTGCTGACGGTTATGTGCGGGGAGAAGGCTGTGGCATGGTTGTACTGCGTAAACTCAGTGAGGCCGTGGCGAAGGGTGACCGAATATACGCGCTGATCAAAGGCTCCGCAGTGAACCAAGACGGCCGCAGCAATGGATTAACCGCACCTCGGGGCACCTCCCAGCAGAAGGTTGTTGAACGGGCTATTTCTCAAGCGGGTCTTGGTGTTAACGAGATTGGGTATATCGAGACGCATGGGACAGGAACGAAACTGGGCGACCCTATTGAAGTAAATGCATTAAAGGAAGTATTTGCACACAAAAATATAGGGAACTGCCATCTAGGTGCTGTAAAAACCAACATTGGACATCTTGAGGCTGCAGCCGGAATCGCAGGATTGATTAAGGTCTGCCTGATGTTCCGTCACCAAATCATTGCTCCACATCCGGATTTACAGACGATAAATGAACACATCTCATTAGAAGGAACAGCACTAACAATTCCAACAAAGCCAATCGAATGGAAAGACAAGACGAAGAATGCAGGAATCAGCTCTTTCGGTTTCGGGGGAACAAATGCTCATGTAATCCTACAGTCTTATCGTATGCCCAAAAGGTTAGGGGCGCGGCCTTACAGGTACAATGGACATTTATTAACCATTTCAGCCAAAAGCGAGGCATCGCTTCGTGAAATGCAGGAGTCCTATGCCCAGTTTCTAGAGTCAAATTCCACCAATCTTAATCTTATTAATCTCTGCTATTCCGCACACTGCAAGAGGGACTTGTTCCCCTATAGAGTAACTGTTGCCGGACGGACAAGCGAAGAGCTCCTTACTCAACTAAGAGCAGCAGAAGGTAAGGCCATCAGTAGAATCCCAGGTAAAATAGCTTTTGTCTATGGGGGGCAAGGTTCCCAGTATCCACAAATGGCCCGAGAATTGTTTCAAAGTTCTCCTGTATTCCAGCAAGCTTTATCCAGCGGATTAAGTGCTCTTGATCAAGAAACTTCAGATGAGGTTCTTCAAATTCTATTTGGCGGAGATACAACCCTGAATGAGAAAATCCATCAGACGGAGTATACGCAAATCTCACTGTTTCTAATTCAATACGCACTTACTCGGTTGTGGAACAGCTTTGGGATTTTCCCCGATTATGTAATGGGTCATAGTATCGGTGAATACGCGGCCGCCTGTCAGGCTGGAATGATAGAGCTTGAGGATGCTGTAAAGCTTGTGCGCATTCGCGGTAAGTTAATGGGTTCTACTCCTGTATTGGGGGAGATGGCAACCGTTCAAAGTTCGGAACAAAACATTCGATCATTAATTTCGGAAAAAGGATTTTCGTTATCCGTAGCAGCAGTTAATGCGCCGAATCAGACGGTTATTTCAGGAACAACCGAGGAGATAGATTCATTTGGAGAACTGCTGAAGGCTCAGAGTGTTCCTTTTAAAAAGCTGACCGTATCCAATGCATTTCACTCCAGCCTAATGGACCCTATTCTGGAGGAATTCCAACAAACGGCCAAAGAGGTACAATATCGTTCGGGACATATACCCTTAATTTCTAATCTGAACGGTCAGCCATGTCATGAGATATCCCCTGAATACTTAAGGGATCACCTGCGAGGAACGGTTCGGTTTCATGATTGTATATGCTTCTTCAGAGAAGAGAAGGTCGCAGTTATTGAAATCGGCCCGGGCGGTCTGATTAAGATGGCCCGGCGTCATGTAAAGGGCGACCTTGTTTGGGGATCGAGCTTGGATAGAGAAGGGGACGATTGGGGAGTCATCCATCAGAGCCTTACAATGTTGGCAGATCGGGGATTAGCAATAGATTGGAACGGTTATTATACACCGCTTCAACCTGAATTAGCTAAGCTGCCTTCATATGTCTTCAATCGCCGTGAATATTGGATGGAAGAAGATTCAAATGTTGTTCAATCGGGTGAACCTGTCATACACCCTGATGTATTGGAGATCATGAATCATCATCTTGAAACCATTCATAACCAAAGCACATATAAGTTGAAAAGGGGATAACTTGCCATGGAACAACGTTTGTTGGATCAGCTTTTAGAAATAGTGAGGAAACAATCGAACGCTCTGGAGCTGCAAAGCCAGGTGATGCTTGCTAACGGTCCTCCAGGAACAATAAACATACAGAAATTGACGTCTCAGCATGAATATGAAATAAAGAACGGTTCTCCTTCGATCTCAGCTGTAAAGAATGTTAAGAATGAAGTCATGCAGCTGGTAAGCCGAATTACTGCTTATCCCCTTAGCGAATTGAGGGTTACCGATTCACTTAAGGGTGAGCTCGGATTTGATTCGTTGATGATGATGGAGCTTCAAAGTGAGCTCAGAAAGCGGTATCCCGACCAAGAGGTCATCCTTCCTCTGGAAGTAACTGATCTATCGATTAATGAGCTTATAGATCTGATTGACAGTACTAAAGAGCTAACGCCGATTAAAAAGCTTGAACCTACTGTAAGGCAACCTGAAGAGGAGATTATTTCTCTGTCACTGGTTCAACCACAATTTGATGTACAGCAATTCCCCGAATATGTCGATCTGAAAAAACGAATCGATTCGGCGGGTGCAGTCAATCCTTATTTCAGACTACGGCAAGGAATTAATACGGATACAGTTCTAATGGATGGTAAACCCTATATTAATTACTCGTCCTATAATTATCTTGGTTATGCAGGCGACGTTCAAATGATTACCGCAGTTCAAGAGGCAGTGGCTGAATATGGAACATCTGTATCTGCCAGCCGATTGTTATCCGGTGAGATTCCGCTTCATGGGGAGCTCGAGGCTACTGTATCCCGGTTTGTTGGAACAGAGGATGCTCTGGTCTACACAGCCGGGCATGCGACCAATGTGTCGACGATAGCGAAGCTTGTAGGTAAAGATGATATCGTACTTCATGATGAGCTGTCTCACAACAGCTTGATTCAAGGCTGCCTATTGTCGGGAGCTCAAAGGGTATCTTTTCCTCACAATGATTGGGAGGCACTAGATCGAATTTTAACTCGTACAAGAAGCCATCGCCGCCGTGCCTTAATTGTTATAGAAGGGATCTACAGTATGGATGGGGACATCCCGGATTTGCCTAAATTTATTGAGGTGAAGAAGAAACATCAAGCCATGCTCTATATTGATGAAGCTCATTCGATTGGAACAATAGGGGCTACAGGCAGAGGGATTTGCGAATACCATGGGGTGTCTCCTTCAGAAATAGATATATTGATGGGCACACTCAGTAAATCCTTCTCCAGCTGTGGAGGATATGCCGCCGGTTCAGCTGCCATGATTCAGTTTTTGAAATACTTGTCGGATGGATTTATTTTTAGTGCGGGGATTACACCGGCGAATGCGGCGGCAGCACTTGCAGTGATTCAATCTTTAGAAAAAGATCCTGCTCCGGTACAGAGGCTTCAGCAAAACGCTAAGTTATTTCTGGAGCAATGCAAGCTGCTTGGATTACAAACGGGATTAAGCTGCGACACACCGATTATCCCGATTATTGTTGGCGGCTCTGACCGCACTCTCCAACTTACTGAGTATTTGTATCAGGAAGGAATTAACGTATATCCGATACTTTACCCTGCCGTTCCTGAAGAAGCAGCCTGTGTCCGCTTTTTCATTACTGCCAATCATTCACGGGAGCAGATCGAGTGGACGGTCAAGCTGGTAGCTAAAGGAATACAATCTCTGGAAAAGGAGCCTGTAATGATATGAACCTTGTTATTGGGGGGAATGGTGGACTAGGATTGGCGATTACGGAAGAGCTTTTGTCCAAAGGAAAGGCCGTGACAGCTACCTATCATCATTCAAAAGAGGCTTTAACCAGCCTTAAGGCATCTCACCTTACGATGAGACCCTTTGATATTAAGGTGGATCAAACGCTGGAACCACTATTAAGTGGTGTTAAGACGGTGTACTTTTGTTTAAACGTGCCTTATCAGGATTGGTATTCGGTTATGCCGCAGGCACTCAAGCGTATTACCCAAAGCCTTAAGCCCAATCAACACCTTGTATTTCCGGGGAACGTCTACGGTTACGGTAAATTTCAATATGTACCTGCTGATGAGGATCATCCCAAAGCGGCACTAACTCGTAAGGGTAAACTCCGCAATCAGCTGGAGGAATTATTGAAAGAGCAAGCAGGCAGTCAAGGTTTCCGTTATGTGATCCCTCGCTACCCCGATTATTACGGTCCAAACGTGACCAATAGAGTATTTGGTCCCATATTTACGGGCGCGTTAAAGGCCAAAACCATCTCCTGGCCGGGAAATCTGCATGTACCGCATGATCTAATCTATATCCGGGATGCCGCTAAGGCGGCTGTGCTGCTAGCTGATAGCGGCGAAAGCGGAGAATGGCATGTGTCGGGTGGAGGGGCAATGGAGGGACAGCAATTTCTCAATATTGTTCAAGATGCGGCGGGCAGTTCTAGGAAAAGCAGAACCTTGCCTAGCTGGGCTGTTGGATTGGCCGGAATCTTCGACAAGGAAGCCAAAGAATTTCATGAGCTTCTGTATGAATTTCAGTATCCCTTAATGTTAAATGAGGCTAAATTCACGAAGCGATTTCCGTCGTATGCAGCTACACCACACCCAGAAGCTGTCAAAGAAACATTAAGTTGGTTTCGGTCCATCCCGAAGTGAAGCAGAATAAGAAGGAGGCGTTAGAGTCCATGCAGGTCATAGCAGTGTCACTTGGATCAGGATCTGCCTTTTCAATATCGGAGCTTCTGCCTTACCTATCATCAGAGCACAGGCTCGTGAGCAGACGGCTGAAACGTGAGGATGATTTGCGGAGATCTATAATCGGAGATATTATGGTTCGATTGATCGCCATGGATATCGAGGGACTGCGTAACGATGAAATTCGTATTGAAAAAGGAGTGTTTGGAAAGCCGCGGCTTCAACATATGCGTGAACCATGGGAATTTAACCTCTCACACTCCGGGAACTGGGTTGTTGGGATTGTGGGTCGAAAAGGCCATCGTGTCGGTATTGATATTCAGAAGATGGGTGTTGTAAATCCTTCCCTTCCTAGATATACAATGTCACCTTCAGAAATGCAGAAGTACCTTTCCTTGAATCCCAATGAACAGAAGCAGTATTTCTATGAGTTGTGGACGCGGAAAGAGAGCTATCTAAAGATGGAGGGAATTGGTATAACGGTTCCGTTGGGATCTGTTTTTTCAAATGAGAGTTCAATGAATTCTGAATTAGCTTCTCCTAAGAACGGAAACCCGGTTTACTTCAAGCAGTATTCACTTGACTCCAGTTATAAGCTTACTGCTTGCTCAACAGATTCCCGTTTTCCTGGTGAATGTTTGGTTGTAAGATCCTCGGACTTGGCTGAGGTATTCCTCCGCCGCTGCCGAGAACAATCGGCACAGACCTGCTCGGGAGTGAATGATAAGCTTACGGAGTTCGTCCCTATAGAGGCTGAAGTTGAAGAGAGAGGATTACAGCTTCAGTAATATCAATATGAAAAGCAATGACGATTGGATTTGGCTTTCGTTATTGCTTTTTTTACGAAGAATTGTACGCACCCATATGTCGCATGATATGCTGTATATATATTACAATCAGGAGGATTACGATGAAACGAGACACTCAGCAAGTCCCTTTTGGTTACGAGTCGCTGGTAGAACAACGTAAAGGAACACTAGTATTTTACGACTCATTTGAACATATAACTGACCAAGAGCTGCAAGTCGCGGCAAAGGCAGCCGTAGATCTCCAGTTTACCAAGCTTGTCCTATATCCACTGCATGAGGAAACTGTAAGACGGATGTCAAAAGAGCCTGTGCTCTCTTTTCATAAGAGAGAGGACCGTCTGCATGAGTGGAAACGGGAGCAGGGGCGTTCCTACATTACAGTGGAGGGATTGGAAGGAAAGCGCAAGAAATATACACCTATTGATTCTGCGCTCCGTCATATCTCCGACGTCTATCCGTCTCCTTATTTTCTCTATCTAACCCCCGAGATGGCTAATCAGTTCGCCTCCTTTTCTTCTTTCGAAGAGTGGATCGTGAAGCTGCGCCTGCTGCTCTCTGCTGCACCTACCCGTGTTCATCCCCGTTTGGAGAAATACCGGCATCGCTGGAATGTAGTTGGAGATGTAGATTCAGGTTCATGAGTTGAAGGTATAAAAAATAGTTGATAAGGTGGTGTTGGGATGTCTGTTATACATAGCTTCAATCTTAGTCTCTCTCCGGTAGAAGCCCTGTCTTTAGTCAAGGCTGGGCTGGGGGAGAATACAGAGTTAATTCATGAGGAACTAAATAATATGGGGCCAGATCTATCTATAGGCACATTGATTTATGAACGTTATTTTCACAGATCTGGTAATCAGGCAGGACTTGTGATCATTATTGATAATTTGCAGGGAGTCACTAATGTTCGGTTAATTTCGGTAGGGAGCTCAGGCAGTAAGTATTTTAAAATAGATTGGGGTGCTGGCAAGAGCTTTGCCTCGTCCGTGGAGAAGATATTATTCATGTATATAATCGATTGAGGCGAGCCTAACGGCTCGTTTTTTAGTTAGGGTATTGGAAAAGAGTTATCATACGTTTCAAGCCCTCGTATTTTAAAATTTAATTAAAATTTGATTGACGAATTGTAACAAGGTATGGTTTTATATTATGTAGACCAATCGTTATAACTGTAAAGGAAGTGTCAGGCATGTCCAACAAGCCTAACTCACGTGAGGCGATTCTCGATACGGCTTCAAGATTGTTCTTCACACAAGGCTATCACGCAACAGGTCTGAATCAGATTATTAAGGATAGTGATTCCCCTAAGGGTTCCTTATATCATTATTTCCCAAAAGGGAAGGAGGAACTGGCTTTAACCTGTATTAACCGTACTAGTGAAGTTGTTGCTCAGAAGCTAAGGAACCATATCGAAATCAGTGGGAGCACAACAGAAGCGATGGTGGAATTTATTCAAGGAATGGCGATGGATGCGGTGCAAACGTCGTTTAAGGGAATAGTTCCCTTCAGTTTCTGGTTAGCGGTGGAGACATCCTGTATTAGTGAGGAACTGAGATCCGCATGTCAATCCGTTTTTAAAGACTGGCAGGATGTCGTTATGCTTCGACTCATGGAAGAAGGTGTTGAGGAACGGTCTGCTGCGGATAAGGCCTCCGTTGTCATCTCTTTATTTGAGGGAGCGCTGCTTCAGACACTTACTTACCGGGATGAAGGCCCGTTGCTTGCAGCGGCTAAGATGATTCCTGTATTGCTTGGCTAAAGAGAAAAAACACATATCAGGAGGATACAAGAGTGGAAGCTGGATTAAAAGGAACACAACCTATTGAAGAAAGAAAGTTTCGTACCATTCCCATCTTAATTTCACTGCTGCTCAGTGGATTTATTGGAATGTTTAGTGAAACGGCATTAAATGTCGCACTCAGCGACTTGATGAAGGTCCTGGATATTACACCTTCTACAGCCCAATGGCTAACAACAGCATATCTGCTTACCTTAGGAATACTAGTCCCTATTTCCGGGCTGCTGTTACAGTGGTTTACTACGAGACAGCTGTTTGTTGCCGCATTATGTTTGTCCATTCTGGGAACTTTTTTGGCGGCCATATCTCCAACCTTTGGTTTCTTACTTACCGCTAGAGTAGTTCAGGCGATGGGGACAGCACTCCTTCTGCCGCTCATGTTCAATACTATACTTGTCATTATAGCTCCTGAAAAAAGGGGCGCGGCCATGGGGATGATCGGTCTTGTCATTATGGTTGCTCCGGCTATCGGCCCTACGATTGCAGGGTTGCTGATTGAAAACCTAAGCTGGCATTGGATATTCTGGTTGTCCTTGCCGTTCCTTATTATTGCTCTGTTCTTCGGTATTATCTATATGCAGAATGTAACGAAGGTGACGAAGCCAAGTATTGATATAATGTCTATTGTACTGTCCTCCATAGGTTTCGGTGGGATTGTGTATGGTTTTAGCAGTGCCGGTGAAGCAGAAGGATGGTCAAATCCTAAAGTTATAATTTCATTGGTAGCAGGCGTTATCGCTCTTGGTTTGTTTGTTTTCCGTCAGCTATCCATGAAGCAGCCGATGATCAACCTGCGCGCTTTTAAATATCCAATGTTTGTAGTCGGTTTGTTGATGGTCTTAATCTGTATGATGGTTATTCTGTCCGCTATGCTGATTCTACCGATGTATTTACAGCAAGGACAGAACTACTCGGCCTTCAAGGCTGGATTACTACTGCTCCCCGGCGGGCTAATTAACGGATTGATGTCACCGCTCATGGGCCGCTTATTTGATAAATACGGTCCTAAATGGCTGGTCATTCCGGGATTGGTGATAATAGCGGTATCCTTGTGGTTCTTCTCCAGTATCACTGCCACTTCAACGGTAATATTCGTAATCGTACTGCATAGTGCGCTGATGATCGGCGTATCCATGGTATTCATGCCGGCACAAACGAATGGTATTAATCAATTACCGATGGAACTGTATCCGGACGGTACGGCTATTATGAATACTCTGCAACAGGTAGCCGGTGCCATTGGTACTGCGCTCGCGGTTAGTATTATGACAGCCGGTTCTAAAAGCTACTTATCCGGAGTAGAAGATCCCCAAAATCCAGTTCACTTATTAGCAGCCTTCACACAGGGTGTACAAAACGCCTTTATATTTGGCATGATCATTGCGTTTGCGGGTCTGATCCTCTCATTCTTTATCAAGCGAGTTATCATTCAGCACAAGAGTCAGACGTCGATGCATTAAGTGAAATCGAAGCAACTAAAAAGTTCTCTTTCTAATTCTAGGCTCAATGAATAGGAGACCCTTCCTCGAAAAGATCGAGGAAGGGTTTCCTATTTTGCTGAGTTGAACCCAAAATTATATAGATTGAACATAATACAGATTTCTATCAATTATACCGATCTTCGCGGTAGAAGCGTGGATATCTAATCAAAATATGAATGCGTGAGCTTAACAGACCTAGCGGACGCTATTTGCTTTATTTAACTGAATTCCTTATCTATGCGGACTGTGACCGTATAACTTACTTGAAAAGCAATTTATAGATAATAAGGGATCTGTAGTCCGCATAGAATTCTTGTCCCGATCTACCTTAAGATAAATTTACTTTAGCTGCTGCTATTTGGCTCAAGCTTAATTGTAGTGTGTAGATTCGGTTTATTTCTAATAGGGTTATAAAAATCAGAAACATTTAACAAGGGTAAAGCGTCAATAGGTTATGGAGAGATGCAGCCGTGAACGTAGGAAAACTCCGAAATACTAATCATAAGGAGGTAATTTCATGAAATCAAAGGATTCAACCTCAACGAAATGGAGAACCAGAGCACTGTTGGGATTGACCATAGTACTTGGGACGGGAACAGGAGCTTATACATTTAGTCCGTTGCCTGCACAGGCGGCGTCTGTGAGTGCACAGCAATCAGCAACCGTATACAATCAGTTTGAGAAATATCTGAAGAATCCAGCGAGCTTGGCTCATGCACGGAACTATCTAATCAATCATATCGATGAAGCAGGAATTTGGCGGGGTACCGTTATGACGCTGCATCTGGAGAATGCGCAAAGGGCTCAATTGAATTCGATATCTGAAAAGATTTACCCGGATAAGATACAAAAGGCGATTGACAGTGCTTTTAAATTAAAGAATTATAACAGAAGCGAACTTACTTATACCTATCTTTTAAGCGTCGTTAAAGAGTCCAATATTCGTTCTGTCCTAATAGAATTAAGGGATAAAGGATATAAAATAGAGACAAGTGAAGGAATGTATTATCCGGTGATGCATTATGAAGGCTTTAAAGTCTTCAAACCGTATATTCAAAAGGATATTGCCGCTTACATTGACATCATGGCTAAGGAGTCCAATAAACCGAGCCTTTTTGATGCTGCCATTGTGATTAGTTGGGAGGAGTTGATCGCACGTTCGCTTGAGAAAGAGGTTTTTATTAAAAAGTATCCAAAATCCAACCGTATGGCGAGTATCCAGATTAATCTGTCTGTCAGCTATTTGTTCTATGGCTCCAGCAACACACCAGCTTACGGTTATGATAAACCGACCCGCATCGATCCTGATCTGAGAAAAGCTTATGATTCTGCCTTGAGCAAGGGAACCAAAGACAGCGACATTTTAAAGATGATTGACGGTCTTGTGAAGCTGCTAGACAAAACAAACAATGTACTTACAGCGGACGTTGAGCAATATATTCAAGATCAGTTGAAGCCTTACAATAACTGAAAGATGCCTGTAGAAATAGGAATGGGTATAATGACATAATCCCATCGGCTCATTATGATATTCGTTATTATGGGGAGAACAATTTTGTAGGAGCACGGATCGACGGATATAAGGCTCCATTAGCAATTCTGACCCGCATAGCCGCTGTAGCATTAAAGGCTGTAAGTGACGATCTCGAATCTAAAGGATATAGCTTGAAGATTCAGGATGCGTACCGTCCTCAACAAGCAGTAAATCATTTTGTTAGGTGGTCGCAGGATACAAAGGATGTGAAGATGAAGACGCAATACTATCCGAAGCTGGATAAACGCAACTTGTTCAAGCTTGGATTTATTGCGAAGAAATCAGGACACTCCAGAGGCAGCACTATTGATCTAACGCTTGTGAACCTAAAAACAGGTGCCGAGGTGGATATGGGCAGTCCGTATGATTTCTTCGGTGACATTTCTTTTTACGATACGAATCTAATTACCAAGCAACAGAAGGCGAACCGCAAGCTGCTTAAGGACGCTATGGTGAAACAAGGGTTTAAACCGTACACCAAGGAATGGTGGCATTTTACACTGATTAATGAGCCCTATCCCAATCGATATTATAACTTTAATGTAGAGTGAAAAACGTTACTGAGGCTGTCTTTGAAGGTCTAATCAGACCATTATGGGCAGTCTTTTTGCTGTTTTATATTTACAAATAAATTGGAATTTGTTACTATATCATCAATGGATATATATCTATTATGGATATATCCGAGATGGATATATTATCGGAACCTATTTTCGGAGGAAGGAGGGCTGAGATTGTCTAGAAATAATTCAATGGTCACTGAGCAATTGACGGACTCAGCTTATTACATCTTACTATCGCTGCTAGTTCCACGTCATGGATACGCGATTATGAAATACGTTGAAGAGCTAACAGAAGGTGAAGTAACCATAGGGCCAGCAACTTTATACACCTTAATTAAGAAAATGGTTGCTGCAGATTATATTACGGCTGGAGATATAGAGGATGATCGGCGTAAGCCTTATTGTGTAACCGAGAAAGGGAAGCAGATTATTGACAATGATATGGAGCGGCGTTCAAGGATGGCTAGACATGGTATAAATGCTATTCAACAAGCCAAGGAGGTTAGTGATCATGAGAAGAAATAAAGAAACTCGTTATATCGGATCTTGGGGGTTAGCGTTTGCCGAAGAAAAGGAAATGAAAAAGTTGAGCAATTGGGCAAGTAAGGGGTGGTTGTTTGAATCCTTTGGATTCTTGGGTTTTAAGCTCCGTAAAGGAGAGGCACAGAATCTCGTATACTCAATTGATTATAATACTCTTCAGGCAAACGAGCTCCAAGATTATTATGATACTTTTCGGGCTGCCGGCTGGGAAGCGGTATGTTCATTATCCAATATTCATGTTTTCTCCGCTAAACCCGGAACAGTACCGATTTATACAGACCGTGCAACCTCTTATGATAAATATAACCGTGCCATTGTCAATTTTAAATGGAGTAGTCTCCTATTTGGATTACTAACGCTGATTGGATTTGCAGCTTACTATTATTCAGATAACTACGGTTTAGGCATAGCTCTAACACAAGTGCTTTTAATTTTCGCTACGCTCTGCCTTATGATAGCACTCCCTTCAGCTATGGTTTATTGTGCTTATAGATTCAGGAAAATGCGTCTGAAATAGAATGTATCTATATGAACAAAAATAGTACTACAATGATGATTTATAGGAATAAAATGGAGTCTTTGCGGACTCCTTTTATTCCTTATTTAATGCCTTTAGAATCTTTTCTTTTGTTAGGCTTAATCGTTGTTCAGCACCATCCGGGTGCGAGGGTTCACCCCAGGTAAATCCATCACCTTCGTATCTGGGAATGAGGTGCATATGGTAATGGGTCAGGTCATTAAATTTCCCGCCATCTTGACAAATTCTTATACCGTCAGGTTTAAACAAGCCCTTTAGGACTGCTGAAAGTCTTTTCGAAGCATCCATAATAGCATAAGCAGTCTCGGAATCCATTTCTTCGACATCCCAATAATGCTTCTTAGGAAGGATTAGGGAATGCCCTTCATTAAACGGGGCAATATCGAGCACACAAGTTATAAGTTCGTTCTCATAAATAATGTTTAAGTTTGGTTCAATTCCGTTAGCGATTCTACATCCCAAGCAATCCATTTACAAAATCACTCCATCCTAATAGTAGAGAGCAAGTCTCTAAGTTCATATTCGTTGCTGCCGAGATAACGAAACCGGCCGCTACAGTGAGGACTAATACTTGTGTACTTTAACATAGCTTATAATTAAATAACACTTTATTTCACTTGACACTTTGCGGCTATCGGAGTAAATTTAAAAAATAATTAAACGTTGTTTAAATCACTTCAATTTTTATCTATCAGGGAAGGAGATAAGGAAGGTCATGTCCACAGGTAACAACATTGATGCCTCTTCGAATAAGGATACGAAGCAGTGTATATTAAATGCCACCGTTGAGTTAATTCGGGAACAAGGATTCTCATGTACATCTCTTCGGAAAATAGCTGCTAAAGCCGACATTAACCTTGCATTGGTTAATTATCATTACGGTTCCAAGGAGAATTTACTTGCCGATGCCGTTCGTGAACTGATCTCCACCTTCGATGAAGCCTTTAGTGCTCTCGATGAAGATTCCTTACCTCCTAAGGTACGGTTGAAGACTTTTTTTATGCGTTACATCGGGAAGCTTAAAGAGCACCCCGGATTGGCGCGGCAGATGTTAGATCAAGTCCCCAATATCATGGCTTCTCAGGATGAGTATATGCGTTATTGCAAAATGATGAAAATGCAGAAAATCACCAGTGCTTTGCAGGAAATTACAAATGAGCAGGACGAGGATATGCTTATGACCATGCTGATGCAATTATATGGCGCTATCGCATTTCCGGTTCTTGTGGCTTCCTCAATTCATGAGGGGCAGAAATACTGTGTACCTATGCTTAATCTTCCATCTATTGATGTGCAGATCGATGGATTGTTTGAGCATTATTTTCATAAATACAGTTAAATTAGAGAAAAGAGTGGAGAACAAAATGTCAAACACAATTACCGGGAAAAGCGCGGCTAATGAGCAGCCGTTCTCTTTGAAAGCCATCATCCCCCCTCTTATGGCAATCATCGTAGGAATGATCATGGTCATTCTGGATAGTACGGTTGTAAATGTAGCTGTACCAGAGTTGGTTAACTACTTTTCATCTGATTTAAAAACCATTCAATGGGCAATCACAGGTTATACCTTGGCATTATCGGCGGTTATTCCATTAGCGGGTTGGATGACTGACAAGTTTGGTTCTAAGCAGGTTTTTCTGACAACCATTATTATGTTTGTCCTTGGTTCCATGCTTTGTTCCCTATCCCAGACTTCATCACAGCTTATTATTTTCCGTGTGATTCAAGGCTTAGGCGGAGGGATGGTAGCTCCAATCGGGATGGCCATGGTATTCCGCTTAGCACCACCGGAACGTAGAGGCACTATCATGGGTATGCTCGGAATTCCGATGTTATTAGCACCTGCATTAGGACCTGTATTATCAGGTTGGCTGGTGGAGTATGTCAGCTGGCACTGGATCTTCTTGATCAACCTGCCGATTGGTATTGTCGGTGTTATTCTTGGAGTTAAATATTTGCCGAAGACAGACAAGAATAAGGCTCCTCATCTAGATCTCATTGGGATGATCTTGGCACCCATTGCTTTTGCCAGTTTAGCCTATGGTGTGAATCAGGGCGGTGGCACAAGCTGGTCCTCTGCGGGAGCAATTTGGGGTCTAACTATTGGAGGAACTGCGCTTGTTCTGTTTATTATTGTTGAACTGCGTCACAAGCATCCATTGCTGGAGCTTCGTGTATTCCGTTCTTCAGACTTCACACGCGGGATCATTCTATCCTGGGTAACTCAAGCAGCGCTCTTTGGTTCCATGTTATTTGTACCCTTGTACCTTCAACAAATTCGGGGGTATACGCCGCTTGAGACTGGATTGATTCTTTTACCACAGGCACTATCAACCGGTATAGGTATGCCGCTAGGTGGACGTTTGTTTGATAAAATTGGAGCTCGGCCTCTAGCCTTTGTAGGTTTGAGCATCATCTCAACGGCACTTTATCTGTTGTCTGGAATTACAGTGGACACTGGCCTACCTGTCATTATGATGTGTCTGGCTCTGATGGGATTAGGCATGGGCTTGACTATGATGCCAGTGAACACACATGTGTTGAACTCTGCACCTCGTGAATGGGTAGGTCGTGTCACTCCTCTGACAACGGCTGCGCAGCAAGTGGTTGTATCCTTCGCAGTAGCGGGAATGACTGGCTATTTAACCAGCCAAATTGACTTTCATAAGAGTGGATTAAAAGAAGGTAGCAACCCGATTATCGCCGCCGTTCAGGGCTTCAATGATGTATTCTTATTAGCTTCGTTCATTGCGATGACGGGTGTTGTGCTCAGTCTGATTCTTCGCAAACCGAAGATGCAAAGCATGAATATTTCACAGGAAACGAAAAAGGCTGATCCAGCTATGATGATCGGTCACTAAAAATTAATTCAGCCTTACTCCAAAAACATTATCTTCTCCTCACAACGTATGTAAGCCGTGAGGAGAAGGAGTGTTTTTTTTGTGTCAAGGAACTCAGTATTCAGCTTGAACCTCCGTAAAATCCATACTTGCTGAAGCGACAACATTCTTCGAATACCAGTGAGTGCAAGTGTATTCGTCTTTAATATAGCCTTTATTTTAAGAGAGAATCTTTATTAAGGGTATTGACTACAACCATGCTCCGTGAGAAAATGTACGCGTGTACATTAATAGGAGGATGATTGCTATCGCCAGCCGTAAAGAGGTTGCTGAGCTAGCCGGAGTATCGGAAGCTACAGTCTCCCGTGTGTTAAATAACGTTGGCCCTCTTAAGGAGGAGACGAAACAAAAGGTTCTTGCGGCAGCCAAAGAGTTGGGATATGTTCCAAGCTCCCTAGCACGCAGCTTTGCACGTAAACGAAGTGGAAACCTCGGCGTAGTCATGCCGTATTTGCCCAAAGCAAGGCTTTTCTCAGCGTATTATTTCTCAGAGATCTTAAGTGGAATCGGCAGTAAGGCAAGAGAAGAAGGCTATGATTTGCTCATGCTTTTCCGTGACCCCGATGGAACATTGGATTATTCGGGAATGTTCGGGATGCGAAAGATAGACGGCTGTATTATCTTAGGAGCTAAGGATGAACCTGAGGAATTGCATGCTCTTCGTCATATAAGAGATGAGGGCCAACCCTTTTGTGTAATCAATCAGCATTTTGAGGGTGAGGGCTTCTTCGAGGTAGATGCAGACCACGAAGTGGGCAGTTGGCAGGCAGTCAAGCATTTGATCCAGCAGGGTCATCGTAAGATTGCATTCCTTAATGGGCCGCCGGAATACTCTAATAGCCGTGACCGTCACAACGGTTATGTTCGGGCTCTGAAGGAAGAAGGGCTGGAATGGGACTCAACCTTACAATTCAAGGGTAACTTTAGTAGACGAAGCGGAATTCAGGCAGCAGCAGGAATGGTTGCGGTACTGGACAGAATTGATGCGATCTTTGCAGCCAATGACCGAATGGCTATTGGTTTGCAGCAGGGCTTCAGAGAACAGGGGATTCCCGACCAACGTATCCCGGCCATCGTCGGATATGATGATTCGGACGCAGCAGAGCTTACCAACCCTGCTTTAAGCAGTGTGCGTGTTCCTTTCTATCAGTTGGGTGAAATTGCAGCATCCCGCGTCCTTCAGATGATGGAGGATGGAACTTCTAGTGAACTCTTGCGGGAACCTAAACAAATCAAACTGCCCACCGAACTTGTCGTTCGTGCATCATCTAGTCCATAGGTATATGAGTGAGGAGGAATAACGATGAAGAAGCAACGTATCGGAATGATCGGTTATAAATTTATGGGTAAGGCACATAGCAATGCTTATCGAAGCTTGCCTATGTTTTTTCCAAAGGCACCCAAACTGGACATGGCGGTGATCTGTGGGCGCAATGAGGAAGCTGTAGGACAAGCAGCAGAGCAGCTGGGCTGGGCTGAAAGTATGACCGATTGGAGAGAATTACTCGCCAGAGAGGATATCGATGTAATTGATATTAATGCCCCTAGTGATGCGCATAAGGAAATTACGCTGGCAGCCGTTAAGGCTGGGAAACATATTTTTTGTGAAAAGCCGTTAGCGCTTACATTGGCAGATTCTCGTGAGATGCTGCAGGCTGCAGAAGAAGCGGGTATCGCGCACATGGTGGGCTTCAACTATCGTTTCTCTCCAGCGGTGAGACTGGCGAAGAAGCTGGTGGAGAGTGGCCGACTCGGCAAAATCTATCACTTTAGAGCTTGTTTTCTGCAGGACTGGATTATCGACCCGGACTTTCCGCTTGTCTGGAGATTGCAAAAGGAGATTGCAGGTTCAGGCTCACACGGTGATCTTGGAGCTCATCTAATTGATCTTGCGCATTTTCTCGTGGGTGATGTGAAAGAGGTTATCGGGATGAGTGAGACCTTCATTAAGGAACGTCCGATAGCGGCTGAGATGACCGGCTTAAGTGCTAAAGGAAGCAAAGATGGTCCGCGAGGGGAAGTCACAGTAGACGATGCTACACTTTTTCTCGCCCGTTTTGATAATGGAGCTATGGGTAACTTTGAAGCTACCCGGTTTGCCGCAGGGCATAGATCAACCAATGCCTTTGAAATTAACGGCAGCCTGGGCAGTGTGAAATTTGATTTCGAACGTATGAATGAGCTTGAGGTATACTTCACTTCGGATGAAGAAGATGTACAAGGCTTCCGCCGTGTGCTTGTAACGGATCCGGCACATGCCTACGCCGAGGCTTGGTGGCCGCCAGGACATACCATTGGCTTCGAGCACACGTTTATTCACGAAATGCTGGAGTTCTCCACGGCTATTGAAGAAGGTCGTTTGCCTGAGCCGAATTTTCGAGATGGGGTAAAATGTCAGGCTGTTCTTGAAGCCGTAGAGCGTTCAATTGATGAAAGACGTTGGGTGCAGCTGTCTGAAATGTAATTAATCATATTTATAATTAACTATATTAAGGAGTTATCGAGATGAAAAAATCGTTGATTGTATGGGGTGGCTGGGATGGGCATGATCCAGAACAGGTAGCGGATATCTTTGCCGGCATTCTGCGTCAAGATGGCTTTGAAGTTGAGGTTTCGAATACCTTAGAGGCTTTCGATGATGCGGAAAAGCTGCTTGGACTTGACCTTATTGTTCCAGTCTGGACGATGGGTGAGATTGATCAAGTGCGGGTAGATAACGTATCGGCAGCAGTTCAAAACGGAACAGGACTTGCGGGTTGTCACGGCGGGATGTGTGACTCCTTCCGTACGAATGTAGACTGGCAGTTTATGACCGGAGGTCAGTGGGTAGCCCACCCTGGGAATGATGGAGTGAAATATACCGTAGAGATTAAAGGAAGCTCTAGCTCGCTGGTTGAGGGAATCGAAGACTTTTCTCTCGCAACCGAGCAATACTATCTTCATGTAGACCCTGCTGTGGAAGTTCTAGCAACCACTCGTTTTCCCGTGGCAGAAGGTCCGCATGCACTGAACAAAGCTGTGGATATGCCGGTGATTTGGACGAAACGTTGGGGCGTAGGCCGTGTATATTACAACTCTCTTGGACACCAAGCTGATATAGTTGAAATCCCTCAGGTTAAGGAGTTGATGCGCAGAGGTTTGCTTTGGGCTGCTGAGGGCAAAGAAAATGCTCTGCGAGGCGAGAAGGACGGCGCGGCTTTAGGTCATGTATACACGGGTATGGCTGACAATCAATAGAATCTTAATGGAGGGTCTACTTACATGGAAAAGGTGAAAGTCGGTATCATTGGGTGCGGTAAAATTAGCAGTATATATATGGAGAACTGTCAGAAGTTCGAAATACTCGATCTTGTAGCGTGTGCCGACATGGATCTTGCCAGAGCACAGGAGCAAGCGAATCAATACAATATCCCCAAAGTTCTTACAACTGAAGAGTTGCTGAGCGACCCGGAAATCAAGATTGTGATCAATTTGACGATACCTGCAGCCCATGCAGAGGTTACCTTAAAAGCTCTCCATGCCGGGAAACATGTTTATGTGGAAAAGCCGCTTGCTGTTACTAAGGAGGAAGGTCAAAGCGTATTGGAATTGGCCAAGGAGAAGGGTTTATTAGTAGGGAGTGCGCCGGAAACCTTCTTAGGAGCTGGAATTCAGACTGCACTAAAGCTTATTAATGAGGGGGGAATCGGGCTTCCTATAGCAGCCACTGCATTCATGATGGGGCGAGGACATGAGCATTGGCACCCGGATCCGGAGTTTTATTATGCGACAGGCGGGGGACCGATGTTCGATATGGGACCTTATTACTTAACCGCTCTAGTCCAACTGCTCGGTCCGATTCAGACCATTGCCGGGATGACCGGTAAGGCTCTTACGGAACGAACGATTACTAGCGAGAAGAAATTCGGCCAAAAGATACCCGTAAATATTCCTACTCACATTGCAGGAACCCTGCAATTCGAGAATGGAGCGATCGGCACACTAATTACAAGCTTTGATGTCTTCGGTGGCAGCGACTTACCCTTTATCGAAATCTATGGTACGGAAGGCTCGATACAGGTGCCAGATCCGAATACCTTCGGTGGACCTGTGAAGGTTCGCCGTATGGGTGATGCTGAATGGTCCGAACAACCTTTACTTCCGGGGTATGACCAGAATACCCGTGGAATTGGTCCAGCGGATATGGCCTATGCTATTCAGAAGGGACGTCCGCATCGTGCAAGTGCCGAGCTTGCTTACCATGTACTTGAGGCCATGTGGGCTTTTCATGAATCATCTGATTCCCGTACTTATTATGAGATGAAGAGCACATGTACCCGGCCAGCAGCGTTGCCAATAGAACTTGCACCGTATACTTTGGACTAATATTTAACCTATCGCAACATATTACACCTCAGGGTCAGATCAGAACTTTTTTATCCAATAAAGGGTTCTCAAATGGTGATATATATTTACAGGATGAAAAGGTTCATGTGAATATCGTTGGCCTGAATGAAGATATCCAAGATGTCTTCGCAGAGCGTTATATTGCCGACACTTATGTATTGCATAATGTAGAGTACACGATTCATGAACTTGAAACGGCTCAGAAGCTTTTGGAGGAGCATAATCTTTACCTTAAGCAAAATGTATACGGTTCTTCAATCGATGTCATCGGAAACAGATTGGCTATTACAATGCCTGATAGTAGTGAAACTACGGCCAAACCGGAAATCGAGAAGCTGATAGATCCAAATATGGTGAGCTATACTATCGAAAAGTTAGGTCAGCCGCATGTAGTTGGGGAGATTGTAGAAGTCGAAAGTATAGATAACCACCTGCGAATACTCATCCTAGAACCGGGCAAAGAAATGCCTACTTACTGGTTTTCTTTCAATGACCGATCAGAATTGTACAATGAAGCAGAAAAAGAGATTCATTTCTCCGATTTAGAAAAGGGTCAGCAGGTTAAGCTGTGGAGTACAGGGACCATTCTAGAATCATTGCCAGCTCAGGCGACGGTCAGAAGGCTGGAAGTAGATTTGTCAGACCTATAAGAAACAAGGACCGCCTTAAGTAGAATTTTCTACGAAAGGTGGTCCTTTTGTTAAATGAGTAATGTTAATTCTTATTTTCTGGCTTGCGAGGGAGTCAGCCCTTTGTATTGCTTATATAGTTTGGTAAAATAATTCGGATTGTCACAGCCCACCGTGCCGGCGATTTCGGTTACACTAAGGTGTGTTTCCAGCAGCAGCCGTTCAGCCTCATCCATACGGCATACATTTACATAATCCACAAACGTACGTCCAGTCAGCTTTTTGAAAGTTTTGCAGAAATGATAGGGATTCAGATTTACTGATTTGGCGGCTTCCTCTATTGATATTTTATCGGTAAAATGCACTTCAAGATGCTCCAAAAGCGGTTTAAAGCGTTCTCTGTTAATAGAGAGACGTTCTTTGGGCTTCCCAATCTGCTGATGGGGGAGGAAGGCTCGAGATAACAAGGTGAACAGCAGATGCAGCTGATTCTTGATGATGAGCTGGTAGGCTGGACCCTTTTCTTGATATTCAGCGATGATTCCGGATAAGAGTGAGTAATAAACGGACGAGGTTTGATTCTGCTCATCTGGTTTAACCGGGAACTGGAGGCGATTATCCAAATAAGGCGCAACAAATTTCTCGTGCAGCGGGTCAGGGACCCAATCATTAAATAAAGTGCTGTGAATTACGATGGATACATATCGAATATCCCCGCCTTGCAAGCTGTAACCGACATGAAGTCCCCCGGAAGGGACAATCAAAACATCTCCCTGCTGTGCTTCATAAGGCTGGCTGTCGATATGGAAAACAGCGCTGCCCTGTTCCATAACAATAATCTCGAAATGCTCATGCCAGTGTAAAAAAAGGATGTTCTGATTTACTTTAGTATCAAGCGTTGTATTAAAAAATAAGCGAAAAGGATACGTTTTTTCCTGTAATTGAGGATATTCCTTAAGCTCTCTTGGATTGGTCACTGGCTGCTCAACTCCCACAAGATTGTACTATTATTACACAAGATAATGAGAGAAATGTCTCTTTATCACCTATATACTAAGGTTGTTGAAGTAACTATAAACCAATATTGGAGTGGTATCAAGATGATGGATTCATTAAGAATAGGTACATTGGTGGGCGGCGATTCTGCGGTTAAGGTCATTCCCCAAATCGTTTCCCACGGCTTCGAATCTTTTAGCCTAACCTTCTGGCAAACCACCGGAGATACAGATCTAACGGAAACAGCGAAACGTGTAAGTGAATTAGCGGATAAACATAACTTTGTTATTTCTACAGTGGGTATTTTCGGAAATCCTCTAACCAATACAGGTGACAATGCGGATACGGTGGCAAGCTGGGAACGGCTTATTGACCATGCCCATTTATTCGGGACGGATATAGTTTCAGGCTTTACGGGGCGTTTGCCAGGCTGTTCCATCGACCAATCCATTCCAAAGTATGCAGAAGTATTTGGAGAGCTTTCGAAAAGAGCGGCTGATCGCGGTCTGCGTATTGCTTTTGAGAACTGTGCTATGGATGGTGATTGGTCCTCCGGGGATTGGAATATTGCGCATAACCCAACAGCATGGGAAATGATGTTCAATGCTTTTCCTTCCGACAATATGGGTCTTCAATGGGAACCTTGTCATCAGATGGTGGCTTTGATAGATCCGATCCCGCAGCTGCGTAAATGGATGGATAAAGTGTTCCATGTACATGGCAAAGACGCTACGATTGCTTGGGATATTGTAAAAGAATACGGGATTCACGGTCCGAAACCTTATGTGTGGCACCGTACACCGGGCTTTGGGGATACCAACTGGACGGATATCATCTCCATTCTTCGCCAAGCCGGCTACAAAGGAACGATTGACATTGAAGGTTGGCATGATCCGGTATATAGAGATGAGTTAGAGATGACAGGTCAGGTTCACGCTTTGAATTATTTGAAAAACTGTCGGGGCGGCAGCTTTGTGCCTAATCCGGTCTGAACCGAAAGCGGGGAGTGAATAGGGATATGGCTGTCAAATACAGAGTCATTATTGCGGGCTGCGGAGGGATGTCTAATGCCTGGATTGATTACGCTTTAAATCGTTCGGATGTAGAAATGGTTGCTCTCGTTGATATTAAGCTTGAATTCGCTAAGGTGATGGCGGATAAGAAAGGACTATCCTGCCGACTCTTTGACAATATAGAAGAAGCGATCAAGGAAACGGGAGCCAATCTGGTATTTGACGTTACAGTACCTGCAAGTCACTACAATATTGCAACTGCTTCCATGGAGCTTGGTTGTGATGTTTTTGGAGAAAAACCGCTTGCCGAAACAATGGAGCAATGTAATGGAATTGTAGCCTTATCCGATCTTACGGGGAGATCACATGCAGTCATGCAAAATCGGCGCTTTGACCCCCGAATTCGTTCTTTGCAAGAATTGATTAGATCAGGAACTATCGGCAGGCCCGGTTATATGGGTGCTGAGTTTTTTCTAGGCCCTCATTTTGGCGGTTTTCGGGATATGATGGACAGTCCTTTACTGTTGGATATGGCAATTCATACATTCGATGCAGCTAGGATGATCATCGGGGCAGACCCTGTTTCGGTCTATTGTCAGGAATTCAATCCTCCAGGCTCCTGGTATAAAGGAAATGCATCCGCCATTTGTATCTTTGAAATGTCAGACGGCTCCATATTCTGCTATCAAGGCTCTTGGTGCGCAGAAGGTGTTCCTACATCATGGGAAGCCTCTTGGCGTATTTCCGGTGAGAAAGGAACAGCGATTTGGGATGGAATTGGAGCTCCTTATGCCGAGGTTATATCGGAGGGGGATCAAACCGGTAAATTCACTCGGGAGCACACACGGGTTGAAGGGGGGGTTATCGATCTCCAGCGCACGTTCCATCAAGGTTGTTTGGATGAGCTGTTCCTTTCACTTGAAGAGAACCGTCCCGCAGAAACGGATTGCCGGGATAATCGGTTCAGTATGGCTATGGTTCTAGGTGCACTCGAAAGCACCAAGACGGGTAGAAAGATTAACATTGAAAAGTTCATAAAGACTCCGAATAGTCAGTTTCAGCATAGCAGTTCATTCTCAAACTGAAGTAAATATGTTGCAGTAAATCGTACAGTCATGCTCTCGGTATATGAGGGCATGGCTGTTTGCTTTTAAACGTGCCAATAGGAAATGGATGGTTTTCTTCTTATAGGCGAATAATTAGGATTACAAGAAATCGTATATATAAGTAAAGGGAGACTACCAGATGATGGAATCGTTGGAAGTTATTTTTCGGACGCTATTTTCAATCGGTGTACTTTTCTTCCTAACTAAATTGCTGGGGAAAAGGCAAGTTTCACAGCTTTCAGTCTTTGAGTACATTACAGGTATCACCATTGGGGGATTGGCCGCCTATATATCTCTTGATACGGATAAGAAATGGTATTTAGGGCTTTTAGCGCTTGCTGTGTGGATCGGCGTTTCATTTGGTATTGAGATTTTACAAATGAAAAGCAAAAAGGCAAGAGATTTCATTGACAGTAAGTCAACTGTGTTAATCAAAGATGGAAAGATATTAGAAGATAATCTAAAAAAAGAGCGCTTAACGACTGATGACTTACTGGCAGCCCTGCGAAAAAAAGATGTGTTCAGGGTTGCAGATGTCGAGTTTGCTGTTATGGAGACGGACGGTGGGATCAATGTGATGCTAACCAGGGAAAATCAACCGTTGACACCGAAACTCCTTGGGATCCAAATAGCAACGGAAGAGGCGCCGCAAACTGTAATCATGGATGGAAATATGATGGATGATTCTTTAGATTCCTTCGGATTGACACGAACTTGGCTGCAAAGGGAATTGGTGAAGCGTGCTATTACTGTTGAGGATGTTTTCATGGGGCAAGTGGATGCTTACGGTGAACTGACGGTAGACTTATACGCGGATAAAATCCAAAAGCCAAAATCTCAGGATAAGCCGCAATTATATGCTTTACTTGAAAAATGTGAAGAAGATCTGGCGAGGATCAGTTTGTTTACACATAATAATCAGGCCAAAATAATTTATGAAGAATCCTCTGAGCAGCTCCGAAATCTTTTGCAGAAACTGAAACCTTTCATTTGAATTAGTTAGGTATGGATTTCCATCTATGGTATCTCATGCGCTATACTATACATGATCTTCTCTTTATAACCTTGGAAAGAAGGAATATGTAGATGGAATATGCAAAGTTAGGTTCTAGCGGACTCGATGTTTCACGTATATGTCTGGGTTGTATGAGCTATGGAATTCCTGATCGTGGCTCTCACTCTTGGTCTTTAAATGAGGAAGAAAGCCGACCCTTTATCAAGAAAGCATTAGAGCTTGGAATTAACTTTTTTGATACGGCCAATATTTATTCCGATGGAACCAGTGAGGAGATCGTAGGACGGGCTTTAAAAGATTTCGCATACCGGGATGAGGTTGTACTCGCTACAAAAGTCCATGGTAGAATGCGGCCGGGTCCTAACGGCGGCGGTCTTTCTCGTAAAGTAATCATGACAGAAATTGACCACAGCCTTAAACGGCTCGGTACCGATTATGTAGATTTGTACCAAATCCACCGCTGGGATAGTGAAACGCCAATCGAAGAGACGATGGAGGCCCTTCATGATGTAGTTAAAGCCGGAAAGGCTCGCTATATCGGAGCTTCCTCCATGTATGCTTGGCAATTTCTGAAAGCGCTGAATACTTCCGAGCGCCATGGCTGGACTCGATTTATTTCTATGCAGAATTATCTAAATCTTCTCTATCGGGAGGAGGAACGCGAAATGCTGCCACTGTGTAAAGAAGAAGGTATCGGTGTGATTCCTTGGAGTCCGCTTGCTCGAGGTCGTTTAACCCGTGATTGGGAGGAAAGCAGTTTACGTTCGGAGACAGACCAATTTGCAAAGCAACTCTATTCACAAACGGAGGAGGCAGACCGTATTGTCGCCCTGCGTGTTAAACAAATTGCCGAAGAGCGAGGCATTCCACGTGCACAGGTGGCACTTGCTTGGGTCCTTCAGAAGCAGCCGGTTTCGGCCCCTATAATCGGAGCGACTAAGATGTATCATTTAGAAGATGCTGCCTCCGCTGTTTCTGTTCGACTAAGTCCAGAAGAACTCCACCGGTTAGAAGAACCTTATGTTCCGCATCCGGTATTGGGCGGGCTTGATTTTAGAAATTAAGTAGATGAATCGTAAACATAAACTAGCCAGTCTCTGATAATTCGGAGGCTGGCTTGTTGCACATACGGACTGTACAGACGCTATTTCTACAAATACGGCCTTTTGGGAGAGTATGGGGACACCAGAGCCACTATTACACTGTAAAAGCATTATAAACCACGGTATTGGAACCATTAACGTCCACACAGTCCGCATACATTTTGGTAATCGTTGATTTCAGTAAATAGAGGCTTCACTGTCCACCAAAATACGCTCGCCCCCAATAGAATACGCTCTCCACCAATATCCCTCTAAGTACCTCTTCCAGAATGCGTTGAATGCTGTCTAGCGTGACAGTGTGTGGCTATTTTTTAACCTGTTTACATAATTCAGACAATAAATGGCAAAATAAGATCACTTCACAGTTTTCTTATTGGAGGTGAGCAGCATGACTGACAGGATATTGGATCGTATCAAGGAGCAACTCACGGACTGTACGGATGCAGTAAATCAGTCCATTCGTGTTCATGGTCATACTTGTATGCTAATGTACATTCCTTCCATTGTAGAAAATCAGAGCGTACAGAACTTCATTAGCTTACCGCTTCAAGCAGAAGCAAATTCTAATAATTCTAATTGGCCGGTTTTTTTGGAGCGTCTAGATAGAGAGTCAGTATTTCCACTCCCTTCCATTAAAGCTTTTGATCTGGCAGAAGCAATCGATCTTGTTGTAGCTGGTAATGTGGTTCTATATATTGAAGGACTTCCTTTTCTATATTATTTTAAACTAACGCAGTATCAAAAAAGAGCCATTTCTGAATCCAAGAATGAATTAGTAGTCATTGGCCCCCAGGAGGCTTTTATTGAGGATATTCAAAGTAATCTATCCCTGCTTCGTCATAAGATCAAGCACCCGGATTTAAAGATTAAGCTTTATACCATTGGCAAATACACAAAAACAGATGTATATGTTGTCTATATTGAAGGTTTACATAAACCGGAGGTTTTGGCTGATATTGATGAAAAGCTGAAGAACATCTCGATTGACGGGATTCTGGGAAGCAGTTATCTGGCGGAGCATTTGAAAACAAACAAACCCACTCCTTTTCCCATATTTCAATATACGGAGCGACCTGATTCTGTTGCCGCTTCTTTAATGGAAGGGCGGATTGGCATATTGACGGATGGTACGCCTTCAGCACTGCTTGCACCTGCGACCTTTTTTTCACTGCTGCAGTCCTCAGAGGATTACTACCAGAGCCCCTATGCTGGAAGCTGGATTCGTATCCTACGTCTGTTTTTCTCCATTCTCTCTACAACTCTACCATCCCTCTATATAGCGATTACCACATTTCATTCTGAAATTATTCCGTACAACCTATTAGTAACCATCGCAGCCGCACGTGAAAATATTCCTTTCTCAGCGTTGACTGAGGCCTTATTGATGGAGCTCACCTTTGAAGCCATTAGGGAGGCTGGAACGCGGATCCCCAAGCCTGTCGGACAGACCATCTCAATCATTGGCGGTATCGTTATTGGCCAAGCCGCAGTGCAGGCAGGTATTGTATCTGCTCCCATGGTAATTGTGGTATCCATTACTGGAATTGCCTCCTATATTATTCCGCACATGGAACTCGGTTTGACCTCAAGATTATTAAGATTTGGTCTATTGATCTTGGGTGGAACCATGGGGTTAATCGGTGTGTTCGCCGCCGTCTTTATTATTTATGGACATCTAGCGAATCTGAAGTCATTCGGAACTCCGTATTTACAGCCGATCGCTCCACTCGTCCTCCAGGATTGGAAGGATACCTTACTGCGTGTCCCATCTCCCTGGATGAAGAAACGAAGCACTGCCTATTCCAAAGGGAAGCAAAGGAGACAAGCTAAGAAATGAAATATATAAAACTGGGAGTTGTTGCGCTCTTAATTCTTAGTTTGACAGGGTGCTGGTCTAAGGAAGAGTTGGATGACTTGACGTTTGTATTTGGCTTATATGTAGATAATGGAAAGAAACCCGGTACGGTGGAGGTCACGATCAGCACACCTTTGCCTAATCGTCTAATGTCAGCCCAGCAAGCGTCAAGCGGGGGTGGAGACGGTAAACCCTATTCTATTGTGTCAAAGACTGCACCGACTATAACCGAAGCGATGATTTCCATCCAACGGGATCTAACTCGCCGGATTACTCTTTCCCACCTTAAAGTGGTCGTTATCGGAGAAGACTATGCCAAAAAAGGAATTAGCGAGCTCTTGGAATGGCTAAAGAGAGAACCTGGTTTTCCACTCGGAACCTATGTTCTTGGCTGTTCAGGGAGGGCAAAGGAAATAACGAAGTTAACACCGGTTTATGAACAACAGCCTTCTCAAGTACTGTTGAATTTCGCTTCGGATAACTTCATGTTTAAAACCACTATCAAAGACTGTTTAATCGCTGAAGCATCCTACTCCGGATTTGCCTTAACGTATTTAAACATTGGCACCAAACCGGAGTCCGTCGAAATAGGAAAGCCGGAATATTGGGCAGGGATCCAGGGTGCAGCATTGTATCAAAAAGACAAGATGAAGGGCTCTCTCAATGTTAGAGAGGGGATAGCCTTGGCCTGGGCACAAGGAAATATCCACTTTCCGTTGTACTCCATCACATGGGACGAAGGTAAAGGGACTGCCAGTGCTCTTATCACCTTTTCTAAATCTTCTAAAGCCGTCTCATTATCTAAAAAGGGTCCAATCTTTAAAATCTCATTACAAGGAACAGCGAGCATGGTATCCATTAAGAACTCTGAACTACATGATATTAAGGCGATTTCTGCCACAATAACGGAAAAACTTGAACAAAAAATTTCCGGGGAGGTTTCAGATGCCATTCGAAAAACGCAGAAAGCAGGCACGGATGTCTTGCATTTAGGTCTTCTTATGGAATGGAATTACCCGCAGCGATGGAAGAAGCTCCAAACCAATTGGGAAGATTATTATACTCATGATGCCGAAATTAAGGTTTCCACACACATTCATATTAGCAATTTTGGAGCTGCGAAATAATCTTTTGAAAGGAGGAGCTATGGAATGCAAACCACGAGATGGCAGCTTTTTCGTTTTACACTCATCTATTTGTGCTCACAAGTCACTGTGTTTTTAATCCCTATTCTCATTACAACCTCATCTTATCAGGGGTGGATTGCATTATTAGCTGGCTTTGCATTATCGGTGATTATTTTGATGTTTACGATTCATGTGGGAATGCTGAGACCGAATCAGGCTTGGGTAGACTTTGGTAGGGATATTGTAGGTAAATGGGGACATCGATTTGTGCTGGTTATTCTTTTATGCTGGTGTATTTATTTTGTTGCCTTTGATATCCAGAATTTCGTTCTATTTTTTGGTTCCAATTATTTAAGAGGTACTCCGCCTTTATTCCTCCAATGTGTGCTTGGACTTGTAATTATGTACACAGCCAGCTTGGGCTTTACCGCGCTTGTTTATATGGCTGATGGAATATTTTTAATCTTTTGTGCAGCGATTGTGTTTTCTTTGTTTATATTTTTGCCTAATGCGGAATTCAGTATGCTCCCGGCCTTAATCCATTATCATGAACCGGGGATTGCGGTTAAAGATTCTTTTGTAGTGATGTCATGGTTTGCCGAATGGGTTGTATTTCTTTTTGTAGTACCGGATTTGAAAATGGAGGCTAGGATGTTTAAGAAGATTTTTCTCGCGGGTTTAGCTGTACTTATCATTGTGTTACTCGATTGGTTAATGACATTACTACATTTCGGTCCGCATTTGGGGAAAGATCTTAATTATCCGCTAGTGGATATGGTGCGAAGCTCGTCACAAGATGATATCCTCAGCAATATAGATCCCCTTTTGATTGGAGTATGGTCTTCCTCCATGTTTATTCACAGTTCCTTTCTGATCTATGTAGCTTTCAGATGTGTATCGAATCTTACAAAAGGACGGGGAAGTAAGTACATTATCCCAGCACTTATTACGGTTTCTGTAGCGATTGCCTATATTTATTCACGAAATATCGCCAGCTATTTCATACATTATAAATCCTTTACGACGGCACTCATTTGGCTATTTGTTGAATGCATACCTGTTTATTACTCCATAGGGGCTTTCATTCGATTCAGAAAAGGGATGCCGAGGTAAGGCTCTATTATTATAAAATGTAGGCGCTTTCTGTTATGATTAATTCCAGTACATACCTTTTTCTAATAGGATGGTGTTAATTATATGAATCTTCAAGAGGTAACCGAACTAATCCAATCGATAAGAGATAATTTGGCCAAGGTCATTGTTGGAAAAGAAGATGGGGTAGACTTGCTGTTGACTGCTATGTTAGCTAACGGTCACGTTCTATTGGAGGATGTACCAGGAACGGGTAAAACCTTATTGGCAAAAGTACTCGCCCGATCTTTGGACTGCACATTTAAAAGAATTCAATTTACTCCGGATTTATTGCCTTCAGATTTGAGTGGAATAAACTACTATAATCAAAAATTAGGAGATTTCCAATTCAGACCCGGTCCTGTATTCGCCAACGTGTTGCTGGCTGATGAAATCAATCGTGCAACCCCTCGAACGCAATCCAGTTTGCTTGAATGTATGGAGGAACGTCAAATTACAATTGACGGTGTTACCCATGAACTAGAGGCGCCTTTTCTGGTTATAGCCACTCAGAATCCGATAGATAACCATGGTACCTTCCCGCTGCCCGAGGCTCAACTGGACCGCTTTCTAATGCGGATAACGACTGGATATCCTTCATCAGAGGAAGGGATTCATATTCTTCAGCGTTTTCGGCAGAATAACCCCCTGGATACAACACTTGCTGTCGTAACCGCTCAACAAGTTGTAGCTGCACAACGTTTTGCTGCTTCGGTCATGATCAGCGATGATTTGCTTTCTTACATTATTCATATTACTGAAGCAACACGTAAGTCCCCCTCAGTGAAGCTGGGGGCAAGTCCTCGAGCCAGCGGTGCTTTACTGAGATCTGCACAAGGTTATGCTCTGGTTCGTGGACGAGATTATGTTACACCGGATGATATTAAAGCCGTCGCCGTGCCGGTACTTGCCCATCGGCTGCTATTCAACCATGGTCTGAAATCCCGGGAGGGTCAAGCTGCAGAACTCGTCAATCAAGTGCTGCAACAAGTGGAGGTACCCGTAGAAAAGTTAGTTCTCACCCGATCTGGAAGGGTGGATTAAGCGATGGCTCTACCCGGTTTCATCCTCTTTACGGGTATACTGCTGCTTATTGTCTCCATAGTTTATCAGCGGAATGCTTTAACAGCCGTTAGTTACTCTAGATATTTCTCGACAAAGGCTGCTTATGAAGGAGATCGCATTGAGATGGTCGAGGAGATTATTAACGACAAGCTGCTTCCCCTCCCGTGGCTGCGTTTAGAATCGAGCATAGCCCGCGGAATAGAATTCGGCAGACAAGAGAACCTGGGTATTCATACCGGGGAGATTTATCAAAACCATATCAGCTTATTCTATCTGCGATCCTATCGTCACATCAAGCGGCGTCATTTAGTGACTTGTGAGCGGCGGGGATTCTATCGACTGGAATCTGTCACCATGACGACTGGAGATCTTTTCGGTATGTCTTCCAAAGTCAAAACCTTTCCGCTTCAACTTGAACTGTTGGTATACCCTATGATCTTAGATATGTCAGAACTTCCTCTTCCTATTCATAGCTGGCTTGGAGAACTGCCCGTGAAAAGATGGATCGTAGAGGATCCTTTTTTAACGGCTGGAATTCGGGAGTACAGTTCAGGGGATTCTATGGGACTAGTAAATTGGAAAGCAACGGCACGAACCGGTATGATGCAGGTCCATAAGAAAGACTACACAGCGGATTCCCGGCTTGTTATCGGGCTGAATGTGGAGATAAGCGACTCTATGTGGAGAACAGTAACAGACATAGAGCGGATCGAGCTTGGCGTACGGTATGCCGCAACCATCGGAGAATATGCTCTTCAACATGGTATCGAGATAAGATTTATATGTAATGGTAAGCTCGAGGACAGCGAATTCAGAGAGCCCGTTATATCCGCAGCGATATCCGGGTTGGAAGAGCTACTGGAGCTGCTATCTAAGCTGACTCTGGAGCGAACACTGCCTATGAGTAGATTGTTAGAGCTTCAAGCTGAGAATGGAGAAAGTGACTCCGATTTTCTAATTATTACCTGTCATAGAGGTCACGAACTGCAGATAGCTGCTGAGCAGTTATTGCAGCAAGGGAATGGAGTGGAATGGTTGGACATTCCGGAACAGGAGGGTGATTTCGTATGAAACCCTCTTCAGTCTTTTATCTCAGGGAAAGCGTTAAGCTCTGGATATCTTGTCTTATCGAACTTATGATGGTCCTACCGATCTGGGTTCTGTTTCAGGTATATATCCTTCCCGCCGGGATCAATCCGATATGGATGTCGGTCTTACCTTTACTGACACTCACAGGGATTCTTATTCGATCATACTTCCATATCCATTGGAAGCAGCTTATGGGTTCTCTGCTGCTGGGTGTGGGGATAGGACTATTGATGGGCGGGCTAACCATGTCTGCCATCTCCATGACTGTTGCTGGCTGCACATGTTCATATCTGGGTATGACCGCTGTCTCGCGTATATATTCATTCCGTATTTACTGGGTAGGCATTGCTCTATATTTTATGGCTGCTATATTTTTTCAAAGAATTCCGCAGCTTCAGGAGAGTACTACGCTAATAACCAGGGCTGGAATTCTATGTGTTGTTCTTGCTTTACTAATGACTAACCGCAATCATTTGCGATACAGCTCACTATCCGGGGGATCCTCACCTTTGCCTCAAGGGCTTCGAAGACACAATCAAGTATTTGTCTTCTTTTTTGTTAGTATCACAGCACTCTTAGCGGCTGGTACGGGTAAAATCATAGGTTTATGGGTTTGGAATGCGGTACGAAATTTCTTGGGATGGATCATTCGTTTATTCTCAAATACAAGTCCGCCCCCTGTTAAGGAAGAAGCGCCTCCAGCCATTATGCCTGGGATGCCGATGGGGGAGAATAACGAACCCGGTCTGCTGGCGCACATTCTGAATATCTCTTTTTACATATTGGGAGCCGCGGCAGTGGGAGCCTTAATCTATCTCACTCTTCGATGGTTGTATAGAAATACGGGAGGGATATGGCATAGAGCGATTGATGCACTATTGACCTTACTTAGAAGGGAGCAATCACCGCGAAATAACAATGTGTATGTTGATGAAGAGAAGAGTGTATTTAGTTGGGAGAAAACAGTTCATGGCATTAAGGATTTCTGGAGATTCAAGTTAGCTGTGGGTACCCGCCGTGACCTTTGGGAGAATATGAACGGAAGCAAAGAGCGCGTTAGGTGGTTATACCGGCAATGGCTCCGTTCCAAGCGGGAGAAAGGCTATGAAGCTAAGAGCTATCTTACTCCCAGGGAGACGGGAGAAGATGTATTAAAGTGGGCTAGCAGTCAGATCGCACCGGATAAGCTTCTTGAGATGTATGAAAAGGCTAGATACGGAGAAGTAGAGCCTTCCGACGCTGACGTGGCTGCACTGAAAGAGCAATTGAAGGTATAACCATATGCTTCATAAGAAAAAGCGTAACACCATTAAGGAAATCATCCCGACAACGACCGTACCCAATAAGCTACGGGTCTTCACAGCAACCCAAAAAGTTGGTAACGCTGCTATTAGTTCAAGATTATTGCTAGATAGCGAGAAATGCTCATCTTGTATGAATAGCGCCTGTGCAACCAAAGCTGCCATAACTGCAATGGGCACATAATTTAACCAACGCATTCCCCATTCAGGAAGATTAACACGGCTAAGGAGCATGAGCGGTAGGACTCGAGGAATAAAGGTAACTAAGGCTGCGCCTATAATAATCAAGAAAATGTCCATTCTCATTTCGACTTTTCAACCACCATTCCAATTGTTGAGGCTGCGATCGTTGCAGCAATAACACCCATACTGGCTGACCATACCAAAGAAACAACAATCGCTATCAGCATAGCTATCAGACCCACAATGATATCCATGGCGTATTTACTTCTGCTAAGGATGGTTAGTACCAACAGCCCGATGAACATGGCAGGCAGTGCGAAATCCAAACCTAATTTTTCCGGATTAGAAATCCACTGTCCAAGAAAAGCCCCGGCTAAGTTGGCAAGAATCCAATTCAGGTAGGCTGTGATGTTCAAACCGTGCATCCATTTTTCGCTAATTTTATTCTTTTTGGCGCTCTCCGTAATAGCTACTCCGAAGGTCTCATCGGTGAGCAGGGACCCAATCAGCAAATTACGCAACGGAGTCAGATGACGGAAATAAGGTGACAGTGCCGCACTAAGCAGCAAATGCCGAAGGTTAACGAATAGGATCGTAATGACAATACTCGACGCGGTACTTCCGGCTGCAATCATTCCGGCAGCTATAAACTGAGCAGAACCTGCGTATAAAATGATGGACATCATGGCGATTTCCGGTATCGTAAGTCCCGCGGTTTTCTCGACCACACCAGCCGCAAAGCCTATGCTTAAATATCCCAGTAGAGTAGGGAGACAATCCTTAACCCCCTTAATAAAACTGTCCTCATGTTCTGGGGCCGCATGTGAATCGATCCGGGCGGTCTCCAGGTTCATTACATCCCCTCCTTATTTGGCCAAATTATAATCACTATAAAAGCAAAATTATTTTCTGTCAATTCATAGTCAAAGCCCGTTGTTTTTGGAGTTGGATAGACGGTTGTGCTAGTGGGGACGCTCCGCGAACGGACCGTTGCTACAATCGCTGTTGTGTCCAGATTTTATTTATTCCCCTTAACGGTGAAAATCCGGACACAAAGGCGAACGCTACCGCTTTTACGCAATCGTTCCATTCTCTCCGCTGTTTAAGCGGAAAAAGCTTCTATAATTCTTCCAAAAATCACAAAAAGAAACCTCCCTTTGGTAAAATGGAGTTACCACACAACCATTTCAAAGGGGAGGTTTCTTTTGTAAATCCAAAATACCATGGACTTATGGGACAGCCTCTTGATTGCAATGTAACTGAAAATCAATATAACACTAATACACCAAACCCTTCGAGACTATGTGCCCCCGAGATTATTTTACCTGTCAACAGATCCCGTTTCTCCTCTTTAAGAACGAGAGCAGCAGGTTCTTCATTGTAGTTCAGCAGGAAAGTGTAATGAGAGGAATCCCCTTCACGAATTTGAAGCTCTACACTATCCGGAAGTTCAAGCCAAGATTCAGCCGGAGATTGGAATCCCAGGTAATCCAGGATTCGAGTGGATGCCTGCTCATTAAATACAGCTCCGTAATACCAAACTTCCCCTTTACCGCGAATATTTCTTGTAACTGCCGGTTTCCCAGCGTAGTAATCAGAGGCGTAGGTACCCATGACTTGAACAGAGTCGGCTTCAACGTGAAGAATATCATTAAAGGAATCTGCCCCGGTAATATCTTCCGGTTTATCTCCCCAGCGGATAGTGGTTGGAAGGCGCGTGCCATTTATCATCGTAAATTCCTCCACCGTAATTCCGCATAGATCTTTGGCTGCTCCGGGGAAAGGTTTCATGTAACATTGGCCGCGCTCATCTTTATAACCGGTTCTGCAACCAAAGATAAGCTTTCCGCCCTGCTGAACATATTGATCCAGTAAGGAAGCTGTCTCATCTCTCATTATCGCTGGATGGGGGTACACCAGAACCTCATAGCGAGTAAGTTCCTCTAAGGTCGTGGTTTTTCGCAAATAGAGTACATCGTTAGGGATATGCTTCCGTTGAAGGGCCTTGAACCATTCTTTGTTGCTTTGCCACATAAAAGGGCCGTGCCAAACATCATATTCCCCGTCCCATTCATTATCGTAATCACGCACGATCGCTATATTCGCTTGTATTCGTGTACCTATAATTGACTTGCCTATCGCTGCCAACTCTTGACCGATCTGAGTGGCTTCCCGTACTCTTCGGTTAGGTTGGTTATGGTAGTCATTGATTCCATGCCAGTAGATTTCATTGCCCATGGTGGCTGTGCGCCAACGGAAGAAGAGAACCATATCTGCCCCATGAGCGATAGATTGGTAGGTCCATAACCGCATTTGTCCAGGTTTCGGTGAAGGCATGTTCATTCGGTTCACCCAACCTCCCGGGCCGGATTGCTGTTCCATGATGCAGAAGTTAGGGGAGATGGAGCGGACAGCTGAGAGTGAAAGGCCCCAGTTCCTATCTCTTAGCGGATTGTCCTCTGCCGCATCATGGAAAATGCTCGAGAACTGTGGATACGAATCATAACTGAAGAAATCCAGCAACTGATCGGTCATTTCATGGCTGTCCAGATGCCCAAACAAACCATTGGTTGTGACCCACTGTTGTGGAGCTTTCGCGTGGAGAATGTCAGCCTGAATTTTAGCAAAAGAAATGGTGTTATCGGATATGAAACGTTTCTCATCTAGAGCCTGATGCGGATTGGGCTGGTTAGGAGAAGGTGTTGGTCGCGGCAAATACACCTGAGACCAATCACTGTAACTTTGACTCCAGAATACCGTACCCCAGGCGTTGTTCAATTCTTCCAAAGTGACGTATTTTCGCTGCAACCATTCTCTGAAAGCGTTATGGTCACTGTCTGAGTAGAAGACATTGATCTCACAATTGAGCTCATTATCAATCTGCCAGCCAACCACACCGGGGTGAGTGCCGTATTGGCTTGCCAACTGATCAGTTATACGAGCACACAGTTCACGGTATTTAGGACTGCTGTAGTTATAATGACGGCGCATACCATGTTGCAGGGTTACACCTTCATAGGTCACATTAAGAACTTCAGGATATTTAGAAGTCAGCCAGGCGGGAGGGGTAGCGGTAGGGGTTCCCAACACGACCTTCAGTCCATAACGGTGTGCTAAATCAATGGCACGGTCAAACCGATCAAATTGAAAAACACCCTCCTCAGGTTCAAATATGGACCAAGCAAATTCACCCATACGAATAATCGTGAAGCCCATCTCACTCATCCGGCGGTAATCATCTTCCCACATGCTTTCCGGCCAGTGCTCCGGATAGTAGCAGACGCCAAGTTCGAATTGTTCTTTAGCAACAGGTTTTTTCATTTTCGCCCTCCAAAGTATGAAAAATATGCTTTTTAATCTTTACCATTCTATTGTATTATCTATGGTAGATGATGATATATAACATAATATTGCTAATGTATAACTATATTGCGTGCTTGTTAGACTACTGAATGGAGACTTGTGAAACCGTTGAAAAAGCAATGGGTCTTGCCAACACCATCTTTTAATAAATATGTATGTTATCCTGAGTTCCTTGGGCATTATACTGATTTTCCGCAGCATACGGAACGAAGAGGCGAGGGATTCCTGAACAGCTACAATTTGCATTTAATATTTGGCGGAGAAGGTTATGTTTTTCATGACGGTGAAAGGATTCAAATGGGAAAAGGGAGAGGATTTATATACCCGCGGGGTGCCTATCAGCAATACGGTTCCGACCCTAGCGAGCCTTGGGATGTCCGATGGATACATTTTAAGACCGAAATATCATTACCTTTGTTGGAAGAGGTCGATCAATCAAGGGGAAGTTTTTTTACCTTTGATCTGGGTACAGGACTGGAGTCGATATTCGATGAGATGTACCGATTGAGTGCTAATTATGAGACCCACAGCGAACCAAGGTTATCAGCGCTGTTATATGAGGTCCTGGGAACCCTTTTGCAGAACTCTGAGCCGCTTCACGGCTCTGTTCCTATGGAAGTAAGAAGATCCATACGTAGTGCTGCGGACGTCATTCATGGAGCATGTGAAAGACCTTGGACACTGGATTCCATGGCCCGACTGTCGGGATATAGCAACTACCACTTTCTGAGGTTGTTCCGAGTGATCATGGGAAAGACGCCGAACCGATTTCTGACCGATTGCAGGCTCGCTAGAGCCAAACTTCTGCTGGTCTCCAGCGAGTTATCGGTGGCACAAATCGCGCAGGGCGCTGGCTTTAGCCAATCCAGTTATTTCATCAAAGTCTTCAAAGAGGTTGAAGGGATGCCGCCGAATCAATATCGTAGAGCCTTCGGATCATAATCCATAGGCAAGTTTACTTCTCCACCTGCTGACGCCAAGCCCGAATATCCTGATTAAGTGCCGTCAGATCTGGAGCAGGAACGGTCTCTTTGTCGCTTAAATGATAATTGCTCTTTAAAGTTAGAATACGTTGAACACTTTCATTAATCCTTGCCTCCGAGATCGTTCCATTCTTTACGCTTTGTTTGATTTTATTAAATACAAGCTTCTCGTTATCATACCCGTGGGCGATCAGTAGAATATCACTGCCAGCTTTTATAGTATCAACTGCAGCGGTACCCAAATTAAAATGCTTAACAATCGCACCCATAGTCAAATCATCCGTAATTACTACGCCTTCATACCCCATATCTCCACGCAGCTGTTCTCCTATAATTACTTTGGAGAGGGATGCTGGTTTGTCAGGATCAAGCTTCGGAAACAGAATATGGGCGACCATTACTGCTTCCACCTTATCCTTAATCGCTGCCTGAAATGGAATCCATTCCAATTCGGCCAGCTGCCGGGCTGTTTTATTCACGACAGGGAGTTCAAGATGTGAGTCTACCGAGGTATCTCCATGTCCTGGATAATGCTTGACCACTGGGATCATCTTTTCGCTGCGCAAACCCTTAATTTCGGCCAGACCCATCTTAGTAACTCTAGAAGCGGAGCTTCCGAAAGACCGATCACCGATAATGGGATTCTGTGAATTACTGTTAATATCAAGCACCGGGGCAAAATCCATATTAAACCCTGTAAGGGTCAGCTCTCTTCCCAGTAGTTCACCCATCGTATAGGCCAATTTGGCGTTATTGGTGTCGCCTACCTTTTTATTAGAAGGGATAGAGACGAACTCTTTTGGCATACGACTAACTTTTCCACCCTCCTGATCGACACTAACAAACAGGGGAATCGAATTCTCTACATTTATTTTTTTAAGATTATTAATTAGCTTTACCATTCCTTGGAGGTTAGAGATATTATCCGCATATAGTATGATGCCGCCGACCTTGTCTTCGGAGATCATCCTTCTAGCAGACTCATCCAGCGTGGTTCCTTCAATACCAACCAACAACATTTGTCCTATTTTCTCATCCAGCGTCATATTGGCAATCTGTGCTGCGATAGAGTTTTCCTCCGTTGGACGCGGGGATTCAGTGCTGTCAGGGGCATTAGTGGGCACAGATGGTTTCGGTGAGGGAGGCTGCTGAGTGGGAGAACTCGTATTGGCTTGTGCATTGCCGTTATCCCCACACCCGCTTAAGGTTAAAGTGCCACACAAAAGTAGAGCAAGCAGGTGAGCTTTTCTTATCTTCATTCTATTTCCATCCATACCAGTCATATATATAATCATCCCTTCAGTTCTGTTATTTTGCCCTACACTACTCATTTTAGCACGGCTTGCTGTGAAATCGACCCGGTGATAAGATACAAGAGTATTCAGGAAATACATAATATCAAAAAGGGGTGATTGTGTACAATGAAAGACGGATTAGTGAACGCTCTTAATGAACAGATGAACTTTGAGTTTTATTCAGCACATGTGTACCTGGCGATGGCAGCTTATTGTTCCAGTGAGAGTCTGGACGGATTCGCGAATTTCTACCTAGTACAGGCAGAAGAGGAACGTTTTCACGCTATGAAAATATATAAATTCCTCAATGATCGCAGCTTCCGTGCCACATTGGCTGCATTGCCGGAACCCAAAAATGAGTATGATTCCATGCTGGATGCCTTTGAACACGCATTTGCACATGAACAGCAGAATACGAAGAAGTTCTATCATTTGGCTGACTTGGCCTTGGACGAACGCGAGCATGCAACGATTCATTTCCTGAAGTGGTTTATCGAAGAGCAAGTGGAAGAAGAAGCCCTTTTCAGTAATATCATTCAGAAGCTAAAACGAATTGATAAAGATAGCAACGCCTTTTATATGTTGGATGCAGAGTTTGCATCTCGTTCATTTACTGTCCCAACGGAATAAGTAAGTAAAGTGAAAATCCGGACACCAAAACTCCTTTTACAGCTATAGCTGTGGAGGAGTTTTTTGATGCGCAATTTTTTATTTTATCGAGAAATATGGAGCAGGAGAGGCAGTGTTGCAGAACGGCAAAATATTTTTAACAAACCAACTCTATTTGGCAGGGGTAACTATTGCGTCTTATGGCAAAACTGTTTCTCTAGACCCACCCATGCACCGGCGTGTAGTATGGAACGATACTATTCTTTGGAGGTCTTCTTTTGGAAACATACAATAACATCAAACAAGGCGAAAGAGGAGCTTGGCTTAGCATAATAGCATATATTTTTTTATCAGCCATTAAGCTGTTCGTCGGAACGATCTCCGGATCTCAGGCCCTGCTTGCTGACGGTCTTAATAATAGTACGGATATTGTGGCCTCCATAGCGGTTCTGGCAGGTCTCAAAATTTCGAGAAGACCCCCCGATTCCAATCATGGTTATGGACACTTTAGGGCGGAGACCATCGCTTCTTTGGTGGCTTCATTCATTATGATTATTGTAGGCTTAGAGGTACTCTATCAAGGAGTGAACAAGTTCGCTCAGCCTGTACATACAACGCCGGATTTAATCTCAGCTTGGACTGCCGCTGCGTGTGCGGTGGTGATGTTGGCAGTATACAGATATAACCTGAAGCTTGCCCGCAGAATTAACAGCAACGCCATGATGGCTGTTGCTCAAGACAACCGTTCGGATGCAATGGTAAGTATCGGTGCATTTGTAGGGATCGTAGGTTCACAATTTGGAATTCCCTGGCTTGATCCGGTTACGGCTACGATTGTCGGGTTAATGATTTGCAAAACAGCCTGGGAGATATTCCGTAAGGCTACACACGATCTAACGGATGGCTTTGATGCGGATAAGCTTGAGCTTATGAAGCAAACCGTTGCAGAAGTTGAGGGTGTTCAATCCATTAAAGAAATTAAAGCCCGTATTCATGGCAACAATGTATTAGTTGATACAACGGTGCTAGTGGAACATACTCTAAATGTTATTGAAAGCCATGACATTACTGAAGAAATTGAAGACCAATTGAAGCAGATGCATCAGGTTGCCAATGTTCATGTGCATATTGAACCGATGTGAAACTACGTATAAAGGATTATTTTAGATAAGAGGGCAGTTTAATAGCTAAAAGCTTACCACCTGTCTGAATAACCAGCGTTCCTCCTGTTTTCAGAGTAGGGGCAAAATCCCGGGAGCCGGTATTCACGGTGAATATCGGTTTCATGGTCATGAGGTCGTAAGCATGAAATAAACCATCGGACTGTCCGGTGTACACTGTATTTCCGTAAATATCCGTTCGTACTACTGGATTCTCCCCCTGGTTAAAGTGTAGTATCTGCCCATTCATTAACTTAAGAGCTGATAAGGTACCTGTTCTATTTTCCGTGTAAAACATACGCTGCTGATAGACTTGATTAAGCGGATATATGCCATCATATAAGCCCTGATTCCACTGTTGGATAGGTTTCGCATCTACCTTATAGTTCCAGAAATCATATTTCGCTAACTTGCTTCCCTGAAATACATACAAATCATCACCATCTAGAAAAGCAGATCCATAAGCACCACCTGATCTAAAGACCCCATCTGTATTCTCCGAATCCGTCCAGCGGTATAAGCGTTCACCCTTAATTTCACCACTCTTCAGATTGAACACGGACACTTTGATTTTGCGGTTAATTGGATCATCATCAAGCATCTCCAAGCTTGTAATCGAATATAGTAGACCCTCCTTAATGGCAAGGGGGGAATTCTGTCGGGAATATGCCCACAACTTCTTACCTGTCCGAGCATCATAAGCCACCATTAATCCTACGGTTATGGCTCCTTGTTGGATATATTGTCTAATAAGGACGTCATCGGTCTCCATGATATGGGTTGAGCCAATAGTATTATTTTTATCTTCAGCTATCTTCCATTTAAGCTTCCCTGTGGCAGCATCAACAGCGGCTAATTGTTCCGATTGTGTAACATAGAGGGTTGTCCCAATTTTTTGAACACTATCTGCACTTGAAAAGGATATAGGGGTTGTCCAGCTTTTCTTTCCTGCTTCTGTAATTGCATACAATGCTCCGGTCTTAGTCATTCCATAGATCATCCCGTTATTATAGGTAAAAAGAGGGGCCAGTTCACTTCCGAATTCCCATAACTTTGTGCCGGTTGAAGCATTTAGCGCAACGATTTTATGGCTTGGCTGCAGAGCAAAAACTTTGCCGTTCTCAGCTATTGCGGTAACCGCCAAATCTTCAGAACCCTTATCTAATATAGCAACTGAAGTTGACCAAATTGGCTTTAGCAATGGAGCCTCTACTTTGTTGTAATCAGAACCACCTTTACTTAGGACAGCCTTTTCTGCAGAAACGCCTGATACTGGAACCCCACCTTCTAATGTAACTATAACAACGGCTGCAGCGAGTAATAACTTCATTTTGAATTGTAAAGAGTTAATCATCATTGAGTTCTCCTTCAGTATTTGATTTGAGTGCTGTTAAATTATACTAATAAAATAGAAAAAAGTTACAATTGGATCGTAGTAGCTCTTTCGCTAGGGGCTTCAGTGCGGATTTTACTGCTGGAATTATGCGGGAGTGGTTGGGCAGTTTATATAGTGATAATGGTTTGTGATATGATTTAAATTAGGAAGTAAAGTTAGTTCAGTGGAAATGGGGAGTAACGATGAAAAGACTGCGAATAATGGGTACTGCATCTACGGTTCTGATTGTTCTTATTCTGGTTAATTTCTATATCGGTTATCATCTTTTGGTTCTCGTTCAGGAAGGGTTACCGAATATTTCTATAGGTTGGTTCTGGTCCATATTTATGTTAGTTGCCTTTGCTTATGTCGTGGGTAGAATTCCATTACCCCGCTCGCTAAAGCCCGTAGGCAGATTGTTCAAAGTTATTGGCTCCTATTATTTAGCCTGCATGGAGTTCGCCGTAATCATGCTGCCCTTAGCAGATATTTTCTATGGAGTCCTGCGTCTTACGGGTGTTCAGCATGATAAGTATGTATTAGAAACGGGCAGTACATTGGTAGTATTATTAATTGTTTTCCTCGTGTGGGGATCTATAAATGCATGGAGCAGTGTGGTGCGGACCCATTCTTTACAGATAGATAAATCTACCGGACACAGTCTGCCGCTTACGATTGCGGTTGCATCTGATCTGCACTTGGGTAACATTGTAGGGAATCGGCATTTGAAAAGATTAGTGAAGCGTATAAACGAAATGCAGCCCGATCTGATTCTGCTGCCCGGGGATGTATTGGATGACAGTATTGAACCTTTTATCCGCAATCGGATGGACGAGACGCTTGGACAGTTAAAAGCGAGGTATGGCATTTATGCCGTCCTTGGGAATCATGAGTATTACGGCGGCTCTATTGAGCAGTATACAAAAGTGATGGATAACATAGGCATTCGTGTTCTACAGGATGAGATTGTAGAGGTTGCCGGTACTTATATTGTAGGGAGAAAAGACAAAACTGCAGACGCCATGGAAACAGCAGGTCGACTAAGCGTACCTGAGCTTCTTAAGGGAATTGACCTTGCACGGCCCGTAATCATGATGGATCATCAACCTACGGGTTTTGATGTCGCAGCGAAGGCTGGAGTGGATGTATTGCTATCCGGTCATACTCATCGAGGGCAAATTGCACCCAACCACTGGATTACAAAACGTCTGTTCGAGTTGGATTGGGGTTATCTTCGCAAAGAAAAGCTGCATGTAGTTGTTTCTTCCGGCTTCGGGACCTGGGGCCCGCCGATCCGGCTGGCTAGCCGTTCGGAAATCCTCAAATTGGAGATTATGCTAGAGGGAAGTAAAAAATATAGCGATGACGCAGCGGTATCCGGGAACACCATATTGATCTAATTCGGACGGATTCAGATAACATTCAGTCAAGACTCAGCTAATTTTCAGCTAGCCTGGTTATTCTTAACAAGTAAGTATCAACAATAACCAGGAGGCATGAAAATGAATAGGAAACGTAATGTTTTAGTAGCAGGCGTCTTAGCTCTTGCAGTAACTGCTGGTAGCGGAGTTTTCATTGTGGGTAATGTTAGTGCCGCAGAAGTTGTGCAGAAGACATATAACCATTTTGGAGGCAAGGGAGCTCTGTTTCATAAGGTAGCGAGTTCCGAGATTGCGACTTTGCTGGGTTTAACAGTAGATGAACTGAAAACGGCTCAACAATTAGGGAAGTCTCTTGCGGCCATTGCTGCTGAAAAGGGTGTCGCTGTACAGAAGGTGATTGATCTTCAGGTCAAAGCCATTACAGAGGCCTTGGATAAGCGGTTGGCAGACGGCAAGATCACTCAGGCTGAATATGACAAGTTGAAAGCTGAGGTTCTCACTCCAGCGACCAGTGCTGTAAATGCTGTTTTCGATGGTAGTAAATTTAAAGGCAAGGACGGTATAGGCGGTTTCGGTCGTGGAGGTTTCGGACATGGAGCCCTCTTGGCTAATGCAGAGGTTGCAAAGCTGTTGGGCCTTACCGCTGAGGAGTTAAAAACAGCCCTAACCTCCGGTAAATCGCTCGCCACTCTCGCCGGTGAGAAAAATGTATCCGTACAAGCCATTACAGACTTGATCAAGACTCAATTGGTGACCGAGCTGGACAAGCAACTGGCCGCCAAAACGATCACACAGGCTCAATATGATGAGCTTAAAGCAAAACTAACCACCAGAGTCTCCGAATTCGTGAACAATACATTTACGGGAAGATCAGGAGATAAGGGAGCAGGAAAGCTCGACCGTTCAGGAAAAAGAGGTGCTAACGAAACGACCAAGACAGCCCCGAAAGCTACAGATGGAACCACAGGAACATCGGCTTAAACGTAGTGTTCAAGATTGACCAAAGCAGTAATTACGGATATATTAAAAGTAGTTGATAAGGCGATGGAGTTCGCCAAAACCGCCGGTAACGGCTAATGACTCCTACCAGCGATCATTCTGCTGGTAGGAGTCTGTTTTTGTGAAATCAATGATGAATCGGTTAAGGAGATAGGAAACCTGATGCAAAAGTGGAGCTGGGCTTTAGTCAAAACTTTATTGAAGTGGATTCTACTGGGGAGCGGTGTAGGTATATTGTCTGGAACAGCCTCCGCCTTTTTCCTGATCAGTCTGGAGCATGTTACCGACCTGCGAATGGAGCAACCATGGCTGTTGTACCTCTTGCCAGTCGGGGGAGCGTTAGTCAGTTACCTTTACTTGAAGTTCGGAAAGAACAGTGCCAAGGGAAATAACTTAATTCTGGAACAAATCAATAACGGAAATGAGACCATTCCGCTGCGCATGGCCCCTCTAGTTCTATTCGGTACCCTGATCACACATCTGTTCGGTGGTTCTGCCGGGCGGGAAGGGACTGCTGTCCAGATGGGAGGGAGTCTGGCGGAAGCGTTCGGGAAGATGTTGCGAGTGAGTCCGATGGATCGGAGGATTCTTCTGATCTGCGGGATAAGCGGCGGTTTCGGTTCGATCTTCGGTACGCCTCTAGCCGGTACGGTATTTGGTCTAGAGGTTTTGGCTATCGGATTAATCAGTCATGAGGCCTTGTTACCTGCATTTGTGGCAAGCTTTGTAGGCCATTTAGTGACCACATCCTTCTGGGGCGTATCCCATATTCAATATCAAGTCGATTGGGTACCCGACATTTCAGCTGTAGTCCTGCTAAAGGTTATCTTTGCCTCGGTGTTATTTGGACTTACCAGTATTCTTTTCAGTGAATTGACTCATGCGCTTAAGAAAGGCTACACCTATTTATTTCATAATCCGATGATTAAAAGCGCCGTAGGCGGCTTTGTTATTATCGGCTTGGTGTACCTGATGGGTACAAGAGATTATTTAGGCCTCGGGATTCCGCTAATTCAAAATTCGTTCGAAGAGGGTGTCTCCCCTTTTGCTTTTCTATGGAAATTGATCTACACTTCGCTTACACTGGGCGCCGGGTTCCAAGGTGGAGAGGTTACGCCATTGTTTGCTATCGGTGCTACACTCGGACATTCTTTATCCGGCTTTTTGCATTTATACGCTCCATTCTTGGCCTCATTAGGTTTCATTGCCGTATTTTGCGGCGCAACGAACACACCTATCGCCTGTTTTCTGATGGGCATTGAGTTGTTTGGTTCGAGCGGTTCCATCTATATGTTCATTGCCTGCCTAATTAGCTATTTGGTCTCTGGTCACACAGGTATCTATACCTCGCAGAAGATTGGAATATCGAAGTCCCATTGGATTCAAGTGCCGGAAGGGGCGACCCTGGGCAGTATTAAACCCGTTAAGAAAAAGAAGCAAAACCCATAACTATTAAAGGATCCGGTACAGCCAAGGGAGCGTGACCACTTGAAAAAGATATTGATAACCGATGATGATGTTCATATCCGCACCTTATTAAAGCATGTATTAACCAGAGAAGGTTATCTTGTCATCGAAGCCAGCGATGGACAGGAAGCTATACATAAGCTGAAGGAGAGTATTGTGGATTTGGCTGTTGTAGATGTGATGATGCCGCATGTGAATGGTTTAGAGTTATGCGAACATATACGCTCTACCTATGATATTCCGATTATTTTACTTACAGCCTTACAACAATTAAGTGATAAAGAGCAAGGATACTTGCATGGAACGGATGACTATGTCACCAAACCTTTTGAACCGGCAGAGCTCTTGTATCGGATAAAAGCCTTGTTTCGCCGATATTCCGTTGCATCTACTGATAAAATTCGCCTAAACCGGCTGATTATTGACCGTAAGAACTATGAGATTACCGATGGAGATGATATTTTGCTGCTGCCGGTAAAAGAGTTTGAATTATTGGCACAGCTGGCACAGTATCCGGGCAGACTTTTTACCCGCAGTGAATTAATTGAACTGGTGTGGGGAGCCGATTACGAGGGCGATGAACGGACCGTAGATGTACATATCAAACGATTACGTCAGCGATTCATAGCCTATCAGGATGATTTTGTGATTCGTACGGTTCGCGGGATCGGATATAAGGTGGAGATGATCAGCTCATGAAGTCACTCTATGTACGGATGTGTATTGTTTTTTGCTCAGTCATACTGTTCAGCAGCTTATTCGCCTTTTTGGGCTCTAATTTCTATTATCAGCGGGAAGTGAAGCCTTTAAATGATGCCAAGCTCACTGGAATGGCTCTAAAAATTCAAGAATTCAGTAGGTCCCACCCTGATTCTGTAGATGATTACCTAAGTAGTGTGGCTTCTCTGGGTTATAAAATCTATGTCACGAATGATTCTGGGGACGAGCAATTCTATGGCAAACCCTTTCGAGAGTTGGATTTGGATGAAGGACAGATTGGGAAGGTTCTAGAAGGCCAGGTCTATCATGGCGTTGCTGAATTTCCAAGCAAGTTGTTTATCACCGGTTTTTTTGATAATGAGCTTCGAAATTCGATTGGTGTGCCGATTACGATGAACAATGAGAGCTACGCGTTATTTCTGCGCCCGGATGCCGACATCCAGTTTGGGGAGCTGCGGATCTTTTTTGCGATGATTATCGGGCTCACTCTGCTATTCAGTCTTTGGTTCGTAATGATTAGTGTTCTTCATGTGGTTAAGCCGATCACACGCCTTACGGCAGCTACCAAAAGTATCTCCAAGGGCAGATATGACATTAAGCTGAATACGCGCAGAAGTGATGAAATCGGCCAGCTGGCCTCACACTTTATGATCATGAGTAGGGAATTGGAACGTACCAACAGGGCCAGACAAGAATTTGTCGCTAATGTGTCTCATGAAATTGAATCACCGCTTACTTCTATTCAGGGCTTTGCTCATTCACTAAAAGATTCAACTCTGCCTGATGAGGAAAGATTACAGTACTTATCCATCATTGAAGAGGAAAGCCGCCGAATGTCGATGCTAAGCAAGCAATTACTTACGTTGTCTTCGTTGGACTATGATCCTAATCTACTGCAGATCAGTACCTTCGACTTACGTACACAGCTGCGTCAGGTGGCTCAAATTATGGAATGGAAGCTGGCTGAGAAACAACTCTCTCTGCGGTTGAACCTATCTGAGATTAGCCTTACAGGTGACGTGAACCTCCTATATCAAGTGTGGATGAACCTGTTATCGAATGCGATCAAATATACACCGGATGGCGGCGAGGTTGCGATCTCAGCGAGTATTACAGATGGCAGCTGTCAGGTTCGTGTCTCGGATACCGGTGAGGGCATTAACCCGGAGGAGTTGCCGATGATCTTTGACCGCTTCTATAAAGCGGACCGGGCTCGCACAAGGGAGAACCATAGTACAGGTCTGGGTCTTTCCATTGCTCAAAAAATTGTCCTTTCTCATTCAGGAACGATCGAAGTGAAAAGTGTGAAGGGGAAAGGGACTACATTTACAGTTAGCCTGCCTGCTTTGTAATTCATTATTCATACTCCGTTCATTTTCGCCTTCTAAACTGTGAATATACAGAGTAGAAGGAGTGGTAAGTATGTTTTTAGCTTTAAGGGAAATGCGGCATTCCAAGGCCAGGTATTTGCTGATTATGGTGATTATGCTCTTGGTCTCTTTTTTGGTGCTGTTTGTCACTGGGCTTGCAAGAGGTCTGGCTTATGCCAACATTTCAGCGGTACAAAATATGTCTGCAAATTATTATGTTGTACAAGGTGATGCGGATCAGACGTTCCGACGTTCTCAGCTTAATGAAGTGGAGCTTCAGGACGTACGTTCTGTAGTAGGAGAACAAAATGCGACTCCACTAGGCATTCAAATGAGTACAATAACCGCTAAAGGAACGGATGTAAAGACAGATGTTACTTTTTTTGCGGTAGATATGAAGGGTCTAATAGCTCCAGCTATAGCCAAGGGCGAAGGAATAAGCAATGAGACAAAAGGCAGTGTGGTTGTGGACCGCAAGCTGGAGCAAGACGGAATCACTATTGGCAGTACCCTTATAGATCAGGCTACCGGGATGACCTGGAGCGTTGCTGGATATGTCCAGGATAGCTCCTATAGTCACACCCCAGTGGTCTATTTGAATTTGCCGGATTGGCAAGAGATGAAGCAGGGGATGTCCCGAGGTACGGCTGCTGACCAGACTGTGTCTTTTAACGTAATTGCTATTAAGGCCACTCAGAAGCAGGTGAACCAAATTTCCGAACAAACGAAAAATGTTGAGGTTATCACGAAAAAACAAGCCATTTCCAGTATCCCCGGCTATTCCGCCGAACAAAATTCCCTAAAGATGATGATTATTTTCTTATTCGTCATTGCAGCGTTTGTATTGGCGGTGTTCTTCTACGTTATTACGATCCAAAAAACAAGCCAGTTTGGGATTCTAAAAGCGATGGGGACCAAAATGTCATACTTGGCTTGGAGTGTAGTCGGTCAGGTTATGATTTTATCCGTCGCAAGTCTATGCATCAGTCTGCTGCTGACCTTTGGAATGAACATGTCACTTCCTGACTCTATGCCGTTCCAGTTGGACACCTCGACGATTATTTTAACAAGCTGCTTATTTATTGGAATGTCACTCTTGGGATCCCTAATTTCAGTGGCTAGAGTAGCAAAAATAGATGCATTAGAAGCAATTGGGAGGACTGGCGCATGAGTGCAAAGTTAGTAATGAAGCAAGTGTCCAAAACCTACGGAGACGGAGATTCTGTGATGTCTGTACTCCGAAATCTGGACCTGGAAGTAAATGAGGGAGAATTCGTTGCTGTTCTGGGACCTTCCGGCTCGGGGAAAAGCACATTTCTCTCAGCGGCAGGAGCTTTGCTTACTCCAACTAGCGGTGAAATTTTCATAGATGGAGAATCACTCACGAATAAAGATAAGGGAGAGCTCACCGAACTGAGACTTCAAAAAATAGGTTTTATGTTCCAAAGCGCTCAGTTGCTACCTTACCTGAAGGTAGAAGAACAGCTGCTGTATGTGGCTAAGCTTGCGAAACTAAATGCGAAGGAAGCTAAGCAACGTTCTGCTGAAATACTGAAACGGTTGGATATCTGGGAACGGCGCAATCACTACCCGGAACAACTCTCCGGTGGGGAGAAGCAGCGAGTGGCTATTGCCAGAGCCTGGATGAATAAGCCGGCTATTCTGTTTGCCGATGAACCAACCGCAAGCTTGGATTTCAAGAGGGGCAAGGAAGTTGTACGGATGATTGCTGAAGAAGTAAAAAGCCAAGGCAAAGCTGCAGTCATGGTGACCCATGATGAGCGTATGCTGGAATGGTGCGATCGGGTGCTGCATTTGGAAAATGGGCTTTTGGTTGAAGGTTAAGGATAGAGAGATTAGAAACCCCCGTTTGGCATTATGCCGGGCGGGGGTATTTGTTGTACGGATGATGCGGCATGATTAAAGAGTCTGTGTGGACAACGCCTCGAAATATTCACCAACGATTTCACGAAATTCCATAGCAGCCCGCGAAATGTACCGACTCCTGTGCCATAATAATGCAATCTCACGTACCAATTCCTGATTTTCTACTTGGAGATATGTGATCTGTTCCCGTGAAAACCTCGCTGTGCTTGGGATGAAGGCTATGCCGAGTTCGGCTTCCACAAGACTACTTAACCTTGCTGGTTCATCCCCCTCATACACATATTTAGGTACAAAACCAACCGATTCACATACAGAGTCCACTAAATCGCGGGTACCGTAGCCTTTTTTTACACCGACAAACCATTCATCTCTTAATTCTGCCAAGGATACGCTACTTCGGTCTGCCAGTCGATGCCCTTTTGGAACAGCTACTAGGATGGGGTCGATGAACACAATTTGACATTCAATATCATCCCCTTGTATAGGAGGTGAGGACAAGCAGAAATCGACTTCACCTCTATGAAGAAGCGTAATCATTTCCCGCGTTTTCAGCATTTGCACATGAAATTGGATATGGGGCCGTTTTTTCCGAAACTCTCGAAGGATATGGGGTAACGTGCTTGCGGTGGTCACCGCCAATTCGAGTGTGCCATATTCCGGACTGGATAAATCGCTAATCTCTTGCTTTCCTTGTTCCAGTTCAAACAAAGCCCTTTCAGCTCGGCGAAGGAAACTCCTTCCGAACTCATTCAATCGTAGCTTTCTTCCTATACGATCAAATAGAGGGACCCCTAAATCCTCCTCCAAGCGTTGAATCGTTTTGCTTAGTGAAGATTGAGTAACGTGCAGACTTCGTGCAGCTTCGGTCACATGTTCCAGACGAGCTACCTCAAGAAAATATTGCAGTTGTAAAAGTTCCATTTAAGCACCCTCCACTCATTCCCTCAAGTACATGAAATCATAACATGAAATGCGTTGGAATAAATAATTGATTTCAAGTACGATGACATTAATAAGCTTCGGGGGGGACCCAAAATGAGTGTTCGCAGCAGGTGGTTGATGATTTCCGTAGGTCTGGGGGTATTATTAAACCCATTAAATTCTTCGATGATTTCTATAGCTATTGCAAGGCTGCAAAATGTGTACAGCCTTGATTTTACAGCTGTATCCTGGATTATTTTTTCTTTCTACATTGCGAGTGCGGTTGCTCAACCTGTCATGGGAAAAGCCAGTGATTTATTCGGCCGTAGGAAGATATTTCTTAGCGGGCTTGTAATCTCCTTTGTTGCATCCTTATTAGCTCCACTATCACCCAACTTTGGGTGGCTCATCGTGTTCCGCATTGTACAATCCATCGGAACAAGCATGATCGTGTCCGTTGGGATGGCTATTGTGCGAATTCATATTACGGAGAAGCAAGCGACAGCACTGTCAGTGTTGTCCATATTTCTATCAGGAGCGGCAGCCATTGGACCCTTTATTGGCGGGGTCTTGATTCACTGGTGGGATTGGCCTGCTATCTTTCTCGTCAATATTCCGTTCGTAGTGACAAGCTTTCTATTAGCTTGGAGGAATATCCCTAAGGATGAACCGCCAACATCCGTTGCACAAGGCATGTCCTTTCGTAAATGGTTTGAGTTGATTGATGCGACAGGGGTCCTGCTCTTTACAATAGGATTGGTTGCCTTACTCGTTGGATTACTGTCCGCAAAATCTTCTGGGCATATCTCATTTAGGCATGTGATTATCGGATCGATTGGTCTTGTTTCACTGGGCGTTTTCGTACGACATGAGTTAAAAGCGAAGTCACCCTTTATTCCTTTGCGCACATTCGCCAAATATCCTGCGATGACTTGGGTCAATGTCGAATTCATACTCGTAAACTTGCTTTTTTACTCGCTCTTTTTCGGGCTTCCGTCCTACTTGCAAATGGTACGTCATGTTAGTGAATTCCATACAGGGATTCTCATGCTAAGTTTAGGGTTATGCTCGCTCGTTGTTTCTCCACTAGCAGGACGATGGATTGATAAGTCAGGACCTCGCCCAGCATTGCTGGTATCCGGAATACTGATGACCCTTGGGTCTGTATGGATAGTGACATTGAATGAAACTTCACCGGTGATCAGTGTGTGTCTGGCGTTAGCTGCATTCGGTATTAGCAACGGTTTGAACAATGTGGGTATGCAAACGGCCTTGTTCAGAAGTTCTCCAAAAGAGATTATCGGTGTAGCATCCGGAGTATTTATGACATCGAGATACCTGGGGACCATTCTCTCTTCATTGTTGCTAGGTATAGTAATGGGGGATAAGTTCAGCGCAGGAGGATTTCGACTTCTTGGGGTTATTCTTACGGTAATTGCATTGTCTTTGGTGTTCATGAGCTGGCGTCACAGGGACTCTCATCCATCGCAGGAGTCTTAGACCTACAATCATATCCCGAAATTGGCTCCGGGAAACACTGTGTAGCGATCCAAATATTTCGTTGAATTTGGTACAACCTTTACAGAACTAATTTTGTTTTGTGAATAAGTGAATTTCCATTTCTCCACTTTGATTTTATAATTATCTTCTGCCGTTACTCGTTGGACAATCCGCACTGTCAGACTAGTATCTGTAAGTGCGGTAGCTTTGAAATCTACAATAGTTGACAAATTGTAAGTACCGGCAGGGAAGCTTTCATTATAGATATCGGTAATGAAGTCCGGGCTAACTAATTCCTGCACTTCTTGATGCTGTCTCTCGTCATAAGCCATAATCCACTTGTTAGCTAAATTTCCGATTTGATACATACGATTCGTCATTAAGTCAACGGGAAGAATAGCGTAAAAACAATTTGTAACTTTATTGTTTTTACGTACGTCTATTTCTACTAAGGAGGGGATTGACTTGATAAAGTATTCTAGTTTTGCAATAACTACATTACTTGTTATTGTATTAGTAGGATGTTCAAATAAAACAACAGAATATCCTCATGTAATTATTTTTAACAACACCCAATTTTATTTATCAGTGGAAAAAGTCACTCTAGATAGGCTAGGAAATCAAGTCGGTGCAGTGAAACGACAGGTTGATCAAATGCCACAAAAAAATGAAGAATCAAACTTTACACCAGTAGGAAGTAAATTATACGAGATCAAGGAGATAGATCCAAACGAGGCAATTGCGGTTGAATTAGACGGGGAATACCAAAAAGCATCATCAAAGTAAAAATGGATTGCTATTTCGTTCACTCAGTATGATTCAGTTTTCTCACTCAGGCTCATGAATTCGCAGGATTTCACCTTTAGCTAAGTCTCAGATAAGAAGGAGACAGAGGAGGCCCAGTGGCTTGAGAACACCTGTAAGGGCATGCAAGAATAAAGGTGAGAGTTATCACCCAGTCTTTTCCATGCCCTCACAACTCCATGTCGCCCCTAGCGAATTTTCACTCCCATGTCTCAACGGGTCTATGCCCTATTATTCCTTCGTCACATCTAACAAAGGGGTGGAGGTCGGTTAAACGTTAGTTCAATAAAACGGCGGTAGCGGGATATGCTTCGGCACTAAACACTAAGGTTAAGGTTAAGCCGGATAATCCAAATTTTAGGATTTGTTTCATTGTAAAATTCCTCCAAAGTAGTTTATTATTTAGACACGAGTTAATCTAAGAAGTTTCTTTAATTCAGAGGAGAGATGAGCAATATGAAATTTTTCATGGTCGTTCTAATAGTATTCTGTGCAGTGGTCCCGACTTATTATTATATTAAAATCCGTGGATGGAAGAAAAAGTTGTAGAAAGAAGGAGTCGGGTATGCCTAAACGAACTAAGCAAAATCGATGGATATGGATATGTTCAGGACTGATTTTAGCATCTGCACTTCTTTTTTATGCAATTGTATATTTGTATGACAGACCTGGCGGCTTTTTAGATCAGCGAATGTCCCACGCGATGGGCCAGGAAGATACCATTCACATCCCACTCGGCAAAACCGCGGAGGAAGCCATTCAACTTTTTCGGCGGAGTCCGACGTTAAATGTAATTCACCGAGAACCGGTTGAAGGTGGCGTGCTTCTTTTTATGAATAGGATTAAACAGGAAGTAAGTAATCTACAGTTAGAATATGTACGCAAAACATGGCTCGGATGGAAATGGGGCTGGGGTGGAGAATTCAGTATAGGGAGTTCTCTGCAATCTAAGTCTGCACTCAATTATATGAGTATACCTGCTATAAAAGGCATATCAACGCCCTTTCCTTTAGTTTATGGCGATGTCTTAAATGCATCAATTAAGAGTGTGACCGTTGATATCAAAGGCACTGATAAATACAACGCCAAACTTACAAAAGTAACCTCAGAGCAAACGATTTGGTTCGTTTTACTGCCTTCAACCGCTTCAACTCCTTTTAATATCGAGGGTTATAATGAACAAGGTGACCTTATAGCTGTTAAAACAATAAGTGATTCCAGAGACAGTGGTTGGATAGATCTAAGAGATTGAGTTCGGATATTCAGTCTATCATGGGGGGTGATCATTGTAATTGTCTTAATTAATGGGGCATTTGGTGCAGGTAAAACCACAGCTGCTCATACACTACAGTCACGTATTCCAAACAGTATGATATTTGATCCTGAAGAAATAGGTTATATGCTGCGAAAAATTATTCCTGAAGAAGTTAGATTACACGATGAAAGAACGGATGATTTTCAGGATATGGAGTTATGGCGAACTCTAACCGTACAAGCATTGAGTGAGGTAAAGAGGAAATATAATAGACCAATAATTGTTCCAATGACGATTTATAAGCCTGTGAACTTTGATTATATTGTTAAGGGTCTTCAAGCTATTGATAACGAGGTTTACCACTTCTGTTTAATGGCTACTGAACAAACGATATATCAGAGATTAGCTTCTCGGGGGATCAAGAAGGCGGATGGACGTATCAGCAAACCCTAAAATGTCTAAAAGCTTTCTCCAACATTGAAAGATATAAAGAGCAAATTCATACAGATCTTTTAAACACAGATGAAGTGGTACATAGAATTCTTGATAGGATAAAGGAGCTGCAAGAATGACGCTAGAACCTACACTTGAGGAGATTAATGAATTATTCCAATTACATCACATCAGAGATGAAATCGTAATGATTAAAAAGCTGTCGGGTACTACAAGCGGCCTCGTGTATAGACTGGATTCCCAACTTAACAACCACTATATATTAAAATTTGACGATCCCGATCAAGTGCGGCTGGTTAGTGATTTTTTGAAACATCATCCTAACTCGACACTAATGCCAAAAGTACTTTATACAGCCTCAGATCATTCCCATCTAATCTATTCGTATATCAAAGGTACAACTCACTTTAATCGTGGACAGAAAATCAACTGGTTAAGAGTGCTTGTTCATGAACTATTTAATACATACAGCAAATATCCGAAGGCAAATATATGGGGGAGATTAGAGTATCCGCTGCTATCATGGAAAGAATTCAATGAGATAGGCATCGAGGAAGCGAGAAACAATATCGGGGATCTATTAACCACCGAAGATTACAACTTTGTAAAATCACTAGTCAATAAATTGTTCAAGGAAGAGGGGAAACAGGCTGAGCGTTACTTGTTGCATGGGGATACTGGAGTACATAATTTTGTTTTTGATAACTCCACTTTAATGGGTGTCATCGATCCTTCTCCTATGGTGGGTCCTTTAATCTACGATTTTCTTTATGCTTTTTGTTCTTCCCCAGACGATTTAGATATCAATACCTTATTTGCAGCCTTCGAAGATCTTGACATTGAAGAGAGTTATATGGACAGATCAAGGTTAATGGATGAAGTATCCGTTCAACTCTATTGTCGTATTGGTCTTAGTAAAAAGCATCACCCCCATGATCTGTCGGAATACTTAGAGGCATGGGAATATTGGAAAGCTCAAATTAGGAGGACTAAGGATGATCACACGGATTACAACGCCATATAGTTATTCAACGGCAGTCGTAGCAGGAGATTACGTTTTTTTAGGATTACATAGGGGTTTTGGGGAGAGCTTCACACAACAAATACACGAAGCTTTTAGATTCTTAAAGGATACTCTAAATGAAGTTAATGTTCCTCTTGAGAATATTGTAAAGGTAAACGTATATCTCAAAAACATTGCTGATTTGCCTGAAATGGAACGGGTGTTTATGGAGTATTTTGAAAAAGATAAATTTCCTGCACGAATGACAACAACAACAGAATTTATCGATACGGATTGTCTGATGATGATTGATGGGATCGCTTACAAGGATTGAACTAACGGGACATTGAGCCGGGGAGAACTATTCTCTCCGGCTTTCGGTTCTTACCAGCAGCTTTTGTAAAAATACATTGAGTGCCATAGAGCTTGTGCTGTCTTTATGACGGATAATGGAAAAGTCTCTTTCTAGATGATTGTGTCTAATCCGCAATTCCTTGATCTCACCGCTAGCCAACTCTTTCCGCACAATCCATCTGGATAACATGGCAATACCCAATCCAGCAGATACCGCCTCCTTGACGCCCTGGCTGCTGTTAAAGACGTAGGATCTCTTCACATTAATATTCGTTTCCTCCATGAAATGATCGCTGAAGGCACGCGTTCCTGAGCCATGCTCCCGAAGTACCCACACTTGATCTCGCAGCATTTCTTTCTCAACGACAATATTATCCGATAGAGGGTGATCCGTTGGGGAGACGACAATCATTTCGTCTTTCATATAGGGAATCACGGTTAAGTCCGCATCTTGTGTTTCGCCTTCGATAAATCCAATATCCAGTTGATTCGTGCGTACGGCTCCAATTACTTCTTCTGTATTTCCGATGGTAACCTGCAGGTTGACCTGCGGGTACTGATTCGCGAATTCTGCAAGCTTTGCCGGCAAAATATATTCACCAACCGTAAAGCTGGCTCCTATATGTATACTGCCTGTCACCTGATCCTGCAGCATTTGAATCTCCTGTCCGGCTTCTTCATAGTGGGTTAAGATTTGCTTGGCATGTTTATATAGAATTGCCCCCGCCTCCGTCAGGCGAACCTGCTTGGGAGAACGGTGGAGCAGCTTCGCCCCCAGTTCATTCTCCAGATTTCGAATATGCAGACTGACCCCCGGTTGAGAGAGGTTCAACAGCTCCCCAGCTTTGGAGAAATGGCTCTGCTCTGCTACAGTTACAAATACCCGCAATGCATCTACTATCATTACAATCCCTCATTGTTATTCATATTAATCCCTGTTTATAAGCCTATTAGGCTCATTTTAGCATAATTTTCAATTCAATCATAAGTTTTTATAATGATACAGATAGCAAAGTAGTATTTCACTTCCTCCTCTAATGCTTCTATAGTGAAGCTAAGAGATCCGATGATCGGTGAATGGGAGTGAGAAGTATGGAACACACACTTATGGCAAAAACCAAATCACACCAAAGGATAAATGTGGGGTTTATTCAAGGATTAATTCTCACGTTCGTACTGTCCGTTACAGCGAAGGGTTTAGCCGCTCTTCCTTTCCTAAGTATAATGGGGCAGCTTGTTCTGGCTATCCTGCTGGGGATTCTGATAAGGGCGATTGTAGGTGTTCCACACCAAGCGGTGTCTGGGATCACTTTTTCAAGTAAAAGATTGTTAAGAGTCGGCATTATATTGCTCGGGATGAAGCTTAATTTGGGTGATATCTTACATGCAGGGCCTAAAGTAGGGGCGATTGCCGTAATTAACATTATATTTACACTGTTCACAGTGTACGGGTTAACCCGCTGGTTGAAGGTAGATCGGAAGCTCGGACTCCTAACGGCTTGCGGAACAGCGATTTGCGGCGCCGCCGCGGTGGTTGCTATATCTCCTCAAATCAAGGCAAGCGATAACGAAACGGCAGTAAGTGCGGCTACGGTGGCGATCCTCGGGACGATTTTCACGTTGTTATACACGATCATGTATTCCATTCTAGGTTTAAGTCCAGCAGGATACGGGATCTTGTCAGGGGCTACTCTGCATGAAGTGGCACATGTAATCGCAGCGGCTGCGCCGGGAGGGCAAGAAGCGGTTGATATTGCGGTGATTGTGAAGCTTACCCGGGTGGCCATGTTAGTTCCTGTAGCTCTGATCATTGCTGTGTGGGAAGGTCGTAAGGAGCGTAAGAGAGAAGGCAAACCCAAAGGGATACAATGGAGAAAGCTACCTGTACCTTGGTTTATCTTAGGTTTTCTGATGATGAGCGGTTTCAACACCTTAGGAATATTACCGGGAAAGATCACAGAATTGATTATTGTTATTGCTTATTTATTGATAGCCATGGCGATGGCGGGGCTTGGGTTGGGTGTGGATATAGCGACATTTCGGCGGTTGGGGAAGAAGCCTTTTTTGGCAGGTCTCATTGGGTCTGTATTGCTCTCAATACTAGGATTTCTTCTTGTTCATGCTTTTGGATTGGCATAGCTTTCATTTAAATGGAAATATTTTCTTATCTACTTTTCAAATAAAACTTGTTACCCTAGGAGAGGACTAAAGAAATTGAGGTGGTAAACTGCGATGAGTAAGAAATATTGTTTGTTCTGTGATGAATTGGTCTCTGTAGAAGTACAAGGTGACTATGATCGGTATGTAAACTGTCATTGTTCACCCGATGGTTCGTATAATCTGCTAAGGGACAGCTATGAACCAATCAATGCGTTTTCGCATGGGACGAAACATCAAATGTTTCCTATAGTATCTGCGTTTATACGGGAGCAAACCGATTGCGATGAAAGAATAGCCCTATCGATTGAGGATTTAGAGAGTCTCATGAATTCTCCGAAAATACCAGTTACGTTAGAGGAAAAGGGAAATCGATTCCTGCAATACTTGTACAGACATTCCCAAGGGCCGGACGATCCGGTTGTGATCCCATTAACCCACAGTTATAACTTGACGTATTCTCCTAATATACAAGAACTGGTATTTATTATTGATAGGCTGAAAAACGAGCAATCCATTCTTAGGGAAGGGATGACCTTTCGACTCACCGAAAACGGCTGGAGAGAAGCGGCTGCCAGGGCCGGAGGAAGAAAGTTGAAATCCTGCGTCCTGCTGATCTCGGAGGAAGAGGAGAGTTCCGTTCAATGGTTAGAAAAAGTTCTCCCGAAAATTGAACAGTGCGGGTACATGCCGCGAATTTTAAATTCATCCGAAACTGTGAATCCTGAGCCCTTTTCTATGGAACTGATCGCTGAAAGCAAGCTCATTATAGCGGATATCAGCGGGCAAGGCCCTGAGGTGTATTTTGCAGCTGGTTATGCTCTCGGGTTAAATATTCCTGTGGTGTGGACCGTAAAAAGCAGCGCTGCTGATCAGATGTTTATCCCTTCAAATGATATTCGTCCTATGGTTTGGGAGCATCATGAGGAGCTGGCTGCCTTATTGCAGCAGAAGTTAATTCAATAAGTGGACATTTATTCTTGGCTGGGCTACAGTTGTTCTAAGTAACAATAAGGGGCAAAAGCCATGAATAAAACAGATCGACTGCTGGCGATTATCCTTGAATTACAGCGCAAGGGAATGCAGCGAGCAGAGGATTTAGCGGGTACTTTCGAGACAAGCATTCGAACCATTTACCGAGATGTACAAGCGCTAAGTGAAGCTGGAGTGCCCGTCATAGGAGCGCCGGGGATGGGTTACTCTTTGATGGAGGGTTATTTTCTGCCCCCTGTGAGCTTTACGGCGGATGAAGCAGTCACATTGTTGATCGGAATTGATTTTGTAGAGCAACAGTTTGATGCGGACTATAGGGCTAAGGCTATGGCAGGACGCAGTAAGATTGAGGCGGTTTTACCTGAAAATGTACGCCTCGAATCCTTGCGGATTCGTGAGGGGATGAAGATTATAAGCAAGTCCAGAAGAATCAATAAGACGAATGCGGAACTGCTCGGGAGCTTGCGTGAGGCGATACAGGGGAAACGTAAAGTACGGATGATCTATGCAAAAGTTAAACCTGATGCCTCCGAGGATCCACGCATGTCTCGCGAAATTGATCCATATGGTCTTGTGTTCATCAATGGAGGATGGATTCTGGTTGCCTTTTGTCATGTCCGGCAAGGGCTTCGTCATTTTCGTGTAAGCAGAATACAAAGTCTCGAGCTACTGAAGGAAACCTTTATTTTAGCGGAGGACTTTCAGTTACATTCGTATAAACCTATAGATGACAGAAATCTTCTTGTCCGGTTATTGATTCGCCCCGAGCTTGCATCCAGGGTTAAGGACAATCCGTACTATTACATGGAGCATATGGAAGATCAAGAAGACGGACTGCTTGTAACGCTAAGAGTTCGTGAACCTGAAGAGGTGTTGGATTGGGTGTTGGGATGGGGTGGAGGTGCCGTCGTGCTGGAGCCGGAGATTCTCAGGCAAAAAGTACGGTTGGAAGCTGAAAATATGTTAAAACGCTACTGACATAATGCTGTCAGTAGCGTTTTTATATACTGAAGCCACACCAATCACAAAGGAGAAATGATTCAATGATGAATACGAAAGAATATCTGCAGCGATTTGAGGATACAGTCAACATCTACCTTCAAGATCTGGAAGCCTATAATATGGAGCAGCTTCTGCTTAAACCGCAAGAGGACAAGTGGTCAATGGGACAAATGTATTTGCATTTAATTCAATCCGCTCAATTTATGGGGCTTCGCAATATCGAAGTTTGTCGTGTTATGGATACAACACCAGAAACAGCTGAGGTTAAAACAGACGCTGGTAAAGCTGTATTCGAGATTGAAGGCTTCCTCCCAACCTCCATCCAGGTTCCACCTTCTAAGGAATACACCCCTTTACAACCTGTAAGCAAGGAGCAGTTGTCAGAAGGATTGCATCTAGTTCTTAAGAAAATGCGTGAAGTTGAACCCTTACTGGCTGGAATTCCGACCACTCGTACTAGCCCGCATCCTAGATTAGGGGCATTGAATGCCTACGAGTGGTTCTATTTAACCGAAATGCATTATCGCCATCACTTCTTACAAAAGAAGCGTTTGGAGGAGTTTTTAGAGATTAAGATCTGATGAACAGCAGCTAGGACATGAGGTACATGTCCTGGCTGCTTTTTTAATTTCTTCATGACATTTACACCCCCGAGTAAGCCATAAATCCACCATCTACGGGAACGGTTATCCCGGTAATAAAGCCGGACATCCGCTCATCCGCAAGCCATAAAAGGGTGCCGAGCAGATCCTCGGGCTTACCAAAACGGCGCATAGGAGTATGCGCGATGATTTTTCGAGAGCGTTCTGTGAGCTCTCCATTTTCTTGTATAAGCAGCTTCTCATTCTGTTGGGTCAGAAAGAATCCCGGGGCGATAGCATTCACACGTATCCCTGCCTCTGCCAAATGTACTGCTAACCACTGCGTTAGATTATTTACGCCTGCTTTGGCGGCACTATATGCCGGTACCTTGGTCATTGGAGATGCCGCGCTCATGGAGGAAATATTAATCACAGAAGTACCTTGACGACCAAGCATCTGCTTGGCAAAGACTTGCGTAGGAATCAAGGTACCCATCATATTTAAGTCCATGACCTGACGAAATCCCGGAACACTTAGATCAAAAAAGGAGAGAACGTTCGGGTTCTCCAAATCTTCGGTCTTGAAGGTCTCGTGGGTCGTATTCGCGCTGGGATCGTTTCCTCCTGCCCCGTTAATTAGCAGGTCGCAAGGTCCCCAGTGCTTCAATACTTCATCTGCCGCGCGGAGTACACTGTCTTTATCTGTAACATCACAGGGATAAGCGACGGCTTGGCCTCCTGCAGCTATAACCTGATCTGCCACTTGAGCGCCTTTATCCAAGGTGCGGTTTAAGATGACAACCCGGGCGCCTTGACGACCTAGTTCTTCTGCCATCGCGCGACATAATATTCCAGCACCGCCTGTGATTACAACAATTTTACCGATCAATGCGGGATGTAAGGATAATTCAGTCATGACTATCACTCCTCCATTAGGTTACTTATTCTATTTCGTACTGTTTCGGTAAGCAGAAGGAGAGACTCCGCTTAACTTTTTGAAATATTTAGAGAAATGGGCCAGTTCCATCCCGACCTGTTCCGCGATGTCTGAGATGGTGGAATCCGAATAGGACAGCAGCCTTTTAGCAAATTCCATCCGTTTCAGGTGCACATAATGCATAGGGGGAACACCCATGAACTTTTTAAAGTAAGGAATGAAATAATTCGGGTGAAGGTGGACAAGTTCGGCTAACTCTTCCACCTCCAAAGGTTTATTCAGGCGCTCATCAATGTAATTAAGGACATGGGCGAGCTTTCCTTGATCACGGGTCTGGATAAATTCCTGCATGAAATCCGTGTAACCACCGGATTCCAGACATAAGGCGACCAGGTTCAGGAGATAGGATTGAATACGCAGCGTGGATAGAACATCGTTATTTTGCAGCTGGTGGATCATGTCGGAGAAGATTTCCCGTGCAGCGTCAGGATCGGGGGCGTCACTGATAAACAGCTTGTTAGCGGAGTGGAACAACGGCCATTCCCCGATACGAGCCTCGAAATGACAATAATAACGTGAATATGGATTCTCCGTTGAGGTCTCAGTCGTTTGGGTGCTTCCGGCCGGCATAATCATTAGTTGACCCGGTTTGGGAAAATGAGTGATTCCATTGAGGATCACCTTTCCTTCACCCCTATCTATGAAATACAGCCTATTGAAGGAAGGAGTCTCATTCGTGCGGTTCCAACCCGGGTATTTACTGCTTAGCTGAGCATGTGTTACCGTGACCGTTAGATTTTCAAGTAGACGGCCTGTAATTGTTGTGGGCTGATTCACGGTCTCACTCCTTCTAGTGATGCTTGTTATTGATTATATCGGATTTCATTTATCTAATACATCTTATTATTTGACAAAAGATTCTTAGTTTCAGTCATGTTATCTTTCGGCAATTGGGTATATTCTCTAACCATAAACTTAAAAAAGAATAGGGATGTGACCCACGTTGGAGTTAGTACGCTATGGAATTATTGGATTAGGAAATATGGGCCGAAGCCACGCCTTGAGTCTGCTAAATGAGGTTAAAGGCGCAGAGCTTACGGCCGTGTGCGATATGGACCCGGAACGACTGAAATGGGCTGAGAAGAATTTACCGGAGAGTGTGGTTTTATTCCAAAATCCAATCGACTTATTCAAGTCGCATTCTGTTGACGCTGTACTGATCTCCACACCCCACTATGATCACCCCACGCTCGCCATAGAAGCGTTAAGCTATGGATATCATGTGTTGATAGAGAAACCGGCCGGGGTATACACAAAGGCTGTGCGAGAAATGAATGATGCTGCCGCTCTGTCGGATCGCAAATTCGGAATCATGTATAATCAGCGGACGAATCCCCTTTACCAGAAGCTGAGAGAGCTCATTCAATCCGGAGAGCTTGGTGAAATCCGCCGAACCAACTGGATTATCACGAATTGGTATCGCTCTCAGAGTTATTATAATTCCGGCGGCTGGCGCGCCAGCTGGGCAGGTGAAGGCGGCGGCGTGTTATTGAATCAAGACCCGCATCAATTAGATCTGTGGCAGTGGACAACAGGAATGATGCCCAAGCGGGTCCGGGCTTTCTGCCACTTCGGTAAATATCGTGATATAGAGGTGGAAGACGATGTTACCGCGTATGTGGAGTATGAGAACGGCGCTACGGGCTTATTTATTACTACCACTGGTGAAGCACCGGGAACCAACCGTTTTGAAATAAATGGGGATAACGGAAAAATTGTCGTGGAAGACGGGGCACTAACTTTCTGGCGTTTACGGACACCGGAACCCAAGTTCAATGCAGAATTCACAGGCGGTTTCGGTGCCCCGGAATGCTGGAAGTGTGAAATTCCGGTAGAAAAAGGAATAGGTGAACAGCATTTAGGCATCCTTCGTAATTTCACGAACGCTATTTCCTTTAACGAGCCGCTCCTCGCACCTGGTGAAGAAGGAATTAAGGGTCTAACTCTTTCAAATGCCATGTATTTATCGGCTTGGACCGACAACTGGGTAGAACTGCCCATCGATGAAGACTTATTCTTTGAGAAGCTGTCTGATAAAATCAAATACTCCAATTTTGTAAAAGAAAACGTGGTAAGTAAGCCGCTGGATGTTAAGGGAACTCACTAAACGATAAATAGACTATGGAGATGAATACAGATGAAGCCTTCGATGATTGCAGCACAAATGTACACCTTTAGAGAGTATACACAGACCAAAGAAGAATTAAGGTCAACTTTTCAAAAGCTGGCTTCCATAGGTTATACCGCCGTTCAGGTGTCTGGTATCGGACCTATCGATCCGTTGGTAGTTAAACAATTCGCCGATGAATATGGATTGGAGATATGCGCTACGCATGTGCCATGGACTCGTTTGGTGGATGATTTGGACGCTCTGGCTAAAGAACATCAGCTGTGGAACTGCAAATATATCGGATTAGGCGGGTTGCCCGATCTGTACCGCACCGGTCTGGAAGGTTACCGTATCTTTATTAAAGAGATTTCAGCAATCGCCAAACGATTGAATGAGAATTACGGCTTGCAATTTATTTACCATAATCATGATTTTGAGTTTGAACGCCTAGAGGACGGCAGAACAGGAATGGACATTCTTTTGGCAGAGACAGATCCTGATTATGTGGGCTTCGAGCTCGATTTATATTGGTTACAGGCAGCAGGTGCGGATCCGGTGGAATGGATTCACAAGGTCAACGACAGAATGCAAGTGGTCCATCTTAAAGATATGGCCGTAATTGATCGAAAGCCTGTTTTTGCTGAGGTGGGTGAAGGGAATATGAATTATCCGGGTATTATTAAGGCTTGTCGTGAGACCGGTGTTGAATGGTATGTGGTGGAGCAGGACGTTTGCCGACGGGATCCCTTTGAGAGCGTTACCATTAGTTTGGACTATCTTTTACATACGATCGAGGGGGTTTAGGATGAGTCGCAATGATGGAATGCTGTACGCGCCTACTTATGAAGCCAAACCTGTAGTTAAGCCCGGAGAATTCATATTCGCGGCCATTGCTCTAGATCACGGACATATCTATGGGATGTGCAACGGTCTAATAGAAGCTGGAGCTCAGTTGAAATGGGTGTATGACCCCGATGCGGAAAAGGTTAAATCGTTTATAGATAGGTACCCGGGAGTGAGAGCCGCCCGTTCGGCAGAAGAAATTCTGGAAGATCCTGGGGTGCGTATGGTGGCTACTGCTGCTATTCCCTCAGAACGGGGTCCGTTAGGGCTTAAGGTCATGGGACATGGTAAGGATTACTTTACAGACAAAACACCCTTTACGACACTTGAACAATTAGAAGCGGCAAGGGTGCAGTCAGCTCGCACGAAGCAGAAGTATATGGTTTATTTCAGTGAAAGACTGCATGTTGAAAGTGCAATATACGCAGGTCAACTCATTCGCCAAGGAGCCATTGGCCGTCCTTTACAAGTGATCGGATTGGGCCCGCACCGTTTAAATGCTGCTAATCGTCCGGAATGGTTCTTCCAAAGAGAGAAATACGGCGGCATCCTGTGTGATATTGGGAGCCATCACACCGAACAATTTCTATACTATTGTGGATGTACTGATGCAACAGTCCTTCACAGCAAAGTAGCCAACTATAACAACAGCGCCTACCCTGAACTGGAGGATTTCGGAGATGCCACACTTGTGGGGGATAACGGAGCTACACAATATTTCCGAGTAGACTGGTTTACACCGGGCGGTCTGGGCACCTGGGGAGACGGACGAACGATGATAATGGGGACTGAAGGCTATATTGAGCTGCGCAAATACACCGATATCGGACGTTCGAGCACGCCAGACCATGTGTTTTGGGTAGATAGTCAAGGAGAACATTATGAGCATGTAGCGGGCAAGATCGGATACCCTTTTTTCGGGGAGCTAATTCTGGACAGCATGAATCGAACGGAATTGGCCATGACGCAGGCTCATGTATTTAAAGCGGCAGAGCTATGCCTTCTAGCACAAGCTAAGGCAATCCATCTTTCATCAATTTTGAGGTAACGCGTGGGGTAGAGCTCAGAAAGAAGATCGGACGGTGAAAAGACGATGGAACTTGGAGCGGCTATTATAGGATGTGGAGCGATTTCACCTTTACATGCCAAAGCGATCTCAGCCATGAAGGGAGTTCAACTTCGGGTGGTAGTCGATGTGGATGCAGCAAAAGCAGAACAGGCAGCGCGAGAATGCGGATGTTCCAGGGTGGTGGATTACCGAGAGCTATTGGACCGACCGGATATAGATGTGGTGCACTTGTGCACTCCCCATCACTTACACGCTGAGATGGCCATTGAATGTTTGAATGCGGGAAAGCATGTACTTACCGAAAAGCCGATCGCTTCAGATCTCCCATCTGCAAAGCGTATGGTGGAAGCTGCTGAGAACAGTACCGGTCAACTCGGAGTCGTGTTTCAGAACCGCTATAATGAGCCTTCGATTCGTATCAAGGAGGCTCTGGACTCTGGTGAACTGGGACAGCTGATCTGCATGAAGGGTATAGTAACCTGGCACCGCGATGAGTCTTATTATACAAATAGTACATGGAGAGGTCGCTGGGATACGGAAGGCGGAGGCGTACTGATTAATCAGACGATCCACACACTGGATTTACTTCAATGGTTTGGCGGAGAGATATCCTCAGTTAAAGGAAGTATCACTACAGATGCCCTGAATGGCATTATTGAGGTGGAGGATACGGCGCATGCAACCTTATTTTTTAAAAATAACGTCAGAGCTCTATTCTATGCCACCAATGCCTACCTCGTAAATTCCCCTGTAGAGCTGGAGCTGGTTTTTGAACAAGGGACATTAATTCAGCGCAGGGATTGCTTATATCTCTATAAAAAGGGTAAAGAAACCTTATGGAGCCACCCCCCTACGGGTAACGCATTGGGTAAGTCCTATTGGGGCGTCAGTCACAGTCTGCTGATTAAAGACTTTTACGAGCATGTTAGGGATAAACGGGATTTTTGGCTGAATGGTACGGAGGGAATGAAGGCTTTACAGCTGGTTTCGGATATCTATACCTCTTCGAGTGCCAGACTTACAAATCTCTAATCCAAAAGCATACAACCCAAAAGACTGTCTCTATTCGTATAGTAAATTCTACGAATAGACAGTCTATTTTTTTTACCAATAGTGAAACTAAAATAAGTCACAACCAAACTTCCGGTATGCGGCCACAAACTGTTATTATAGGATTTATAAATAAGAAGATAACGAAGAAGGTGATTAGGTTGTCGAAACTTCAGGTTCTAATCGTAGATGATGAATGGAACATGCGCAATCTGCTGCGGATCTATCTAAGTAAAGAGGGCTTTGGAACCAAGGAAGCTACAACAGGACATGAAGCCTTGGCGATGTGGCGTGAGCATCAATTTGATCTGATTTTGTTAGATGTGATGATGCCGGATATGGATGGTTGGCAAGTCTGCAAGTTGATCCGGGAGACCGATTCGACCATTCCGGTTCTGATGCTAACCGCCCGCTCAGAGACAAAGGACAAAGTTCAGGGGCTTGGAATGGGTGCGGATGATTATTTAACCAAACCTTTTGAACCGGAAGAGTTATTGGCTCGAATCTATTCTTTACTTCGGCGTTCCACCGGAGGATTGCAGGCCAAACAACCAGAACGTGTTGTTATTGAATTTCCCGGTCTGAAGATCTATCCAGAGTCCCGTGAGGTTCATATTCAAGATACAAACGTCGAGTTTACGCTTAAGGAATTTGATCTTCTATCTACGCTGGCCCAGAGCAGGCAACGTGCGTTCAACAGGGAAGAGCTTGTGGACAGGTTATGGGGGAATGATTACGGAGGAGAGACTCGTGTCATAGATTCACACATCAAGAATATCCGTGAGAAGCTGCACAATGCAGGGCTCCCGTATAACCCGATACAGACCGTCTGGGGACTCGGCTATAAATTTCAGATTCCTGGTGATGTCTAATGAGAAATAACATTATCGGGCGAAAACTCGGTGTTGTAATCATTTCCGTCTTTTTAGTGGTACTGTTGTTTCTGGGCTTTACCATTGACCGGATGTTTACTAATTTTTATTACAGTGAAATGCAAACAGAGACGGAGGAGCTTACCTCTCACTTTACGATAATGGCTGAATCTCAAGATACGACTACAGAACAGATGATGCGTACCTTTGCTGAATTCTCGAATGTCAGTATCTTTAATATTTCTAAGAACGGAAACGTTGATTTCCATTCAGGTGTGCACGATTCAACCGACCGTTCCTTTATTCGTGCTGCTGACTTAAAGGGAATATTCCTAGGGGATAGCGTAAGCTTTGACTATAAAGATCCTAGTGGACATCGCTACTTCGTAACAGGACAACCTATACTGGAAGGGGAAACCATACGCTCTGCTCTCTACGTAATGGCTTCCACAGAAAGTATGGATCGTTCCCTATCTGATGTTCGGAATATATTATTCTTGTCCGGATTCGGCGCATTTATCTTGGCCATGGGCATCACTTGGGTAATTGCCAGAGCTTTGTCCCGTCCGCTTGTACAAATGCAAAAGGCAACCCGTCAAATTGCTGCCGGTGAACTCGAAACCAGGCTAACCATTCGAAGTAAAGATGAGATTGGATTTCTTGCAGGTGCCATAAATGACCTGGCCGTGGATCTTCAGCGATACCGCGATACTCGTCAGGAGTTTCTAGCTAATATCTCTCATGAGCTTCGAACACCCATTACTTATCTGGAAGGTTATGCGAAGGTAGTCATGGATGGTCTATATGAGACTGAAGAGGAGAAAAACCTGTATTTGAATATTATTTATCAGGAAGCGCACCGAATTCAACATCTGGTTGACGACCTTTTTGAACTGGCCAAGATGGAAGAAGGCAATATTTCTCTAACCTTTGAATGGGTGGATCTATCCCAAATGGTAGACCGGGCAGTTCATAAAGTTGAATTGAAGGCCCGGGAGAAAGATCTTAAGCTGGACGTGCAGTATATTGGAACAGCCGTGAAGGTTCACGGGGATGAGAAACGCATGGAACAGATTGTGATGAATCTTTTGGAAAATGCTATTCGCTATACAGATCATGGTGAAATCAAAGTTTATCTAGATTTTGGAGCAGGCTCCGTTGCTTTTATTGTAGAGGACACGGGCATGGGTATACCTGAAGCAGAGATCCCTTATATCTTTGATCGGTTTTACCGGGTGGAGAAATCTCGTTCCAGGCAATACGGCGGGAGTGGACTTGGACTCTCTATCGTTAAAAAGCTGATGGATCTCCACGGTGGTAAAATTGTGATTACTAGTAAAGTTGGAATCGGTACCCGCTTCGAGGTCCATTTTACCTAGATAAACTGAAGCATTGGGATAATACCGTATTTAAAGTCTGATGTTCGTATTTTTGTCTCCTTAGATTGCCTTCAAGTATCTTATGAGCCCAGGCTAATGCTTTATAATATTGGTCTGGTTCTTGAACTCGAATTCTAAAGTGGCAAAAATCCAAATGTGTCTGATATTCCTCAACGGAGGTTTCAATATCGAGCTGGCGCAACTGATTCTTCCGGATACTCTCAGCATGCTGCTCTTGAACAAGTTCATGTACGTTAGAGACTTGTTGAGAATGCAGTCTGTATACGAGTAATACTTCAGGTAAGTTAACAATTTGCGTAACTTCTGCTAATCGATTCCATATTTCATAATCCTCCGCATAATAATAGTACAAATACCGGATTCCATGGTTGTTAAGAACGGATTTTCGGATCATTACGGAGGGATGGACAAGAGTACAGTGGAATAACTGCCAGCATTTAATTTCTTCATGATTTAAGGGTTTCTTGGTAATCTCGTTTCTTCCCAAGTAACGAACCTGAGAGCCACACACACCGCAGTCTGGATGAGCATCCATGAATGCCACCTGGCGCTCAAAGCGCTGGGGCAATGCGATATCATCCCCGTCCATTCGGGCAATATACTCGCCGTTGGCTAAATCTATCCCTTGATTTAAGGATTCGATGATACCCAAGTTGATCGTATGAGTAATTAATTTGATTCTGCTGTCGTCAAACTTTCTGATGATATCTAAGGTTCCGTCTGTAGATCCATCATCAATAATTAACAATTCGAAATCCCGATAGGTTTGCGTCAGAATACTGCAGATTGATTCTTCAATATAATTTGCTACATTATATACCGGCATGAGAACTGATATCTTGGCCAATACTACACACCACCCGTCATTAATTTCTGAATTATTGTATGTAGCGTAAGTCCTATACGACCTGAATACCTGTCTATCTGCATGAAAATAGACCAAACTGTCCAATCCCTTTTTCCCGCTGCTTAATTTAATAGCAGTATAGGGAGGGATGTACATTGAATTACAATGAAATTAAGGGTACCTATGATGTTATTTTCAGTTTAGGACATAATTGTCTAGCTGCAACTCAATTATCTCGTCATATGTTAAGGAAGGTAGGAGGCGTGCTGGATTGGGTGGAGTCGCCTATTCAAGCAGGAGTTAATCATTTACTGCGCAATCGTTTTGTGAATTTTATGGAATTCCCTAATCTAGCAATAACAGGAATTAACGAAAAGGCTGAAAGTTATATTGTACGAGATGCCGCCTATCATATCTTCTCCCATCATGATTTCCACCTAAAGGAGAACACACCTGAGCAGCTTATAAGCTACCCTGAGCTTAGAGCAAAGGTGGATCGGCGGGTTCCGCGGTTTCTACAGACACTTCAGAATGCTAATCGCATATTATTTATTCGCACGGAAGGAACCATACATGAAACAGCGGAACTCTTAGAGGTTCTAAAAGGACTGGTAGCCGGGGAGTTCAATGTACTTGTCATTAACCACGCCCCAGTACAAGGAGTGGTTGAAACCCCTTGGCCTTTCCATAATGTATGCGCTCTTCAGATCCCTGAGGTGCCGGATATGTTTGAAAATAACGATTACCTGTGGAAGATCATTTTGGATGGATTTCACGTTCGATAGTTCGAGTAGGTAATCTTATAAGTAATACTTTCACTTAAGGCTCAGAGGTTTCCTGAGTCTTTTTTTGTCATTTTTTGCTCGTAGAATTGAAAAAACTGAAACTTTTAATCCGAAATTTTCGTTTATGATAACTGTTAGTAGACATGTACGATTCAAGGAGGAATTAAAAGAAGTGAACCCGTCATCATTACCTCAGCGTTCCACGGTTAAGAAGAAGAGAAAAAGTCAGAAACGAAAGAAGAAAAGTTTTTTCCGTACCCTTTCCAAAGTAATTCTAACTTTTTTGATACTGATCCTTGCAGCGGGGGGCTGGTTTTACTTGGCTCCATCGGCCCGAAATTTCCGTTTCTTGGTCGCAGATACTTTGATTACAACCCAGCACCGTTATTTGGCGAAATATATTATAGGCGAAGATGAATTGAAAAATCGGGTGTCGGAGTATAGTACCCGCTTCGAACAGATGGGTGTGGAAGAAGATACCCATACCATAGACACTGCTAAACCCCAAGAAGAAGAACTAGTGAAACCCCTTGTCGAGGTTGAGAATGTTTCAGGCAGTGGTTATACGGGATTCGTCATGATCGTGAATGATCCTACCAAAATCCGTTTGGGTATACCGAATAAGGTCGGCTCCGGTGAGAAGGTATCCCACATGGTTTCACGTACAGGTGCGATTGCCGGGGTTAATGGCGGCGGGTTTGCCGATCCCAACTGGAAAGGCAACGGATTCAAACCGATAGGTGTCGTTATTTCACAAGGGGAATTATATTACGAAGGTTTGGGCGGTAAAAATTCTACTCAGATTGTAGGTCTGGATACTAAGGGGAAGATGATTGCCGGAAAGTACTCTCTTGAAGAACTTAGCAAGTTGGATGTTCAAGAGGCAGTCACGTTTCAGCCGCGTCTTATTGTAAACGGCAAGGGTCTGATTAGAAATGCCGCAGAAGGCTGGGGAATTGCTCCTCGTACTGCTATGGGCCAACGTGCAGACGGAGCTATAATATTCGTAGTCATTGACGGTAGACAACCGGGATACAGCATCGGTGCGAACCTCTATGATGTTCAGCAAATTCTCTTGAAGCATGGAGCGGTGATCGCGGCGAATCTGGATGGAGGTTCATCTACTGTGCTTGTGAAAGATAATCAGATAGTAAACAAGCCTTCATCTGAATACGGTGAGCGTTATTTACCAACAGCTTTCCTGGTGTTTGAACATCCTGAACAGGCGGATATTGCGAACATCTGGGAGGGTCTGGATCCTTATAAGATTGATGCCGGAAAAAAACGAACTCCCTAAAGGAAATTTGTTAATATCCTGCGATTAAATCATCCCGTTTTTAGCCTGTAAGAAGGCTGGAAGCGGGACTTTTTTTATATTGATAATCGGAACTGTTCATTAAGGACATATGTCCTTCACAAACCTCTGGATGTATCCTTTAATTAAAGATAAAGATATACAGAGATGAGTTAGAGGAGAGAGATGGAATGAAAGGTATACTATTTGCTTTTTTAGCCGGGGGATTTATTACTTTACAAGGGGTAGCCAATTCTCGGATTAGTGAGGATATCGGCACTTGGCAAGCAGCAGCACTGACTCAGTTCACTGGATTTGCAGCAGCTTTTCTAATACTGATGTTCGTCCGGGATAAGAATTGGCAGGGGTTGAAGCGAGTGAAGCCGTTATATTTGATCGGCGGTGCATTTGCATCCGTTATAATCTTCAGCAATGTCACAGCTATCCAACAAATCGGGGTAACTCTTACTATATCTGCTGTGTTGATTGCCCAACTGTGTCTGACTTTTCTGGTCGACAGCAGCGGATGGTTTGGCGTTGTGAAACAGAAGATGCGTCTGCCGCAATTCATTGGGATCGGAATGATGATGGCTGGAGTGGTGATCCTGAAGTTTTGATGAAAAAATGAAATCTACGGAGGTATATACTTTATGATTTTAGGACTTATATTGGCGCTTGCCGGCGGGACTTTGGTCGGTTTGCAGAATATTTTTAATAGTAAGGTAAATGAACGTGCGGGATCATGGGCAACCACCACTTTAGTACTGGGTATGGGGTTTGCAGCTTCACTGACAATCGGTTTAATTTTTCAGGGGAAACAAATGTTTGTTTTGCACAATATGCAGCCTTGGTATTATTTCAGCGGTCTGATTGGTGTCGGAGTGGTTATTTCACTGGTTCAAGGAATTAGGCTGCTAGGCCCTACGTTTGCTGTTTCTATTATGTTGACCTCTCAGCTCGGGTTCGCCTTGTTATTTGATTCCCTTGGGTGGTTAGGACTAGATAAGGTTCCTTTTACCCTCAATAAGTTGATCGGTGTGCTGGTTATCGTAGGCGGTATCATTGTTTTTAAATTAGGAGGTGCACGTCAGAAGCAAGAGGAATCTAACACCATTCCAATGAAGAAACTGCTTCATCAAGATTGATCTTTCTCATAAATTTTGCTCAACCCGCAGTAGCTCCTGTGAGGATAGCTTGTTAGCTAACGGGGGCAGAACCATAGAATAAAAAAGGAAAACGACAAAAGTGCATATCCCAAGTAAATAGTGAAGCCAGGTAATGGTGATAAAAGTCGGAAAGGTGAAAGTGACAATACCTAGTGCCAGCGAGTGGCCGAACATCATAATGGGTTCCGTCAGTGCATTCACTCTTCCCATATTTTGCGGAGTAATTAGTTCAGGCATCCAACTGCCTAATGATATATTTACAGGTGAAAGATTGATTCCCATAAGGAAAGTGACAGCTAGGTACACTCCAATCTGATTCGTCGATCCGAGCACAACTACCAGTACACTTGAAATAAACAAACCTGTAATCAGTATTTTGGTTCTTGTAAACCTCCGGATCAGAGAAGGGGCTGCAAAACTGCCTATTAAAACACCGATTCCTAGAGACATGGTAATGAGTGAAGAGAGCACCATATAATTGTCCGGACTAAGTTTGTATTTCATTGTAAAGATAGGCAGCACCGCGAACACCCCATTGACGATCCCAAAAAAAAGAAAACCCGATATCAGAACACGCAGCAGCTTGTGTTTCACAATATACGAAATTCCTTGACGGAAGTCTTTGATTATCAGTGGAAACCTTACATCTCGTAAGGTTTTTTTACCGTTTGGCATACGGACCTCTTCCGGGAAGCGGCAACATAATATAAGGATTCCGGAAAAGATAAAGCTCAACCCGTCGATAACGATAGCCCCTTTAACTCCTACAAAGTGATACGACAACGCTCCCAAGCTCAATCCAAAAATCATAAACAGTCCCATAATCATCTGATTTAAGCCTGTCGCCTGAACATACTGCTCTCGCCCTATACTTCCCTGGAGCAAGCCCATTTCCGCAGGTCCAAAAAACTTTGAAATCGCACTGCGTAGGAATAAGACAACGAAGCAAGCGAATATGGCATCGTAATGCACAAAGAGGAGGAGCACCACGGTCAATCCAGCCCGAATCCAGTCGCTGTATGCGGCGATTAACTTCCGGTCGAGTAGATCAGCCACAACTCCAACAATCCAGAATACCGCAAACGTAGGCAATGAATACATCAACTCCGCTGTAGTGGCCAAATCAGGGCGACTGCTGTATCGATCCACCAGATAATAGGCAAAAGCCATATTCCCAACAACACTGCCAAACTGAGAGGCAAAGGCGGCTAAGAATAGTTTGGTAAACGTAGGATTGCGAAAGAGTGCACGCATCGTATAATCCCTCCTAATATGTTTTCACATTGCCAGTCTTACATGGGGGATAGCAGTTGATTTAAGTAGTTAGTCATCGCTGCTAGCTGGTTTTCTGTATGAGCTTGCTCCGAACCTACTGCGAAAGTATGAGTCATTATTCCTTCTTGAAACGATGCGATAATTCTAGCGATGTCCCCAATAGGCATAATAGGCGCAAATTCCTGTTGATCTACTCCGAGCTGCAAAAGCTTTTCGAAAAGGGTAATTCCGTTCTCATAGCGTTTCAATAGCAAGCTTCTTCGTTGTTCTTTCCGCCACCCTGTAAGAAAATACTCATAAAAGGCCGGCATAAGACTTCCGCGCTCAGGTAACAGAAGCTCCTTCTTCTGCTGGGTGAATGTGGTTTGAATCACTTCCCATATAAGGGGCTTTTCAGCTAAGAGAGACTCAATGTAGCGCTCATATTCCGAGTCTTGAAGGTCAAGCAGGGCTTCAAATATTTCTTCCTTCGTTTGAAAATAAAGATAGATCCATCCTCGGCTCATGCCTGCTTCTTCCACAATATCCTTAAGGGTTGCCGGCTCATAACCTTTGTCGATAAATACCTGCTTGGCAGCCTCTAGAATTTTTCTTCTTCGTTGTTCTTTTTGATCATCGGATATTTTTGGCGACATATTGTTGAGCCTCCTAATTCAATAATAATGAACTGCGTGTCATTATACATATAATAATGACACGCGGTTCATTTTGCAATAACAAAATCTCATAACAGTAAAAACTTGGAATCGCATACTCTTTCCGTAGGATTAGCTATTAATGCTTAAACGCGCTAACTCTATAATGAATGTGTATTGCATCGGAAGGAGGATCTACAAAGAATGTAAGCGCTACACATTGTTTCTGATCCAAACCATTTTAAGGAGGAATAGAATGCGCAACAAGTATGTCGTATGGACGCTTGTAGGAATCATGTTAATCACAACTTTGTTCATGGGTATCGGGCCGCTAGTTTCGGTCTCAGCAGCTGGAGGACCAAACTTAACGCTAGGGAAAAACATAACCACAAGTGGCCAATCTCAAACTTACAGCCCGAACAACGTAAAAGACAGTAATCAAGGCACGTATTGGGAAAGTTCCAACAATGCCTTTCCACAATGGATTCAAGTGGATTTGGGTGCAGATACGAGCATTGACCAAATCGTTCTGAAAATCCCCGCAGATTGGGGCACACGGACACAAACGATGGCCGTTCAAGGCAGCACGAACGGCTCAACGTTCACGAATATGGTTGGCTCCACGAATTATGTATTCAATCCATCGGTTGCCGGCAACTCGGTTACAATCACTTTTGCAGCTACCAGTACGCGCTACGTTCGCCTTAACGTAACAGGCAACACTGGCTGGCCGGCAGCACAGGTATCTGAATTCGAAATTTACGGCACTAATGGTACAACGCCGACCCCATCGCCTACAGCGACGCCTTCCGGCACTTACCAGGCTGAGTCAGCCGCACTGTCAGGTGGAGCGAAAGTGAACACGGATCATACGGGCTACTCTGGTTCCGGCTTTGTTGATGGCTATTGGACACAAGGTGCGACCACAACCTTCTCCGTAAACGTGCCGGCGGCAGGCAACCGCAATGTGACGTTAAAGTACGCTAACGCGAGCGGCAGCACGAAGACAATAAGCATCTACGTTAACGGTATAAAAATCCGCCAATCCTCACTGCCTAACCTGGCAAACTGGGATACGTGGGGCAGTCAGGTGGAAGCGCTAGCACTTAATGCCGGCAATAACACAATCACGTATAAATACGACTCCGGCGATTCCGGTAACGTCAACATTGATCAAATTACTGTAGCAGCGACGATCTCTACACCAACTCCAACACCTACAGTGACACCAACACCAACGGTAACGCCAACACCAACGGTGACACCAACACCGACGGTGACGCCAACACCGACACCAACAGTAACACCACCTCCAGCTGGTAACCGCGGGGCAAGTGTACCTTATAGCCGATATGATACTGACGATTCTACACGCGGCGGTGCAGCTACTCTGAAGACCGCACCGACATTTGATCAAGCCCTGATTGCTTCGGAAGCTTCTGGTCAGCGCTATGTAGCACTTCCTTCGAACGGCTCCTATCTGGAGTGGAAAGTCAGACAGGGTCAAGGCGGTGCAGGAGTCACCATGAGATTTACCATGCCCGACTCTTCAGATGGTATGGGTCTTAACGGTTCACTCGACGCTTACGTCAATGGCGTTAAGGTCAAGACCATATCTTTGACATCCTATTACAGCTGGCAGTACTTCTCTGGTGATATGCCAGGAGACGCACCTAGCGCAGGACGGCCGCTTTTCCGTTTTGATGAAGTGCACTGGAAATTGAATACTCCACTCCAACCGGGCGACACCATCCGAATCCAGAAGAACAATGGTGACAGCCTGGAATATGGTGTGGATTTCATTGAGATCGAGCCTGTTCCTACTGCGATTGCCCGTCCAGCCAACTCAGTATCAGTGGTTGAATACGGTGCTGTTGCGAATGATAGTATGGATGATCTTGCAGCATTTAAAGCGACTGTAAATGCAGCAGTTGCATCCGGCAAAACGATGTATATTCCCGAAGGAACATTCAACCTTAGCAGTATGTGGGAAATCGGTTCTGCCAACAATATGATCAATAACATCACGATCACAGGGGCGGGATTATGGCATACGAACATTCAGTTTACCAATCCTAATGCGGCTGGTGGTGGAATCTCGCTTCGTATCTCAGGTAAGCTTGATTTCAGCAATATCTATCTGAATTCGAATTTGCGGTCACGATATGGTCAGAATGCGATCTATAAAGGGTTTATGGACAACTTTGGAACCAATTCTATTATTCATGATGTCTGGGTAGAGCATTTTGAGTGTGGGATGTGGGTAGGGGATTACGCTCATACTCCGGCGATCTATGCAAATGGACTGATTGTGGAGAATAGCCGTATCCGGAATAACCTTGCTGATGGAATTAACTTTTCCCAAGGAACTAGCAATTCTATCGTTCGCAATAGCAATGTGCGGAATAACGGGGATGACGGTCTTGCCGTTTGGCCGAGTAATGCAAATGGTGTAACTGTGGGTAATAACAACACCTTCTCTTATAACACAATCGAGAACAACTGGCGTGCAGCAGCTATTGCATTCTTTGGAGGCAGCGGACACAAGGCAGATCACAATTACATCATTGACACCGTTGGTGGTTCCGGGCTAAGAATGAATACCGTGTTCCCCGGATACCATTTTCAGAACAATACCGGCATTGTATTCTCGGATACGACCATTATAACGAGTGGTACCAGTAAAGATCTCTACGGCGGTGAACGAGGAGCTATCGATTTGGAAGCTTCTAATGACTCCATCAAGAACGTAACGTTTACCAACATTGATATCATCAATACGCAACGCGATGCTATCCAATTGGGTTACGGTGGTGGATTCGCAAACATCGTATTTAACAACATTAATATTAATGGTACGGGTCTAGATGGCGTAACAACCTCACGGTTCTCCGGACCCCATCAAGGTTCAGCGATCTACACCTATACAGGCAATGGCTCCGCAACGTTCAACAACCTGACAACCAGTAACATTGCTAACCCGAATATCAATTACATTCAGAGCGGATTTAATCTAATCATCCAGTAGCATTTATCTAAAGCTAAGGGGGGAGTTCTTTGGAACTCCTCTTTTTTTGTTGTGATCAGGAAAAGAATTTAAATAATACCTGAATAGTCGGATTTAGGAAGGCAACAATAATTATATGAAGTAAAGAGAGGTAGTTGTGATTCTAGGAAGCGTTTTCATGAGGGGGGATAATTATATATATTATTTTGACTAAGTAAGTGCGTTTATAAGCAACTGTCACATTGTTGAAGATGTATAAGTTAACCAAGTAAAAAGCCGGCAGACAGCAATACTCTGGAAATAAAATCAATATTGAAAGTGAGTATATCTTGGAATTTTGAATTTGTAACAAGTATATGGATAATAACTATGTGATAGATAATCATAGGTCGAAAGGAAATTTTGTTGTCGATCAAGATTAGATGGTTAAATCAGAGTCATCAAACTCAAACACAATTAAACACTAATTAGATATCGGTATAACTACTTAGATAGTTATCTAAAGATAAGCGTTCTGATAAATAAACTTAATATATGTTCGAATAATATATTTCTCGGCACACTATAAACGTAAAGGTGATGTCGGCAATTTATCAAAATACCAGATCATCGAGAAATCGAGTAGTACCAAAGATTTAAATACAGTTAACAGATGAAGTGCTGCTAAAGTCTATATACAAAAAAAAAGGGAAAATTACGGCAGTTTAATTAGTCCTAATTATTTTCCTACACACATGTTCACAAAACCCGTATTTTGTACATATGTCTGTGATTGTGGAAAACCCCTTATGTATCAATGGTTTTTATATAGTGTCATACATTTTATATGTCTTTTTCAGATATCAAAATTATAAGTTCCAAGGTTTCGCGCTCCTTTCGCGCTCCGGCTCTGCTCCGCCGAGATCTTCCGATGAACGAAAAAGCAGCTGATCCGAAGGATCAGCTGCGGCCATTTTTTCTCCTCTGATTCACTTATTATGATATTTATGTTGGACTGAATGTCCGCTTGCAGGAATGCCTTTAAACTTCTTCATTTCCTGTCAACTGCAGAAAAATAGGCTCTTCTGTATGGCGCGCAATGACCGTAAATGTTAAGAAAGAACAGCATTTTCGCTCCATGCTTACCCATTCATTGATAAGCCGCAGCGTTTCCGCATCTCCAGGAAATTGATATTGATATCCGTTTTCAAGCTCGGAAATGCTGATCCTTCTTGTTTCAAGCCCTCCCCAGATACTTTTGCACTCCACGCGTTGTTCCCTTGTAAATACAGAATGACAGCATGCCACCGGTATATCTTTTTCCATATCTCTTATGCTCCTTTCGTCTTGCAAGAGTTGCAACCACATCCTGTTGACATACAAGTGGATCCATTTGTTTTTCGTCTATGATAAATCATGATGGCAACTACGATGAATATAAGCGCGACACCAGCAATAACAAACGGATTCAAAAAGAAGGATATATCCCTATAACAGCTAGACCTCCAATAAGCGGCAGCGCACAGCATAAAGCGCATGCCCCTAATATTCCAAGACCGGCAAGCCAACTGCCCTTTTTCATTTACATCACCTTCCAAGAAAGTTATAATGCAATCACCTCTTGACTTAAAGCTAACTTTAAGTCAAGAGGTGATTGTTATAGCTGGATTGTGTATTGGTCAGCTCGCGGCAAAGGCAGAGATTAATGCCTCGACGGTAGCGATTGTGAAGTAAAGACGTAAGTAATATATTTATTAATTTGAATTTATTGGGTTTTTACTCGCATTGATAACTCCCAATTTAAGGAGGAAATATAAAGTGAGTAGATTTAATAATAAGCAAGGAATTTTTGAAAGGTTATTGATATAATAGAAAGGTGGGAGATTTTTGATAGAAACAAAACGTCTTATAATTAGAGAAATGGTGCAGTCCGATTATGATGCATTGTGCGGAATATTGTGTGATGAGGAAGTAATGCGTGCTGCTTATGAGAGTGCATTCAACTTAGAAGAAGCACAAAATTGGCTTAACAGACATCTTAAAAGATATGAAGAGTATGGTTTTGGACTTTGGGCTGTTGTATTAAAAGAAACAAACGAAATGATTGGTCAATGTGGCTTGACAATGCAAGGCTGGAGAGAAAAAGAAATTTTGGAAATAGGATTTTTGTTTCAAAAAGCGTATTGGCACAAAGGTTACGCAACAGAAGCGGCAATTGCTTGCAAGGAATACGCTTTCTCAGTTCTTAATGCAAATAGGGTTTATTCTATTATTAGGGACACAAATATAGCCTCTCAAAAAGTTGCTGTTCGAAACGGTATGAATATTATTGATAAAGATACTAAGATTTTTAGGAATATAGATATGGAATTTTTTCTGTATTCTGTAGAGCGAACAAATTTAGCTTAATTCCAGCACTCATAGTAATCATACTAGGAGGGATAAAATATTAAGTTTAAAGAAAGTTTTGCCAGTATTTCCAACAGTTTTCCTAATCTTTACGAGTGTTGTGTCAGCCAAAGAGAGTTCCGATCCTAAGAGTAAAGATTATAATGATTTTCATCGAATTCACGCGATTATTGTTGAAAATGGTTGGGGATATTTAAATGAAGAAAATCTTTTACAAATTACTGCTACCGCGGACGATCTTACTATTTCTGCAGAGGTATATTCAGAGTACTTAACTGACATGAAGTCATCTGCTACTATTTATTAGAGTCCTGGTAGATACTTAGTTGGGTGGGGTTCGGAAAGACCAAAAGAAACCATATGGAGTTTTACTCACATGTGGTCAAATTGTTCTCTCTACAGCGGTGTATCACATAGCCACTACATAACAGATTGAAAAATGTCTAGTATACATTCGTAAATACTTTAAACTTCCTCATTCTGAAGCGCTTTTCCAAAAATCTCTCTCATCCTTACTCTCATCTTACTAAGATAAGTCATAAAGATATTTCTTTCATCTTCTGTAACATATTTTGCTTGAGTATCAATCTGTGTATAGATAAGAAATAGAAGAGCTACCATCTCTTTTTCAACATTCTTTTCGTTATAAAGCAAACTTTGTAATTCATCCATTAGTTTAAATAGTTCACTAAACGCTACCTCGTTGATGACTTTCCTTCTTAAGGGCACAATTATTTCGGTAGCTACTGCATCAAGCAATTGAATGATCTCCTCAATTCTATTATCCATACACTCCACCCCTTTTCTACAAAATTAATTAGTAAATATAACTCCAACAATTGCACTTTGAGGAACACAATATTTAATTAATACTTCTTGATCTCTAAAGGCTAAATTATATGCACGAGTACCAGGCTTTAAGCTCACTACCGGATACATTTTTTTCCTTGTGTGTGTATTCTATAGGTGTTGTTGATTGACACAAAGTTCCCTACTAAACGCTTTATTCGTTAAAAATTCTAAGAATTGAGTAGATCTGATTTAGGTCAGTAAGCATCTTTGTGTAACAGTTTTTTACTACTACACCTTACGTATCGATTTTATTAACTGCAATTCGCATCTCTTCAATAGAATGGGACAACGCTTTGCTATCAACTGGATCTGTACTGATTTACTCATAGCCAGTATCAAAAAGGGATAGATCGGCTGCTTAAAATAAAATCGTGTTGTGTGAATTTCTTTATATTATTCTTTTACTTTTGTAAGTACACCATCTTTATTTACATATTTTCTTTTTTCATTTTTTCCATTTTATTCACTATCTCTTCTTCCAAGTTAATTCCTAGAAGTTCCGATAGTCCTATTAAGTAAAGTGCAACATCAGCCAATTCTTCTCCCAAATCGTCTTTCTTTTTCAGATAAGCTTCGCAAGCTTCTGATAATTCGCCATATATAAAACAAAATTCTTGAAAAATATCAGTAACATTAAATCCTTTCGCAATTTTATTCTGATAAACTCTTTTTTGTAACTGTAATAAATCAATCATTTTATTCACCTATCCTATATATAATTTTTATTTGCAATAGAGCATACAAGGCTGCCTATTAAGTTCTCCGTATAGCAATGATTTCAGTGAAGAAGAGCGTGTTCCCTTCCTCAATGACCCCCGAAGGAAGTGAGTTGCATTATTCATTTCTAAGTTTTTCGTGCAACAAGTTGTAAACTATTAGCATCATAAATATTAATTTCATCTCCAAAACATTTAAGGACATCCTTTAATCAATTTTTAAGTAATGTAAACTGCGTTTTTTCCAACGCTATATGATGATGATAAGTGCTGCATAACCGTCTGCATTAAACGTCCTTAACCCATAATACAATTTGTTGTTTATATCAACAAATCCATATTTCGCAGCTATCTCGGCTGTATTTTTACACATCTCTCAGTGTACTCCCGTAAAGCGAATAAAATGAAATATAATCCTTTTTATTGCAAACTAAATTATTTAATGTAAATAAATGGATTTTATGAATTACATTATAAACTATACAATCTCTTTTATATATGGCTCAAATTTCGGATAGGTGTACTATATTTCGGTTACTAATTTTTTAATAACAATTCCCCTTTTTCGCTATGGAGTGTTCGCTCTCTATAGGGAATCCCTTTGACAACTTCTTCATCACAAGTTATTTCGGAGATATCGGTTTATAATGCTGAGAGAACCTATGACTATTATCTCCAGCGTTTTGGCCGCAACAGTCTGGACAACAACGGGTTACAGATCCGCTCCACGGTCCATTACAACACTTCCTATAACAACGCCTTCTGAAATGGAGCTCAAATTGTTTTCGGCGACGGGAATGGGTCTACCTTTAACCTGCTATCCGGTTATTAGGATGTAGTGGGCCACGAATTGACCCATGGAGTGATTGTGAACACATCCAATCTTGAATACATGATGAATTTGGGGCACTGAATGAATCCTTCTCCGACATTTGGCGGAAATACTTTTCCTCAGGCGCTCACGATAAAAAACTTGATGCAGAAAACTCAGATTCTTATCCTTCTGATTTTAATAATATAAAAGTTTTCTTTGCTGGAGCAGATAAAGTGCTCGATGAATTGGCTGATTTCTCAATTCCTGCGGTCACACACCACTTGCTTCAATCGCTAGAGTTCTTAATACCAGTGGATCCGATTGAAGTTTTCAAACGTATAGTTCGCACAATACATGCTGGTCAAAATGGCAGATATCAATTTAAGTCGATGACTTGTCAAACTCGTAGAGCGTTATCTGGCAGAATATCGTGTTATCTTCCGTGATAATCCTGCTTATCTTGAATCACTAATAAAGGTACTAAAGGTACTCGACATATTTGTTAAAGATGGTTGGCCAAGTGCACATAGATTAACTTATCGTATGGAAGAGGTATTTAGATAAGATTAAACTTCATTGCTGTGAATTCTGCAAAAAGAGAGCTGATAATATGAAGAATGTGTAGTGAAAAAGCGGACTGCCTCAGTGAATTTTTACCAAAGACAGTCCGCTTACTTATTATAATTTCTTAATCCATAGGCAAGGTATCGACTACGTGCCACTTTAAATCGAGCAGAATCGGAGGATAGTAAATTGGCTGCATCCAGTTGTAGCTGCCGTCAGCTTGAAGACTTCCTAGTCGGACTGTCCCATCGGGTGCATGCTGCAGCCTCCACTTACCGCTTGCGCAGCCTTCTCCATTTAATATCCGACGTTCATCCTCCTGAAATGAAAATTCATCCCTCTTATTGCACTCTACAGCCGTCAGCATTTCTTGATACCGGCGATCCAGATCCGCTTCTGCATCCACTCTTGATTCGGAGTTCCACAGTAGCTCAAAGGAAAACCCCTTCAATCCATTTTTTCCAACCGCCTCTTTAAATACGTCTGAGACATATACACGTCGACGTCTGTATTCAGGAATCTAAAAATCGGATAATCGTGGATGACTTCAATTTTAAATGCGTACCTACTTACATTTTTAACGAAGTTTGGGTGTCCTTCTACGAACTCTATTTCGGAATGTTTGTAATCTAGTCCATCTAAAAGCGAAATGACATTGACTGCATAGAAGTTCTTGATCGGATGTTGCAATGGTAGCAACTCAACATTGGAATTCAAATAAGGAGCAAGTACTTGAACGGCACGATCGCTAAAAATTGGGTAGTTACTACCAACTCCGGTGCAGTCACAGGCTTTACGAGATCGGTAGGTTTCAAATTGCACGCTCCCCCATTTGCTCCTATGACTGCACCATTAAAATTAGGATCGAAGTATTGATTAAAATCATTTGGATTTGGAAAAGTAAAAGAATCATAATTATCACTTTCGTAACCCCATTGCCAGATTTTCATTGCCTTCCTCCAAATTTTTTATTGGACTCTCCCTAGCGAAATCTTACCTTCAATTAATTTTTATGAGGACAAATTCATAATCGGATTCAAGTCTGGACTGGCAGTTAATATTGAAGAATAGATGGAAAAATAAAAGGCACTCTACAAAGTTAATGTAGGGTGCCTAGCTATATTACGTATCTACGTCACATGGCGGGTATGAGACAGCTCCAGTCTTCCTCGTCCAAAGTGCCTTCAAACTGATATGCAGGACGATAATACCCTTTTGTATCATAAACATAGGTGAGACTGTAATTGTCAATGCTAAGCAGATAATCTTCTTTTAGGTCATTGTATTGCTCGAAATTGCCCCTTTTCACTTGCTCAAAGGCTTCCATTGGTGAAATGATATCCACATTTCGAACATAGGAAAAATCAACCATTGCATAGAACATCGATTGGGGAACCACCAAATCATCAGAAATCTGCACCATGATAATACCGCCGGAATAGCTGCTGTTTCTTAGGTGAATATCATTGGGGGCCTCTTTGTCCCATCGGAGTGTGTCCTTGTTTTGTACACTGAATTCTGAATCTGACGGCATAAGTTCGCTTTCAATAAACCACTTTTCAATGATTTGCCGTTGATTTCGCAAGGTTTCTTCTTTCGGGAGTTTTTCTGAGTGTTCATTTTTCGTTAGTGTCCAGCTTCCGTCAGACAAAGAGAAGGTAAAATAATACTCTAATCCTAAATCATCTCTTAGAGAATAAACTCGATTACTGCCATCAATGCGTCTGGCTCCAATCTGATCCAGTAGGAATTGCTCCTTTACAATAGATAGTACCTTTTCGCCGTATTCAACATTATGGATATTCTTATTGTAATACATTGCTACCGGCTCAGCTGTTTCAGGTAAATCTAAGTTAATCTGGATTTTGCCCTCGGATGTATCTTGAGGAATAGCAGGGCGTATAGGAAGATTGCCAAGCTCTTTTGCGTGGTAAACAATGGCGGCACCAGAAAATATAACGGTGAAAACAAGCGGTATTACAAGCACTCCAAGTAAAGGCTTTACTGTTAACTTCTTTCGTTCTATACATGAAAGGATTGCAGCAACAAGTAAATATCCGGCTATGCTCCCGATTGTGTTATGGAAAATATCATTCAGTTCGAAAATACCAGTCCCTGTAAGCATTTGTGTAGTTTCTACAAAAACGGTGACTAAAATGGTGGTGATTAAAACGGGTGTAAAGCGACGCAAACGTTTCCCTAACATGGGAAGCAAAAAACCTAAAGGCATAAACATCAGCATATTAAAGATAATAAGCTGTAATTCGCTTAAAGACCATTTATTCCATGCATTGACGTAGTCACTAAAAAGCGTGAAATTAATCCAACCTTTGAAATTTGCACCTCGGCTGAACATAGTTAACCCTAAGACTACACTAAGCCAGGTGATAAGCAAGAAAAAAGCGGCAAATTGCATTTTAGTGACAGTATACTTGCCGCCCCTTTTTCTGTAGAATCGGTATCCTAAGAGAGCACCGCCAATGAATATGACCGCCGCAATTAGTGCCACCAAAGCATAGGGCGCAACTCTTGATATTATACTTATTAAATCCATATTCTGTAAACCTCCTGAAATTTCATCATTCTCTATGTTTTCAATTAGCCAATCTGGCACTTCGCTGCTACCGGTATATTCCCCTCTCTATTACCAAGTTGTTAAGCTAAATGCTCTCCTGCTTTAATGCATCAATAATATTTTCTTTTTTCATTTTGGAGCTGGAGTAGAGCATGGCTGAACCAACGATGATAAATACAGCTACAATGACATATAGAATATTTACCAAAGGTAAAGCGAATTTATAGTCAAAACTATTCATCAACGATCTGTGAATGAGATACATGATGATGATGCTTGTGGGCAATCCATAGAGCAAGGATTTGACTCCATAAAATATACTTTCATAATGAATCATCTTATTAAATCCTTTTGGGGTCAGCCCTACTGATTTAAGCATGGCAAACTCTCTTTTTCTAAGTGATATACTCGTTGATATGGTATTGTAAATATTCGCTATGGAAATAGCTGTAATCAAGGCAATGAATCCATAGGTAAATACCGACATTAACATGATGGTTTGTTCTTGTCGCTGATTATATTTATACACATTGTTAACGATTATATTTTCCGATTTTAATTTTTCAATTTCCTGTTGCGTGTTCATCGGATCTTTACTATTTAAGTAAAGATAGGTCTCAGGCCCGACAATCATTTGTTTAACAACTAATTTATCCAAGACAGCATTAGAGACTACGATATCTAATTCACCTATTCCTGCTGTTGTAACTCCCATGGGGAAAACGTCTGTTAAAGCAGCAATATTAACTTTATTTAGCTGCGTTTCTTCTTTCTTTTCCCAATCTATATACATTAAATCGAGATTTCTTCCTGCTTTCGTAAGCACAGCCTTAGTTTCTATATATTTCCCATCTTCACTTCTTTGACGAGTAACTGTATCAATGACAATTGCAGATAGATTCGTAGTGTCTTCGAGCATCTTGTAGTCTGCACCTACGATTTCAGCATAGGCTTTCAGATCTTGTTTCTCTAATGCATGAACGTTAATCTGATAGAGGTAATTTCCATTCTTGAACATACTCGATTCATCATTCACCATTACTTTAAAATCTTCCGTGGTTGAATTTTTATCGATCCAAGAATTCACAATGAGTTCCTTAACTTGGCTATACTTTGTTACCTCTTTCAAGGAAGCAATATGCTTCAAATGCTGTGATAATAGTTCGGATTTTTCTCCTCTAAAGATGACCTGAATATCGTAGCTTAAATTATCTTGTGTAAGCTGTAATGACTTCTGTAAGTTAGAAGTAAAGAAGGATACAGCTAGAAATAGGATGATACTGAGCACGAGAGAGAATACCGTAGCTTGATATCTACGTTTATTTCTTTTCAAGTTTTTTAAGCCAATTTCTGCTTCTATCCCAAAGATTTTACGAATTAATTTTGATGTTCTGACCGTTTTCCCAGTCAGCCTAACATCTGTCGTTTGGCGAATAGCGTCAATTGCAGAAATCTTGGATGCTTTTACCGCCGGTAGATACGTTGAAATGAAGATGGTTACTATTGAAACAACACAAGTAATCAAGACCGATACAGGTGTAACAATCACCGTTAATCTCTCAGTGACTCCTAATGCATCTTGTATCTTAGAATTAATTAGCCAAAAGGTAATGGCAATTCCCACAAGACCACTAACGATCCCAATGGGGATACTAATCATTCCAATAACGAATCCCTCGAAATAAACTGAATTTCGCTTCTGTCGCTTAGTAGCTCCTACACTTGCGAGCATTCCTAAATGACGGGAACGTTCTGATACGGAAATGGCAAAAGCATTATAAATGAGAGACACTGAACCTATAATAATGACAGTCATAATAATGAATGTTAAAAAAAATAGTGTACTACGTAGTCCATCATTATCAGTAACACCATAGAAACGGAGTAAACCATTATTAAATTCAATGTCCTTTGTATCTATGTTGCTCTGTTTGGCTAATTCACGAATATGAATAAACAAGGCAGTATCCAATTTCTTTACCTGAATACTTGCATTGACTGTCTCACTTGCCGTAATTAAGCTTTCATCTACATATGACAATACGGTGTAACCCGGTGAGTTGGTTGGCTCCCATATGGGCCTTGTAATCATCCCAACAATAATATAACTTGCCTTTTTTTTATTCATTAATGATTCAATGATCTGACCTTGATCTTTCTGCAATGAGTCCCTCTGAGTAAGTGGGTATTCGCTAATTTCTTGAAATCTTTCACCAGCATCAACGGATAAAGAATCACCAATCTTATAATTCACTTTGGCATTATTGATAATCTCTTCAGAAATAACCACTTCATTGGCTGCTTGCGGAAGACGTCCTTTACTGAGCTTAATTGGAAAATATTTAAAACTTTCATCATTATACTCCCTAATAAATAAATAAGGTTTATTTTGATTTTGTCCGCCCTCTAATGAGGAATATCCAACGTCTCTTGAAATCATAAGCGTCTTTGTTAATTTATCTTTTTCTATAGCTAGGAGCTGACCCTTGTTCACATTCTTAAATTGAACATGCCATTCCCCTTCATTTGCGATGTTTTGCTTTTGCATCAATCCCATAAAAGAGGTACTAAGAGTGGATACTGCCATCAACATAGCTACTGAAATAACGACTCCGATTATGGTGATAAGCGTGCGTCTCTTATTCTGCTTCAAATGTCTAAGCGTTAGTAGATTGACTATATTCACGGAGTAATCACCTCATCATTTGCAATCCTTCCGTCTTGTATAGAGATGATTCTATCTGCCTGTAGTGCAATCCGTTCATCATGTGTAATGACAACTAGGGTTTGTTTAAACGACTTGTTAAACATTTTTAACAGATCAATGATTTCACTACTATTCTTACTATCTAGATTTCCGGTTGGCTCGTCGGCTAGCATGATAGCTGGATGACAAACGAGTGCTCTACCGATCGAGACCCTCTGCTGTTGACCACCCGAAAGTTGGTTTGGCAAATGGTTTAAGCGATTTTGTAAATTTAGGGTGTCCACAATATGATTGAACTGAACAGGGTCTACTTTATGTCCGTCAAGTAAAAGAGGTAGTGTAATATTCTCCTCGACGGTTAAGACTGGAATAAGGTTATAGAATTGATAGATCAAGCCGATTTGTCTGCGCCTGAAGATAGCAAGTTGTGTTTCATTCATTTGGTATATATCCGTATGATCTACCCATACTTTTCCACTTGTAGGTATGTCTACACCGCCGAGCATGTGTAATAGCGTTGATTTCCCAGATCCCGATGGACCGATAATAGCGACAAACTCACCTTTCTTTACAGTAAAAGATACATCATCTAGTGCTTTTACTGCTGTATCCCCTTTTCCATACACTTTAGACAGATTCTCTATCTTCAAAATCTCCAAGAGATAACCTCCATATTGTTGTTGATAGGTTTATCATATCCCTCTAAAATGACTTTCCAGTGACTGTAAAGTGACAGTTTAGTCACATAAGAATACGTGATCTATTTATAGAACTTAATCTGAAAATATGTACCCTTACCCGGGTCACTCCTTACGACGATAACCCCGTTTTGTTTGGTGATAATCATATGTGCCATCGCTAGACCAATCCCGATGCTACTTTCATTTTCACCCTTTCCTTTATAGAATCGTTTGAATATATAAGGCAAATCTCCCTTCGGAATTCCTTTCCCGTTGTCCTTTATGTTAATTTCTGTAAACAGCGCATTTTCTGAAAAAGAAATATCGATCATTCCTCCTTCATGAGTGTGCTCTACAGCATTTTTTAGAATATTAATGATGGCTTCCGATGTCCAATTCACATCTCCCAGGAAGGTAACGGTGTCCTCCCCTTGAATCCTAATTGTTTGTTGTTTAATATCAATGGGTATGAGTACAGGCTCTAAAGATTTTTGAATAAGCTGATTTACAATTATTTGTTGTTTCTTGAATAGCACAGTGTCGGCATCCATTTTTGACATTTTTAACAGAGAAGAAACCAGCCATTCCATACGTTCTAGTTGAATTACAATATTGCGTGTAAATTCTGTTCTCTTCTCAGGAGGTAGATGGTCATCACTTAACAAATCTGCCATGACCATCATTGACGTAAGCGGAGTTTTTAATTGGTGTGATATATCAGAAATTGCATCCGTGAGATGGATCTTTTCTTTTTTCAAAAGTGTGCTCTGTTCTAATAACATGATCGTTACTTTAAAGATGTCATTCTTTAGAATACTAAGTTCTCCTTCTTGATTATCACGAACATCAAGAGTATAATCGCCACTGCTAATCTGACGTAAATAATTAGAGAGTTTCTCAATCTCACGGTATCTCCAGGTAGTAAACAGGATGCTACAAACGATGAATACAACAGAAGTGATGAGAGTGAAGACCATTGCAACGAACGAGAAAAATGACGCTATAACAAGTAATACAAGACTGGTCGTACACATCGTTAATATTAGAATGCGAATTTCACGATTACGTAACATGCAAATCACCCACCTTATAGCCTAAACCACGCACGGTTATAATGATCGTCGGATTTTTCGGATCTTCCTCACATTTTTCCCGTAGTCTCTTTATATAAACGGTTAGTGTATTATCGTTCACGAAATCTCCAGCTACATCCCAAATTTGCTGCAACAATTGGTTTCTTGAGAGTACTTGTCCGATATGACTGGCAAAGATCAGCAATAAGCGATATTCTAACGCAGTCAATAGAATTTCTTTACCCTTTTTATAAACCTTACCTTCAAGAGTATTAATCATAATATCCTGTATCTCCAGCATTGTCTTTGGCTGATTTTGTTTATCATATCTGCGCAGTACCGAATTAATTCTTGATAAAAGCTCACGAATCCTAAAGGGCTTTGTAATATAATCATCCGCTCCCATATCAAGTCCCATCACAACATTGACCTCATCATCCACTGCTGTTAAGAAAATAACCGGAATATCACTTCGCTCTTTCACCATAGTACACAACTCATAGCCACTTCCATCGGGCAGAGACAAATCAAATAAGCATAGTGTTAATTCATCTAATTGTTCTACGATCACCTTCTTGGCAGATATAACATTGTAGCAAAGAACGGTATTGAAATGTTCTTGTTCCAGCGAATACACTAATCCAGATGCAATCGTCCTATCATCTTCTACAAGTAGTATTTTCATAAATAATCACCCTAACTTTAGTTTATTAATTTGTACTTCTTTACAGAAAACACCCCTTTTGTTTGGTATCATTGAAGTGTCGAAGCAACCATGCAAACAAAGAAGGAAAGGTGTGTAACCCTATGGTACAATGAAATATATCTTTAATAAGCTAACGACAGTTCAATCAAATCATCAAAATCTCACGATGCGATATACCTTGGTAACGGTAACATGATCTCCTTCCGCTATACCTCTATTTTCGGCGAAAAGAAAACCACATGGAGTTGTTACACTCGCATGTGGTAAACAAGCTCTATTGATTATTCTTCGCTAATGCTTCACAAAGATATCCAACAACATATTCTATTGGCGTATTTAATTCCAAATCATTGTTATCAATTAAGTCACGAATTCCTTTTTCGATTGAACTCCATAAAACGGTGCTTTCAAAACTTTTGTACGGGTGATTCAAAATAGTGTCCCTCCCTAAGTTTTTTTTTTTATTTTTTGGCCCTCCTGGCCAGATTTATTTTCCACCAAAATCATATATGTCCACTTGTATCGCGATAACCTTGATTACCTCTTAGCTTCGTAAATGAACCTGGATGAGTGTTTGGAGTTTGAATCAATATTCCAACATTTGCAAAGTTAGGATCAGATAGTGCAGCATGTCAGATCAAACCCTGCAAAGAAATCTGGGAATCCTGATTCTATTTGATATGCCATGTACTTCTCTAGTTGTTTTTGTCTTAAGCGCGTTTGGGTATTGGAGTCTAGACTTGGCTAGAAATTGGGATTATCTGTAGTTAACCATGCAATATATAGAAAATCATCCTTGTACATTGACCAATAGTTACCTTGATAATGCGCTGCTTCATTGATTGTATTCCCATTGTTACCAAGAAATCCATAAACCTTGCCATTTATCAAAATAGGATGTCCTACAAAATCCTTATCCTTATCAAGATAAAAACTAGTTGAGGAATTACATCCACCCGCATGGGCATTGTTACCTTCGTTTGATACACAATAATGTCCTGTCGGGTCAATATTCGTAAGCGGATTATTATGAACATACGTATAAAAATTCAAACTTAACGAGTTATCAATTTGTCCCTCATACGTATCCTCATTTAAGAACCGCCCAATACTTGGGTCATACCAACGAGCTCTCAAGTATTGCAGATTCGTGGTATCATCCCACAGCTAGCTCTCCGGAATACCTAAACGGATTGAGTACCTGCTCTTCCTTCGAAGTGATGTTCCCCACATATCGTAGCTGTAGCGGTTCAGCATCTCACCTGCTTCACTCCGCAGCTCAACTATGTCTCCATGTCCATTATACAACGTATATGCCTTGCTGCCATTGGCATACTGAATAGCTTCCAGTTGGTTGCCCCAAATATAACTCGCAATCAATGGAGTTGTTTCGGCTATTAATTTTGCCTCGGCAATAATCTGGTCTCCATCGTAGTAATAACGCGTCGTCTCCCCATCTTTTGTGCGACCCAACTAAAAGTCTGTCGCCATCGTAGATGTAGGTGACCGTTTCACCGATCTCATTCGTAGCACTTTTTAGTTGGTCCCGCTCGTTATAGGAGTAAGTGGCTGCAGTAAGCTCCGGTCCCGTATCTTTCATCAGTACACTCCGGTTACCGCGCAATCGTATTCGGATACTTCCGAATTTTCGGTATTCGTAAGTATCCGGTCAAACCAAGAAGCCCGCTCACCGAGCGGGCTTCTTGGTCTTTGTCTTCTTGGTCTTTGTCTTCTTGGTCTTTGTCTTTTTGCTCTTGTTCAACTGCTGGTACTTCCTCCACCATCGTTCGATCAGGCCATGCCAGCGATAGAACAGGGTGCTTCGAGGGGATTCATGGATGACTCCGAAGTCTGGGTCTCCGTAAACCTCCGAGCCGAGGACATGAATGGAGTCGTGGAGCGAGGACGTCAGCAGGAACCGGCCCAGTTCATCCGAGGACTTGAACGAGCCCAGACGCTCCACGATACGGTCCTCGGCTTCCTGCAGCTGGCTGTCCCAGCCGGAGATGGCTTTGACAGCCGATGGGATCTGGGACCACGGCGTCACTCTTTGAAGATTGAGCCCCTGGGCCTTATACCATCGCAGGGCTTTTCTCAAAAAACTTCGATGAAACCGAAGGAACGAAATGCCGTCGCCCAGACGCACGTCCCGATTCATATGGCTCATATGCCATCGGGCATGCTCATCCATAAGCCTTTGGGGAAAATTGGGGATCTTCGCCATATGCTTCATCCTCTTTCTGAATATACATTCGTTTCTGCATTTTCATCATTTTCATATGGGTGCTTCTTTTTATGTATATGTCAGCACGCTGGCGTTGGCTTGGGCGATAGCCCCCTCCCCAGTTGTCCCCCTACTCCACTTCCAGCGACGTACTTAATTAAGCACATTCGAAGGAGCACCCAACATTTGACCGTTAGGTGAGAGAGGCTGACGGTTGATTCCTTCGTTTATGACTATCGCTTTAATACAATCAAGATATGCCTCTTCGTTCTCATATTCATTCATCAATAAAAGCTCACTTTAGTGGCAATAGATACATGTTCATGTCCTCTTACAAATGGTAACACATATTAAAAAAAGTACTTATCTATCATGATCAAGCCCCCATTTGGTAGACATAAAAAAAACCTAAGTTGCGAATTGGCATCGGTACTCTACCGGTTTAGTTTACGTCACGGCCTTAAAAGATGAATTCTTGTTCAAGTCATAAATAAGATGAGGAGGGATGGGCTGAAGTCGAGTATTATCGTGATATCTCTGTTGCTAACCGGTATGTTATATGTTCGGAAGTGCGGTATTTAGTGAAGATTGATTCACGAGCACCAACATAGCACCCATTATTAATATGGCGATGATAACATTGTTCCTTTAGGTGCCTTTTCCATTTCATTTTCCTCCATATATCTCTTCTTTAGTTTTGATTGAATTTTGATTTTGGCTTCCTTAGGTTTGATCGGCATAACGCCACCAGGTGAGAGTGCCTATAATGCCAATCCCACCGGTTAAAAATGGAAGGATGAGACTCAGAGCCTGTAAATGTGAATTGACCTCCCCCGAAGCGCCGCTGAGCATCGCAGGAACTGCCCATGGAATATATTCACCGATACCCATGCTCCCGCCGAGATTAGCAACCACCATGGTAAGCACGACAAATCCCAGAGGGGAAAGATAACCGCGCCCAACACTGGCGATCCAGGCTACCGGTATGCATAAACAGATAAACATAAAAGCGAGCAATGCATACCCTGCAAAGCTTTGGCCCATGACCTCAAGACTCCAGCCATCCAACTGGACGATCCTTGCGGTTAACCCTCCAACACTGTACATAAGCACGGCCAGTACCATACACCAAACTGTAGCAACAATCAATTTAGCGGCTACCACTCCGTAACGGGAAAGCGGAAGTGCCAGCAAATCCTTGATCGTGCGGTCTGAATATTCCCGCCCAAATATCCAACTATACACAAAACCAAATCCGATCAATCCCCCGATCGAAATAGTAGTACCAAGCTGATTCATGAAGCCTGACGCATCCGTTTCCCCCTCAAAAGTGTTCTGGGAGCCAATTAAGCCAGAAAAGGTGAGCCCGAGCATGACCGGCAGCAGCGTGCTGGCGAGCATCGAAATCCACAATAGTTTAGAGCGGGAAATTTTCAAGGTTTCCGTCCATATGGCCGATAGCAATTGATTCATCCTTTTATTCCTCCCTTGGTCTCAATCATTCTAAGAAAGTAACCTTCCAGATCCTCTTCTTGGACATTTAACAGGATGGGCAGCATCTGCGCATCCGTAAGTAGTTTGGAGATATACTCTGGATTCGCAATAGCGTGATCTTCAAGGAGTAGCAATGGTCCATCCTCGGACAACTTCACGTCATAACCTGCCTGAGTCAATTTAATCCGGGTAGCATCGGGATTCCGGGTTTGTACAAGGAGACGTTTCCGGAGTAAATGCTGCAATTCCCTAACGTCCGTTTCCTGAAGCAATATTCCATGATGAACTATTCCAATCCGCGTCGTCAGCTTGGAAACCTCGCCCAGAATGTGGCTCGAGATAAAAATCGTTACGCCGTGATTGAGAGCCAACTCGCGGAGCAGTTGCCGTACCTCTACAATTCCTGCCGGATCAAGTCCATTGGTAGGCTCATCCAGAATCAGAACTTTCGGATTGTGCAACAGCGCTTTGGCTAAACCTAGCCGTTGTCCGTTGCCAAGTGACAAACTACCGGCTTTACGATCCCGGTAGGAGGTAAGCTGAAGTTTATCCATTACGGAATCGATGGCACCACAATCAGGTATGCCCCGCAGACGGCGGATGATCTCCAGGTTCTCCAGAACGGTAAGTTCAGGATAAGAATAGGGTGTTTCCACCATGTATCCAACGTTTGCCCACAGTGTATGGCTGCCAGCATCCACACGTTGTCCGAATAAATAGGAAGCCCCGGAATCTGGCCGGATCATGCCTAGCAGCATGCGAATCGTTGTCGTCTTGCCCGCACCGTTCAATCCCAGAAATCCGTAGATTTCGCCTTTGTCAACATGCAATGAAAGTCCATGAACAGCTTGATTACTCCCAAAATGTTTAGTTAGGTCTTCTGTACGAATAATCTCATTCATCTTAATCCCCCTATAAAACTAACTAGTTATTTATATTATGAGAAAAAAAGCAGCCATCCTTTACAGCGAAGATGGCTCCATGACACCATAAATTACGAATTTTGCAATCTGCTCAATTGTCCGCTCTCTCATCTGCGGCGAGTCTAGTTTGCCCAACACATTCTCATACCGGGAAAACGATTGAATGGTAGCTGTGATCACATTCATAACCAAAATTGGAAACATGGCCGGATCGAAATCCTGCCGGAGGATGCCATTCCGCTTGGCTGCTATGGCAAGCTCATGCAATTGGGTAATATCGTCAGGACGGTAAGTGATTTGATTCCATGTCTTCCACTCCTCCGCGGCTTCCCAGAACAAAATCTTCAAGTAGCGAGGATGCTCCAGCAGAAATCCATACATTTCCCGAGTCATTGTTTCTATAAACTGCCGAAATGCTATAGGGTCAGTTATAAGATGTTCGTTCTTCAACAACTCGGTAATGACAGAGCCTGTAATTTGATCGCCAATCTGATCCGCCCGTTTAACGACTTCTGTATAAAGCCCCAATTTGTCACCAAAATACTGATAGATCAGGCTTTTATTATACCCTGACGCCTTTGCAATACCATCAATTCTTGCTGCTGAATAACCAAGCTCGGCAAATACTTCCTCCGCAGCATCAAGGATAATTCCTTTGGTTCGGGCAGCGTCGTAAGTTCGCGAACTTTTCTTACTCTCTGTTGGTGCTATTAGCTCCACCCCGCTTTTTATAACTAACTGGTTAGATTGTATTGTGATCTTAAAGAGAAGTCAAGTAGAATTAACAAATATGGAACAAATGTAATGAATGAACCTTTCTCCATAAACTCTTACTTTACTTCTTTCATAATCTTCTCCTGTCCTAATCTGACAATGATAAATTTCTAAAGGCTGAGCCCAACAAGAAATGAACTATGTTTACTTTACAATAAAGAGACACTACCATGTTCCTAAATAATAAAAATTTTACAGCAAAACACTCTGTGAAATTCCGGAGTCATGGAATTCACAGGGTGTTTTTCATTTTAGTACTATACGTCAACTGTTCTATCTGATTTGGGTTCCTTCAAAAACAGATCCTACACATTCTCAATCGTACTAATGTCGATCACAAAACGATACCGGACATCCGAAGCTAATACGCGTTCCCATGCTTCATCAATCTGATTCGCACTGATAACCTCAATTTCAGGAACGATGCCGTGTTCAGCACAGAAATCAAGCATTTCCTGCGTTTCACGAATTCCGCCAATCATGGATCCGGCAAACGACCGGCGGTGACCGATCAGCGTAAATACATTAACGGACAACGGCTCCGCAGGTGCGCCTACATTGACAAGCGTACCATCCAGTGCCAGTAAAGAGAGATAAGCGCTCATATCGATCTTAGCACTCACCGTATTAATGATGAGATCGAACGAACCAGCCAATGCTTAAATGTCTCCGGATCACTTGTGGCATAATAATGGTCTGCGCCAAGCTTTAACCCATCTTCTTTTTTCTTCAATGACTGTGATAGAACGGTAACCTCTGCCCCCATGGCATGAGCGAGTTTGACCGCCAAGTGTCCAAGTCCGCCAAGCCCAACAACAGCTATTTTTTTACCAGGAGCAGCTCCCCAGTGGCGCAGAGGTGAGTACGTTGTTATGCCTGCACAGAGTAACGGAGCTGCAGCATCCAGCGCAATGCTATCTGGAATTCGAACCGCAAAATCTTCAGTTACAACGATGTGTGTGGAATAACCACCTTGTGTATATTGGCCATATCTATCAATAGCAGCATAAGTACCCGTCATTCCATTTAGACAATACTGCTCTTCTCCCTTATGGCAATTAGCACACTCTCTACAAGAGTCGGCCATACAGCCTACTCCTACACGGTCCCCAATGCCAAACTTTGTGACTGCGGAACCCATTCGAGTGACAATGCCGGCAATCTCGTGTCCTGGAACAAGTGGATAGTCCACCGGCCCCCATTCACCGTGAGCTGTATGAATGTCAGAGTGGCAAATCCCAGCGTACTTAATCTCAATCAGGATATCATTCGGTTGAAGATCTCTTCGTTCTATAGTGGTCAGTTTAAACAGACCCTCTGGACTAAACGTTGCACTTGCATTAACAGTAATCATAGTAAACCTCCTAGTATTTTTGAATTTATCGTATCCTTCAGGAATAATATCAACGAGCTGGCTAGGAAACGCTGGAGTTAATTCCGGGTCTCCGTTGATAAAACCCTCCACCTTGTTCTTTAACTCCACCATATGGCGTGCCAACAATAATCGCTAGATATGTTAGAGATTTCTCAATATCTTTAGACAAATATATGTCTGCCGCAATTTACCCAAATCAAGCTGAGCTCGGCTATTCAGGCTCTATGGGCTTTTCACAAAAATAAAAAGGAATTCAACTGAGGTCAGTTGAATTCCTAGCTTCATGAATTTTCAAAATTGATAATGCCAAAGGAAAGGCGAAGCGATGATCGGTTCAGACATTACTACTCACGCACATGGCATCATAAAAGGCGTTGTATGTTTCTTTTTCCATCCTATACATTTTTTTCGTGCTCTCAATGATTCGCTCTAACACCTCATCTTCCGGGCTAAAATTATATTTCATGACCAACATTCGTATTTCATTAGATAATTTCACTAATTCATTTAATGATTCTGTAAATTCTTGCTCCCCAAGATCAAATCTCAAATACTCTATCCGCTCTTTCATCAATACATTATGCTCATAAAGGGTATGAAAAGCCCTGTAGTCAAGTAACGATAATTTCTTCCTGCAGCCTTCTATTTCCTTAATCAGGCACTCGTACACTTCTATACCAAACACATTATCTTCCTTTTGATACATTTTGTGATTCAGATCATCACAGGCATTCAATTTCCCGGTATTGATGCAACATACATATTCTTTGACCCGTTCCATAAAATTTCTGGTATTAAATTCATACTGGGTAGACTCATCAAAGCGTGGTTCTATACACAAAAAGTAATTTATGCCATGGTAGGTATCAAACAGCTTAGAAAGCTTTACGCCACTACGAAACGCCTTCAGGAAAATATCATAATCCACTTCATATCCCTGAAAGAAACCATCCTTGAATCCCACTACCTGAAAAACTCTTCTTTCATCATCATAGCCATACACTAAAATATCATGGGAGTTATGCTTGCTGTTCTGGATATAATATTCATCCACATAACAATATATATATTGTCCTGTCCCTATAATACTCTCAAAGGAATGTTCGTCATATGATTCCACATCTTTTCGATTCAGACTATTAATATCAAACAGCTCTCTTGGTTCAGTCCAGCCGCCATAAAAATCAAGAAACATCTCTTTGTGCTTCGAACTAAGAACTTTTTTGTTGAAGGAATAATATAATTGCACATAATGCTCATAAAACCAAGTCTGCATATTGTCATAGGCAAGAATCACGCATAGAAATCCTGCATTACATAGCTGATTATTTATTTTATGCTTTATCTTGATAGGTAACTCTCTTCTCATTACAATCACCTTTTTCCTTTTATATGTTTTGTAACAACTGCACCAATACTTCTTTCGTTGATACCTCGTATCCGGCCTCATTCATCATTGATGCAATTTTTAATGCTTTAAGAGAATCCCCCCCCATTGCAATAAAATTATCACTTTGTCCATATTCTTCGACATTCAATATTGTTTTGCATATTTCATATAATTTAGCATCTTTTTCATCCACTGCTTCTACATGCCTTTTGTTACTGGTCATTTTAATATCGGGTAGCATTTTTCGATTTAATTTTCCGTTGCTTGTCACTGGAATGGCATCAATTTGCTGCATACGTGACGGCACCATGTATACCGGCAAGGTCATTTTCAGCTCATTTATCACATCATGAATCGGAATCTCTTTATCGGATACGAAATATCCATAGATGACTTTATCACCATTCTGATCCAGTTTATCCACCACGGCACAGTCACTGATGTAATCCAGTTTTCGAATGGAATTTTCAATCTCGCCCAATTCAATGCGCAATCCACGAATTTTTACCTGACTATCCATTCTGCCCAAATAAGCGATATCTCCATTTCCCCTCCAACAAGCCAGATCTCCCGTCCGGTACATTTTCCCTTCATCATACGGGTTATCAACAAACTTATCTTTGGTCAATTCTTCCTTATTCAGATAACCCTTTGCCACTCCGATACCGGCAATGCACAATTCTCCCGGAACACCAATGCCACATAATTTCATTCCATTCAGGATATAAATCTGTATGTTACTGATCGGTTTTCCAATCGGTATCAGGTTTTTTTCTTGGCATGGACTGCATTCAAAATAAGTAACGTCAATGCAAGCTTCAGTCGGTCCATATAAATTAGACAAACAGGTTTTATTTTTTTGATACAATATCTTGTTGAAGGTATCTACAGTTTCTTTATTCAAAGCTTCTCCACTAGCAAAAACCCGTCTTAAACTGCCAAGACTTCCTACCCGTTCGTTTCTATTTTTAATATAGGCAAGGAACGAATTCAGCATGGATGGGACAAAATGCAGCACGGTGACTTTTTCTTTTTCAATCACATCACAGATTTCTTCCGGATTCTTTTCTACCTCCTGTTCTAACATGACAGCTCTGGCCCCGAAAAATCCCCACCATACGATTTCCCATACAGAAACATCAAAAGAAAAGGTGGTTTTTTGTAAAATGACGTCCTCCTCACCAAGCGGGTACATGGATTGCATCCATAAAATACGGTTTACCAAACTAATATGTTTAATCATGGCACCCTTTGGTTTTCCAGTGGTTCCAGAGGTATAGATACAATACGCCACATCATCTACACGATTGACGTGAAGAAGATTCCCCTCTCCCTTCCATGCCATAGAACCTTCTAACTTCATTACTGGCACTGCCGTCTCTGCCGTTGCACGATAGGTCAATAATACCTTTGGATTACAGTCTTCTAAGATATATTCGACACGATCCCTTGGATATGTTGGGTCGATGGGGACGTAGGCGCCTCCAGCTTTGATGATGCCATAAATTCCGATGATCATCTCGATGCTGCGTTCTGCCATAATCGCTACATAGTCTCCAGGTCCTACTCCCCTGTTCCGCAACTCTTTTGCCAGATGATTGATCTTGCCATTCAATTCCCAGTAGCTGATTTTGGCATCCTTATATACCACCGCTATCTTCTCAGGGGCTCTTTCTACCTCGGCTTCAAAGAAATCGATCATGGTCTTGTCGCTTGGAAATGCAACTCTGGTATCATTAAAGTCCTTTAAGATGTTTACACGCTCATCTTCTGTAATAACTTCTACATCCTTCAACATAATTTTTCGATTTTCTACCAGCTGCTGCAGCACCACATGATAATGCTCTAACATTCGCTCTGCACTGGACTTTTTGAATAGGTCTGTACAATATTCCAGTTCAACTTTATACGATTTCTGCTCCTGATAAACATTAAAGGTCAGGTCACATTTAGACACCTTTGTCTCTGCCCGGATAATCTCGGTTTTAGCACTGTGGAATAATAGTTTTTCTTCCTCATTGTTCTGCAACACAAACATCACATCAAACAATGGATTTCTGGACATATCGCGTTCCAGGTTTAATACTTCTACCAGTTCTTCAAATGGATATTCCTGATGCTCATAAGCCTTCAAACAGACCTCTTTGATTTCTCCTAAAAAATTCTCGTACTGCTTAGTTTCTTCCGGTCTTCCACGCATAGCCAGTGTATTGATAAACATACCTAACATATCTTCTGTATCGCGATGGGTTCTTCCGCTTATGGGCGTTCCAATCACAATGTCTTCCTGTCTACTGTATTTTCCAAGCAGCACCATGATTGCAGAAAGGAATACCATATATTCCGTTGTTCCTGTTTCTTCTGCAAGTTTTTCAACAGCATGATATAAGTTAGCATCCAAGTTCATTTTCACCAGAGCTCCTGCATAGCTCTGGGTTTGAGGCCGCTTATCATCCAATGGCATGTTCAAAACCGGGATTTCATCCGAAAACTCTTTGACCCAGTAACCTTTTTGTTCGGATAGATCTCTTCCGTTCATCCATTCACTGTAATCTTTATATTGTCTCGCTGCTTCTTCCGGCTGCACTCCATTGTAATACCCTGCCCACTCCCGAATGAAATTCCCAATGCTCATTCCGTCTCCAACGATATGGTGCATATCCGCCAACAGTACATAATCCATTTTCCGTTTGATCAGTTTCATACGAAGCAGAGATGCAGATGCAAAATCAAATGGTTGAATAAACGCATCGATCAGCGCACTATCCTCCTCATTCTCTTCCACATAAGTAAAATCTGCCGCTACTTCTTCCCAAATTCTTTGCACCGGTTCTCCATCTATCATCGTAAATTCTGTGCGCAGGATTTCATGACGGTTGATCACCTGTTGCATGGCATTTCGCATCGCCTGGGCATCGACGTCTCCCCTAAGGCGAAGTGCAAATGGCATATTATAGGTCACTCCGGTTTCATCTATCTGGCAGATAAGATATACTCTCTTTTGCGCTGACGACATTGGATAATAATATTTTCCTTCTGCCTTTGGAATCTCCTGATATGTATCCTGGTCCCTTGCATCAATTAGTTCCGCAATTCCCTCTACAGTAGGTTTTGCGAAAATATCTTTGATGCTAAGTCTGCCGCCCGTCTTTGCTTCAATCCGGTTTACCATTCTGGTCGCCCGCAGGGAATGTCCACCTAGTTCAAAGAAGTTGTCTTTCTTCCCTGCCGATTCTATTCCTAAGATTTCACAGAACATCTCGCTGACAAGCCGCTCACTGTCTGTTTCTGGTTCTATATAAACTTCCATGCTCCCCACATCAATCTTCGGCAATTTTTTCAGATCGACTTTTCCATTGATGGTCATTGGTATCTTGTCAATTTGCATCATACGGGTTGGAACCATGTAAGCAGGCAGTTTTTCTTGCAGATGATTTTTTAAATAAGCTAGGTCGATGATCTGGTCGGCTACAAGATAGGCACATAATACTTTTTCTCCGTTGTCCTCCTTAAATGCCATTACTGAACAATCACGGATTCCTGTGTTTTCTCGAATAGCGTTGTCTACCTCTCCAAGTTCGATTCGGAATCCCCGAATTTTCACCTGTTCATCAATACGTCCCAGATACTCTATATTTCCATCAGACAGCCATCTTGCCAAATCTCCGGTACGATAGAGAGTTCCTTTTCCAAAAGGGTTCTTGATAAATTTCTCCGCAGTAAGTTCCGGTCTGTTTAAATATCCCTTGGTCAGGCCTGCCCCTGTCACACATAATTCTCCCGGCACTCCAACACCGCAAAGTTCCATACCATTCATAATATAAATTTTGGTATTGCTAATCGGTTTTCCGATGGAAATCTCTTTTGTACTGCCTTTCTTAAAGTTCCAGTCTGTTGCACATATGGTGGTTTCTGTCGGACCGTAGGCATTAATGTACTTAGAAGATCCGGCTTTTTCAATTACCTTCCAGTTCGTTTCTGATCCTGCAGTGATTAAAAGTCTTGGTTTGATTTCGCCAATCTGTAAAAAGTAATTCGGCGGTAACGTTGCAATACTAATTTCATTCTGACAAAACCATTGCGCAAAGGAATCCACATCATAGATAGTCTGCTCAGAAGGGATAACTAACGCGGCACCATTCAACAAGGCCATGTTCATCTCCCATACTGAAGCGTCAAAAATGGATTTTGCAAATTGCAGTACCCGGTCTGCAGGTTGTACTTCATATATTTCTTCAAAATACACCTTCAGATTACTGATACCTGTATGTGCAACCATGACCCCCTTCGGATTGCCGGTGGTTCCAGAGGTATAAATACAATACGCCACATCATCTGGCTGATTGACTTGTTCAGGGTTATCCTCCGCTTCCCAGGCAAGGCAGTCCTCCATTTTCATTTCAGGTACATTGGCATCTGCTGTAGTATGGTAAGTCAGCATCAGCTTCGGCTGGCAGTCCTTTAACATATATTCCACCCGTTCTTTTGGATAGGTGGAATCAATGGGAACATAAGCGGCACCGGCTTTTATAATACCGTAGATCCCCACGATCATCTCGATGCTGCGCTCTGCCATTATTGCTACATAATCTCCCGGAACTATACCTTTTTCTCTTAATCTCTTTGCCATATGGTTTATTTTCCCATTTAATTGCTGGTAGGTGAGCTGAGAATCCTTGTATTCTACTGCCACCCGTTCAGGTGTTTTTTCCACCTGCTCTTCAAATAGCTCAATCATGGTCTTTTCTTCCGGGAACGTCAGCCTGGTAGCATTAAAATCCTTTAAGATTTTGTCATGCTCTGCTTCTGTGATTACGGCTACGTCTCTTATCTTCATACTGGAATTTCCTGATACCTGCTGCAGCACTGCCACATAGTGCTCTAATATCTGCTCGGCACTGAATTTTTTGAACAATTCCGTACAGTATTCTAACTCTATCTTATAAGCGTTGTTTTCCTGGTAGATATTAAAAGTCAGATCACACTTTGCCACCTTGGTCTCTGCCCGGATGATCTCTGTTTTTGCATCACGGAATACCAGTTTTTCTTCCTCATTGTTCTGCAATACTAACATCACATCAAACAATGGGTTATGTGATAGATCCCGTTTAATCTCTAATGCCTCTAACAGTTCTTCAAATGGGTACTCTTGATTTTCATAAGCCCTTAAACAACTTTCCTTTATTTCTGTTAAGAATTCACCATAGGATTTTGCCTCCTCGGGTTTTCCCCGCATAGCCAGGGTGTTGACAAACATACCTAGCATATTCTCCGTATCCCGATGAACTCTTCCACCGATCGGTGTTCCTATTATAATTTCTTCCTGTCTGCTGTATTTTCCAAGCAGTACCATGGCTGCTGAAAGCAAGACCATATATGTCGTCGTCCCTGTTTCTTCTGCCAGTTTTCCAATGGCACGATACACACTGGAAGTCAGTTCCTTTTTCACCAGGGCACCTTGGTAGCTCCGATTTTGCGGACGATTATAATCCAGAGTCATATTTAAAACTGGGATCTCATCCGAAAATTCTTTGACCCAATATTCCTTTTGTCTGGAAAGTTCACGGCATCTCATCCATTCACTATAATCTTTGTATTGCCGTGCAGCACTCTCTGGTTGTACTCCGTTGTAATAGCCTGTCCACTCCCGGATGAAGTTGCCTAAACTCATGCCATCTCCAACGATATGATGCATATCCACCAACAATAAATGATAGGCTTCCCGATTGATCAGTTTCATGCGAAGCAGGGATGCAGACGTAAAGTCAAAGGGACTTATAAAGTCGTGAATCAATTTTTCGTCGCTGCCTTCTTCTTCCACATAGGTGAAATCAGCCTTTACCTTATCCCATACTCGCTGCACAGGTTCTTCTGCTATCATTGTAAATTCTGTACGCAGTATTTCATGACGGTCGACTACCTGCTGCATGGCTTTTTTCATGGCATCCGCCTCGACATCCCCGGTAAGACGAAGGGCAAACGGCATATTATAAGCCACTCCATTTTCATGCATTTGACAGATGAGATATACTCTCTTTTGTGCTGACGACATAGGGTAGTAGGGTTTTTCTACTGCTATTGGAATCTCTTGATATGCGTCCTGGCTCCTTGAATCAATCAGTTCCGCAATTCCCTCTACGGTAGGTTTTGCAAAAATATCTTTGATGCTAAATCTGCAGCCCGTCTTTGCTTCAATTTGGTTTAACATTCTGGTCGCCCGCAGGGAATGTCCACCTAATTCGAAGAATTCATCTTTCTTCCCAGCCTGCTGTACTCCTAAGATTTCACAGAAAACCTCACTGACGAATCGCTCGCTTTCTGTCTCTGGCGCAATATAATCTCCGGTACTATCCATTTGGATCTCCGGTAGTTTCATCCGGTCTACTTTCCCGTTGGCGGTCATCGGAATCTTATCGATCTGTATCATGCGGGAAGGCACCATATAAGCCGGAAGTTTATCCACTAGATAACTTTTTAACTCTGTCCTATCGATTACCTGATCAGATACCAGATATGCGCATAATACTTTATCCCCGTTTTCTTCCGATTTTGCAACCATCGTACAATCACTGATTATTGCATTTTCACGAATCACACTCTCTACTTCTCCAAGTTCGATCCGAAATCCCCGAATTTTCACCTGCTCATCGATTCGTCCCAAATACTCTAAGTTTCCATCTGGCAACCATCTCGCCAAATCTCCAGTACGATACATCCTTCCCTGTCCATAAGGATTTGGTATGAATTTTTGCGCCGTCAGTTCAGGTCTGTTCAGATATCCTTTGGCAACACCGGCTCCAGTCACACACAATTCTCCTGGTACACCCATTCCACAAAGCTTCATATCGTTCATGATATAGATCCTGGTGTTATGAATCGGTTTTCCAATCAGCACAGTGGAGGAAATCACATCCTTTGGATCATATATATAATCACAACAACCTACAGTGGTTTCTGTTGGTCCATATTCGTTATGTATGGATATTTGATCACCAAATTTATGCAAGATTGCATTTGAGGTGATCACATCCAATTCTTCTCCACCAATCACCAGCGAATTCAGCTGACTGTATTTATTTTCAGCTTCTAATGCAGCTATACGAAGGTGTGATGGTGTCATTTTGGCAAAAGTATACTGCGTTCCTTCAAATATTTTACGAATATTCTTTTCGTCATCTAATCCACAAATATCTAAGGCTGAACCACTAAGCCAAGCGCCAAATATCGATGTTACGGTGAGATCAAATCCATAGTTGGTGAATAATGGTATCACCTTGGAATTTTTCAGATAAGAATGAATTGCATAATTTATATAATTAACTAGATTGTTATGGGTAAGCATAACGCCTTTTGGTTTCCCTGTTGTTCCGGACGTATATATACAATATGCAAGATCTTCTGTATTGCTAGTTCTTACAGGATTGCTGTAATCTCCTCCCAAATCCATTTGCTCCAGTGAAAGGACCGCCACAGAAGTAGGGATCTTCGCTCCATAGGTCAAGATCAGTTTTGTCTGACAATCTTCTATAATGTACTTGATTCTATCTTCCGGATATGTTGGATCAATCGGAATATAAGCTCCACCCGCTTTCAAAACTGCGTAGATTCCAATCATCATTTCTATGCTGCGCTCTGCCAGGATTGCCACAAATTCTCCTGGTCCTACACCCCGTTCCAACAATCTGTGCGCCAGCGCATTGATTCTTTCATTTACTTGCGCGTAAGATAATTGACACTCTCCAAAGATTGCCGCGGTCTGATCCGGAGTGCGCTCTACCTGCTCTTCGAACAAATCAATTACAGACTTTCCGGCCGGATATTCCCGTTCAGTATTATTAAATGAAAAAAGAATCTGATTTTTTTCTTCCTCACTCATGTAGTCAACTTCATTTTTCCCTTCTAATCCATCCCCAATGATGTGGCATATATGCTGATGTAACAGCATGATCTCTTCTTCCCGATACTGACAAACCAAATGATCATAGGCAATTTTGATCGAACCGTCCATTTCATCCATGATATTGATGATTAAACCTTCACTCTGCGCTTGCTGGAAAATCCAGTTTGTCTTCTTATAATAATCTCCTCCTACCTTTGTTGCGATCTGATAGTTCAGCTTAACATCAAATAAATTTACAGCTCTAAAATCATTTGCCATACAGGTATAATTATATTTCTGATGTTTGAATGCATCATAGATTGCCTTCTTTGTCATTTTGATGCTATAGTCAAAATCTTTGCGGTCCACATGTAGCAACAACGGTACGGAGTTCACAAACATTCCCACCGTATCTTTGTTATTAGGACGATCAATAAAAGTTGTCCCAATCATAAAACTTTTTTCTTCAGTAAAACTCTCCATATAACAACCCAATGCTGTGGCAAACAATTCATATACGGAGCAATTTTGCTTTTTGCAATACCTCTGGATTCCACTGACACTTTCCGAATCCATATAGTATTCTATCCGTCTCGCCAGATTAGAAATTGCCGGACGACTGGATAACGACACTAGGGAAGTTCTATTGTGATAAACCGTCTCCCAGAAATTTTTATCCCGCTCAAATTTACGACTGCTGTCATAAGACGCTTCCCGGGCAATGTATTCCAGATAAGAACTGGGCTCAGAAGTTACTGTTTTTCCATAGATGCATGCTTTATAAATTTCACTTAATTCTTTGCATACAATGTACATTCCCCATCCATCACATATGATATGATGCAACTTCAGATACACCCCAAACTTATCCCCCACACGGTATCCAATGATCTGATACAATTCCCCGTGTATATCCAGTCCATGGGCCGAAATCTCTTTTAGCCACTCATCAAATGTATCTTGGGAATCGAAAAGTTCTATTATTATTTCGTACTTTTGCAAAGTAGCCATATGTTGTTTTATATTCCCGTTATCATTTACAATCCGAATCTGTAGCGCATCATTTCTTCGAATCAGTTCATTCACTGCATCCTCAAGCGCTTCTGAATTGAACACTTCCTCTATTTCAAATGCAACAGAAATACTGGTTGTATCATCCCCCGCATAACTAGCCATAACATAAATCTGTCTTTGTGCATTTGTTAAATTATAAAGTTCATTCATTTCCTTATTCTCCTTACTTAATGTATTTATAGACTCATTTCAAAACTTGTATTAGAATTCACTTTGGCCTCTTTTATTATTTTTCTTATAATTCTGCTTTCCACCAAAGTAATGAGAGCTACCCCCACATACAAGTAAATATAATTATTGCCAATCACTTCATACAGCCAGCCCAAAAGCACCTGGCCAAATGGCAAAAACATGGTGCTGAAGGCATTGATTAAAGACATTATTTTGCCAATCTGTGTTTTCGGTGATGCCTTTTGAATAAAGGTAATGGCTACGATGCTGGAGATCGTGCTGAAAGCGGTGAAAAAGAATCCTGTGATTGTCAGCATAAAATATGCCAGATAACTGACTCCATCCTTCTGGATCACAAACGTTAGCGTAGAACAGCCCATTCCGAAAATCACGACCGCAAGGATTACAAACAAATAATGAAATTTCTCAATTGAAAGCGCTTTCCCCCAAATGCCGACAATGAGTGCACCAATAATCACTCCTGCTCCGATACACGCCTCAGAAATCCCATACATCGCATTGGTCACATGAAATACTTCTTTTTCCAAAAAAGGGATTCCGATTAGATAAAGCGGCATAATAAGGAAATTTAACCCGGCAGAAATATATGCAATATAGAGTAGGATCTTTTGTTCCCGGTTTACATAGCGGAAGGTTTCAACCAATTCCTTAGAGAACACCACAAGGGGGTTCCCTGTCCACTCTCTTTTTTGATAGGGGATCACCAGGAACATCTCAATCAGTGCAGCGGCCAGAAAACTGACGCCATCTAATAAGAGCACAAACCGGATTCCATACAATCCGTAGACAAATCCTGCCGCTAGCGGACCGAGAAGAAGGGACACTGTAGAAATCACCTGAGTGATACTGTTTGCTCTAGCTAAATTTTCTGGTTCCACGATTATAGGTACAGTTGCCCTTACGGTCGGATCATAAATATTCTGAATAATTGCCATCACACAGATGAAAATTCCAACTCCGATTACAGATACGTCATAGTGCATCATAAAAAATCCATATGCCAATAACATGCAGCCGGCAATTACATCCAATGCTATCATGATTAGCTTTTTGCTTGCCCGGTCCGCTAATGCTCCACCATAAGGGGCTATAAAAATCTGAGGCACAACCGTAAGTGCCATCAATATTGAATAAATGGTTGCCGACCCTGTAATATCTAAAATATATAGTGATAGCGAATAACGCAGCAGGCTATTTCCAAACAGGGAAATAAACTGTCCCACTACCATGATCCAAAATGTCTTTACATTTACATTCTGCTTCTCCATTTTCTCTTCTCCCACAGTTACAAAATGAATACGCGTGCTATTCTTTTCTAAAACCGTACCTATACAAAGCAAATGCTGAAGATAACGTTCCCGAAATCAAATTTCATCTATTCCTACAGAATTATCAGAAATAACTAGAACGACCCATGACCCCGAATGCGAAACATTAAAATGAATAGGTCTTTGGGTTTTAAATTTAATTCTTTTGCTAATATCAGACGTGATAACAATTCTGCAAATAACATTTAATGAACATTTTCTTTTCGAATAAGCCTATGTATTTTATTTAATTCGTTATCACTAATGTTAGTAATAAATTTCTGTGTAAAAGAATATTAAATTGTTTTGGGTACTAAAGTAGCATCTATTTCGAGTGAAATCCCACCTCCGAACTTAAAAATAGCTAAGATAATAAAAACATTATTAAAATTAGGATAACAAATACATATCATGCAGTTACAATAATAACATATTATCCCTGTATATTAAACATAATTTTACTAATTAATCCCTAATATTATATAAAAAAACTAACTTTTTTCACATGGAAATCAAGCTTTCTCGCATATAACAGTAATTCAAGTATTGGCGATTTGAACTTCTTCAGTTAACACGAGAAAATTTGATATGATTAAACAATCACCAGAAAGTGGTGTGTTGACCAATTGGAACAGCTAAGTAAAAGTGCAGTGAGTTAACGAGATTTTCGGTGTTTACTCTACTCTTCTAAACCAGATAAAAAGCGCCTCAGCGTAAGTTCCATCGGTAAAAATATCATAAGAAAACTAAAAAAAATGCAAGAACATTAAGATTTTGTACACGACCGCTCTCCTGTAAGTACAATCCCTCAAAATATCGCAAAACATGATGCGGAAAAACAGTTTCGCTATTATTTTATAATGAATGCGTAGCCCAACAAATAAAAGTAAGCGGTTTCAATTTTGGGGGGATTATTTATTAGAGAGGAGGATAACGAAATCGCGTTTTCCAATCAGACAAAACGTCCGGAACAATGGATTAGAAAAGGAGAATATATATATGAGGAAAAAAAGTTTATGGCTGTTCCCTTTTGTGTTAGTGCTTTCATTATTACTGACCGGCATCTCAAGTGCCGATGTTACAACTAATTATGTAAACCCGCTTATGGGAGGGGCTGATCCTACAATTGCTAGGGCTGCAGATGGTTATTATTATTCAGCTTCTTCCGGCGATAATAATATCACCTTAAAAAGACATGAAACCATTCTCGGTGTATCCACCGCTAAGAGCAAAGTAGTCTGGGAAAAGCCAGATAACTTTGGATACGTGTGGGGTCCATACGTATATAGGCTGGATGGCAAATGGTATCTTTATTTCTCTTCAGGCCCGGAGGAAAGCTTCGGATATGGACATCCAAGCTCTTACGTTCTGGAGAACGCTTCACCCGATCCTTTTGAAGGAACCTGGGAGCTTAAAGGAGAATCCGCCAATGCAGACAGCAATGGTCAGGTTACAACCAAGAAAGGGCTGCTGAACACCCAGGGCTATGGTTTGGCCTGCGGCGTTGTGACCATTAAAGGGGAACGATACTTCACCTATACCAAATATTATTATTTCCCGGACCCTCAGAATCCGGCGAATATGAAATTCGATGAGAGTCCAACGATTGTCAAAATGACGAATCCGTGGACCTTACAAGGTGTCGAAGGTACAGTGGCAATGCCGCAATACAACTGGGAAAAACATGGCGACAATATCAATGAGGGTGCTGCGGTCGTTGAACGAAATGGCAAGATCTACTTCGCCTACTCGGCAAGCAGCTTTATGAATGATAACTATTCTGTAGGCGTATCCGTGGCGGATGCATCATCTGATGTGATGAATGCCCAGTCATGGGTCAAATATCCGGAGCCTGCCATGAAAAGATCGGATGAGAACAGCTCATATGGGCCGGGATCACCCTTGTTCCTAAAGTCTGAAGACGACACCGAGGATTGGATTATGTATCATGGCATACCGACCCATGGACAAGGCGGCGGAAACAGAGGAATAAGAGCGCAGCGTATCTACTGGGATGATATTGATTTTATAAATCTCGGCATCCCTTCCAACCCAGGTACTGTCCTGAACAGACCTTCAGGAGAGGAAAAAAGCGAAATTTATGAAGCAGAAGATGCAAAACTGTCAGGCGTTTCTAAAGTCATTGGAAACAGTAGTTATGCTTCTGGCGCGGTATATGAAAAATACAGTGATAACAGCACCGATGACTATATAGAGTTTACAGTTAACACTAAGGATCAAGGTACCTACTCCCTGGATTTCAGATATAATAATACGGCGGCGAATGCCGTTAACATGAAATTAGGCGTCAATCAGGAGGCCGCCAGAGATCTTTCCTTTACCTCGAATACAGGATTTAATGCAAACTTCGATATTAAAACAGCTTATAACATTAAGCTAAACGCCGGAAGCAACACGATCCGTCTCTCCGGTAAGAGCACTTTAGCTCTGGATGCCATGATCCTAAAAAAAACCACTTTGTATGAGGCAGAAAATGCCGGACTGTCCGGAAATGCAAATGTAGGTTCAGACCATCCGGGGTTCAGCGGGACCGGGTTTGCCGGAGGGTTGTGGATTTCCAATTCCGCAGTCAGCTTCAAGGTAAATGCCGCTGCTGCAGGCAGCTATTCGGTTAAGCTTGGCTACAGCTTAGGGTTTAATGATGACAGAACCTTGAGTATGTATGTAAACGGGCAAAAAGTTAAGCGGGTAGATTTTTTTAGTTTAAAGAGCTGGGACAGCTGGGCCGACCGCTACGACAATGTTTTCCTTAAAGAAGGGGAAAATACGATCATGTATAGATATGACTCCGGCGATACCGGCAATGTCAATCTTGACTATATAACAGTTACCGAAGCAACTACCTGGCATTATGGAGCCGAAGATGCAACAACTACGGGCTCAAATGATGCGGCAATCGTTTACGCCAAAGACGGCAATATGGGGACCGGTTATGTATCCGGACTGTCCAAAGCGAACTCATCCGTGGAGTTTTCTATAAATGTTGAGAATGCGGCGTCTTATGATGTAAAGCTGAGATATGCAAAAGAAGCTGCAGGCACAACCTTAGGCTTGTACTTGAATGGCACACGTGTTAAAAGTATAACCCTCCCTCCTACTGGCGGACTTAGGGTCTGGAAGGAGCAGCTTGAGACTTTAAACCTCAATGAGGGGAAAAATACGATCACTTACAAAAATGAAACGGACAATTCAGGCATTATTAATATTGACAGTATACATCTTAACAAACGCACTCCCTGGAGGTATCAGGCAGAAGAAGCAACCAGAGCAGGCAAATTGCAGATTGCCAGAGATCATTTGTGGTATGAAGGCAATGGATTTGTAGGCGGATTTGAGCAAACAGGCGATGCGCTTAAGTTCGAAGTTAACATCCCCAATACGGCTGCCTATACATCAACATTGCGGTATTCCGGTACACAGAGTTCAAATATAACTATGAGTATGTATGTCAACGGGCAGAGAATAAAACAAGTGTCCTTACCTCCGACAGCGAACTGGGATACCTGGAGTAACAGAACGGAGTCAGTAAACTTGAATGCCGGAAAAAATGTAATTGAATTCATCCGTGAACAGGGAGACACTGGAAGATTCAATATCGACAGCCTCACCATTGATAAGTCCAGCGGCGGATTTATGAGTTCGATTGCCAAGAAAATCATTCCCGAAAAGATGGTTAAAATCCAGCCAAAGCACAGCGGAAAAGCCTTGGATGTGGATAGAGTTTCAAGTGATCCGCTGGCGGTAATTAACCAATGGTCCAATGGTGACGGAAATAATCAACTGTGGAGATTCTTGGATCTCGGTACGGGATATTACCAGATCCAGTCAGTTCAAAGCGGACATGTCCTCGACATTCTACCCGGTTCAGTCATACAGCAGCTCTGTCAGAATACCAAAGCTTCCGGATCCATACCGGATACTCAGCAATGGAAACTGGAAAAAGACGGTGACTATTATAAAATAGTTAACAAAAGTAATAACAAAGTAATCACTGTAGAAGGAGCATCCAAGAGTGATGGTGCAACGGTGAGGTTAGCGGATGACCAGGCGAAAGATAATCAACGCATGAAAATCGAAATCCGCAACCTCAGCAATAGTGAAATCAGCGCATTGTCCGAGCTAAATGAGCGCTATAATATAACTTTTAACGCCAATGGCGGAAGTCCGGCACAGACGGTTGTTCAGGCGGTATACGGCGAACAGTTGACTGCTCCGGACGTAACGAAGGAAGGTTATGTGCTGGAGGGCTGGTATAGCGATGCAGCGAAATGGGACTTTACAGCCCAGACCGTGCCCGGTGTTCTGATGCTGACTGCGAAATGGAACCATAAGGCTGCGGAGGTTCAGATTGTCAGTGAAGGCTCACTGCGGGCGGGAGCAGACGGAGTGCTCCGAGCCGCCAGTATAGGGGCCGGGGTACTGTCCTATGCCTGGTTTGCGGATGAGGGTAATGGTTACGGCGAACCGGTCGGAGCAGACGAAGTATTAAGACTTACGGAATTGACGGAGGAGATGAGCGGCTACAAGTACAAAGTCGTCGTGACAAATGAAGGCGGCTTGACTGGAGAGCAGGAGTATATTCTGCAGGTGCTTCCGGCTGAGGCGGAATGGATCACACCGGCATTCACGGTGGATTTGCCTCCGCAGCTTGAGACCGTTGAGGGTGCCCCCTTAACACTTCTGGTTGATACAACAGGAGACATTGAGTCTATTGATTGGGAAGTAAAGCTAAAGGGCGACAGTGATTGGCTGCCGATCTCGAGTGTTACCGGTGCCCTATACCGCTTCACTCCGGGAATGGATGATGACGGGACGCATTATCGTGTTGTGCTGACCGGTAAAGGAGACAATACTCCGGAGCGGATCACCGGAACGGAGTTACTGCTTAAGGTATATCCGGTGCATGAAGCCCCGGTGATTAAATCGTTCACGGTTGCCGGCAATCCGGTAACGGAAGGCGATGCTGCAACTTTTACCGTTGTAGCTCATTCGGTATACGGAGAGTTGAGTTACCGCTGGCTGAAGAATGATCTGCTATTGGACGGTGCCGGCAGCAGCAGCCTGACTCTCGGACGGACCCAACTGGCTGATGCAGGGTTATACAAGGTGCAGGTCACCAATACCCGGACCATCGGCGGCCGGTTTTATACGGATACGTTCAGTTCGGCAGCGATCGAACTGAACGTTCACCGTGAGTCGCCAGCGCCGACCAGTCCGCCGGTAAACGTGCCGGATCCTACTCTAACGCCTAAGCCAACAATAACACCACAGCCTTCGACCGCAGTTATCTCGGCTGGACAGCTCAGCGGCGCGTCTGAGAACGGAGCCGTTACTGTGCTGGTGGGCAAGGCTGCTGTCGTTGAGCTTCCGGTGAATGCCGGGGAGCTACTGGGAACCCAGACGCTCCGGCTGCAAGGAGACGGAATGGCTCTTGAACTGAAGCCGGAGCTGCTGAAGAAGCTGTCCACAATTCTTCCTGCTGCTGAACTGAGCGGGGCCAAGATTGTGCTGAAGGCGGAGCTGAAGACGTTAGAAGGTGCTTCTCTGAAGACACAAACAGGCGTAACACTTAAGGGCAAGTTGCTGAATTATGATCTGAGTTTGACCGCAAGAGACGGGACAGTACACCACCTCCAGAAGGCTGTTGCACCGGTAGGCCTAAGCTGGCTGGCTGATGCAGGACTTCAACCGCAACTGCTAGGGCTTTATCTTGTAGGCAGCGACGGCACGCTCACTTACCTGGGCGGAGCAGCAGAAGCCGGGCGATTGAATGCGGTTCTTGACGGCAGCGGCACCTACGCGCTGCTGGAGTACTCCAAGCATTTCAACGATGTTCCTGCTACGCACTGGGCTTTTGAAGCTTTGCGTGAGTTGTCCGCGAAGCACCTGATCAATGGGATATCGGAGACGGCCTATCAGCCGGGTCGGAATATCACACGGGCTGAATTCGTACAGCTGGTTGCAGGCGCACTGCAATTCAGCGGCAGCGGCACGACCGCGTTCGCCGATGTTCCGGATGGTGCCTGGTACGGAAGCGCCCTCTCCGGCATGGTGGAAGCTGGTCTGATTACCGGCCGGACTGCGGAATCCTTCCAGCCTGGGGCAGAGATCAGCCGCGAGGAGATGACGGTCATTCTGATGCGGGCCTATCGGCTGCAGCATGGTGCATCTCCGAAAGCTCCGGATAAACTGTCTATGACGGATACTGCGGATATTTCGGGCTGGGCTGCGGAACACGTTGCCGCAGCAGCTTCGATCGGGCTTGTGAACGGGCGAGCCGATGGCAGCTTCGCACCCCAAGCTTCCGCTACCCGCGCTGAAGCTGCGCAGATGCTGCTGAATTATATGAGATAAGCCAGGTATTGCCGGTTCTATCCGGTATAATTAAGGCGCTCCCCCCTCACAACATTAGGGGGAGCGCCTCTTGTTTTATTATAGTAGTAACCAACCATGATAAGTCTGTTTTAAATCCAGTTTACTACTAGACAGCTGTGATAAATAAAGTTTAGAGGGAAAAACCCCCTATATATTTAAGAAAATTATCTATATTGAGCCAAAACCTGAAATTTATAGGGAAAAATCTCCTCTATATCACTCCATAGGGGAAGAATCCTTAATTTAGCAGGAACATTTCCTTCTAAACATGCTAAAAAAAATTATAAAAGTCCAGAAGGAACGAAAGGTAATATGAAAACCATAGGAGCGATAGCAAGCGCCTTGTATACGAATAAACATTACTACGGTTTTGAGGAGCATCCATGCGAACCCGTTGGAAGTCAATGATCGGCTTTGAATACACCTGTTAATCAATAGTACAGTCTATAACAGACGGGTTCCCCGTTCATAAACCTTACGGGCAGATTGTTTAATCTAACCTCCTCCGTTAAACTAAAATTGTAATCGGTCACGAACATAAAGGAGGCTACTTATGGGACGTGTAATTATGATGATGAACGTGACACTGGACGGGTGCTGTGACCACACGCATATGATTGCGGATGAGGAGGTCCACCGGTATACTGTAGAACTTATCGACCAGTCCGATGGTCTGCTTTTTGGACGTGAAATCTATCAGCTGATGGAGCGATTTTGGCCGGACATCGCCAGCAGCGGTGAAGGACCCCAATTCATGGTCGACTTCGCACACAAGCTCAATCAGAAACCTAAGTACGTTGTCTCGCGGACACTGGATCACGTGTCGTGGCAGAACTCTTTCTTGCTGAAGGGGCCTGTTTCCGAGGAGGTGCCGAAGCTTATAGGAGAAGGGAAGAACCTGCTCGTTAACGGCGGGCCCGGTCTTGGTTCCACCTTGGTACAACTAGATTTGGTGGATGAGTTTCACTTCCTGGTAAACCCTATCGTTGCCGGACGTGGCCCCCAATTATTGGGTGGAGTTCATGAGCGACTGAAGCTAAAGCTGACCGAGGCCAAACCCTTTGGCTCCGACGTCGTGCTGCTCCGCTACACGCCCGTTCGTTAACTACTTGGCTGTTCACCGAGGCTTTTGCGCAGCATGTATGGCTAGCGGGGAACATTGGTACAACAAGACAGCGGCAGCCTATGACATTATTTTCTCGTTCAGGGCTGCCGCCTTTTGAAATATTGGAGTCATTGCGTCAGATCAACAACTAATCCAGTGACTGTATAAGTAACCTTTGAGGAGAACGTTACCGCAACTAATAATAAAATAACCAGTCGCCGGAAATCCGCAGGCGACTGGTTATTTAGTTTCTTTTAAACCTGAATGGAGTCTGTGCTCCTGGAATGAATCACTTCGCTGCACTTCGGATCATCTGCGTAAGGCTTCTAATTTCCTGAATATCACGTGTCGCTCCCAGGATAATCCAACCGGTACTCTGGCCACGGGGTCCAATATAGACAACTTCACCGTCTATCGTTTTTTGCTTCATGGAATTGGGTCTTGTTTTACATGGCTCCAGAGCATACATGAAGTCCGTGACCGCCCGTTTGGCTACCAGGGAACGGGGATAACATTGCAGGGAACGAACCACATAAGCTGCGGCATCTTGCCCAGTGTTCACCAGCATCTCGGCTGTCAACTCCTCTCCCTCCTCTCCCCTCTCTGCGGCAGAGCAATAATCACGGATCTGCGGCAGAGTTGCCAGCCCTTCCACCAGCTCAGGAACGTATTGATAACAACGGATCGGGTCCAGATTCGTCCCGGAATCGTAGACGGCTAACGGGTTATCTTCCGGCGGGGCAGAATCACGGAGCAGCATTTTTGCGGGGGAGACCGGCAGGACATAACTTCCTCCGCCTGACATAAAAGCCCCCGCCAGTTGGATATGGTATCCATCATCTATCGGTTGAGCTGTATCCGTTAAGTTGCGCACTGTATCCTCCCTGAACAGCGCAGCCGCCCCGTAATTGGTTACGATCCGGATTGATTTTTCATATACAGGCTGCATCCCGTATCCTCTTATTGGAACGTTGCCTTCCAAGCAGATCTGCCGTTCATCCCAGATCAGCCGTACCGATTCCGGCAACGTCGGGGAATAGGAACCCGTCCCGTGGACAGTTCTTACCTCATCCGGGGTGCCGAAGATTTCAGGCCCAATGGCCGCAACAGCCGCATAAAAGCCTGAATCCCAGCCCGAATGCTCGTTGTCGGACAAATCAACGTGATCCGGATGAAGCAGATACCGCTCATCTCGCTCCCAGCTAATCTTCTCAGAATCTAGCCAGATTTCCCCAATGTCCATCCCCCGTTCTAAGATCACGGTATAGATAAGTCTGCCGCTGCTTACAGTCAATAAGTGCATTTGCGAGCCTATGCGATCTGTAATAAACGTCAGGGTGGCAAAGCCGCCTCTAGGGAGTGCTTGCGGAATGCCCGGCTGCATTTGCGGCAGCGTCAACACGGTTGTCTGCTTATTGTTCATTCAGGCAGACTCCCCATCCGCTGTCGCCTGTTACGGTGATTTGACTCAGCAGAATGACAGGTTCAAGCTGTTGGAAGCTGTTAATGATAAGATGAGCGCGGGCAAGCTGCTGCCCGTCTCCGATGCCGACAACACGCATGCCCGCCCGGATCGCACCTTCTACTCCTGCTGCCGCACCCTCAAAGACAAAACAGGCGCCCGGTGCTACACCGAGCTGCCTGGCTGCCTGCAGGAATACCTCCGGGTCCGGCTTCGCCTTTACAATGCTATTCCCATCTGCGATCGCGTCAAACAGCGGTCTGATGTTCACTTGATCCATAATGAACGGGGCGTTTTTGCTGGCCGATGCAATCGCTGTTCTAATTCCGCATGAGCGCAAATGAGCAAGAAAGCTGCGTACACCGGGCAAGACATCAGCAGGCGTAAGCGTTGCAAGGTACTCCTTATACCACTCGTTTTTCCGGTTAGCTAGCGCCTCCCTGCGTGTTAGGGGCATCTCTGTAATTCCCCCGACTCGAAGTAGAAGATCAAGTGACTCCATACGGCTGACGCCCTTTAACTGCTCATTCTCCCTTTCGCTGAAATCGAATCCTAACTCTCCGGCAAGCGACTTCCAGGCTTGGTAGTGAAATTTCGCGGTATCGACAATAACGCCGTCCAAATCAAAGATAGCTGCCTCAAATGGTTGTGTTCGCAACATCATTCCCTCCGTTCAGCTTAACAACCTCATAAGTATCTGGATGAACCGTTACCCGGTAACGTTCATGTCTCCAAGCAAGATGGAAGCTTAACTCCTCCCAGCCCTCAGGCAACCGGGGCTGCAGCTGAATGGTCTCGCTCCACATCGCACTTGTCAAACCGGCAAAGCCATAAACGATCAGCTGCCACAGGCCGCCGCAATTGGCGATGTGAATCCCCTCTGCGGCACCTTTTTTCTCCAGGGAGAGATCGATAGCCATCACCCGCTGCAGGAATTTTGCCGCAGTCTCCTTCTGATTCAACCAGGAGGCCACAATGCCGTGAACCGCCACGGACAAGGAGGAATCATGAGTCGTGATCGGCTCATAATAATCATAGGCCGCCTTCAGTTGCTCTTGGGAGAACTCCTTCGGAAACAGCAGCATTAATTCCAGAACATCCGCCTGCTTTAACGCCTTGGAGCGATAATTGCGCTCCTGGGAAATGAAATGGCCGAAGGATCTGGATCTATCGGTCCACAGAGCAGCAAAATCCACATCTGCATAGGAAGCGAAATCGTCAGATTGCGGAATGAGTTCTGTCCGGCTGTCATAAGGCAGCCTCAGCTTCTCCGCCGTATGCCTGAACAACTCACGTTCACCGGGACGAAGCTCCAGTCGCTCGGCCGCCACCGCGTAGCTATCCGGCTTACTGACTTGGAGGCTGTCCAGACAGGTAACCGTCTGCTCCAGACTGAATTTGACCATGCGGTTGGTGAAGGCATTGTTACGGGTAAAGGGTAAATATTCGTCCGGTCCCATAACGCCGAGTAATTCGCAATACCCCTCCCGGTTCCAATCCACCCGGTCACACCAATAGCGGGCGGTCTCCACCAGAATATCAATGCCGTAGATCTCCAGAAATTCATCATCTCCGGTAGCTCTCACGTAATGATATAGCGCATACACTATATCCGCTGTTATATGAATTTCGTGATCAGCGTACTGCCAGTTGGCACATTGCTCTTCCCCGCTTAACGAGGACTCCCAGGCATACCGTGCTCCACGGTATCCATAATTCTGCGCGTTGCGCCTGGCTCCCTCAAGCGTATTGTAGCGGAACAGAAGCAGATTGCGGGCTGCCTGCGGGTTGGTGTGCAGGAAGAAGGGCAGCAAGTTGATCTCCGTATCCCAGAAATACCTACCGAAATACGCCTCGCCGGCGTAACCCTTGGCACAAATCGCCACACGGTCATCCTTCTCCGCATTGGAGCGGATCAGATGGTAGAGCGAAGCGCGGATGCTTAATTGCGCCTGATCATCACCCTTGATGACGATATCGGCATACTGCCACTTGCTCTTCCAGCTGGCAGCATGCCGGTTATACAACGGGTCCCAGCCTAAATCACGTGCGTGGCTGAGATGAGCACTTGCCCTGTCACAGACAGTTCCCTCCTCCCTATCCCGGTTCGTTGTCACCGCAGTCAGCTTGTTGATAGTCAGCCGATCCCCGGTCTGCAAGTTGCATTCCCCGCGGAGTGCCGCCATCATCCGGGTATGTTCTGCCTGCCAAGTCACCGGTTCAGATACTTCCAGCGCAGACAGCATGAAGATTTGATTGCCCTCCTCCGTCACGGTCCGGAGTGACAGGCGGCCCTCTGATTCCGCCGAGGGAGTGATCCGGGCAAAATGATTCATTCCATTGGTCCGCACATCAGCGCGCAGGGTGGCTTTTACCTCCAGTCTGCCTCCGCCCGACAGCACCTCAATCTGCACCCGCTGGATGCAAAGATGAGTATCCGCCATACTGATGTAGCGGTTGAAGGTGCATTGAAGTCGCATGCCCTCTGCTGTCTCCCATATCAATGAACGATGGAGGCTTCCGTCCCGCAGATCCAGCCAGCGCCTATAGCAGCTGATCCGGCTGCGGTCCATGTCCAGCTTTTCTCCGGCTGACCGGAATTCAAGTCCTAAATAATAAGGGAGGTTTACAATCTCTTCCTTCAGCAGCGGATGCGAGCCGACAATGCCAGGGATGAAGGTTCCCTGCTTAGACTTGGGATGCCTCGGCTTCTCAAGTGTTACATTATCGGGAAAGCGCAAATACTCCTCATCCTGGGGCGCATCGCTGCACCCCTCCTCAAAGCTTCCACGAACATGCATATAGCCATTTCCTTGGGTAAAGAGTCCTTCATAATGCTTATGTAGCCCAGCCTGATAGCCGTTTTCTTTCAGGCACCACAGGTTTTCCTCATTCATTTGCAACCCCTCAGTTTCTCCGTCCTCTTTCCCCTTGTTCATCACTCGGTTCATCATCCCTTGACCGCTCCCGCAGCAAGTCCGGATACAACTTGTTTCTGCAGCAGGATATAAACAACGATACTCGGGATGATGACGACCATCGTAGCGGCAAACATGACGCCGTAATCACTGGCAAACTGACTTTTGAAATAATAGAGCGCGAGCGGCAGTGTCCGGCTTTGATTACCCGTTGTCAAAATAATTGCGAATTGAAATTCATTCCAACAGAGCAGAAACTGCATCACACCCGCTGTGCCGAAGCCCGGCTTTGAGATGGGCAATATAATTTTGAAAAACGTCTTGATGAAACTGGCACCATCCAGGTAAGCCGATTCCTCCATTTCTTTCGGAATCGTCAGGAAATAGCTTGACAGAATATAGAGCGAGACCGGCAAACCGAACCCGGCATAAACAATAATAAGTCCGATCAGCTTGTCATACAGCCCCAATGCGTTAACCGTCAAATATAGCGGTTGCAGCATGGCAGCACCTGGAATCAATAGAGACAGAGAGAACGCTCCCACCAGCAGCTTTTTGAAACGGAATTGAAAACGCGCAAGTACGTAAGCTGCCATTCCGAGAAGAAACAAATTCAACACGGTTCCGAAAATCCCCACGATTACACTGTTGATATAGAATCGGGAAATCGGAGCTATTTTGAAAGCCATTACATAATTGGAAAAGCGGAAGCTGTGTGGCCAGCCGAGTGAATTGTTCAGAATTTCGGCATTGGTCTTAAACGAAGCCATTAACACCCATAGAAACGGACCAAGCGATAACAGGACAATCAGCAAGACAAATAAATACTTGAGTACAGACAAACCTTTTTTCAACATTCTCACCCCATTCGCACCATTCAGTTTTGGGAGCTGCCTATTCGAAACAGATTTCGGCAAAGCAGGACAAAGATCAAGCCAAAGCCGATTAGAAAGACGCCCACTGAATTGGAATAACCGAAGTTGTTGTCCATGAGTGCGGTCTTGTAAATATAAATAGGCAAGTTCATCGTTTCATTTCCGGGTCCGCCGCCGGTCGTCATCAAAATAATATCCATCTTCTGCAGCATGCTTGTTCCGGATAGAATCACACAAGTGCCTATAATATTACGCAGCATGGGAATGACGATGTAAAGATTGATTTTCAGGTTACTGGCTCCGTCAATTCGCGCGGATTCATACAGACTTTCTGGAATTGCTGCGATTTCAGCCAGAATGAGAATTGTGACGACAGCCGCGTAAGGCAACCAGGTCATTGTGACAGAGAAGAAAGCCGTAGCATAATCCATGAACCAGTTCTGAGCATAATCCGCATTCCCGAGCAAACGGACTATGCTGTTCACCGCACCGAAATCAGGATTGAGCATGACCAGAAACAGCATACCTACGGCTGCACCAGAGATGATGTTTGGAAACATGTACACTGTCCGCGCAAACTTCCAGTAGAATTCCTTCATACTGAGAATAATTGCAAATAGGGTGCCGATAGCAACGTGAATGGTGGACTGGAGCAAAACCCAGACAAATGTGTTAATTGCACTCTGACGAAAATCGGAATCGTCAGTAAACAACTGGATATAGTTCGCGAGTCCAATGAAAACCGGTTTTCGTCCGGCTGACCATTCCGTAAAGGACGTGCCGAACAGAATGACAAGCGATACCGCATAGACAATAATAAACAGTACTACAGCAGGCAACAGAAAAAGCGTGATGTACCCTCTATTTTTCCTAACCATCCATATGGTCCTCCCCAATCCTAGGCTAACTCTTTATTTATTTTTGGCTGCAATATCAGTCAATTCCTGAGCAATCTCCTCTGCCGTCGAGCGGCCAGATACAAGTTTCGGATACAGAGTCTTCCAGGCATCCGTCACGTTGGGATAGACGATGGAGTCGAGCGTTCGATAATGAATTTGCGTCTTTTGCGCTACCAATATAGATTCAACAAGAATCGGATATTTCTGCTTCAGCGCGTCCGAAGGCTGAACTTCATTCGATACCGGCATTACATTGCCATATTCAAGCGCAATGGTCTGACCTTCAAGCCCCGTCTTGAAACGGATGAATTTCTCAGCGGCGTCGCGGGTTTCCGGCGTTTGGGCTCCGATCATATAACCAACCTCATAGGTGGAGATCAGACTGTTGTTCGGAAAAGCTGCAACTCCCACTTTCTTATCGAAATCTTTACTGCTTTTGGTCGGATCGCTGAAGTCACCGATCATCCAGGGGCCATTGGCAATCATAGCCGCTTTGTTCTGGCTAAAGGCGTTTGCTGCATTGGCATATCCGGCGCCTAACGCATCCTTGGTCGAATACTTCTCCATTAAATCCTTCATCAAGTTAAGTGCCTGAATCATTTCGGGCGTATTAAAGTTGGTGGGGTGTAGTGTGTTCATGAACGATTTGCCGTTATCCCCGTTAGTGCCGATCATGGCAGCAAGAATCAAGTTGCTCGTCCAGGCATTCTCCCCGGTCATCAAGGCGAGCGGAACAAAGCCCGCTGCTTTAAGCTTCTCGTTGTTACTTATAAATTCATCCCATGTCTCCGCCGGCTTGATCCCAGCTTGCTCAAACATCTCCTTATTGTAGAAATATCCGATATTCTGCTTCTGATCGCTGATCGACCAGATCTTTCCGTCCCGGGTATTGGATGTAAGCGCATCTTCTCCGATCGCGGCCTTCCACTCCGGGTTCTTGTCTAAATAATCATTGAAAGGGGTTGCAAGATTTCCTTTGATCAGAACGTCATTAATTCCGTCCTTGCCCATGACGACATCCGGAACATCCCCGGAGGCTGCCAAAATTTTGATTTTGTCAACATATGCGGCATCACTTGGAATTTCTTCAACCACTACTTCCACTTCATCACCATACTTGGCATTAAACTGCTTGATCTGTTCTTCCTCCATCTTGGCTGACGCGTGAGTGCCGACCCGGAAGGTAAGATAAGAAATTTTCACTTTCGCCTTAGCTGCTGGCGCGGAATTTCCCGAGTCGGCTGTTGCGGCCGCCCCGCTATTCTCTGCTGAATTCTCTGATCCGCATGCCGAAATGGACATGGCCAAAATCAGAGTGCTGGCCAGAGCAAAGCCCGGTTTGTACATTGGTTTTTTCAAACTAAATCCCCCTTTAATAGTGATGACCTGATACAAGAGCGTAACCCTGCGGCCAATTGCAGTTTGTTACAGCTCTCATTGTAGAACAAAGAATAATGTGAATGAATTCGTTTTTCGGTATTATCTTTTATAAAATCTTGAGCAAATAGGATAAGTCAGCAGGAAAGCTGAAAGGGCTTTCAGATTTCTTTAACTCTTCATCATTTTCTTTACCATATCGCCCGAAACGGCTGTATTTCCTTCTGTTCGGCTATTCGCCATAATAAAAAAATTATATAATACCTTTACTATAAGACTCATCAACCAAGGAGCAACCTGCATGACGAAAGAGCGTATCCTGCGACGGCTCAGCCTTCGCCCACTTTTCGGATTTTTCTCCCGCATTCCGGTAAGGAATAAAATTGTATACATAATCTTTCTTCTGATTCTTCTGCCGATGACCTTCGCTGGCTGCTACTTCTATTGGAATATCTCCCAGATTCTAACTAGAAATGCCAATGATAATCTGTCCCTTCTGATCCGCCAGACCAACGATAATATTGAGAAATCCTTTCAAATTATTGATAATACCTCCCTGCATTTCCTCTCCAATAAAATGTTAAGAAGCTGGTTAATCGACGATGTGTCTCTGAGCGATGACTTCTACAAGAAATTCGTCAATAAAAGTGAAATGGAAGAGGACCTGAAGTACAGCCTTATGTTCAACAATGCTTGGAATATCAGCCTGCTGTCAACGGCTTATGTATATTTTGATACGGACAACTATGTATCCGTTCTCAAGTCACCGCCCAACATTGAACAAATTAACAAGAACAATCTCGCTGTCTATCAATCGGTTAATGGCAGAATGGTCCGGGGCAAGGAGATCCTCAGGCCAAGCCTCCAGGACCCCACCATCTATTTCACACGGGTGATGTCCAATATCAATCTTCCCCAGCAGCGTCTTGTGCTGATCTTTGGCACGAATGAGGCAGATTTGGCAGAAGAGTATTCCGGCCTGCTCGCCTTCACGGGCGCTATGGCCTACATTATTGATAACCGGGGGATCATCTATTCCAGTGCTGATAAGCAGGAGTTAGGTTCTAATGTTTCTCCTGATATATTAGCGCTGAAAGACCATACCGAAGTTAGTGAAGTCAAGCTAAATCAGGAAACCTACCTGGCCGCTTCCCGCAGCATCGGCACAACCGGGCTTACCTTCATTGCAGGTATCCCCAAGAAGCAAGTACTCTCCAAATTATCTGGGAGTATGCATAATTACATATGGATCATTGCTCTAATTGCTTTCGTATCCCTCGCGGCAGGAGTCCTGTTATCTCTTCGCTTTACCCGGATCGTCCGTGATCTGCTGCGGAGTATCCGAAAAGTAAAGAAAGGAGATTACAACACAAGAATGCCGACCTTCAAAGATGTGGAGCTGAACCAGCTGAGCACCACCTTCAACAATATGACCGACGAAATCAATTATCTCATCAAAGATGTATACGAGAAGCACCTGCTAATCAAGGAGTCGGAGATCAAATTTCTGCAAGCTCAGATGAATCCCCATTTTCTGTTCAATACGTTGATTACCATTGGCTACAAAGCGAAATTGTCTAAAGATGAGACCGTTTACAATATGGTGACATCCCTTACTGAGCTGCTGCAGGCAAGTATTTATTCCAACAGCCTGGCCAAAATCCCGATCCGGCAGGAACTGGATTTCATCAAATTTTATCTTTATCTGCAGAAACAAAGGTTCGAAGATAAGATGGAGTATACGATCCAGATCGAGGATGAAGCCATACTGGATTTGCTGCTGCCCAAGCTGAGTGTCGAAACCTTGGTGGAAAATGCTGTGGTGCACGGTGTGGAAAAAAAGCTGGGCAAGGGGATCATCTCTATCCGCATTTACCGCAGAAACGATTCGATTTATTTTGAGATCACGGACAATGGCATCGGATTTGAGCATGTTCCAAGGAATTGGAATACGTTCGAAAACACCACCATACGCAAACAAGGCCACAATAATATTGGTCTGATCAACACGCATAAACGGGTCAAGCTGATCTACGGCGAGCCTTATGGAATTGATGTCGAGAGCGAACTTGGGGCAGGATCCAAAGTAACCCTTCACATACCAACAGATTTGGGGGAAATATCGCATGTATAACGTCATGATTGTTGATGATGAACCTGTTATCAAAAAAGGGCTGCAGTGTTTTATTGATTGGAGTGTTCTTCATTGCGAGGTTATTTGTGAGGCATCCAATGGGATTGAAGCGATAGAACTGCTGGGCTATTATGAGGTAGATATTATTGTAACCGATATCCGCATGCCGGGGATGGATGGTCTTGCCTTATCGGATTATGTGCACCAACACTTTCCGCAAATCAAAGTCATTATTCTTACTGCCTTTGCGGACTTCTCCTATGCCCAAACAGCGATTCAACATGAAGTGGTCGATTTTGTGGTTAAGACGAATCCCACAGAACAGATCCCCAGGGCCATTGAAAAAGCAATACTCCTGCTGGAAAAGGAACGGGAGCAACAGCAGAAGGTAAAACAGTTGGAGAGCAAAATCAACGATAATCTGTCCGAAATCAGCGAAAAATTTCTAAAGGAAGCCGTCTATGGCTTGATCAGCGATGAAGCGGATTTATTGGGCCGCTCGAGAGAGCTGGGCCTGCAATTAGAAAACTACTTCGGAGTCTATATGGAAGTCAAATACATGCCCGGGCCTCATGGAAATGCAGGAGTCGGAGCGAATGATTATCACCGGTCTTTGGCTTCCATCCGCCAATTCCTTGTATTGGCCTTCGGGGAACGCCCCTCTTATATTATGGCCATGGAGAAAAACACCCTACTAGCGCTTGTCTCCATAGACGACGGCAATGCAGCAGCCTCCACACAAGCTTTGCTCACCATTAGCAATGAAATTCTGGCCATGTCAGACAACTTCAGGCAATATTATATCAATATCGGCATAAGCCTGATGCACCGGGATGTGCTGACGCTGTCCAATGCTTACCTTGAGGCCAGAGAAGCACTGCAAGGCAGCTTTTATAACGATAATTATGTCGCTGTTTATATGCCCCATACGAACCGGCCACTTGCTCCCGGAGCTACTCCCCATCACGCCGCAGAGCAAATTACCGAACAGTTGAAGCACGGACAGAGCGAGCAGGCAATCTACCGGCTGGAGCAGCTGCTTGAGGACTATAGGAGTATCAAAGAACCGATTGAGAATGTAAAAGTAGCTTGCCTTCTTATCAGTTCTAACTGTTTTCGCTTGGTGACCGCCAGCCAGATCTTAGCAACGGAGATGGATGAAAGCCAATCCGTGGTGTATAAGCAAATCCAGGAGAGTAGGAGCATTCAGTTGTTGGCAGACATCCTCAAGCGTTTGATTCAAAGTTGCTCAAAGGCAGTGGCACTTCATGACAAACAACCCAATTATATCGTTATTGAATGCCAGAAATATATAAGAGAGAATTACAACCAGAACCTGAGTTTGCAGATTATTGCCGACCATATCCATATCAACAGTAGCTACCTCAGCCGCCTTTACAAAAAAGTGACGGGTGAGTCCATCATCGACGTAATCAACAAGTATCGGATTGAAATGGCCAAAAAATTACTCAGAAACCCAACAAGTAAAGTATTTGAAGTCGCGGAAGCCGTTGGCATTGAGACGCCTGCTTATTTCACCCATGTGTTCTCCAAATATACAGGAATGAGCCCCAAAGAATACAAGCTGAATTATTCACAGAACGAATTGGGATAAAATTCAACGGATAAGGCTATCTACCGACACATTGGATTATAAGAAATCACTTCATTGTCATGAACTGAAGTCATTTAGTTCTTCTTCTAGAATTGCATATTGATATGCATCGTGCCAAAGCGGCTCACCTTCTTCAGTTTTGTGGAAAAAGGCTTTCTTTTTGTGATAAGCTTCTCTTCGCATATTTAAACGCTCCATTAATCTCCAAGACGCTATATTTTCTGGATTACACAAGGCAATCACTCGATGGATTTTTAGTTCATTAAATCCATATTGCAGAATTCCTCGGCAAGCTTCAGTCGCATAACCGTTCCCATAAAATTTTGGATTAAAGATATATCCAATTTCCCAAGTCATGAATTCATAGGGCTCTATTTGATTAAAATATACATGTCCTATCATTTTTTCTTCATCTCGTAGTATGACTGCCCAAAAATTATTTCCCTTTGAACGCTCTAAAGCGAATCTTCTACACTCTTCAACATCACATGCTCCTACCGGTTCGTATTTAAGTACATCATCAAGTGATAAATATTCATATAAGTCTTTCCAATCAGAGGGAATAAAGTTTCTAATTATTAATCGATCAGTTTCTTTTTTTATCATTAGCATCACCTTTTAATAAATTTATGATTTTGTCATTTGCCTAAATTATAGATACATTTGAAAAAAGCCACTGCGTTTGTGCAGTGGCTCTAAAATTTTTCGATTGCGTCGCGGTCTTAATGATCTACACCATGATTTAGAAGTACGATCCTGGTATCTGCACCTGGTGTTTTGCTATAAGCGCTAACTACTGAAGAATTAATTCCAACTAAAGTGATTACAACTACCATGAGCATAAACATCTTTTTCATTTTGAATTCCTCCTCTAGTCTAGTATTTTTAACATAATAGCTTGGTACTCTGCAAGTTGATCTGAGTTCGTATGTTCTCGGAGCGATTCAAAAAGAACGACGGACTTCCGAAACCCCGTGTCATCTTCTAGTCTAATACATGATGTCAAAGACTGGAGTATTATATTTATAGAATCATAGTATTTCCCATTTATGGAATAATATTTTGCGAGCAAATATATGTAATCTATAAAATATCGGACGTTTCTTTCTGTTTCATAATATTTGCCCATTGCAGTTAATTGATTTTCAAAATCAGTTTGAATAGAATCGATAGAGTATTTATGACTAATCGCAGACTCCAGGATGGTAAGCATCCCAGGCAGCAATTCCTCCTCATTACTCTGCAGGAACTTGAGGTAATCCGTGAGGACGTCCATTTTCCCTTCCAACAAATCGACAACACCTTTTATCATATTCAATCAAAATTGATTAGGCCGGCTACCATAGTTTTTTTGTTATATTAAAGACAATCTCTTAAGTGCATTGTAAATTCCATGTTCATTGCAACTATCTGTGATAAAATCGGCTTTTTCTTTAACTTCAGCTTCAGCATTTCCCATTGCGATCCCAATTCCTGAAACTTCCATTAGTTCAATATCGTTCATTCCATCTCCAAAAAAGACAATATCTTCGCGCTTAAATCCATTTTCTTCAGCGATCTTCAAAATTGTTTTTGCTTTCGATCCTTCTCTCGGGATGACATCTAAACCAAATTTGTGCCAACTCACATATCTGAATTCTTTAATATCGTATTTTTGAAGATCTTCTGACTTACAGAAAAGCATAGCTTGAATAATTGGATTTTCTTCCCAATACATTTCATCAAAGTCAGGGATGGTCCATCCTAGACTTTCGTAAGCCTTAGTTAAAGACTCTCCAGGATTTTCGAAGTGTCTTTTTAATCCATTTGCTGTTTGGAAAACAATCTGATCATTGTTTTCCGTTCCAATTTCAATTAATTTCATGAGAGATTCTTTTGGTAATATTAACTCATGGGCTAATTCATGACGGACATACCCGACTGATCCATTACATAAAACATAGGTATCAATTTCAAGTTCTTCAATGATGGATACCGCTGAGGTGTAGTCTCTTCCTGTCGCAATGCCGATTTCATGTCCACTTTCTCTAATGGAAACCAAAGCCTGTTTTGTACTATCGAGAAACTTCATTTCTGTCGTTAATAATGTTCCATCAATGTCAAAGACAATAAATTTTTTGTACATTTTCTTTCACCACATTCTGCTATATTTTTATTTAATATCATTAATTAGTTCCTGCCCATTGGTTAAGACAAACCCGGCAGTAGAGTTAAGCTCCTATATGTAGGCTAAAGTATGAAATCCTTTTCAGGTCAAGAGCTAAATCGACTAGCGTACAATGAAGTGATACGGAGATCTCTATCTTATCCTTTAATTTCTAGGTGGTAAGATCAAAGGCTTGTTAAAGGCTGATTCTCTTACTTACGACCAGTTGTATCGTTTCAACTACTACTTTTGCCTCGGCAATAATCTGGTGCAAAATACTGTATGAACCTTTCTCCATAAACTTATTTTGCTTCTTTCATAAATGCTCTAACGTTCTCAGCGATTTCTTTGAATTTAGTATGGTGTAAATAATGTGATCCATCCATGGTTATTACTTTTCCATGTACTGAGTCTTTAATCTGTCCTTCATGCAAAGGTATCCATCCTTTTACCACTTCATTATTCGCTTGTACAAAGAGAAGAAGTGGAAGGTCCTTAGGGAATGTTAAGTCGTGAGCCTCAATAAAATTAGAAGAAATATGGTCCATCTCATTCAAGGTAGTGTCATTATTCATGTTTTTATTCGAAATCATTTTCATCTGCTCTACGGTTTTATCAACAAATGATAATGAAGAATAGGGGTCAGCACCTAGTTTTGTCATCATTCTTAAGAGACCTGATTTTTTGAGGAATTCTAACTTTTTTAATGGGAATTTGACATCCATACCCGGTTGTGTTGGAACACTGCTGTCAATTCCGACAAATGCAGTTACCTCGTTTGGATATTTATTTACATAATTAATTCCGTAAATGCCTGCAATGGAGTGGCCCATGAGCATGTATCGGTTAATATTAAGCTGCTGTAGAGCTTCGTGAACTTCACCTACGATATTCTCTGTGGATCGCTCCTTTTCAGTTCCATCACTTAATCCATAACCGAAAGGCTCAACCGCGACAACTTTGTAAAAAAGAGATAATTCATCGATAAGCAGCTTAAAATCAAGCGCTGGAGCAGCTGTTCCAAAACCAGGCAGCAGCACGATTGTTTCCTGGCCTTCGCCTTGAATTAACACATTCATATTTTTCACGTCTACAGATACATGCTGACCATAGGACTCTATTCTTCTTTGCTCCGAATTACTACTGATAATATTTACTGTATAAACAATAGCTAGAAAAAGCACGATTGTTATTACGATTGCTCCAATGGTTTTAAGTAAAATGTTTCGTGCTTTCTTTGATTGGGTTCCATTCCTCGTTTTTATTTTTTCTGTTTGTGTCACTCTCATCTTCTCCTGTCCTGATCTGACAATGATGAATTCCTAATGGCTGAATGCAACAACAATATGATCTATGTTTACTCTACAATAAAGAGACACTCTTTATAACGGTTCTACAAAATAATAACTTGAAACGTATATCCCACCAACTTCGGTGACTAGGCCTTTCCCCACGAACAATGACAGGCCTTTCCAGATTCTTCGATGTAAAATAGTTTTTTCTCTGTCTCAAACGGATATCAGGATTGCTTTTTCAGAGCACTTCTATCATTTTACAGGAGAACACTAGTGTAGTGCATGTGCAAGAATATTAACTGATCGAAGGGAAACGCCATACATCAACCTAAAATTTCCGTTTATGTTTTACTACTCGGGATGTCAACCTCTACTTAAACCAAAAAAACCACATACAAGTTATTATTCTTGTATGCGGCTAATATTCAATTCTTATGATGAAATGATGTCAACGATTATTTCTTCCCGCAATTACTGATGGCCTACAATTCGATGAGAGGTACGTAAGGTTCTTCTAACGATGAGATCTCCTCAGAGGTTAGCGAGATCGAAATTGCAGATACTGCATCTTCAAGATGTGATATTTTTGTAGCTCCAATTATAGGTGCTGTTACCGGTTGTTTTTGTAGCAACCAGGCTAATGCGACCTGTACGCGGGAAATTTCGTGGCGTTCTGCTATAACACCAACCTGATCCACGACCAATTGATCTGCCGCTGCTGTAGAATCATATTTTTGTTTCGCAACATGATCCGTTTCAGATCGATAAGTTAATTCCTTTGGATCTCTTGTTAATCTACCTCCTGCGAGCGGACTATAGGGGATTACGCCGATTTGTTCAGCTTTGCAGAGTGGCAGCATCTCTCTCTCCTCTTCCCGATATATGAGGTTTAGGTGATTTTGCATAGATACAAACCGAGTCCACCCATGCTTCTCTGCTACGAATAATGCCTTTTGAAATTGCCAAGCATACATTGCGGAAGCACCAATATATCTTACTTTTCCAGACTTTACTATGTCATGTAATGCCTCCATAGTTTCCTCAATCGGTGTATGATAATCCCAACGGTGAATTTGATATAAATCTACATAATCAGTTCCTAGTCGCTTAAGGCTCTTATCTATCTCGGACATAATTGCCTTACGTGAAAGCCCTGCGCCATTGGGTCCCTCATGCATACGCCCATGAAGTTTAGTTGCAATTACAATCTCATCCCGATTTGCATACTCCTTGAGTGCCCGTCCCAGAATTTCTTCGCTTCTCCCCAAGGAATACACGTTCGCGGTATCAAAAAAATTGATGCCCAACTCTAGTGCTTTTTTTATCACGGGTCGACTTTGCTCCTCATCGAGTACCCATTTATGAACCCAATGCTCCGCATCACCAAAGCCCATAGAGCCAAGGCAAAGCCGTGATACGTCCAATCCGGTATTTCCAAGTTTCATGTATTCCATTTGATCTCCTCCTTAAAAAAAAATACGAGTTGTGCCTAACCTCTACAATAGGCAGCTTGGTTAATGTACGATATTCAAAGCAACTTCAGGATTGAGTCCTTATTACTTCTTTATTTAGTAATATCATCGTTATAGTGCCTGAGATAAGAATAACAAGCATAGGTTTCTTTGCCCACAAGCTCATATCGATCTTCTGACTTGCAGAAAAGCATAGCTTGAATAATTGGATTTTGTTCCCAATACATTTCATCAAAGTCAGGGAGATGCACCATCCTAGACTTTCGTAAGCCTCAGTGCTAATTCATGACGGACATACCCGACTGATCCATTACATAAAACCTTCAACTTTTATTCTTTCTCCATCGTGCTGATATCAATCACAAAACGGTACCGGACATCCGAAGCTAATACCCGTTCCCAAGCTTCATCGATCTGATTCGCGCTGATAACCTCAATTTCAGGGACTATGCCGTGTTCAGCACAGAAATCAAGCATTTCCTGCGTTTCACGAATTCCACCAATCATGGATCCGGCAAACGACCGACGGTGGCCGATCAGCGTAAAAACATTAACGGACAACGGCTCCGCAGGGGCGCCTACATTGACAAGCGTACCATCCAGTGCCAGTAAAGAGAGATAAGCGCTCATATCAATCTTCGCACTCACCGTATTTATAATTAAATCGAACGACCCAGCCAATTGCTTAAATGTCTCCGGATCACTTGTGGCATAATAATGGTCTGCGCCAAGCTTTAATCCATCTTCTTTTTTCTTCAAAGACTGTGATAGAACTGTAAGCTCAGCCCCCATGGCATGAGCGAGTTTGACTGCCAAGTGTCCAAGTCCGCCAAGGCCAACAACAGCTATCTTTTTGCCAGGGCCAGCCCCCCAATGACGCAGCGGTGAATACGTCGTGATACCTGCGCAGAGCAGCGGTGCTGCGACGTCTAACTCCATACCATTGGGAATTCGAACCACAAAGTCTTCTGTTACAACGATTTGGCTGGAATATCCTCCTTGTGTATATTGACCATATCTGTCAGTGGCTGCATAAGTTCCCGTCATTCCATTCAGACAATACTGCTCTTCTCCCTTATGGCAATTAGCACACTCTCTGCAGGAATCGACCATACAGCCTACTCCTACACGATCGCCAACGGCAAACTTTCTGACCGCAGAACCAACACGAGTAACAATACCGGCAATCTCATGCCCTGGAACAAGCGGATAGTTCACCGGACCCCATTCTCCGCGTGCCGTATGAATATCAGAGTGGCAAATCCCGGAATATTTAATCTCAATAAGGACATCATGCGGCTGAAGCTCTCTTCGTTCTATGGTGGTTAGTTTAAATGGTCCTTCTGGACTAAACGTTGCACGCGCATTAACTGTAATCATAGTAAACCTCCTAGTATTCTATTAATGAATTGTAATTACAGGGCAAATAATTTCCTCCATCAAATGATTAGTTTTTTGTGTTAAACTCAACTCAGGTAGTTCGATATAAATGTACAACTTAAAGTTAACTTTAAGTCAATGCTTTTTTACTCATTTTTTTGGAGGAGATCAAATGTTATATACAGTCGGTGAAGTGGCCAAGCAGCTTAATGTTGCCGCTTCAACATTAAGATATTATGACAAAGAGGGATTACTTCCGTTCCTGGAACGCTCCGGCGGCGGTATGCGTGTGTTCAAAGATGAAGACTTATCATGGCTGAGAATTATTGAATGTCTGAAAAAAACAGGTATGCCTATCAAAGAAATAAAGAATTTTATGGATCATTGTATGGAAGGCGATTCGAAGATAGACGAACGCCTATCCATCATGGAATCGCAGCGTGATGCTGTTATCAAGCAGATGAAAGAAACGCAAGAGATGCTGGATATGCTGAATTACAAATGCTGGTATTATGAAACTGCAAAAGCAGCAGGAACATGCGCTGTACACGCTAATGTACAAACAGAGAATGTTCCCAAGGATTATCATAAATTTCTATAATCTTTATTTCATTTTATTGGCTTCCGCGTACTGTTCATCATTTACAGGCCCCAACCATTCGGTTTCTGGTTTATTTGGTTCTCCTGCATCGAATAAAATAGTGTCTTTCATGTCTTTAACTATCATGTCATTTTCCTCCTTTAGTCCTCAAGTTTCCGGAATTATTCCTCTATCGTTCTTATCACTTTTGCGGGCATTCCACCTACAATTGTATTGGCAGCTACATCTTTAGTTACTACCGCCCCCGCCGTTACTATTGAATTCTCACCGACTGTTATACCGGGCAGGATGGTTGCACCAATGCCTATCCAAGCTCCCTTTTTTATAACAATGGGATGTGAAAGGGTCGATCTCCTTTGGGACGGTGTTATTGGATGATTGGTAGTCACAAGATTTACCTTTGGAGCGATTAGGACATGATCTTCAATGGTTATTCCGCCTCTATCCATAAATGTGCAGCCTTGGTTAATAAAAACCTCTTTAATCACTCGGATATTTTGACCATAATCCGTATAAAACGGTGGCAATAATTCAAACGTTCCGTCCACTTTCTCCCCGGTTAACTGACTGATTGAACACTCCCGCCACCTGTAGAGGTGGCGGGAGTGTTCAATACTATAAAATAATAACTATTAAAGGAGGAGATATATGTGAGTTATCGAAAAGGGTTTCTACAGTTGCTGATTTTTATAATGGTTGCGTTGATTCTTGTACCTGCTGGAGGGGGAAAAGCAGTTGCGGCTGACGTTCGTCCGATAAGCTTATCAGGTGGTTATGCGCATGGACTTTCTGCGTGGAGCGACGGCACAGTTACCGGCTGGGGATACAACAAATACGGCCAAGTAGGCGATGGAACGGCTATTGACCAATATGTCCCGAGAAAAATTGCCGGCCTGACGGATATTGTTCAAGTAGCAGCTGGTTCTAGTAGCTCGTTTGCTTTAAATTCAGCCGGGGAAGTATGGGGCTGGGGTCAAAACTACAGTTTATATATCAATAACGACCCGTTGTTGCCCTACCAGAAAAGAAGCGGGCCGACCAAGCTCGAAGGGCTTCAAAATGTGGCATCGATCATTACAAATGGCTATACCGGCTTGGCGATAAAAAAGGATGGTACAGTGACCATGTGGTATCCTTCCTTTGACCAGACTGACAATGTACTCATGACGGTACGCTATTTGCCGCTGACCGGCATCTCGGGTATCCGGTCTGCCGTTATTGCTGGCAATGATGCGCTTTTCCTTACCGACAGCGGCGGTGTAAAGCAGCTCAGCATATATAATAGTGTATACGGCAGAGTCCGCTGGGCAAGTGACCCGGTCTCAGTAAATTCGCTTGCCGCTTCCGGAATCAAGCAAATTGCCGCCTCCGGTGACAATGCTTTCCTACTGCGTACGGACGGTCAGGTTCTTAGATGGAACCGGACATTGAAAACACCTTCCACAGTTGCCGGGCTCGGTAGTGCCTACAGTCTGCAGACAGGGTACAATAAGCTATTCTTGGTGAGAGGAAACGGCACACTCTGGCAATGGGATTATAACGCCGGAGCTCTGGCTAAGCCATATCAGATCAAAGATGCCCAGAGCATTACCAATGTTTGGGGCAGCACGGGGAGCTTCGGCTTCGCACAGCGCAAGGACGGGACATTGCTGGGCTGGGGTGCAGGATTTTATAGTGGATTAGCATTAGGCAGCGGAACTGTAACCAATGATGCATCCATAACAGCGGTGCCGGTTCAGGCTCCGCTTACTTTTACAGTGAACGGACAGACTGTTGATTTTTATGCATCCTCGGGGGTAATTAACGGAAAGATTTACGTTCCTTCGACCAGTGTGTTCAAAGGACTCGGAGTAAAGGTAAATATGACTTTGTCCAATCCCGATCCGGCGCAATTGTTCATTAACGGCAAAAAGTCGGGGCAGGACATTACGCTAAAATACTTATCCAATACAACTCTGTTTCCACTGCAGGAGCTCTGTACACTGCTTGGTATCCGTTTGGACTGGAATCCTGCTACTGGTGAAGTTCAATTGGAATCATAGGGTAAAATACCTTGCGATTGTAAGTTCGCATCACTATTAGATACGTAACACTTAGAATAGCTGTAAACCATGTGCGCCAGCGTAAACAAGATGAGTAAACTCACATCGGCAACCCATGCAACCCGTACAGTTCGCTAAGCATATTTGAAATATTGTCTTTAATGGACATGAAAATATCCCCTCTAAGTTCACTCGCTACCTAATGTTAACATTAGGCTTTTTACGAGTGTCTACTTAAAGGGGATAATACCAGAAGGCGACTTTTTATATTTGTTTAATTAGGGGGTCAGCCCCTTTTCTGACAGTCGTGTAGCTTTAACCACATACTTCGCCAATCCAGGAAACATTCTCGCCAGTCCTGGATACAGCCGGTTGGTTTTGGCGAAAGCCAGCTGCTGAATTCGTCTGGCTCTCTTCAGCAGCTTAGTGAACTCTTTATTTGCTTCATCGGTATACCCGCTTTGCCACTGATGATAGTTAAGCGTTCCCTTTAGATAGTTATCGGTCCATCCTGAACATAACAATGCGGACCGCAGGGCAATCGACATTCCATCTCCGCACAGAGGTGGGATCATGAGCATCGCATCTCCGACATGAGGGAATTCTGACCATGGATCCGGTACGTCCGACAAGCGAAGTGGTGCAATCGACACTTGGGAACCTGGCACAGGAGTTCCCTCAGCGAGCCTTGCGGCGAGACGGCTGTTAGTCTGAGCAGCAGCCCGTAAAATTTCCAGCACAGACTTTCCGCTCCCTTGCACGGAATCTAGAGTTAGTAACGCTGCTACGTTTGCCTTTCCCTCTTCAATCGGAGAAATTCCGATATATCCTCCATTGCAGAAATACAGCTCTACCTGCTCCGGTACGTTAATCCCGTTGTAATGTGATTTTATACCAATGTATACAGTATCATCTCTAATATCCTCAACAGCAGACGCTTTACCACGGGGTTTCTTCGTTCCATATGCACCTATAACAGCCTTGGCTTGATACCGGACGAGCTTATCTCCTTGCCGGCAGTCCACTTCGTAAACATGACTATCCAACTTATGAATACCGGTTACCGTTGCTTTCGTTACAATTTCTGCTCCCGCTGAATGAGCCTTCTGGTGAAGAATCCTGTCTAGCTCATAACGGCTGATACCAATGGCCTGCCCTGGCAGAGGTACTTCAATCTCTCCTCCGTGGGGTAGGATGATGCGTGCTCTGTCCATGGTACTGTGCGCAATCTTTTGACTCGTAAGATCGACTCCCAGAACCTCCAGCATTTCCTTCGTTTCCGGTGACATGAATTCGCCGCAGGTCTTATGCCGCGGGAACTCCTGACGGTCCATGAGGAGCGTATGGTGACCCAAGCGAGCAAGCTGAAGTGCCGTGCTGCTGCCAGCAATCCCCGCACCGATCACAATCGCGTCCACTTGCTTCATCATCCTCAGTTCACCTGCTTTGGGATTACCACTGAATAGCGGAACAGCGGTTTCCATGTATATGTCATTGCTTCGGATTGAAGCTTAAGCTTCAGTTCCTGCCAATCCTTGCCCTTAAAGCCTTTGGCCACCGACAGTGGTCCGTCATGCCGAATGTACCGGTTGCGTGAGATCATACGTGTAACTACCCAGACCGCCGCATACGATACCGGATGGCGGTGAATATCGTTAATTACAACGCCGTAATTTGAGGCTCTCCGCATATGAGATACCATATCCACCAGCTGCTGACCGTCAAAATGATGAACGAATTGCGACCCCGTCACAATATCAGCAGAGCCATCGGCCAGTTCTTGGAGATTCGCCTGTATAACCTTCACTCTCGGTTCATGGCGAAATAAATGCCTGGCCTCTTGGCAGGCTTCTTCTGTTATGTCGACCAGGGTAATCTCCAGTTGAATTCCCTTTTGCTCACCCCATTGCAGCAGCTTTTGATTCACGTCACCAGAGCCTGCACCTACATCGAGAATACTTAGAGTCCGGGGGCGGCCGATGGCTTGCCATAATTTCTCTACGCCAGCTTTGGTTGGGCCTGTAGCAGCTAATATCCGATTAAGCCGCCTCAGATGCTTCAGTGCTTCAATGAGTTCTTGTCCACCCATGGAAAAATCATCCATTAGCTCATCTTCCTTCGCCCGGACCGACAACGTTCTAAAGAACGGCATGATTCTGCTCCTGAATGGACGAAGAATATGCCGGTACAAAGGTAAAACGCATCAGTTCGGCTGTCAGGCCCGGTCCGAACGCCATTGCTACCCCTTCCTTAGATGCACTTTCCTGAGCTATCATGTCCAGACGCATCGCTTCCAGGACAAACATGATCGTGACGGAAGAAAGATTGCCAGCCGTTCTTAAGACTTCTCTGCTGTAATGAGTCTGTTCATCTCGCAATTTCATGACGTCTTGAACCGAGTCGACAATACCGCGTCCGCCCGGATGAATGGCCCACAGATCAGGAAGCTTCTTGTTTCCAAACAGCACCCCGAGTTCTGTTTCCAGGTGAGTTCCCAGCAGTTTCGGAATTCGCGGAGATAAATACAAGTCATACCCGATGTTGCCCACTTCCCACGTCATCTCCTCTGTGGAATCAGGAAGAAGCACGGAATAACCTGAACCCAGACTCAGATAGTGGTTGTTATGTGATTCTGGAGCTCCGATTACAGAAGCAGCTGCCCCATCGCCGAAAAAGGAAGCTGCAAACAAAGCTTCTCTTTCCTTAGCAGGTTGGAAATGAAGCGTACATAATTCAACACAGACGACCAGTACCTTAGAACCGGGAGCACCCAGAACGACATCCCGGGCCATTTGGATAGCCTTTAAACCAGCCGCACATCCTTGGAAAATTAAGGGAAGGCGATTCACGCGCGGTGACATTCCCAATTTCCTGATAAGCATAACATCCAGTCCCGGCAAGTATTGGCCTGTACAGCTGACGGTAATCAGATGGGTAATATCTCCGGAAGACTGTCCGGCATTACGCAAGGCCTTCTCGGCAGCTTGCAGTCCCAGCGGAAGCGCCTCTTGTTGATATTTCTTCATTCGTTCCTCGGTTGTCGGGATAACCGATTGGTCTCCTGATGGCAAATAGCGGCAGGTCTCTGCTGAACCCAAGTAACTGTCATCACATGTATAACGGGTCTCAACTCCGCAGGATTTGAATATTCTTTTGGCGAAGCGAGCCAGATCCGGACTGTCTTGAAGCGAGGATGCGATCAGCTCAGCTACATCTGACTGTGCAATCGAATGAATTGGCAGTGACGTTCCTATTCCTAGAATTGCCGCTCCGGTGTTCCTGTTGAGTTGTGTCATATTTTAATCCTCCGTTAATGGATTTATAGATTTGGTCAACAATGTTTACCCTTAACGGGACCTTTATAATCTGTATTCACGTTGTAATCTACGAATGGAATAACATTAGGGAAATCGATGTTCACTAACAGTTTACTATAGTAGTGTTTATATAATTCACCATCAGACGGACTTTGATTCAGTGTTCGAACGGACAAATTGAAAGAAACCGTGCAGGATAAAATCTCTTGGCACGGTCAAAATGAAAGTTCACAGATTAGCTACTAATTGCTCATTGTGCAATTTTGCACTTTGGGCAATACTATATATAGTAAAAGGATTCCAGAACTTTTCTGTACTCAAGAAAGGAGGACGCATGAAATTTGAACCTCAAACTGACGTTTCGTGACAAAAAGAAGGAAGCAACCGGCTTCGCCATAGCCGAAGCGGCCTTTGAGCTTGCGCTTCAACATGGAATGGAAGGCTTCATTATCGATGACGTTGTTCAGAAGGCTGGCTTTTCCCGGCGAACCTTTGCTAACTATTTCTCTTGCAAAGAGGAAGCGGTAGCTGAGTATTTTATCGGCAATGCTTCAAAAGAGGATGGGAACATGCTGTTGGAGGATTTGCCTGCGGACGCAACACCGCTGGATGCCTTGTACAACTTGTTAAAGCTGCAGTTCACCTCTGAGTTTTTGCGTAAATTACGGCAGTTCGTATCGCTCGCAAATCAGTATCCGTCGCTGGAGCCTTATCTCCTCAGTGTTTTTCGCCGACTGCAGATTGCTGCGCAGGAAGTGCTCCAACAGTTCTCACATGGACGTTATACAGACGGTTATACTCATCTGCTTGCAGGTGCTGTCTACGGAGCTTTCGTACCCATTTTGGATGGACGGTTAAATGTCCTCCTGCCGGGCGAAGTACAAGAAGACTCCGATGCTGTGCCATTTGATCAATATTTAAATTCTATGTTTGCTTATTTACGCAACGGCTTCTAAACCAGAGAGAAAAAGGAGAAACCATTACATGTCAATATTTCTATATCGCTTGGGTAAATCGGCTTATTCCAAGCCATGGTATTTCATCATGGCCTGGGTTGTTATTCTTGGTGTAGTTGGAACCCTGCTCGGTATCAACGGCATCCAGTCCAGCTCCGAAATGAAAATTAAAGGCACAGAGTCGCAAAAAGTGCTGGATATGCTAGCTGAGGAACTTCCCGCCGCTGCCGGCGGCCAGGCAAGCGTCGCCTTTACCGCCCCTGACGGAGAACGTCTCGACACGCCGGAGCGTACCACATTGCTCCTAAAGGCTATAAATGATGTCTACAGTATGGAGTACATTATTAATCCTGCTGATCTGGCCGCAGCTGCTGCTGCGGCTGCAGGACAGACAGACGCTGCGGCTCAAGCCGCATCAGCAGTCCCTTACGGAGCGCTGATGACTGACGGTGTTCCGGTTCCCGGCGTGATGCTTTCCGCAGACGGGAATATTGCCCTGTTCCAGTTCCAGTTCACCGTTCAGCAGACGTCTTTGCCCGCTTCCGTACCCGATAATGTCATCAACGCAGTAACCGAAGTCGAACAGGCAGGATCAGGCATTACAGCCATACCGAGTGATTCGCTAAAGAGCACCCCTTCTATCGGATCGACTGAAGCCATAGGGGTTGCTATCGCTGCGGTTGTACTCTTTATTACGCTTGGCTCAGTTGTTGCTGCAGGGCTGCCTCTGATTACCGCACTTCTCGGTGTTGCGATCAGTGTTGGGGGTGCTTTTGCCTTCTCTAATATTATTCAGATGAATGATATTACACCGATTCTCGCTGTCATGATCGGTCTGGCTGTCGGAATCGACTATTCGCTCTTTATCGTAAACCGGCAGCGCCGTTTGATTCTCGATGAGAAATTAAGCGCCCGTGAAGCAGCGAGCCGGGCAATCGGCACTGCCGGCAGCGCCGTATTATTCGCAGGACTGACCGTCATTATCGCCCTCTGTGGTATGTTGGTTATCGGTATCGGATTCTTGTCGACCATGGCTATTGTTGCCGCTGTCAGCGTTCTGGTTACCGTCCTGCTGTCGCTGACGCTGCTGCCTGCAATGCTCGGTCTTGTTGGTGAAAAGATCTGCACAGCCAAAGCCCGCTCCAAAAGCACAGTTGCCGGTAACAAAGGGCGTCATGGTTTCTCACATCGCTGGGCTAATGTCACAGTGAAATACCGCTGGATCATCATTGTTCTGGTCGTTCTGGTACTTGGAACGGTAGCTATTCCGGTAACCAAAATGGACCTGGGCATACCGTCCGGTGCCTCGGCGAACCTGAACACTCCGGCACGCCAAAGCTATGACATTATCTCCGAAGGTTTCGGCGAAGGATTCAACGGACCTCTGCTGCTGGTAGCTCAGCCGAATAATACGTCCGATAAAATTTCAATGGAAACAATCGGCAATCTGGTTCAAGAGCTGCAAATGCACGATAACGTTACGTTGGTATCCCCGATGGGTGTCAACGAAACAGGAGATATCGCTATTATCAGTCTAATTCCTAAAACCGGACCGACAGATACAGAGACAAGAGATTTGGTGCAGGATCTGCGCGATCCCGCTTCCAGCCTTGCAACAGGTAGTGATGTAACGATTGGTGTGACCGGCTTCACTGCCATTAACATCGATATGTCATCCAAGCTTTCCGATGCATTCCCTATCTATATTGGCATTATCGTAGTCCTGTCGCTGATCATCCTACTGCTTGTATTCCGGTCGGTCATCGTTCCGATCAAAGCAACTGTTGGTTTTATTCTCAGTATCCTTGCCACCTTCGGTCTGACAACGGCGGTTTACCAGTGGGGATGGATGCATTCCCTGTTCGGATTTGACACAGGAGGCCCACTGCTAAGCTTTATGCCGATTCTGGTCACCGGTATTTTGTACGGATTGGCGATGGATTACCAGGTGTTCCTGGTGAGCTCCATGCGTGAGGCTTACGTTCACGGACGACGCGGTAACGATAGTATCGTTCATGGCTATGATCTCGCCAGCCGCGTCGTACTTGCCGCAGGAGTAATTATGGTTTCCGTCTTCGCCGGTTTTATTTTTGCACCTGACGCAATGATTAAACAGATCGGCTTCGCGTTGGCATTCGGTATTCTTATCGATGCATTCATCATTCGTATGACGCTCGTTCCAGCCGTCATGGCTGTCTTTGGCGACAAAGTCTGGTGGCTTCCGAAATGGCTAGATCGTCTGCTTCCGAACCTCGATGTCGAGGGTGACAAGCTGATCGCCAAACTCTTGTCTGAAAAAGCTGAGAGGCATTAAGAAAAAGTCAACATAAATGCCGTTCGCCCAAAACCGAAAACAAGAGAGCCTAAGGATATAATCTGTCTCCGGGCTCTCTTGTTTAAGTTAATAAACGTGAGAATACTTCAATTGATAACATCTCCGATGGCGCACCATCATTGACTAATGTTCCATCCAGCACGGTTTCTTGATCATTGTATAAAAGGATTTTCAAAGTGAGATTGACAAAGAGAACGGCAAAAATAATGATATAAAAGATGATGTAATCTTGCAGTATGCTGGAACCGCGAAAGAAGTCTATAATTTAATGAAAACAGATCTATAGCAGATTATTTAGAGAAGAGGTCACAACAGACATGCTAGAGCCAAACATAACCAACCAATTGAAAAAAACACTGCAAGAAAGTATCGACAACAAGGAAATCGCCGGTGCGAATTTCATGGTGATCAAGGATGGTAAGGAGGAATTTTACCATCAAGACGGCTTGGCCGACATGGAATCGGGACGCCCTATTGCAAGGGATTCGATTTTCCGTTTATATTCAATGACTAAGCCGATTACCGCCACTTCCGTCATGATGTTGTTGGAGCGTGGAGATATCGATTTGTTCGATCCTGTAAGCGGCTACATTCCAGGTTTCAAAAATCAACTGGTCGAGAAAAACGGTGAGCTGATGCCTGTCAGCCGGGAAGTCAACATTCATGATTTGCTGAACATGACATCGGGATTGGTATACGGCGGGACCGACAAAGCCGGGCAGCATACGGAAGCATTGTTTCAAGAAATGGGCAGCCGATTGTACGGTAAAAATTCTATGAGTACATTGGAATTCGCAAACCGCTTGGGGGAAGGGCCTCTTTCGTTCGAGCCGGGATCGTACTGGCAATATGGAACGTCGGCAGATGTCCTTGGTGCGATTGTGGAAGCGGTTAGCGGCAAGCGATATGGCGAATTTTTGGAGAAGGAAATATTCGCGCCGTTACAAATGAAAGATACCGGTTTCTGGCTGCCTGAAGAAAAAAGAAACCGCCTTGCCAAAATCTATCAGGATGACGGCGTAGGCGGCTTAAAGCTATACGAAGAAAGCCATCTTGGCATCGGCTGTCAGATGGATCGGGAACCAAAATATGAGTCTGGCGGGGCGGGCCTTGCATCGACGATTGATGATGCCGCTAAATTCACGACGATGCTGATGAATCAAGGCAGCTTAAACGGCGTAAGTCTGTTAAAACCTAGAACAGTTCAATATATGACATCGGCTGCTTTAACCAATTGGCAGCAAGAAGGCTTCGATACGTGGCATACATTGCGCGGCCATAGTTACGGCAACCAGATGCGCATCATGACCGACACAGGTAAAGCCGGAATAATCGGCGGACAAGGCGAATACGGCTGGGATGGATGGCTTGGTGCATACTTCAGCAATAGTCCTCAAGATGGCTTGACTATCCTATTTATGATTCAGAAAAAAGATGCCGGCACGATGTCCATTACGCGCAAACTGCGCAATATCGTGTTCAGCACTTTGTAAGGAGTATGCCAATAACCATTCTAATCATGTCTTCTGCATTTTAAACGCAGAAAACAACAAAGAATCCGCACTAGTTGCGGATTCTTTGTTGTAAGTGCGAAAGTCACAGCTACTTATCATTCCGGAAGCGTAATTCGATACAGCTTGTCATCATTCTCCTGAGGTGTACCACGCCCGTCCGAATTATTGCTGATGAAATATAGAATATTATCCTCTATAAGGACATCCCGGACTCTTCCAAGACCCGTAACTACCTCACGGCTTTTGCCAGTTTGAAGATCAAACTCGAGAATAGCCTCTCCCCTTAAAGTCGCAACAAATAATTTGCCGTTGTTGTGATCCATACCGGACGGTGCCCAAGTTGCTCCATCACCAGAAGTAAATATCGGTGTAATCATACCCTCTTGTTTCTCATCACCTTGAATCACCGGCCAGCCATAATTACTGCCAGCCTTGATTTGGTTGACTTCATCGTTGGCATTGTTACCATGCTCGCTTGCGTACATCGTCCCATCAGGCAGCCAAGTCATTCCTTGAGGATTACGATGTCCATAACTGTACACATAAGAATTTGGAAATGGATTATCGCTTGGAATGGATCCATCAAGATTCATACGTAAGATTTTCCCGCCCAGTGTATTTGGGTTTTGCGCGATTTCGGATTCAGAGGCGTCACCGACGGTAGCATATAACTTTCTATCCGGTCCAATCTCAAGTCTTCCCCCATGGTGCACGGAGCCGCTTGGAATCCGATCCAAAAGTAAACGCTCCTCCTTCCAAGCTTGTTCCTCCATTCGGAGCGTTACCATCCGGTTATATTGTCCGGACTCCTCTTCATACGTATAATACGCATAAGCCAAGTGTGTCTCCGAAAAGTCAGGTGCGAGCACAAACCCTAATAATCCAGCCTCTGAAGCACCCGCAAGTTGTTTCTCGAGCTCTAAACTGTGCCGTACAACGGATCCATTTTCGATTGTCACGATGGTTCCCGGCCTTTCCGTTACATAGAATGTATCTCCCAGTTTCTCGATTGACCATGGAACCTCAAGATTTTCTGTAATTACCGCTTGTGTTGTTTTCGGCGCTTGTGTTGCTTTGGATACTGCGGGTTCATCGTGTACTGGTGAAGTTTGCTGTGGTTCTGTTGAATTGGCCCGGTTGTCTTCAGTACACCCCGTGATAACAATTAGTCCAATCATGAGGATGGCACAAACTTGTTTCATTTAGAGTCCCCCTTCACTCCGTACTCTCTTACCTTCTCCTAACAATACCCCTTTCTTCTGGTTACAAACCTCAGGAACACCATCCAGATTAATCGTTATGTTACAGGCTTTTATAGTTTCGGTTAAAAACCACTGACGACTGTAGTACTTGCAAGCGGGATTTTTGAAGTCTTATTAATAAAATCTAATTCGATAGAATCATGAAGTATAATCTGTTGATGTAATTTATTTAGAAGGAATCTTTCCTACTAATTCAAAGATTGAACCACCTATGGCTTATTCAATTCTTTCCTTGCGGACAGATTTAGGAATAACAACGACATTTCTTTGCGTCAGCCAGCGCAACACGACTTGAGCAACAGACTTATTATGCTTTCAGCAATCGCTACTATGATCTCATTCTGGAACATGTTATTTTTACCTTCTGCAAAAGGGGCCCAGGATTGAATCTGAACTTGATTCTCGTTCATCAGGATCTGGCTTTCAATTTGCTGATTAAATGAATGAGTTTCAATCTGGTTTACAGCTACTCAAGATCTCATCGTAAATAGCACAGGGCGCCAATATAGTTGCATAATACGCCATTTCATTATCCTTAATGAGAAAGACGGACCACTGAGCTACAGTGATCCGTCTTTTCATTGATTAAGAGTTATTTATGAGTTACAAATGAGATCCGCCACTTGCATCAATCAATTGACCAGTTATCCAACGACTATCGACAGAGGCAAGAAAGGCGGCTATATCTGCCACATCTTCAGGCTCCCCCCATCTTTTGAAGGTTGATAGACCCGCAGCAAACTTCTGTCCTCTGGGATCTTGCAAGGTTCCAGCATTCATTTCAGTATTAATAATACCAGGCTGGATAGCGTTCACAGTAATATTACGTTGCCCAAGTTGCTGAGCTAAAACGCGGGTAAATGTGTCGATTGCACCTTTGGACACGCTGTAGGTGAAAACACTAGGAGAGGCTACACGTGTAACAAATGATGAAATATTGATAATACGGCCTCCATCATTTAGACGCAGTAAAGCTTGCTGAGTAACAAAAAGAGGTGCTTTGACGTTAATGTTCATGACTTCGTCAAAAGATTCTTCCGTCGTCTCTTCTATAGTTGCGATTTGACCGATTCCAGCGTTATTCACAAGAATATCAAAGCGATTATCTCCTGTACGTTTCCGAAGGACTTCATCCAGTTTTGCAAATAAATCATGAATGCCGTTAAGGGTACATAAGTCAGCACCGATCGTGAAGGCGGAGCCTCCACTCTGCTCAATCTTTTGAACCACTTCCTCTGCTTCATTTTGTCTTCTCCCATAGTGTACTGCGACGACTGCGCCCTCCCGTGCTAGGCGTAACGCAATCCCGCGACCAATCCCGCGGCTTGCACCGGTTACTAACGCAATTTTACCGTTCAACTTATTCATGTCTTCATCTCCTTGTTTGGATTTCATGATTAGTTATATCACAAGGAGATGTTTGAAATGTTGCTCTTTCATTCCCCCTCCAATACCGCCGAAGGTTGCCTTTATGGCATGGTCAACGGAGCTTTTGGATAAAGCTGTAGTATTTGCATATAACTAATACCAATCTCAGGGAAGGAGCATTACAATCATGACCAAACCGATTAAGCCTAACGGCTCACAGCATGCAGCACCACCATCAGATGATCCTAAGAAGCAAGGCAGATCCGCAGCTAAGAAGAAATCGAAGTAACTTGTCAGCAGGATAAAGAATAATATGGGCGCCGATTCTCGGCTTTATTTTAAATCTTGGCATCAAGTTCTTCAGCTTAAAAGAAAGATTCAGCCCTTTGTCGATCAACAAAAAGGATGATATTCACCAGTGTGAAGATCATCCTTTCTTTTCTCATTGCTATGTCAGATCTAGGCCTGGTCTTTTCATGACTTCACTGACTTGGTAATTGTTTTTATGGTTTAAAACTTTTTAATTGTAAAATTATTGTATTAAATAATCCATGATATCTCCTTTCTTTGCATATCGAATTAATCCATTTATTTCTTTATATACACGCCTTGTTCCGTTCTCATAATTCCACCAGTTATCTGGCCTTGTTGTTTTATCTAAGACAGGAGAGAAACTATATTCGATCCATGTTGGCGCATATTGTTGAAACGTTAAATGGCATCTACGGATATGATAAAAAGCTGTACATATCAAAATTCGCTTTATATTCTTTAAACCAATATGTTCATCTAGTACTTTTATAGATTCTATAACATTTTCTTTAGTATTAGTTGAGAATGTTTCTGTTAGAATTGCATCTTCTGGCACGCCTTTCCCCACAGCAAACTCTTTCATCGAAATTGCTTCGATGTATTCCCCATTATCTCCACCTGAAAAAAGAATTTTGTTTGAACGCCCTTGTTTATAAAGTTCTACCGATGCTGGTGTTCTATATTTATTACTTGTTCTAGTACTACCGGGTACAAAAATACAATCACTTGTTTTAAGATCATCTTTTATATCTTCAAACAAAATTTTCTGTATTAATTCTCTTGTAATTAATCCTTCATCAAGGTCTGAAAGATACAAAAATACCTCTCCTTTCTACACATCAGGCAACGAGCCTCTTCTTTGAATTAACTCTCTATAATCTTATTCAAAAATATCAGTGTAAGATTTTGGTTAACTTCTTCCGATTTATGCTGCGTATAACCCAACTTCCAATATAAATTAAGATTCTTCTTGCTTCTATGTCCTGTAAACAACTCAAATCTTTTGGTGTGGCTAAATATGTCTTCAATACTTTTCATAAGTTTTCTGCCTATACCACGATTTTGGAAATCGGGATGAACAATAAGTTTACCTATATTACATGTGAGATTTTCTTTTGATATAGCCCTAACGGAGCCAACTATTCTACCATTAATTTGAGCTTTTAATATTATGGAATTATCAAATTCTTGTCTTAATTCTTCAATGGTCTGTTTCAGCGGCTGAATAGTAAAATCATTATAAAGCACAGCCTCACTTCTATAGGAACTATATTGAAGATCAAGGATTTCTTTTAAATCTGTTTTTTCGGCTCTTGAAATAATCATCTCTTATTTTTCCTTTGGTATGTTTTTTTTAAGGCTTTCCGATATCGTTCCGTGTCACGACGCTCCACTGGCTTAAAGGTCACCAGCCCCGGGTCCAACGGACTTAGCCAGTGCAGGATTATCTGCTGATCCGCTTTTTCGATTGTTTCTACCCTTCCTATTTTCTTTACTCTTGAATAAATATCTTAAACCTTTACCTGCATATAGTTCATCAGAATATCTAGGAATTATATGCAAATGTGAATGAAATATATGTTGTCCCCCTACGTACCCACAGTTCCAACCCACATTATATCCATCAGGTTTATATTTATTATCAATATACTGTTTTACTTCATGTAATAGTTGATAGGTTGCATTCCATTCTTTTTGACTTAAATCATATAATGTTTCTCGATGCTCCCTTGGTACAATGATTCCAGCCCCTTCTATTTCTTGTTGTTTTAATAGAGTATAGATACAATACTCATTACTTAATACAATTTCATGATCGAATTTAGAAACTATATTACAATACACACAATCATTCATGAATACACCTCTATTAAGTTTTAGTTTTTATGAGGCTTTTTAATTTAGGGGACCAAGCATCAGGCTTCGCAGCGTGAATCTGTTATTTATGAAGCTACCTCTTCCTCGATATACCATTAAATTGTCCTTAGGGTCTTTATCCAATATTTGCATGTGCCATCCTTAATTTCTTCTAATTGTCCATAATTGTATTCAATAATTTTACGGGATGGATAATTGCGTTCATCACAAGTTAATAATACTTGATCTATCTTTTTATATATTGCTTCCTTGATGAGTTCTCTTAGTAAGATCTTCCCATAACCTTTATTACGTTCTGAGGGTCTAATAACATAACCAATGTGTCCCCCATGTTCAAGTAATGAATCATTTAAGAAATGCCGCAACTTCCCATACCCAACTGGTCTTTCATTTATATATAGCCAATATAGGGTTTGAGGTACATGACAGGGAAGTAAGTTAAGACCTTGAGAGTACTCATAGTTTCTAATTAATTTTGTATTGAATGCATCTTCATTGTCTACTTTCAAGCTATTAACGAATCCATTCTCACCCGGACCAATTTCTCTAATCATTTCAAATATTTGGGTATCTTCACTTTTTCTTAGTTCTTTCAACATTATCTTCATTGAATTCACCTTCATATAGTTTTAATAGGCGGTTTCCTCTAACGTTCTTGAATTCACGAACTCGAGAACCTTAAGGCTCTGCCAGAGCCGGACACGACGCGGTTAGATTTGCAGGGTATTCGCCTAATTCCGCTTCCCTGTCAAAATCTTCGGCGGATCAAGGGGCGTCAGGCCCGTAGCGTGAATACGTTGTTAGATGATGTCAACACTACTTCTAATCACTTTCAAATTTCATTCATCCAATTTTTTTACCAAATACATTAATAAATCATCATCAACCATTACTGATTTTCCAGGTAACACTTGAATGTTTTTGTATGTAATTCCTTTACCGTCCATGATATATCCACGTTTGTTATACATTATTTGAGCATTTCCATAATCTTTATAAAGCCCTACTCCTAATCCAATCATTTTTGAGTTTTTTGATGCTATTCTTTCTAATTCATCAAAAATTTTACTAGCAATTTTCTTTCTTCTGAATTCCGGAAAAACATTCAAATCATTTATTTCAGGTATGTTTTCGCTTTCAAAAAAAGGATAATTAGAATTGTGCAATAGGTGACAACAACCAGCTAGTACCCCCTCATAAAATGCAATCAAAGTAATTCTCTTATCCTCCAGATTTTCTTTAAGGCAATTTATAAAATAGTCATTTGAGGTATACCATGGATACTTATTAGAAAATTCTTTATCTAGCAAGTAAACTTCTTCATGGCTTGAAAGTTGATTTAAGGTTATTTTGTCTGTCATCATTAAACCTCTTTCTGTCGATTTCACATAACGTTCTTGTGTTCACGACGTCCTAGCGCCTTAAGGTTTCGCCAGGAACCGGCTGCCGCATGCTCCAGTTAGGTGGTGGGATGTGTCTGCCTGATTCACTTCCACGAAATGCTTCGGGCAGACCAAGGATCTGCTTGCCGATCCGCAGCGTTGAATGCGATGTTAGGTGAAGTTAATGCCATCATTGATTTATCATGCATCATATCTTCTTAATATTTCTTCAATTGCTTCTACTTGTAGTTCATAGCTGTTATTAGCCACAATTTCTAGATTTGTATTATCTATCTCTTCAACTACATGAATCTTATACTTCCATTCATTGATATTCATATCCCCTATTATTCTAAATTCTACTAAAAAGTCTTGCAGACATATGTCCTTCAAGTCTTCTCTAATATTTACTACTTTCCATAAATTATTATACTTGTCTGAATATATTGGGTAATGTTCATTGTATTTTAGTAAATCCTGTATATATTGCGAAGGTATATATTCATCAAAACTATATATTATCTGGTCACCAACTTTCGTCATACCATAAATAATGTCATTGAATAACTCCAAATAAGAATTGATTGAAAAGTAATTTTGTATTTTATATCTTTTCATGTTTTCTCCTTAATTCTTTGCATTAATTTCACCTAACGTTAGTGCATTCACGACGCCTCACTGGCTTAAGGCAGCTAGGCCGGGTGGCTCCGCCACTTAGCCAGTGCAGGAGTGTCCGCTTGTTTCCACTTCCCCGAAATTCCACAGGCGGACCAAGGGAGCGTCAGCTCCTGCAGCGCGAATGCGATGTTAGGTGATGCACTTGCCTTCTCTGAAATGACATTTAAAATTTGATCATCCGTTACTTGTATGCGCAGATTCGAGAGTATAGGTGTAAAAACGTTCCACTTATGATATGTCTCGCTCTTTAACGCCGCACCTCTCCAGACAGATACCGAGCTCTTTTTTTTACAAAAACAGCAAAGTGAATTTTCCGTAAATTTCTTCCTTTTAGTATAACAGCCACTCACATATATGGATATTGATATACAAAAAAGCCCTAGATGATTGCTCCATCTTGAAGCCCTATACTTCGGTGGAGAAATACTCTCCCTTATCTCGAATTTCACAACTACCCTTTTCTCACTCAAACAAGTGCCGGTGACTATCAAAGCACCTCACCAGCTCATTAATATGTATAGCTTAGGACATATCTACAACACTCTAAACATACAAATCCCACCCCACAATAAAAGCAGCAAATATGAAAGCCGAGATTCCAGACATGATGTACATAACCTTTTGCTTTTTGCTGTAACTTCTCTTCCACAGTTTGTAAATAAGCAAGCCAAGATACGCCACTGCTAGAACCACATAAAGTAGGTTAAACATTAAATTGATGCGTAACGAAGAATAAGAGGGATAACTTGGAAGTCTCATGAAGATGATTAAAAGATTAAGAAGAAGAACCACACCTACAAAATTAATGGCAAGATGATATTTATCAAAATCTATTGGAGGATTTCCTCGTTTATTTAGTTTGTAAAGAAGCATCTGGATTAAATAGCCGATCAAAGCACTAAAACTGAAAATTATGGATAACGCAACAGGAATAAGAGATATCTTAATCAAGTTTACCTTTAAACTCGATACAGGCAAGAAATCAATGTAAGGAGTGACGGAAATTTTCTCAATAACACCATTATGCTCGACAACATTATATAAATTGCTTAACTCAGCATTTGTATATTTCGTTATATCAAGAGCACTAAATAAATTAGTAAATCTAGAGGTTGCCCGTCTGGTAGATTGAAAATATCCTCCCCGCTCAGAAGTAACTGAATTAATATACATATTACTACCAAAAATTTTACTAATTAGTCCATAATAATATATTTCTTCAGAAGACTGGTTTGTCATTACCACCATCCCAAATTTAGATTCTGGATCAAAGACAATTTTACTTGAAAATCCTTTTAAATTCCCCTCGTGCATCAGTGTAGGTACCCAGTATTCCATCTCAACGAACCCATGCGCAAATCGTGGAATAGAAGTCCCATCATAATATAGACTTGTTGACAACATTTCGTTTAACGTATCTCTATTAGTAAATAATAATAAATTGCTATCATCAACAGGCATCAACGCTGCAAGGAATTTCGCTAAATCTTCTGCTGTCCCAATGGCTGCCCCTGCAGGATAAAAGGTTATGTATACTCTGTTCTGAGGGATTAGTTTTAAACCTTTAGTATACCCTTCAATCTCATTCCTTCTTCGAACTACGTCTGGATGATCTTGCCCCGTTGGATGAATCGAAGTGTCTTTGATATTAAGCGGTTTAAATATATGTTGATTGACATATTCATAAAAAGGTTGACCACTTTGCAATTCCACGATGTAAGCGGCTAGACCAACGCCATAGTTTGAATAAGCCACTATGCTATCCGGTTTATATATCTGTTTCGGCTCATTTTTACGCAAAGTTTCTCCTAATTCTAAAGTTTCTTTCTCGGAGTAATAATACACTTCGGCTACTGTTTGATCTTCCCAACCCGCATTATGATGCATCAGGTTCATTAGGGTAATCGATTCATCGTATTTCAGCTTTTTAAAAAATCCCTCTGGTAGATATTCTTTGATATCCGTCTCCAAATCAAGCTTTCCTTGTTCAACAAGCTGCATCACACTAGTATAGACCAACAGTTTAGAGATTGAAGCCCATTCAAAAACCGTAGATGTATCTGCTTTACGCTGATTCTCAATATCCGCCAAACCATATGCCTTATTCACAATGGTTTCACCATCTTTAATAGCCACAACAGAAACGGCAGCGGTATACTTCTCATACGAGGCAACATAAGAATCAATCGTTTCCTCTAACTTGGATAAAGGAATCCTAGATGGTGTAGACTCTACCTGTTCTTCTTCAGCGTGGGCAGGTATTGTTATTGCCATAATGATAAATATGAATGACAGAAAACAAGCTATTACTTTGTTTACAGTGTGATAACTACGATCTTTCTGACGATTTTTCTGCATCAGCTACTCTCCTTCTATCTATCACGTTTAATGTAATTTTTCCATTTTTTATCTACCTCTGCTTTAGTTAAATGATATAAATATCCATTTAGATCAGATCTACTCTTTACTCGTTTATTCCATTCTTCATGTGTATAGTCCATGAAAACAACTCTCTTTTTTTGACTTACATTGATTTTAACTAACGTTGTTGCATTCCCGACATCCCATCACCTTAAAGGTAGCACAGACCCAAGATCCACTGGCTCTCGACTGGGTGCGACCGCGCTTAGGTGGTGTGGGTGTGTCGCTGAATCAGCTTCCCCGAAAATACTTCCGGAGACCAAAGGCCTTAAGGCCCGCTGCGGGAATGCGTAGTTGGTTTATACGTTGTTGTACACTCCTTGAAAATACAGTCAAAGCTGCTCTTTGAATAATTATTGATAATGTCTTAATTTGATAATTTTCTTGTTATACTAAAAATAGTAAGTGTTTGTTTTCTTTCATCTTCTTAATAAATTTAACGATTCCTCGAATACTAATTATTGATACAATGATAATAATGACTGGACTAATTTCTAAAAGAAAAACAGGAGCTAATGCTGATAATGAAACGAAAGTCTCGTAAAGAAAAAAATAATCAACTATTCCAACAACAACAAAAGACATTACAATCAATTGAAATTTCTGATAATAATAATTTAGCTTATAATAGGCTCTTCTTAAGTAATCAATAGCTTTCATGCTTCACCTCATTGTAATTTATTTACAATAATCTACGATTGTGTTTGGAAATGGTTTCAGGTGTTACGTATTTCAGGTGTTTCGGATAACTCTTATTTACGAACTTCGTAAATAAATCCACCCTTAGAGTATTCGCGAAATTCCAGAACTATCCTCCCTCATAAACTCAACCCAGAAGTATTTGCTCTCCTACAGAAATATTATGTTTTCGAATTCCTTCCAGGATGAGAAGGGATTTTGAATGTATTGACTAGACATTCTTTTAGTAGTCCTCACACAAAAAACACTTACCGAAGTTAGTGTCGGCAAGTGTTCTATAAGTCATTCTGGTCTTGGGATTTCCATTGCTTTCCTTATAACCATTCGTAACCAACAGCCTTCAGCCATTCCCGGGCAATGATCATATGACCAGTTTGCGTTGGATGGACTCGATCTGCAGCTAACTCGAGGGAATAATGATGCTTTAGATGCCTGTCAAAAGCGGATTGAACATCGATGAAACGAGTGCTTTGCCGTTCACTGATCCGCTTTACAGCCGCCCCGTACTGCAATGTCATGCCTCGAAGTGTGTCGTCAGAACTGCTCTCGATGAAGAACGGCGTCATCAGAAACACTTCTTGGACGCCGGACGCCTTAGCTTCCACGACTAACGCCTCGAGTGTCTGCTCGTATTCTTCTAGCGAAACGTGGCATTCTTTGATATGTACACGGTTATAATGCCGCAGAATATCATTAATGCCAATCATGATCGATACCCAGTCGGGCTGCAAGTCTATTACGTCAGTTTGCCAGCGCATCCTAAGCTCTCTTGTGGTGTCGGCGCTTATTCCCATGTTGATCGTTCGTACATCAAGTTCCGGATAAGTCGATTCAAGCAAAGCATTGATGTGGGAGACATACCCGTTCCCCAATGCATCTCCTTTGCCTTCACCAAATGGGCGAACCCGATCACAATCTGTAATCGAGTCACCGATCATGATCAGTTTTGTACCCTTAGGAATCATTGATTGTCGCTCCTTTTATCTATACTTGCGAATGAATGACACCGCTCTGCTTATATCCCTTTCAGGTTGATCTCCAACCTCTCTTTCGACAGTAAGATAACCACTATATCCGATCTCCTGCAAAGCAGCGAAGTATGCATCAAAATCTACGTCACCCTCGCCTAACGGAAGTTCCCGGAAAAATGCTCCTGAACTAACAAGTTCCGCAATATTTTGATGATCCAAAGGTTGGTACCCTATAGCTCCGTAAATAACTCGTGGATCAACTGTCTGAAGCCGGACACCATCCTTGACGTGAGTGTGCACAATATAGTCTTTTAAAATGTGTACACCCTTCACCGGATCATCCCCAGTGACCATGACCATGTTGGCGGGATCAAAATTAACAGCTACACCTTTACCTCCAAGCGTATCCAGAAATGATTTGAGATGAGCAGCTGTTTCAGGCCCCGTCTCAATTGCAAAATGGCCTTTCATCTCCGAAGCGTACTCGGAAAGTTCTGCACAAGCCTCTTGCATAACCCTAAATACCGGATCCGCCGGGTCATCCGGGACTATTCCGATATGGGTCGTAACGACATTACAACCCAAATCCATAGCTAGATCTAGAATGCGTTTGGATTTCTCGATCTTGGCCGGATTCACAACGTGATCCTGGAAACCATGACCTCCTAGATCGCCGCACAATGCGGAAACCTCCAGACCCATGTCAGCGATGGTCCTTCTCAACTCCTTGCGGCTATTGACAGACAGGTTACCCGGATCCATTTCACCGGAAACCGCCCATATCTGAACGCCATCCGCCCCAATTTCCTTCGCCTTCTTCAGACCTTCTCTTATCCCAACCCCGAAGCCGTCAATGATTACGCCGATTTTATTCGTTAGTGATTTTGCCACCGGACATCCTCCTATACACTTGGAAATACTAGTCTAATCTACTGGAATCCATGCTCTCTAAAGAAAGTTATAGTATGTTGCGTCCCAGAATCACATCCATCGAGGCGGAGGTATTATAAATAATCTGCTCCGTATGATGCGTATAATTCGGAATCATCTCGGCAGCCGCAAATCCATCATAGCCGATGTCCTTAAAAGCCGCCATTACCGCAGGGTAATCTACATCGCCGGCAAGCAAATCGACAAACCCGTGCAGTCCACCCGCTTGCCGGCGGTAGTCCTTGAAGTGAACCTTCTTGATGCGACTGCCCAGAATGCGAATCCAATGCTCGGGGTAGCCGGAATGTACAACGTTACCTACGTCAAAGTAAGCACCAACGAACGGGGAATCGATGGAATCTATAAATTGGCGCATCTCAAGTGGCGAGAGTAGGAACTTGTTCCAAACGTTCTCGATGCCGATGGATACGCCGGTCTGCTCTGCATAGGGAGCCAGCCTACTAATGCATTCTTGGGCGCGTTCATAGGCTTTATCGTATTCGACCACATCACAGTCCGGTATAAAATCCACTCCGACAGCACCCGGAATGACTAGGATCGTATCTGCACCCAAAGCCGCTGCTGTCTCTAGCTGTTTCTTGCAAATATCCATAGCTTTCGTTCTGGTCGCTTCGGATTCGCTGGTCATCCAATGAGCCCAATACAAGCCTGTAGCCAAACCGCTGATCTCTAGTCCCATCTCCGTGATTTGATCTCGAAGCGCCAAGGCTTCCTGTTCCGTTGTCTCAAGCCCCAACTCACCGGACTCATTTAGTGACAGTTCAATGCCCTCAAATCCTGCTTTTTTAGCCAACCTCGCGCACTCTAAGATCGGTTTTCCGTCCGGAAATGACCAGATATTAATGCCCTTCTTCATGTTGACCCCTCCAGCAACCTTATTATTAATCCCAATCAATATTACAAAAGGTTCCCATTTCAGCGGACTCATTCGCTTTCAGACATAATAATGCACTAAGCAGCCCATCATCCAACGTGGTTGTAGAATTCTCTTCCCCGCGTAAAACCTTCAAATAATTACTTATTAGCTGTTGATCCCCTCCGCCATGACCGTCATAAGCTTCCAAATCAAGCTTATGCGTCTCCACTCGCGGTTCATGATGCATAAATACGTTCAACTCACCTGTATGCCAATCAAATTCAAGGGTTCCTTTATATCCAAGCAGTCTTGCTCCCCTTTTCGCGGCTCCCCGGCGGGCGAAGAAATTTTGCGAGTAGTTTACATGCATACCCGACTCATACCGTATTAATGCGCTCCCGGAATCCTCGTTGCCTGTGTCCTCAGCGAAGCAGCAGAATTCACCGTAATCATGATTAAGCGCACTGTCCGGACAACTATATTTCTCTTCACAATTCCTGCACATCAGTTGAGCGGGTTTGGTTCCTTTAAAGATCTGCTTTGATTTCATTGCACATATGGAGACAGGCCTAAGACCGACTAAGTAGTTCACATAATCGAAATCATGTGTCGCTTTTTGAAGGAACAATCCTCCTGAAATACTTTCGTCTCTGTACCAATTCTGATAATAGACTGCTCCATAAGGAACGTTATTCACGGCTTGAACATGCTCAACGGTGCCTATTTTCCCTGAGTCAATGATTTCCTTCGCCAACTTAATCAGCGGAGTATTCCTTAGCGGAAACGAGACAACAACTTGGGATTGAGAAGCTTCGTATCCTGCTTTTAATCTAAATAAATCGGTGTAAGTCGTTGCGACCGGCTTTTCAAGAAACAACGTTAAGTTTCGTTCCAACACTTTTAGCGCCATGTCCGTATGCAGATCACAACGAGTACCTACTACAACACCGTCTAATTGAGCGGAATTCAGCATTTCATCGGCATTATTATAAAATTGGATGTGTTCTGCTTCATCTTTCAACTGCGTTCTGATTTTTTCTATCCCGGGATCCGCTATCGCAACAACCCTACTATCAGGGTCCAATTGAGGTACATAACCCATTAGACTACTAGCTCTCACTCCGTATCCGACAACGCCAATTCTCATTGTTTAACCTCCGGAACAGGCAATTCAATCCATTGATAAGGCTTTTCCCTGGCTTTACTTCCATACTCTATCAAAGTAATCACTAGGATCGTTTCTTCAGGTGGAACGGTAGATATACCGGTTTTGAAGAAATGTACCAAATCATCGATAAAAGCTGCAAAAAAATCCGCTTCTGCTGTGACTCTGGCAGATTCACCGTTCTCATATTGCAGGGTCAGAAGAAAAGGACTGTTTTGAATATGAAGAATACTGGCTTGCCGTCCGTTTGGATACTCGATCAACAAGGCAGGTGCCAATTCAGTACCCACGGACATCACACGTTTGGCTCCGACACCCATTAGGGATACGATTGGTTCAATCTGATGAACGGCATAATTGGAATATTTGCCTGGTCCTTGGCTGAATATCGTATCGATTTCCTTATCGCGGGCATCCCCATATTCAGGAGCAAATCGTAAAGCCGAAGAAGAATATAGCGGCGTGTTATGTTGAGCTGCCCGTTCGAACATTTTATTAGCGGTCTCCCGATCGGGAGCGAAAGTTTTATCCACGTAAGTGGGTTTGCCGGACTGTAAGGGAAGCAAGGACAGTTCTTCATGAAATTCCGGGTGATCAGGTGACAGCACGATTAAATAATCGCTGCTGTCAATGACCGCTTGAATTGTAGGCAACAGCTCGATGCCCTTGTCACGGCACCAGTCGGCATTCGTTCTCCCGTTCGGTGCATCGACTTTACCATAAGCACAGGTTACCTTCATCGTTCCGCCGGATGACTGCTCGATCCAATCCGGATATTGGTTGGCATGCCATTCATCGAGAAAATAGTCGATAAATCCAATTCTTTTCATATCTCGCCCTCCATAGTACGTTCGAATACAATCTCTCTATTTAATTCGGATGAATCATAAATACCCTGGATGATTTGCGAAGAGAGAATAACGGTATCGATGTGGGAAGCCAGCTTCTCGCCGCTACGGATACACTCCAGGAAGGAGTCAATCTCGGTTTGGAACATCTCCTCTGATTTATAGGATGGCGTTGTTTCAAGTAATACGCCATCCTTCTCTCCATACACTACAAAACCTTTACCATATTGCAGACGGATTCCAGCCTTACTTCCGAGGATGTCAATGTACATTTCTTCGGCGCCGATATTTTGCGCCCAAGCGCCATTTAATGAAATCGTTGGACCTTCTGTTCGGATCATGGCCGTTACGAAATCGTCCACGTCATAAGTCCCCGAATAGTTCGGAGGACCGGCCCACATGTTGATGTAGGAATAATTCGGCATATCCAATCCCAATTTACTGTATGTCTGTCCGGATACCGTCTTCGGCAGCGGGTCACCTAAGCAATACATGACTATGTCGAGGAAATGAACTCCCCAATCTATCAGTGCACCGCCCCCTGCGATAGATTTGGTCGTGAATGCACCGCCCAGTCCCGGAATCGAACGTTGGGACCTGAAGCTGACATAAACGTGGTAAACCTCGCCAAGCTCTCCATTTGTGATCATCTTCTTGATCAGATTAACGCCCGTATTAAAGCGGTTCACAACACCGATATTCAACACACGTCCGGATTCATGCTGAGCCTTCTGCATCTCTAACGCTTCGGCATAAGTTCTAGCAGCCGGCTTCTCGCAAAGTACGTTCTTACCGGCACGTAAGCAATCGATGGAGATAGTCGCATGTACATCATTCGATGTACATACGGATACCGCTTCAATCTCAGGGTCATTTAGGGCAATGCGGTAATCCTCAATCGCTTCCCCGCAGCTGTAGTCAAGTACAGCTTTTTCCGCCTTTTCTTTGATAATATCGCAGAAATACTTGATTTCGGCGTTGGGGTTGGCCAGATATGCTGGAATATGCGTACCGTTGGCAATGTTGCCGCATCCGATGATGGCGACTTTCATTTTGGACAATGGATGTTCCTCCCTATGATAACTAATTTCACATTTATCACTTCAGTTGAATAGTTATGATCGTGCTGGATGTGACGCCTGCCGCATTCACCAATTCACAGCGGTATTCATATGTGCCAGCAGCTCTGCTTGTAATTGTCGTTACTGCCTTCTGCGCATTTGGCGACACTGCATTTAAGTTCTGCGAATCTATCAGAACCCCGTTCTCAAATAATCGGTACTCGGTTGCATTCGTTCCCCACCACATGTTCATGGTCACATCGTAATTCCCGTCTCCGTCCCAGTTGTTATGGGACAACACCGGTTTGCCCGGAGATGCATCCGTAATAACAACTTTAAGCGGATCGCAAGGGGTCGTTCCAAAGCTATTTGTCAGTTCACATGTGTAGGTATAGGTTCCGTTCGCCTTGCCCGAAACAGCTGTCTTGGCGCTCTGAGCATTCGGCGAAGAATCGGTCAACTTCTGCGTGTCGATCAGGACACCATTCTCGTAAAGTTTGAACCGTGTACCGTTATTCCCCCACCACATGTTCATCGTGATGGAGTAGTTCCCATCCTTCAGTCCTGCGACGTGGCCGCTATTATTGGAAAGCACCGGCTTGCCCGGAGCTCCCTTTGCAAGAGGAAGTGCATTTACCGTTACTTCTGCCTGTGGACGCATCGACGTACCCGCAACCGTCCCTTGCACCGTAAAGTTATTTTCCGCGGCATATTGCGTTGGACTGATGCTGTCCCAGACCACGTTTACCTCTGCCAAGGATTGATTGCTATAAACCGCCGATACTACTGACGGCATGACCGGTGCCTTACCTGCAGTCGTCGAAACCTCAACCGGCTGAAAGCTAATAATGGATGTCGTTTTACCATATAAAGCTAATTCAACTAAGGTGGTCCATACACTGAACGGTCCGTTGTTGCCATTTCCAATAAATTTTACATACCTTGCAGGTACCGAATCGAATCGATATTGTTGCATTTCCGAAGACGTACCGCTACTTGACCCGCTATATACTGTTGTAAAGTTGATGCCGTCTGTCGATACCGCAATATCGAAATAATTTTTCCGAATCGCGGCATTCGCGAATAATAAGTCGATTCTGTCGACATTCTTGATTTCACCTAGGTCATACTTAGCCCAAACGCCAATTCCCTGTGCTGCCCATGAGGTAGTCAAATCCCCATCGATGGTCTTTGTCACTGAACCGCCACTTTCATCACTGGCAGTAACAGCTGAGATATCGAGCATCGGTATCAGTACAATGTCCCTTACAATGTCTCTGTCTGAGAGATTGACAGATTGTGAAAATTTATCTGTCCTATCATAGGCTACGGTAATGAGATAATTCCCAATTGGTAGATTGTTCGCTGTATAGCGCCCTTCCGCATCTGAAATTACAGATTTGACTAGAAAACCTTCGACCGTTCTAACCGCTACGGTCGCATTGACAGCAGGACCTCCGCCATCCTTGGTTACTGTTCCGCTTATATTGTATAAATTCTGCAAGGTAACCGTAACTGAAGGTCCGGTGTCGGACAGAGCTCCGGATGTATGTTGCGCCTCTACCCGGAAGGTATGTTTACCTGATGTCATATTGGTTAAAGTGATGCTGTTATTGCTGCCTGGTACTTCGGTTACAAGCTTACCGCTGTCAAACACTTTATATGCGGTAACCGCATTGCTTGAAGTCACTCCCGTCCAAGACAGGGTTACCTTGTTTGATGTGATGTCGGATGCAGTAAGGTTCCCGTTCGTCCATACGGGACGTTGCATAAGTTGAAACGTCTGATTAGCCGACCACGTTAGCTTATAGGTTCCGGGAGGACCATTGAAGCTTAGAACACCACCCTCTTCGGAGACTAGGAGCTGCGAATCTGCGGTTTGACCGTCTCTTTCTACGGTCCAGTAACCTGCCACTAGGTCTGTTACCACATATTGAAGATGATCTTCATCTCCGCTAATGTTAAGTGTAACTGTGCCATTTAAACGGTCGCCGCTCTTGCTGAATAATGCAACTCTATCTGCAATTTTGGCGCCCACCATATCTCCGGAGTCAACCATTTCTGCAGCAAGCGGTGTAGGCCCTCCGACATTATCCATGACCTGCATGACATTCAAGAATCCATCATCCGTTTGCGCATCGGTCGGGGAGATCTGTACTCTCCATGCACCGGGTTCAAGAGCGCTTTGACTTGACAGCGTATTCGGATAATTCTTACCAAATACGGAATACTCGTTGTTAGGTCCACCTACTTTTTCAATCGTAAGATTATCCTTTAGTGGCAGCAGAGAGGTATTAACAAGCTTCCCGTTATAACCATACACACTTCGTGTAACGGTGGTGACATTGCCATTTACCTGTGGTTCCTCTTCGCTATGCAGCAACCAATATTTTTTGAAATCTGGGTTCTTTGAATGGACTCTGTCGTATACAATCATCGCCGCCGGGTGAGTATCATCTTTCAGATTAAGGAATACAAAGGAGCGCATATATTTCGAAACCTTGCTTTGATATGCTTTTGTCAAATCTCCTTTCAGATAAGTGAAGTCAGGTTTTATCGGATCAGGACCGAATTGATTTCCCGCAATCTCCGCCATCTTGTAACCCTTTGTGGGCATGAGTAGTTCCTCTAAGTTTGGAGGTTCTATCCCTAGATTAGGCCATTGTACTCCGCCATCATTTGATACCGGTTCCCCCCACAGCTGCCATTTTTCGTTCGGATCATAGACCAACATGGAGTTATGCGCTATCGTCCGTTTATAGTAATTTTTATCATGAGCACTGCCATACGTTTGATAGACTCCGGAATCACCCGCAAGCGAACCTTTGTAATAAATTTGGAATGCTCCGGGATCTAGATGGTCATGATTATTGGTGTGGTATTCGCCAACTTTCATCTCGGCCACCACGTCAGGTGAGTCGATCCCTGAATTCCAACCGGTTCTCGCTATCATAGAGCCATTTGGGGAGCCGAAATATCGGGTGAGAGGGAGCTCACTCAGCGGCTTCCTTGGTAAATCTGGGTCGTTGAATAAAAGCACAAGGAGAGGATCTACATTCCATTTTGTCTGGGAATACTCCATATTGAACGCTTCTTTGAAATATGGATTTTTATAATAATCCGCTGTAAATAAAAATGTGTTCGGTTGCCCCGCAAAGCCACCCCTATTAGAAACTACCCACGAATCTCCATCTCGGAGCAAATCGCCGTCCGGAGTGCGGGTGTATATGGTTCTATATGGAACATCACCTAGATTTCTGTTGAATACATCTGGGTATCCCATTCGAGCGTATATCAGGTTGGCTATCGCTTCATGAGCATATCGTCCTTGCCCGTACGAGTCCCCTTGGTAGTGCATACCGGCTTTGAACAAAAATGCACGAGAAGGAACAAACTCCTCCACCAAGATTTTAGTAGCTAAATTATACATTGAGGGTTTTTCATCAAAAATGGCTACACCTGCACTAAGCAGATCTCTGGCAACGTGATTTTCAGCCCGATTCCCGGTAATGAAATTGCCAAAGCTCTGATCCACAGGGTATTTAGTTAATGTGTGATTAGTGGCCAATCTTTCAAATTCCGCGATAAAATGATTCTTTTCATCGGCAGTCAGCAGGTTGTAGCACCAGTCATAGACCAGCGCTCCAGCAAATAGGGTCTCGCCTGCATGTCCGGATGTTTTGGCAACGTCATTTGATTCGTAGGATTGGAAAAAGTTTTTCATCATATTTATGGCTTCTCTGCCTTTAACATCATCCTGGTTAAGAACGGATTGAAATGCTTTGGCTTTGATGGTCGAAAGTACTATTTCACTAAAGTTTCCATCTGCTCCACTAGCCGTGGGGGGCAACACACCACTGTGTACAACTTTGCTCGCATCGTCTACCGTTTTCCAGTAGGTAGCCATCTCTGGCTTCGCAAGCTTCACCTTCAATGAAGGGATATCCTGTGCTCTAATCAATAAACGAGGATGCTCCGCAGGTGGCTTCATTAGCGTTACGGGGCTTCCAATTTCCACGGTTGCCAAGGGTCCGCCTGTAGATTGGTTACTTTCGTTGTCCATCGCTTCTACTTTGTAATTATGAAAACCTTCACTGATATTGGTTAAGGAAATGGTGTTAATATCTCCTGTGGTTGAACCAACCTTAACGTTTCCTTCATAAATTCTGTATTCTTTTATGGTGCCTAGATCGTCGGCTGCACTCGGCCAAGTAAGCTTTACGCTATTTGCACTAAGTTTGGTTGCAGTCAATGTCCCGTCCGCCCATATCGGTGCAGTATTATTCAGAGTCAGGTAATCTACATAATAAATTCCCTTATTATTTTGGGGAAGATACAATACCTTGGTTAAATCCCCTGTTCCTGGTTTGATATTTAATCCTTTTATAGTAAATGTACCTGTTGACTTATCAAGACGAATATCTGTGCTTCCACTTGACTTATAAGCATCACTGATGACCGTCATGTCGTATTTTCCTAAAGCTTTATCAATCACAAACCTTAAAGTCACCCATTGGCCAATTAAATTACCGGAAGGCATATTTATCACTGCGTTGGCGTCTGTAACATCCCTCCATAATCCGCCTGTGTACGTTAGCTTTGCAGCGAGATTTGATTGGTTGTCAGTCACAACAAAATTGAAATGCGGATCCGCATTTTCATATTTTTCAATACGAACCTTGGTCTCCACTGTGAACTTCCCTGTCTGTGGGCTAATCGTTCGAGTTGCCGTGGCGGCCCCCCTGAATTCAAAACCCGCAACATAGTCATTATCAGTAAGCTTCATGATCTTATTGTCTGGTGAAGAATCCTCTACAATCTCTGCGGTTCCAAAAGATGTACCCATAGTCCAACCGCCACCGTTAGTTTTGAGTCCGGTCGGTTCACTGTTAAAGCTGTCCGTGAAAGTACTGGTGTCCGCACTGGCAATGGAAGGCGTTATGATTCCGGAATAGCCAGAAAAAGCAATAAGGAACATCAGAAAATAGTTAACGATTTTTTTACCCTTCATATCTTACGCTCACCTCTTAGATAGATTTTGGATTCGCTCTCATGATTGCGTCAGCTCCGTCTCAAATCCATATCAACCTTTTACAGATCCAATCAACGCACCTTGCTCAAAATGCTTTTGAATGAAAGGATACACCATAATAATAGGCAAGCTGCCTAGTAGAATGAGAGCATATTTCAGAGATTCCAGCACAACCGTCTTTCCTGAAGCCGCGGCAGTTTCAAGAACGTCCCCGCTTTGACCTACAACCACCAGATTGCGGATCATTAACTGCAGTGGAAATAAATTCGGATCCCGTAATAAAAGAAGTGCTGCAGAAAAACTATTCCAAATTTCCACTGCGTAGAAGAGACCCACGGTCATAAGCACAGGTTTGGATAATGGAATAATAATGGAAGGAAGCAGTCCGAAATCTGACAAACCGTCAATTCGTCCCGACTCCTCTATTTCAACGGGGAGACCTTGAAAAAAGGTTCGCATAATGATCAAATTATACGTATTAATAGCACTTGGCAGCACCATGGCCCAGATGGTATCCATTAAACCGTAAGACTTCATGACCAGATAAAAGGGAATCATTCCGCCATTGAACATAATGGTGAAAACGATGATCATCATGACAGCTTTACCGAATATCAGCGACTTTCTGGATAATGCGTAGGCGCCCATAATAGTGAGCGTCATCGATATACAGCTTCCCAATACGAGATATAACAAAGTGTTTCGATAGCCTATCCACAGCCTTTTATCGCCAAGTGCAGCGGATACCGCATCCCATTGAAAACCTCTTGGCCATAATCCGACTACGTTCCGAACTACATATTCAGGTGAACTTAAAGCGACAGACGCCATGTGAATAAAGGGAAATAACGATGCAAACGCAACAAACGCCAGCAAGAGAAAATTGACAATATCAAAGATTCTGATTTGACCACGTCTTACCATAAGCTCGTCTCACCCACTTTACGACTTACTCGATTCGCTGTGTAAATTAATAGTAAAGAAATAACAGCCATAGATAGATCGATTGCTGAAGCATAGCTGTAGCTGCCTCCAATGATACCGGTGCGGTACACATAAGTAGAGATGATATCTGAAGTTTCAAGGGTAGCCACGTTACCAAGAAGAAAGGCCTTATCGAAGCTTAGCTCCAAGATACCTCCTAGCTGTAAGATAAATACAATTACCATAGCGGGTACAATACCGGGTAGCGTAACATGAAGCGTTTGCTTCCACCTTCCCGCTCCGTCCATTCTCGCCGCCTCATACAGTTGGGGGTCGATCGCGGCTAAAGCTGCCAGATAGATGATCGTACTAAAGCCTACTTGCTGCCAAATATCCGAAGCGATGTAGATGGTACGGAACCATTCCGCTTTTTGCAGAAAGTAAATGGGTTCAAATCCCGCCCATTTAATCATTTGATTGATCCATCCTGTACTGGGTGACAATAGCATGATTAAGATACTTGATATGACGACTTGGGACATAAAAAATGGCATATAACTAACGGTTTGCACCAATCTTCTGTACCTTTTCCAACGCATTAAATAGAATAATACTGCTAACATAATCGGTGTTGGATACAAAAAGAGAAATCGATATAATCCCAGTAAAAGTGTATTTCGGATGATATTCCAAGCATCCGGATTACGAAGAAACCATTCATAATACTTCAATCCAACCCACTCACTTGCCCAGACGCCTTTAAACAGATTGTAATCTTTAAAAGAAATCACGATCCCGAACATGGGCACATACTTAAATAGAATATAGTAGAGCAACACAGGGGCTAACAGCAGTAGATATATACGGTCTCGCTTCAATCGCTTGAAGACAGTAGGTTTCAAAGATATTTCTCCCCTCCTGATGTTACAACAGGGCAATCCGTCCCGGATAAGACTGATGCCCTGTTGCTTGTTTAAAATATAAGAATTTATATGTTTCACAATATAATTTATCCTTCTATTTCTCCGAGAACCGGGTGCCGTCCATAAAAGGACGGCGCAGCCGTTTCTTCTTGTTATTTCGCGTTAGTTATTTGCCGATCTAAAGCCGTTTGATACGTAGATTTGATTTTTTCCACTTCGTATTTGTCTAGTCCCTTTACGAAGGAATCCCATTCTGTCATGGGTCTATCACCAAATATAAATTTAGTGGTTTCAGTGGTCCAGTATTTCCAGATCTGATCATTAGCAGGACCGATGGAAATTCCCTCTTCCTCTGTCAGCATGGGAAGATCGCTGGAAACCGGCATCCGGTATTTAGGAGATTCCAGGTAAGCGAGTTGTTCCTCTTCTTTCACCAGTGCCATCCATGCGTCAAAGTCAAACCATCCATAGGTAGCTGCTGTTTGAATCCCGGAGATTACCCGTAAATCCACTGCTTCTTTGTAATTGTCATTAAACTTTCGCTTACCACCTTCAACGGTATAGGTCTCACCTTCTTTACCCCAGCTTTGAATGTCTTTTCCTTTTTCAGAAAAGATATAATCCAGGTAACGTAATGATGCGTCCAAGTTTTTCGTCGTGGAAGCTACAGCTAATCCGTAAACCTCTGATCCGCCTTTAGGCAAATAGCCTTGAGTTCCGTCTCCAGTAGGTGGTGCCATAAATTTTACGTTTCCTTCTGTTAGTTGATTATTCATAATTTCGATCTGACCGATAAATTGAACCGTAATAAAAGATTTGTTCGTTGTCATGAACTGTGTCCAAGCCTTGTAGTCCATCGTCAACCAATCTGGTGGCATTAAGCCTTCTTTGACGAATTTGTTCAGCATTTCGACCATCGTTTTAGCAGCCGGGTCTTGCAATCCGAATTTCACTTTGGTCGGATCTTTAGGATCGCGGTGAAGTTCCGGATATAGACCGAAAGAAGGTCCAATATAGTTTAATGTGTTTAATCCATGACGAACAACGAAGGGATAACTATCCGGATAAAGCTCCTTAAGTTTTTTTGCTGTTGTATATAACTCATCCCACGTTTTTGGTTCCTCGAGATTATTTTTCTTGAATATATCTTCTCTATAGAACCATACCGCTTGATTACCTTCACCCGCACCATCATTAATGATGCTCAGAATTTGGCCCGTAGGGGTAGTCACTCTTTCCTTCACATCCGGCTTACTATCCAAGTAGGCTTTGACATTCGGCATTTTATCCATGTGTTGGGACAGATCCAGGAAAGCACCTTGAGGACCGAACTTCTGTACTTCTGCGGGGAAGACAGATAGAATATCAGGCATACTTCCTGAAGATATCGCAAGTGCCAGTGACTCAGGTCCAGTAGCCAGTACTTGATCAACTGTAATGTTCGTCTCTTCCTTGACCCATTTCCATACGCCCCAATCTTTCTTAGCAGGCCACCCCGTATTATTTTCTGTATATATCTTAATCGTTGCCTCTTCAGGAAGAGTTGGAGCAGCACTTGCAGACGTGGTTGGTTCAATTGAATTAGAAGGACTTGGAGATGTTTCGACGGTGTCTTTTGAACAAGCAGTAGCCATTAGAGCCAATAACGCAAATGCAATCATTGAAGATTTAGTCTTTTTCACACACATCCACCCTTTTCTCATCATTATAGTCATTCAAGTTTTGATAGCCATATCATACGTAATGGGCTGTTGCCAGTACATAAGCTGTTATCAGCAAAACCTATACTTTCTTCGAAATCTTTAATAAATACCATGTATCCGAAAAAAAGATAAGTTTTAAATTAAAAAAAGATGGAAGGATGGAGGGTGAACCCCTAAATCCTGCCATCTTTAGTTCAACCGGTATTCCCTGTGTGTGAATCCCGACTTTTCCGGTAATCATTTGGTGTGAGACCTGTATATTTCTTAAACATTCGATTGAATGAAGTGATATTCCGGTATCCCACAGCCTCCGCCACTTCTTGGATTTTCATTTGGCTTCCCAACAGAAGAACTGTCGCTTCACGGATCCGCACCTCATTAATGTACTCAACCATATTGATTCCCGTTTTTTCTTTGAAATACGTTGATAAATAACCGCTGCTAATATTCAGTTTTTCGGCCAATGTGTCCAAATAAATTTCATCAGCTAAGTTGTTATTTATATAATCCATCACGAAGGAAGTTATACTATCCTTCCGTTCTTTCTTATCCTGGACTACTTCGGAGATCATCTTCAACCATTGTAGAATCAAGATCTCCAGTTCCCGTGTTGTTACACAGTCACGTATCTGTTCTTCTGAGTTTTCCAGGATCTCGTTCAACTTGATTAGACTAATGACGTCAGTTGGTGCAGCTTGACGGATTCGATCCACTACCGAATCAGCAAAACGCACCCAGGCCGTTGCCGAAACTGTTTGACTGCTCCATTTTTCAAAAAAACGTTTCATCAAAATCATTAAGTCTTCGAGGTTCCCCTCTTTCATATTAGCTCGAAATGCTTTCTCCTGTTCCTTCGTAAAACTGCAGACAACCGTACTAACAGAATTTGAATCAAGAATCTCTGTTTCGTCAATCAGCCTGCGGTTCGCAATGCGTTCATGTACTTCTTTGTACGCTTCAGGAACCTGATCGAAATGATTAAATTTCGAGGTCATTGCGATAGTAATAATGCCGCTGTCGAGATCATGATCGAACACTGACTTCATATTGGAAAGTAAATCATGTAAATCCTCCAACTCATCGATAAATACCATACTCAGAATTTGATTATGTTCAATCTGAATCGTCAATGCTTCCTGAAAGGTCCGGTTCAATTTCACTTCAATGAACACTTTAATATAATATAGCCAGCTTTGGAAAGAACCCTGCACCCAAGTTGCATGTTTCTTTTCTGCGACATGAAAGAGTATAAACACGAAGGGTTGATCAGAAAATTTGAGTTTGGCAATATCACTTTCATGATTCCTAATATCTTTCAAATAATTGAAAAAGGCCCATTGCTTTAGAATCTTATCCTTATCGTTAAACTGGCCGCTGATCATTTCGAACTCATGAATTTTTGAACGGTAAGGCTTATCACCGTGGGTACCGCGCATGGAATGAATCAGCTTTTTTAACGGATTGTTGATACGAGCTGCTAAGAAAAAGGAGATTAGGATACTAACCAAAATCACGACCACAATGACCGCGATCATCGTGAAGTTAAGTCGTGTCTGAGAGCTCAACTGTTCCACAGGAAGTCGGTGAATATAAGTCATTCCACTGCCTGATCCCGTTGAGTAGAAATGATATTTATGATCCAAGATGAATTCATTTTCTCCATTCTCCTTCAGATTGTTCAAAGGAGTAAACGTCTCGGATGCAGAACGCTTAAACATCGTTTCTCCCATTGTATTGTAGATGATAAAATCATCTTCCATGGTCTGGTTGAACGCTTTATACATTTTATCGGCATCAAGAAACACGGCCATATAAAAATCCTGATTATTATTTATCTTAAAAATGATTGGCATATACTCACCGAGATCACGTTCTCGATCACGAAAAGAGTTCGTGAAAAAAGATTCAGCTGGAAACATCCGGTTTGTATAAGGGTCGTCAAATTGTTGGTTCCAAAATTCGAATGGATATTTCTTGCTTTTCATAAATACATTGAACATGGTATCGGGCGTTGTACTTGTGCCTTTCTCCAGAACAAAGTTATGTTTTTTGGAATAAAAAACGATGTTATCGATGAATAAATAAGGATTCGTTACCCAGGTTTGAATATCATTGATGACTTCGGAGTAGTTGGAATAATGAGGTTCACGCTGTAAACGTTGGACAGAGTCATTAAAATAGAACAGAACCATTTGCTTTTTGATCATTTCCAAATGGTTCTCATAGTTTTCCATGGTATTGCGCAGCATGAGAGTGTTGTACTTGACGATTTCTTCCCTGATATTATTTATAGACGCTGAAACGGCATAGTAGGTTAAAGAACCAAGAAGTACAATAATACATAGAAATCCTGTTACTAGCTGCAGAAATAATGAGTTTAATTTCAATCGGAGGTAGCGCAGTGGCTCAAGCTTCATCATTATACCCCCACCCTTCCTGCATTTGAATATAGGAAAACGCTTTAATAGGATCTCTTATCATACTAAGTAGTGTCATACAACATGTCAAATTTGAAGCTTATGACATTACATGGAGTCTGGTTAAATCAACTTCTCCGTGCAGTTGTTTTCCTTGTATAAACCGTTCTAAGTCACGTACAACATAATGGCCAACTCTGAACAACCCGTTGTTTGTTGCCCCAGCAATGTGGGGGATTAATGTAACGTTTGGAAGTGAACGGAAAGGATGATTTATATCCGGCGGCTCGGGCTGAGTCACATCTAAGCAAGCCCACAGTCTGCCTTTCTGTAATTCCGTTACAAGAGCTTCCTCATCAATCAAAGATCCCCTGGCCGTATTTATTAAAATGGCATGATCCTTCATCAGCTTTAAAGTTCGTTCATTCAACATGTGGTTGGTCTCTGGTATGGAGGGCGCGTGGATCGAAACGACATCTGATTGCATAAGAAGCTGATCAAGTCCGACCTTCACAGCTCCCATACTAATAATTTTCTCTTCGGAAACAAATGGATCGTAGACTAAAACGGTGACATCGAACGATTTCAGCAAACGGATGAAATGAGCTCCCGACATTCCTGAGCCAATGACCCCAACAGTCACCTCATAGAGCTCACGTACATGTTCGCGCTGTTTTTCCCATTCACCCTCCCTAGTATTACGGGCAAGCTGCCAAATATTTTTAAGGGATACGATGGTCAAACCCAACGTCGTTTCAGCTACTCCTTGTGCTAATGCATCATTCGCACTACAGACCCGGATTCCCAAAGTGATTACTTCTGGACTTAGAATAGGTTTGACGGATCCCGCCGCATGAGCAATCAATTTCAAATCAGGACATCGACTCAGTATATCTGCATCTAACGAGGGACATCCCCAAGAAGTAATGGCGATATCTGCACCTGCAAGTAACTCAGCCGACTCTTCTTTAGTTGGAACGCCCTCTTTAGGATTCATACGCAAGTTGCCGAGTTGTCGCAGTTGTTCCAATTGTTTTTTATTAAAAACCCGCTCCGTATAATCTAGACCTTGAACCATAACTATATCCAGCATCTTCATTTTAGCGTCTCCCCGTCTGTAGTATGATCTCGCGTATTTCCCAACCATTGATCCAAGAAGACATACGCAAACATCCGTATCTCCTCTGGAAAGTCATGCCCACCCACTCCCATAATTGACTGGAAGCAGTCTTCCTTACCTAACCAACTGTAGAGCTTCTTCAGTTCAAGATTGCCTTCCCCAATTGATTTCCAATGAGGAAAGATATGATCATCCTGACCTGCATAGCTAAAAAAAGGTGTAGGTGCGCATAAAGCGATAATTTCGTGAAATTCAAAGGGAATCTGATCCTTTTTTAAATCTGCTGAAATCTTAGGGATATGGGTGTAGGGGTAACTCCGATAGGTCCAATGATCAGGGCTTGGGTCTCCTGTAAAAGGACTAAACCCGCAGCTGGACACAACAGCCTTGATGCGCTCATCTACACCGGCAAGAAAGTACGCATTATAAGCACCAAATGAATGACCAATGGCCCCAATTGCATTTGGATTCACTTCTTCCAGTGAACATAACACATCAATACCCTGTATATGATCTGTAATATTCTTAGCTACAGTGGACCATCCCGGATGCTGCTCATAAAAAGGATCACTGTTAAATGCCACTTTCCCCGGATAAATGCGTTCACCGGCAGTCAATGCATCCGGCGCAAGCACCACATATCCTCTTTCAACCAGCTCGATGGCATACTTTCGGTTCTTTCTACCTGTAGAAAGGGAAATATCATCCTTACCATACTCAATTGTGGGATGCATGGCAATAACTGCTGGATACCCCAGTCTTGGGAGACGGTGGTCTTCTTTTCTATCCGGAATTAATAAGTAAGCCGTAACTCGGTCTCCAAAGACCGTATCGTATTGAATATGAATCCGGTTATAACCCTGATTTTTACTTTGGGAGATCATTTTCAAATGTAACGGTACACTTGCAGGTATTCCGCCAATGTAATCCAACCAGATCTGTCGAATGCCTGCGAGTTTATCTACCCACTGATTATAGCTTTCAATACTCTTTAACAGCGGCGGAATACCCGTTTGGTTAATCTGCGATAATGTGTACACCAAGGCCGATTCCCCTTTCGTTATAGGAGATCAAGAGCAATACCTGCCAGTAATGAAGCTCCCAGAGGGATGCAATCTTCATTTAAGTTAAATTTCGGATGATGTAGCCCGTAAGCCAGATGCGCATCGGTGTGAGGACCCGAACCCAGCCAGAAAAAGAAGCCAGGCACCTGTTCCAGATACAAGGAGAAATCCTCACCTGCCAGGGTTGGGTTCGCCGTCATTCTCCGGGGCCGACCGATCATTCTGTCGATGACGGATTCGACTTGCCGGACGCAACGATCATTATTCACTAATACCGGAACCTGTCGAATGTATTGAACCAGAGCCTTACAGCGGTAAGCTTCCGCAGTTCGTTCCACAATCCGGTGGATAATCTCCGGGATCGAACGCTGTACATCAGGATTAAAAGTTCGGACTGTTCCCGTCAATTCGGCACTATGGGGGATGACATTGTTGGCCTCTCCCGCATGAATGCTTCCTATCGTAATAACGACCGGATCGAAGGGGGAAATCTCTCTGCTTACCGCTGTTTGAAGAGACATAATGACGGCTGAAGCGCATACGATAGGATCGACGCTTTGATCGGGAATGGCTCCATGGCCTCCTTTGCCTACCAGTGTAATCTCAAGTCGGTCTACAGAACCCATCTGCGCGCCGTAACCTGTAGCTGCCTCGCCTGCGGCCAAGGTAGGCAAATTATGCAGCCCGTATATTTCATCCACCCCATCCAAGGCGCCTTCTTGGATCATTGCCTTGGCACCTGCGTTGATTTCTTCCGCCGATTGGAATAAGAGACGGACTGTTCCGGCGAATTTGCGGCCCGTAAGCAGCCTGGCGGCTCCGATAAGGATGGCAGTATGTGCATCATGACCGCAAGCATGCATTACACCCGGACGAACAGATGCATATTCCAATCCGGTTTCCTCCTGAATCGGAAGAGCATCCATATCCGCCCGGAGCGCAATAATCCGACCCGGCATACCGCCGTAAACATCAGCTATGATTCCATGTCCCCCGACTCCCGTTCTGAAAGATAAGCCTAATGCCTTCAAGCTGTTGGCCACCTTGGCCGCCGTCTCGGACTCCTGAAAGCTGAGTTCAGGAGTCCGATGGAGATCCCTTCTAAACGCAATTAACTCCGTTTCGATATGCCTGCCAGCATCCAGTAAGTTCATCTTAAGTCGGGTCCCCTTCCTTATCAGAATTATCGCTCTGACTAACACTCCCGTACAGGCTTTTCATGATCCGTTTTCCCGTTGGTGTCTGTGCCAACCCTCCCTTGGCCGTTTCTCTATGCGCGTCCGGCATAGAGCTTCCGACTTCAAGCATAACCTGAATAACTTCGTCCGATGGAATCACGCTTTTGACGCCGGAAAGGGCCATATCCGCAGCAGCTAAGGCTGTTACCGCACCGAATCCGTTGCGGACAATGCACGGTATTTCCACAAGTCCGCCCACCGGATCGCATATCAAACCGAGTGAATTTTTCAAAGCCAACCCTACGGCATGAACCGCTTGCTCGGGTGTTCCGCCTCGTAGCTCCGTTAATGCTCCCGCTGCCATTCCGATGGCCGAGCCCACTTCCGCCTGGCACCCTCCTTCCGCTCCGGAAACAAAGGAGTTATTGGCAATGATGTAACCGATAGCCCCTGCGCTGAACAATCCCAAGATAAGACGATCATCATCCCAGTCAAATCGCTCTTGCGAACTAACGAACACACCGGGAATGATTCCGCATGATCCTGCAGTGGGCGTTGCAATGATACGTCCCATGGAAGCATTCACCTCGGAAACGGACAACGCATAGGCCATAGCAGTAGAAGCTTCCAAGCCCAAAGACGGCTGGCCGGATTGCTTATTCTCCCATACCCTCTTTGCATCTCCGCCTGTTAAGCCGCTTCTTGAAACGGTATTCTCCGTCAGTCCTTTGTTCACGGCTTCCTTCATAATTCGATAATATCCAGCCATTTGGTCAAATGTCTGCTGTTCACTTTGCCCGGATTCCAACGCCTGCTCCTGCAACATATACTGGCCTATGGATAACTTATCAACGGTGCATATATCAACCAATTGCTTAAGTGACGTGAAGTTCACACGATTCCCCCCTCTGGTTTACAGTACAAATCCGATGTATGTTGGGCAATGCTGATATGGACTGAACCACGAGCTGCGGAAGCTCCCCATCCATTTCAATAACCGTCAAGGCATCACCCTTTCGTGATTTCCGGTCTACGTCCATGTGACTGATATTGACGCCTGAGTTGCACAGAATACGGGTTACATCGGCAATCATGCCTGTACGATCATCATGGAAAATCAATAAGGTTGGGTACATGGTGGTGAATCTCACATCAAATTCATTCACGTTCGTAATTTCAATATTTCCTCCGCCAATGGACGAGCCTGTTATCCGATCCTCTCGGCAGGATCCCTGTAGGATGATCGTTACGGTATTCGGATGTGCAGTCGGTTTAACCGCCGTTCTGAAGTCAATTCGGATACCAGCCCTTTGAGCCGAATTCAGTGAATCACGAATCCGTGGATCATCCGGGCTATAATCAAGAATACCGCCCACTATAGCCATATCCGTTCCATGTCCGCGATAGGTATCTGCGAAAGAGCCATAGAGCATAATCTCGGCAGACTCAGGCAAACACCCGAATATGCTTCGTGCGGTCAGCCCCAGCCTTACAGCGCCGGCGGTATGCGAGCTGGAGGGCCCGATCATGCTCGGCCCGATGATGGAAAACACATCTTTGAAGCGCATTCCAAGGTCCCTCATTTCACTTAAGCTGCTAGGCTACCCTTTATTGATCCAGCCATTCTTCTAGGTGTGTTCTGACAAACTCATCGTCATTCAGATGCGGATATTCTTGATAGACCCGTTCAATTTCTTCAGCTTGCCCGGGAGACAGCTCTTCTTGTGGATTCAGGCACCATGTTCCCTGCAAGAGTCCTTGTCTTCGCAGTACCTCGTGAATGCCGGGAATACAGCCTGCGAAAAGATGTGCGGGATCGAAGAATGCGGCATTGGTATCCGTCACTTGTACACCTCGCGTCAGCCATTCGCTGGAGATGCCTTCGTTCCCCCTCTGACGCTTGATTTCCTCCAACAGCTCTACTGCTTTCCTTGTCCATACCGCCCAGTGGCCGAGTAATCCGCCAACAATCCTTTTTTCTACAGGAGAACCATCTATCATAAAACGATACTTTGTCAGCAAATCCGCCACAATATTATCGTCATTGCCCGTATATAGAGCGATTTCATCCCGACGCCTGGAACTGCATACTGCCCTAACCACGTCTAGGGTCTGGTAACGGTTGAACGGAGCTATCTTGATGGCGACCACATTCGGGATTTCTGCAAACGTTTTCCAGAAATCGTAAGAGAAAATCCTTCCACCTACAGATGGCTGCATATAAAAACCGATTACCGGAACAACCGCTGCCACTTGTTCCGCTCGCTTTAGCAGGTCTGATTCACTCCAATGGACTAGTCCAGCCATACTCAAGAGTCCAGCATCATAGCCGATCGATGCAGCAGTCTCTGCTTCATCCAGCACCTGCTCGGTTGGTCCGCACAATCCCGCCACCTTGAGGAAGGGACGATCCAATTGTGCTCGATTGACTTCTTCTGCCGCCAACCGCAATACCCGCTCATACAGATTTATCTGTTTGTCTCGAATTTCAAACTGGGTGGAGTGTACTCCAATAGCGATACCTCCCGCACCGGAGGCGACATAATAGCGCGTCAAGGCCCGTTGATGACGTTCATCCAACTTGCGCTGTTCGTTCAATGCCAGCGGGTGAGCCGGTATGACAAGACCATCATGAAGAGCTCTGTTCAATTCGGGTGATAGAGGTTTGACACTCATCTAAAAATTCCCCTTTCTTTCCTGAAAATGCGTAGGTTTATTCCAGGTCTTACCCCCATGCAGAATCCAATCTGCCGTCCAATCGATCATTTGCAAAAGGGAAACCCGTGGATATCCGAACAATTGGTGGGACTTAGAAGCATTGCTGAGCAAAGACGTGTCCGATTCTATCCCTTCAAAAACCGGTGTTTTCCCCAAACGCTTCCCTATCTCCTCTGCCGCCCAACGGATGGACATCGTTTCCGGCCCGGTGATATTCACGATATTCGGCGGATGGGTGCAGACGGTTAAACATCGCAGCGCCATCTCGTTGGCGTCTCCCTGCCAGATAACATTGGCGTGCCCCGTCGCCAGCTGAACCGGCTGTCCTTCGTAGACAGACTTGGCAATCTCCAGCAATACCCCATAGCGCATATCAATCGCATAATTCAGCCGGTAGATCACCATCGGAATATTATATTTATGGGAAAAGTGTTCAAAAATACGTTCTCGTCCCAAACACGACTGCGCGTATTCTCCTTTCGGCTCAGGCATTACCGATTCTGTGACGCCCCCTAGTCCGACAGAAGTAAACGGATACACATTACCAGATGAAAAGACAACAATACGTGAGTTTCTAAACTTCTCGGCTACTCTGCCGGGCAAATAAGCATTCATAGCCCAAGTGAAATGCTCATTCCCTGTGGTGCCGAATTTATTGCCGGCCATATAAATGATATTCGCCACTTCAGGCAAACTTTGCAGGTCGTTGTCGTTCAAGAGATCGCAGGAAATGGTTTCAACACCAGCCTCCTCCAGTTCACGTTTGGACTCCTCATTCGAAAACCGGGATACGCCAATTACCCGTTTACGGATTCCCGCCATTTGGATCGCATGAACAGCCAGCCTCGCCAGGCTAGGCCCCATCTTACCCCCAACCCCCAGCAGCATAATATCTCCATCTAATACGGATAGCTCAGCAATAAGCTTTTCTGAGGGCTCTGCTAATTTTGCTTCCAATTCCGCTATTGTGTTCATGTTCTTAGTCTCCTTCTTTGGGTCTAAGTTACGAATGATCAAGTACATTATAGTCGCTGTTTTTATTTAAAGACAGGACATTAAATAGTCTTTAAATAGCAAAATAAAAGGGGATGTCCCATAATCACTAGGACTTCCCCTCTATGTAAATTATCAGATATGAACTTCCCCTGCAAATATAACCAACCTGTAGATCTGTCTAGGCCTTCCCTTCGGCACTTTTTCCATACCTGTAATCTCCACAAGACCGCTTTCCATCCATTGCGAAAGGAGTCTGTGCATGCTTCGCACCGTTATGTCCAATATATTCGCCAATTCATGCACCTTATAATCGGTTTTACCGGTCCTTGCAAACTGGTTCATCAGCTTACTCAAATAAGCAGACGTCATACCGGCTTCCTCAGCTTTACGGATTAAATCCGTATCCGTTACTGCAAGTGATTTCTCTATAGAGTCCGCCATTTCGAGCGGACCGATAATGGAAAGGTCTTCCCGCAAAATAAAGCAGGCATTTCCTCCTGCCTCCTTGGACTTGCGCAAGGCGTTTCTTGCATGTGTCCCCGCTTCGTTAGCCGAACGTCCGAAGCCGATCCCCATGCTTAAGGTCAGCCCCAATCTCTTGTTCGCATTTCGGGCCAGTGGAATGGATTTATAGCCGCCGGTTTCCCGCTCAAAGATACCCCGGGTCGTAAAAAACAAATACTCGTCCCCACCCATATGCGTCAAGTATCCGTCCAGCGATTCTACATAATCGAGAAGTGTGCGGTGAATATCCAATTTGAATTTTTGGATTTCATGCTCGGATGAATGCTGTTGAACCGATTTTCCGAAATTATCGACATTCACCATGCCAACCACAATCTGTGATTCTTTGCTCTTTCTCGTCTCTGTCGACAGAAGGGCTCTTTCCAATGCAACGGTAATATTCTGGTCTGTCGGGACGACCCATTCATTAGGGACACCTAAGCCCGTTAGTGCTAACGAAACGGACTCTTCCGCCGTTAACGCTGCATGACCGTGACCGTTCTCGTAATGCTCCCTATGAAACCGGATCAACTCTTCCCTTGAAGCATACGGTGAGCCATCAAAATAGACTGCAGTCACGGAAGTCTCTTCAATTTCTTTAAACGCATTCTCCACCATGGGTTTGCTTAATGTATCTATGGTCAATTGGACCGGATTATTCAGCCCGTGCCGGTCTTTTAACCGGTACAAGGCCCGGAACAATCCCGTATCTGTGAGAGGGACATAATGGATAGGCACATTCAAGTGCGTCTCTTCCCTTACTCTCCGGTAAGGCATCGGTCCGGATAGGAGCAACACCTCGATTTCATCCGCAATGGCCTCCGCTAATCCGGGCGCTTCATCTTCCATCCCGTATACTTTTGGTATCGGATAAAAGGATGGAAAATTCTGAATCACCTTCAACATTTTTTTGACCAGCGCATCCGGACCAATGATTCCGATGGGAATCCCTTTAGCTGGGTTCTTCTTATAGTTGGGCATAGGTACATCCCTTTCGAGATTTATCATCGTCCAAAAAGTATATCATACCGTGCTAATCGGCTTCTAGCTACCGCTGCAAAAGTATAGAGTAAACTAATAATTGCGGCTTTCGACAATAAAAACAAGCTGACAACCGGTCGTCTACGGTGTCAACTTGTTTTAAGTATATTCTTTTAAATTACGGCGTCGAGTTCATCTTCATCATGGCTGCCGCTGGGATTAATTACCTCTACCAGCACACGGTTAGGAATACATATAATCTGCTGATGAGGTCTTGATTTGAAGCCCATCTGCATCGATATTTTGTTCGGACAATCGGCAAAAACCATCTGAATTCCGTAGTCGAACACCTTCAGTGTATTATGACCGTATTTGGTATGAATTTCGATTACTTGCTCTTCTTTTGCCAGATTAACAGTTTTATACGGTTTGCCATTCACCGTAATTTGAGCTGCCAGTTGACCTACAATATACTCTTCGTTGCGCGTATCCAGCCACTTAATGCCATAAATCAAGCCTACAATCAGCAGCACAGCCCCAATGATCATAAAATCCCCAAGTTTTATTTTTAACAAAGTACTAATCCTCTCTTCTTTCCAACGCACTCCCCGCATATCCCGTAAATTTCGAATTTATGTGAGGTTACTTCAAATGCATCAGGTGGACTGATTCCACTATCGATCGGACAAAAGTCAAGAGGGTAGGTTTTATGGCACTCCGTGCATATGAAGTGATGGTGATGGTGGTCCAGCCCACATCTTACTTTGAAACGAATTCCTTCCTTAAAATCAAATTGCTCTATTAATCCAATTTTGACCAGTAGCCTCAAGTTTCGATAAACTGTATCATAACTAACACCCGGAATGTACTTAGCTATAAAGGAATGAATTTGACGTGGAATTACAAATCCTTTAGTAAATGAGAACACTTCCGCAATTAGCTTGCGTTGTGTAGTAATACGGATGCCATGCGCCTGCATTGCTTCTACCATACCTCCCCATTGACTTTCCACTTCCTCATCTCCTTTATGCATAATATGACCTAGTGTCTAGTGTCGGAAACACAGTTCTATTCGTTAAGTGCTGTCTTTAATGACTCAAGGTTCTGCTTCATCACTACGACGTAATCAAGGTTGTTTGAAATATCTTCTTCAGTCAAACCTTCAACCGGATTCAACACAGCTGACTTGGCACCGATCTCCGCAGCAATAGTATCAGCTACTTTAGAGGATACAAGAGTCTCAAAAAATATAGTTTTTACATTATGATCCTTAGCAAATTTTACAACCTCAGCCATTTGGGCGGCAGACGGTTCTTGTTCAGGAGATAATCCTGCAATGGGCACTTGGGTCAGGCCGTACTCTTTTGCTAAATATCCGAAGGCTGCATGCTGAGTAATGAAGTCCTTTCGCAATGTATCCTTCAGCTCATCCCTAAAATCCTGATCAAGTATCTCCAGTTTTGTTACATAAGCATCTGCATTTGCCTTGAATGCATCTGCATGCTGTGGAGCAGCTTTGGCAAGAGCAACTTCAATATTGCGAACTTCCTGAATAGCCAATCTTGGTGATAACCATACATGTGGATCCAGTTCACCATGATCATGCTCTTCTTCAACTGCATGATCATCCTCTTCTTCATGCTCTTCTTCTGAACCTTCCATCATCTCAATGCCTTTGCTTGCCTCGACAGCTATTAGATGATCGCCTGCGCTATCCAATACTTGTTCAATCCAACCCTCCATGCCCGCACCGTTATAAATAAGCACATCGGCATCGGTAATCCCGGTCATGTCCTGTGGTGTTGGCTCCCAGTCATGTGGTTCAACGCCAGCTGGTACTAGATTCTCAACATCAGCCAAGTCACCGGCTACATTGCGGGTGAACTCATAAATCGGGTAAAAACTTGTTTTGACCTTCAACTTTTCTGCTGAAGGGGTTGACGTAGCTTCTGCAGCATTGGAAGGAGTTACGGATGCATTTCCTCCATTTGTGCTAGCAGTGTTGTTATTTAAACCGCAACCAGCGAGAAGTAGTATGGCTGACAGAGACAGGATACCAAAAAGGTGAGTACAAATTTTCATAGTGTTAATTTACTCCTTTTTTTAAATGGTTTATGAATGCTTCGCCTATTTTTGATTTGAATTAATTTCTGTGTGGCAATTGTGATTAACAAAAAGAACAATAGAATTAAGGCTATGGTACCTCCAGGAGGTGTATTGATATAGTAGGACGCGGTCAAACCGCAAAACACTCCTGTCAGCCCCGTTCCAACAGATACCGCAATGGCCGCAGCAAAACCGGAAGCCACGCGCAGCGATAGCGAGGCTGGTAACACCATCAGAGCAGAAACAAGCAATACACCGACCACCGGCATTGCAGCAGCCACCGTCATTCCCGTCAGTACTGCAAAGGAAAAGGATAACAGAGAGACACGTACACCAGAGATTTTGGCAGTTTCTTCATCAAAGGTTAAGTTATAAAGCGGTCTGCGTAATAGGATGAAATACAATAGTCCGACCACGGCTACACCGGCAATAAGAAGGAGTTGCAAGTTGCTAACTGCAACAATGGATCCAAATAAGTAAGAACTGAAGCTTTTGCTTAAATTTTGATTTAAACTCATCAATACGATTGCAAGCGCCAATCCTGAGGTCATAATAATGGCTACAGGAAGCTCACTATATGTACGATAAGAACTACGGAGCTGCTCAATGACTAGTCCTCCTACCACAGCTACTACAAACCCGGTAATGGCTGGATTCACATGAAGCACTGATCCTAGAGCAACACCTGCCAGCGAAACGTGTGAGAGTGTATCTGCCATCAAAACTTGCCGACGTAGCATAAGATATACTCCTATCAAAGGAGCGATTATTCCGATCAGCCCTCCGGCCCAAAATGCGCGCTGCATGAATTCGTAACTAAACATCGCCAACCTTCGTTCTCCTTTCGTTCCAAACTAATCAGCGTGTCTAGATAAGGTCTGGTTTCTTCAAGTCCATGAGTGACCATAATGACGGTTCTTCCATGATGCTTAACATAATGTTGCAGCAACTCATAAAGACCTAATCTACTGGAAGCATCCATACCTGTCGCAGGCTCATCTAACACAAGTACTTGCGGCTCCTGTGCAAGAGCACGTGCAATGCATACGCGTTGTTTCTGCCCTCCCGAAAGTTCCCCTATTTTTCGATTGCGGTATTCCCACATATCTACCTGCTTCAAGCTTTGCTCTACAATATGTTCTTGTTGGGAAGAAAAGCGCTTGAACAATCCCAATCTCGAATAACATCCCGAACGAACCAGTTCAATCACCTTACTGGGGAATCCTGAATTAAAAGATGCGACTTGCTGCGGAACATAGCCAACTATAGCCTTCGTTCCATCACTCAATACATGATTGAATTGAAGCGAACCACTCCAAGGTTTAATCAAACCTAGCATTAATTTCAATAAGGTAGACTTTGCCGCTCCATTTGGTCCAGCAATACCAATGAATTCACCTGTTTTAATCTCAAGCGACAATTCCTCAATCACTGGCTCACTTCCATATCCGAACACTACATCTTGCATCGAAGATAAAATCATAATATAGTTCTTCCTTTTCGAGTTCTTAATCGTAATGATTACGTATATGCGATGATAATATCGTAATAATTACGATTTGTAAACCCCAAATACATAAAAAGAGGTTTTGTGTGGATCCAGAATTGACACAATAGCGTCAGTTTAAGGACGGACAGTACTCTTCATATGACAGAACGATATGCTCAACTTTTAGTGAACAACTCTCTATAATCGCCTTACGTTTCGCTTTCAGAACAATCTGTTCAATATCTGCAAAACTGCAACCGGCAAGCCGCACGCAGACTTCTTCCGTTAAGCCTGTTTCCCCCTCGAATCCGTTAATCAATAGATCTATATATTGACGTCTGCTTAATTCATCTGGCAGGGAGTAGATCATTTTTGTATCAAATCTTCTCCAAATTGCCCGATCCAGTTCATTCTCCAGATTGGTTGCCGCTACAAAAATGCTGCTGTCCCCAAAATCATCAAGGCATTGAAGTAAGGTATTTACGGCACGTGCCATTTCTTTAACCTCATCATTGCTTTCACGAGTTCTTGCAATCGCATCAAATTCATCAAGAAACAGGACACAAGGTGAAGCTTTGGCATACTCAAAAATTTTTCTAATATTGCTGCCAGTCTCACCTAAGTGGCTGTGAATAATCGCATCCAATCGAACGAGGATAAGTGGAAGCTCCAGCATTTGAGCGATATAAAATGCCGTCAATGTTTTCCCTGTGCCCGGTGGACCATACATAACGACTTTATTGGGAATTGGCACTTGATGTTCTTCAAATGTGTCTCTCATTCCTAAAATGGTAATGAATTCTTCGACAATCTTTCGATTCATATCTGGAAGTATGAGATGTCTAACCTTTTTAGCACATTCTTTGGGTGTATAGTATGTACCCATATCAATTCCTTTTGCTCTTGGGAGACGCTGATTAGTGCTGCTTTTGTTCATTTATATTGAAGCTCCTTTGATATGATTTGTTAGCTGACGGTATCTCGGTCTCCTCACTCTGTTCGCTGCCCCACAATAATCATACGTGGTGACAACCGTTGATCATATTCCCCTTCATCGTAGTCGCCATATACTGCATTAATGGACAAGTTTGCTTCCGTAAGCATTTCCGTCAGTCTATGGATAGAATATAGCTTCACCTGTTCTTCATATTGGCGTGCTTCGGTACCTTCTTCCAATAACCTAATCCTTTTCTCAACAAATCCGTCACGAACCCTTCGGTTCTCCTTAATGATTGTCTCTCCTTCTTTTCGTTCGGAAAAAGGAATTAAATGATCCTTTGTATATTCAGCATTTAAATAATCAATTATAAATTTACCATGCGGTTTCAACGCTCTCTCCATTTGTTGTAAAACTTTAATTTGCTCTTCATCTTTCTCGAAATACCCAAATGATGTGAAAAGATTAACCACCGCATCGAATGTGCCTTCAATATTTTCTCCCTCGGGTAACATTCGCATATCGCTTTGAATCCAGCGAATACGACGCTGCTTATCCAATGCTATAGCCTCGCACAATAACACATGGGATAAGTCTATTCCAGTTACCTTGAACCCTGCATCTGAGAGTGCGAACGCATGTCTTCCCATCCCGCAGCATAAATCGAGTACTTCGCTACCTTCGGTAAGATTAAGCCATTTCACCATTTTTTGAACTTCATCTAACGCCCCTTGTATATTGCGATGCTTGTAGATCAGCATGTAATCCTCACCGAAACTTTTTTCAAACCAAGGATCAACAGACGGTTGTACCATTTCATTACCTCCCCATTCTGATATCCAGCAGTTTTGTTATGTGTTTTTTTCAATTCCTTTTACGGAGATGCCCGTCGGTACAAATTTCTGATTATAATGATATACGACTTGGGATTCCAGAAGCTTACCCTCAAGATGTCTTTGAACAAGGTCTTTGCCGGACTGTGGGTCAATATCCTTGTACCACACACCTTCCGGATAAGCGATAACTACGCAGGCATCACTACATCGACCGTTACACTGTGTTCGGGATGTGTGAATTAGTGCATCTGCATTCTGATTCTTGATTTCTTCACGTATCGATTCTGTAACTTCATCAGCTCCAAGCTTCAGACAAGTACCTCCATTACAGATTAAGAAGTGACATTGAGCATGTTCCAGATTCCAAGTTGTCATTTTCATTTCACTCCCTTGTTTGAATATTTATTCGTAACCATTACGATTAATTGTAGTGCAATTTTTATTTACCCGCAACTCCATTTTTTTAACTCCCCCACTTTTATTTGCCCGAATTGAGTTACATATTCGAAAAACCAAAAAACGGAGACCTAATTACAGGCCTCCGTTTTTTTAAAATATATGATCTCCACATAGCTCTATTTATCCTTCTATCACATCGGCTTGCAAATCAGCTGCAATCTCAATCATTTTGGGAACTATAGCTTCGTTTGAAATGGCTACATATATATCCCCCATGTAATGCCGAAAGGGAATTTCCGCGTCCCCATGCCTCCACATAAAAAAATCCCCTTCGATCGACATAGTGTTTTCTGGACCTATTACGGTGAAAACATGTGAGTACATAAAGTCGGATTTGGATGCAAAGTAATCTTTGCACTCTTCCAAAGAAATGGATTGCTCTGTGTTATTTTCTTGCATGGATCTTGTGATACGAAAACGCTGATTCATTAAGATACCTCCAACATGTATTAGTCTCAACCTTGACTACAAAACACTATATTCGCATTCCCTAAGTGGATTGTCAAAACCACGTATGTTCAAGTAGAATCAACTACTTAATATAATCATCTAACATATTATTTAAATCTCTTGCAATGTTGCTGATGTCAGCATATGAATCAAAATTGCACAACACAATCACTACGTTCTTTGTTTCCCGGTTTTTAAGAATAACTGAGCTATATCCAAATATATTTCCGCCGTGTCCCACGAGGTTTTCGGGACCGGCAAATACAAACCAACCATAAGCGTAACTTGCTACATCTTTTTCAACGACAATCTTTGGTGTAAACATTGTGTCTAAAGAGGCCGCGGTTATTAATTTATTAGTGTACAACGCTTGATCCCATAAGTAGAGATCTTCCACAGTGGAATATAATGCCCCTGCTGAGAAGGCTAATGACATATCAATATTATAGAATGGATCAGAATGTTCTTCCACTGTTCCTTCATATCCTTTTGCATGATTATCCTCATTGTAGATATTATTGTCATACCCTGAATCTAACATATGAAGAGGTCTCAAAATATTGTTATTAATATAGTCTGTATATGATTCTTTTGAGACTTTCTCAATAATATAGCCTAATAAAACATAATTTGAATTACTATAGCTGAATTGTGTTCCTGGAGTGAATTTAAGAGGTTCTTGTTTAAATGTATTAATGAGCTCATAAGGAGAGGTATATTGTTGAAATAAAGGAGAGGACAAGAGATAGGTCGAGAGATATTCTTGAATTCCGGACGTATGGGATAAGAGATGATGTAAGGTGATTTGATCTCCATTGGGATAATCGGGAATATATCTATTAAGCGTATCCTTCACATTAACTAGACCTTGCTCTTGAAGTTTCATAATACTTAATGAAGTGAATTGTTTTGTCACTGAACCTATTCTAAAACGTGTAGTAGGTGTATTTGGTATTCCTTTTTCAAAATTGGCCATTCCGTACCCTTTGCTTATCCAGATGTCACCTTCTTTAGCCATGAGAATAGAACCATTAAACTTTTTGTCTTTTAGATACTTATCTACCCGCACCTCCATGTCGTTATTTGTTTTCCTTGAAATAATTTCTTTAGATTCCGAGGAGCAAGCAGATAGTATACAAAAAACTAGTGCTATAATAGCAATCCTTTTTATGTGAGTTATCATGAGTAATAACTCCTCCATTCCTTTATTTACTAGAAAATATATTTAATGTTACGTCACAATGTGATATGAGGTTTCATAATGAATGTAAAGAAAAAAAGTCCCAATCCTTTTACAAGGGGGACTTTTGAAATGATTTTTTCTAAACGAAGAATATCTGACTAAATGGGTTGGAGACTGCGTTCAATCAAAACTTAAAAGCATCATTTACCGCATCAGCGTTTTTTAATTGATCTCCAAATAATCAGTGTAAGCATCCCATGTCCCATCATCGGATGTACAAACGAGCTGGATCTCTTGATTTCCGGTTCCGTGGCTTACATTATTCAGGGTGTAGACTGCAGGGCTGCTCCCGCCGAAGTAGAAGGTACCCTTAGTCACTCCGCCGATTTTCAAGTCGACTTTGGCCATGTTGGAGTTATTCGAAGCACCGCGGAGTGAAAAACTATGGGTACCGCTCTCGAAATACTGCGTGTATTTCACCAAATCATTGTTGGCGTATAAAGCGACTCCTGAGAACGGAGAGCTTATATTCCCGGTGTATTGACCGCCCTTGGTCATACTCTCGGTTTCCGTTTTCGCACCTGTACTTGGTGTAGGAGTTGGATTCGTACTACCGCCACCGATAGTAAGTGTATGACTAGTCACATTAGCACTACCACTACTCTGATAGCCCTCTACCGTAAGCGCGACCTCATACATCTTACCCATTGGCATTCCCAAGCTCTCCCACTTTTTAAAGTGTTCGCTAACAGATATGGTTCCGCTCGTGCGTTGCGACGTCCGGACACTCCAATACTGCTTAAAAGTTGCATTACCTATTATCGAAGGTTGGTTGGTTCGAGTGGTCTCATATATGTCATATGTGCCTCCGTCTACGCTAATAGTACCCTTTTTCGTACCGGTCGGACGATAGGTGCCCCAGCTATCGACAATGTAATACTCTACGAGCGGGTCCTTCGTCCATCCATAAACACACAAATAGGAATTGCCGCCCGGATTGAAGCTTGCACTGTAATTTATTGATATATTTCCGAGTTGTGAGTGTGTCTTGGTAGAGTCGAATTTCTTGCCTTTACGGAATAACGCATTCCCGATGTTACTCCACTGGGCACTGAACGTTCCACCACTATTGAGAGTCATACTTGTGGTCCCGGAATCCTTCCATAGCTCATAGTCGTATCCGTCTTGGGTGCCAGTTTGATTGGCGGTGATCGTTGTTGCTGCCTGTACAATTACTGCAGGTATTGTAAGCGCAAAACAAACTAAAATTGCTAAAAATAACCTCTTTCTTCTTTGTTTCATTCGTCATTCCTCCTATGGGTTAAATTGCATCAAGTCTTACTAAGATGCTGTTCAGCCTGTAGCTGACCCATTCCCACTTCCTCCCAAAAATATAAGTGTAAGCGATAACAAAAATTATTTTATCATAGCTTCTTTGATATTTTTTATACAAAATTAAAGCTCATACCCTAAAAAGTTTAGTTCTTTTGTGGATGGAAATAGTTAGATGATATAGTTAATGTATATTGCAATCTTTCAACAATGAAAGGGATCTTTCAAACATGACAATTAAAGTGAAACGGCAGTTAAATGATGGTCCTAAAATTCGAAGAGAAAAAGAAATTGTTGCAAAAATGATTGGCATTTATTGCAAGAAAAAACATCATCAAAAAGCGCTCTGCGAGGAATGTCAGGATTTAAATGATTATGCTACGAATAGACTATCCCTCTGCCCATTCGGTGAGGAGAAAACGGCTTGTGCAAAGTGCTCTATCCATTGTTACAAATTGGATTACCGTCAAAGAATTAAGAGTGTTATGCGTTTCTCAGGTCCATGGATGCTTCTATATCATCCAATTGAGTCCATTAGGCATATCCCTATACCAGGTAAGTTAAGAAAATAGCCTGTGAAGAATGTAAATTCGCCATGGTTAGACATAAAAAAAGGGGCTGTCCCATAAGTAGATTTTTACGAGCGGAGAAAGACCCTCTTCATTTTCAAAATCGCAAAAAGTCAACAGAGCAGCGATTCTCCTGTTATTGGAGGATCGCTGCTCTGCGTCTTTGGTCATTTGCAGCTTGCTTCAGTAGATTGTGGGCAAGGGAAAGCCACCCGACTTCAAGCGTCACTTTTTCCATGCCGCGAAGCAGAAACCGCCGGAAGCCCCGGTTATTCTTCAGTTGTCCAAACACACTTTCTGGTTCTGTCATTCGACGTACAGCCAAAGCATAGCCTTCCTCGCTTTGCAAGATTGCCCGAGCTTGCTTCTGGTACCGCAGTCGTTCCAGACTTACAACCACTTCCCGATTTCCTGTTGCCTTTGTACAGCGTTCCTTCAGCGGGCAACCGTCGCAACTTAAGCTGCGGTAATGACGTTTTCCAATTTCATATCCACTCTCCAAGAGCTCCTTACTTTCCTTGCGGAAATGCAGCGTTTGTCCGGTGGGGCATATCCACGTATCTTTGGCTTTGTCATAGGTCCAGTTCTCAATCTTTCCGACATTCTCTTTCCATGCTTTGCTCTTTTCTTTATGGTAGCTGCCGTATTTCACTACCGCCTGAATCTCTTCCTTTTCCAGATAGGCGTAGTTTTCTTCACTGCCGTAGCCTGCATCCGCAACTAACGTCCCAGGAAGTTTTCCTAGGATCTGCCTTGCCTTTTCCAGGTGCGGCTGTAAACAACGGGTATCGGTAGGTCTTGGGTGTAGGCTGTAGGCCAATATAAATTGGTTTTCGGTTCCAATCTGTACATTGTAACCCGGTTTGAGTTGACCATTCCGCATGTGGTCTTCCTTCATCCGCATGAAGGTCGCGTCCGGGTCGGTCTTGCTAAAGCTGTTCCGGTCGCCAAGCAGTATTTGGTACTGCTCATACTTCAGTAGCCTAGGCAGCAAATCCTTGCGAATCTTCCGAACGGCTTTTTTCAGGGGTTTGTCTTTGGGTTTTTCCAATAGCTGGGCTTCAAGCCTCTGCGCTGCTAGTTCGAGTTTCTCGCTGTTCCACTCAGAAGACTCCCCGAGTTCAAGGAGGTCGTTTCCGTGGTGCTCGCGTTCTTCTTGGTCTTCTGCCGCTTCAATGCTCGCGAACAGGGCGTGTACCTTCTCCTGTAATTTCAATTTGTTCTTGTTGACCGCTTTGCCCCACACAAAGGTGTAGCGATTGGCATTCGCCTCGATTTTGGTTCCGTCCACAAAGTAATGCTCCAGCGAAACGTATTTTTCGTCAGACAAAAACTGAAGCACGGCGGTAAATACCGTTTCAAGGACGTCCTTCATTCGCTGGGAACGGAAGCGATTAAGAGTGCGGAAGTCGGGTCGCTGCCGTCCGGCCAGCCACATAAAGGGAATATTCTCCCGTACCGCTTTGGCAATTTGGCGAGACGAATAGATTTGCTGGGTGTACGCGTAGATAATATCTTTGGTGAGCATTTTAGGGTGGTAGCTGTCGCGGCCGCCGCCAGGATAGGCAGCGTCAAAGATGGTGTCGTCCAGCCGATTGACGGCTGCGTTCACGACACGAACGAGGTGATTTTCCGGGATGTCTTCTTCCAGATCCATTGGCAAGCAAAGTTGGTCCATGGTATATTGAATGTACAAAGAAATCGCTCCTTTTGAATGGTTGGGTGGTACCTCCATTTTACCAAAAGGGCGATTTCTTTTTGTGATTTTAAAGAAGATTGTAGAAACTTTTTCTGCTCAAAGCAGCGGAGAGGACGGACTGATTGCGGAAAAGCGGTAGCGGTCGCCTTGGTCTCCGGATTTTTACCGCTAAGGGAAATAAATAAAATCTGGAGAGCACAGCGATTGGAGCAACGGTCCGTTCGCGGAGCGTCCACACCACGTACACAAGTCAATCCGACTCAAAAACAGCGGGGCGGTCCCAAGCAGCCATTTCATGGCTTATGGGACAGCCCCTTTTAGCTTATCAAATGTATTAGGACTCTTCCTATTCTAACTCGGCGGGTTTTACAACTACTGCCACTTTGTTGTGATTGGAATACTTGGCTTCTATTTTTGTATTGTGTGTATCTTTTTCACCGTCTACAACTAGCGAATAACTCAAATTCACTGTTAGCTTTTCCGTCTGCCAAGTTTTCTTATTGGCGTATAGTTTCCACGTTACACTTTTGGGTTGAATCGTCCCAGAGTCCATAACAATGTCTTGGTCATAGAGTTCGATTAACATCTTTGCTGCCTTAGGTTCGGTTATCGTAAATTGGAGAACCGTCTGTGATCCGACATCGGACACTTTCATAGATTTTTTATAATTTTTGACTGAATCAAGCATAGATGCGGGATCAAATTGACCTTTAGTGTATAGGGCATCCCAATCCAGCTTGTCTGCCAGCACCCAATACTGTGCATCGGGATCAATCGGCTCTTCACCACTTTCACCCGTTACATCATCTTCAGAAACGGTAGTCTCGTCTTCGTTTTGCTCAATTAACATGCTTCCGTCTAACAACTGATAAAATTCTTTATCGTTGGCATATAGATCGAAAGATGATTCTGTTCCAAAATACTTGAGTTCATTAGTACCCGTTGCGGAGAATTTTGGCAGACGGTTAATGTCTATGTCGAGCGTGTTAGAAACAGAAAAACTCATCCCACTTGTTTGTATATCCAGTTTTTTATTCGAATTCAGGTGATAGCTCTTTAAAGTCTTAGATGATGCCGTTAGCTTGCCAATCACTTGATCTACGGTGAGTGGTTTGGCGGAAGCTGCAGACGCAACCTCCGATTGGGACATCCAGCCTGTATTTCCGGTCAACAACATTGCCCCCGCAATTATTCCTGTGCAAACCGCTTTCCAATTCCTCTTCAAAATCATTTCCCCTCTCGTATCTCGCGATCACGTAACGCCGTAGAAAGGCTGAAACCATAAAAAAGCTCCGGACAGACTTAAGTCCATCGGAGCTATCTTTAAGCTACCCCTTTGGCGGCCTGGCAATCATAGCCTTCTATTAGTTGGCTTTAGACCCATGGCTTTGTGTCATCATCTTTCGATGATTTTACCTTTAACGCGGATATTCATTTTTTTTAGTATTAAATTGCAGGACGTTTGTCCCTTTTTTACTTTAACATGGTTGCAATTTCCTGTAAACGATCTTCTTCCGATTCTCAAGACCTACTTTACTGTCATAAATTTCTAATAAAACTCTCCATCATCACCTTGTACACGAGCATTTAATATCATGCAATTTGCTTCATCAAATTTATGACTTCACCATCAGCACCACATCTTCACTTATAGGATCATTCTCACTTAGAATCCAGTGCTCTGTTTTCGTGATATGAACACTAATGAAACTAAAATAAAGGCAACAAACAAGAGAACTTTGTTCTTCGAATCACTAGTTTATCTGCCATTAGTTCACCCTTCGATGTTATATGTAGATCTTTCGGAATAACGTCTTTTTTGGGGATTTCGTAAAAAAGCAAAAACTCATATGCCGTAAGCTGGGGAAAAATCCATCTTAGTGTATTCGAGTAAATCATAGGACTCTCCTGCCTACAAAAAAAGCAGAACGCATTATTACACGCCCTGCTTTTTCACAAATGCTCTTAGGATTGGGTAGAACTAGACTTACAAACCGCTGAGCAAATCAACATTCAGATAATTCGAATTCCCCTTGGAACTGTCGTACCCTAATTGGATGGTATTAGAACCTGCATTTAGAGGTATGGTGACTGTTACAGTACCATAATTTCCCCAACTCGAAGTGGAATTGAAGACCAAGTTGTTAGCGATGAACACGCCATTTACTTTTACATAACGTGAAGCATTGCCAGCGGCCGCAGCATACCGGAACGTGACGGTTTTTGAGCCAGCTGAATTCTGATTGACATAGAAATCAATAGAGGTCCCGTTGGTGTTCCATCCTCCAATGTATCCCCTACCACTAAAGCCCGGATTCGTGCTTTCATTGATCAGGCCACTGCCGCTGACCAACGTTTTTTGCGCATTTTCGGCTTCATACGCTCCGTTACCAGCAATATAACCTGTATACCCATCCGCTGGTACGAGTTGAAGAATAGAAGCGCCTGCTGCGGCAGTTAAACTTTGCACATAGGTAGAGCCCGTTGGACGAAGCCAATCACTACCGATGATATTATCCGAGGTACGGCGGTGGTTCCAAGCTTGTGTTGCATTTTGCTGAAGAAAGTTCAAATACTGAGACTGACCACCCTGCACTCGCAAACGGTTCAAGTTCCGTGCAAAAATCATCTTGAAGCCGCCCGCATCATTTACGCCTTCATACATTAGAGTCTGGGCGGACACCATTTTGTTGATGACATACTGCGCGGCATTATTGGCATCCGTGAGATAAGAGGCGTTACCTGTCGATTGGTAGAGTGAGACTGCTGCTCCGAGAAAAGTTCCGTAATTGTAGGTGAAATCCCAATCTTTTATAATCCCCATGCCAGCACCTTCGATATGGTCGTTGATCTTGCTGCTAGTCACCAGAGTTGATTTCGTCCAATTGTAGATTTGCGTTGCTTTGGTCAGGTAAGATGTATCATTATAGGCGTTACGCAGTTTGATGGCTGCCATGACCATAGGGGCATTTGTAGCCATATTCTTTTGAGCGTTGCTTGAGATGTTCGGATTGTGCGAGTCTTTTCTCCACCAAATCCCTCCGCCATAAAAGCTTGTATCCCACTCGGCGTAGATCTGGTTGAATAGATAAGAACCACGGTTTAAATACTCCACAGTTCCGGTCAGCTCGTAGGCCCTCAGGCAAGCTAAGGCCCACCAACCCAGATCATCATTGAAAGTGTTAGCCGTCATATCAGGGTATTTTGCATTAAACCCAGTATAGATATCATGTATCATGGTTAGATAAGTTGCACTGCCGGTACGCTCATAGGCGTCCATTACCGTTTCCCAGAGCTGCGCTTCCCACCAAAAATCGGTATACAAACCTCCGTTAGGACCGTGGGCATGTTCAGAGTGAATCTGATGATCACTATTAACATAAAAGTATTTGGCAGGAGCATCATAGAATACATTTACAAAAGAAGACATAGCGGTATCCGCATTAGATGACGTAAATGCTTCGGTCTTCTGATTCAGGCTGGGGGTTAACAGTGACAAGCTAAGCAGGCAAGTAAAAGCGAACGCTAAAGGCTTTTTCCAAGTAATCATTCTCATTCCCCTTTCAAATATCTCAGTTACTTCCGCTATTCAATGTGACATTAGGAATCGTTACCGTGTTATAAGAATTCCAACTTCCCGTTCCGTTAAAGACGACATTGCTGCGGACAGACAGTGCAAACGCTTACATAATAATTGGAGGTTTTTAGGTGTTTGCAATAATTTGACCGTTTGCATCACTCCTTTATAAATATTTACAAGCGATTACATCTATATCTTAATTGTCATATTGTTTGTATGTCAATATATTATTTAAAATAAATTACATCCTTTTACATGAATATAGTATATTGGTATGTAAAAATGGCTACCTGTTGGATTGAATTTGCTAATAATAGTTAAACGCAAAAACGCCGTTGTCATCAACGGCGTTCATTTCATTACTTACGTTAATTTTTTCCCATGACCGCAAAGTAATTTCCTTCATTATCGGTAAAGTTAAATACTCTACCTGAAGGAATATTTACAAGTTCCCCGACAGTAATGTTTTTGTCCGAAAAGTCTTTATATAAACGGTCGAGGTCATCTGAGAAAAACAATAACGAGGGTGTATTCAGATTTAGTTCAGGTTGCATTTTAGCAATCAGCTCCTTATTGTGGAGCACAATACTTGTTCCCGCTTCGTTAGTTGGAGCAACTTCAATTCATCTCATTTGCTCATTATATGTGGTTTAGGATAAATACGTGATTTTGGACATAATCGATGTTCTCGCCCTGGCCGTTGGAACTTCATCAGGATACCCCATTCCAAATACACCTATAACATCATGATTTTTCGGTACCCCGAGAATATCACGATTATGGGGCAAAGCACCCAATGAAGACCAATATCCCCCAATACCCTCTTCATGAGCCGCTAATAAGAAATTTTGTGCGAAACAAGAGGCAGCCATGACATTCTCATCACGTTCGAACGATGTGGGGGCGGGTTTGGATAGTATTACAAGAACGATAGGAGCACCGCCAAAGTCCGTTTTGTGTTTTAATTTCGCTCTAGTATCCGGTCCGATAATAAGGAGCTCCCACGGTTCATTCATCCGGTGATTAGGAGCATAACTTGCAGTATCCAACCAAGAAATCAACTTTTCTTCAGGAATAGGTGTCGGCTTAAATTGCTTAGTATTTCTACGGCTTATAATGACGTCTATCATTTTCATAATTTGATTGCCCCTCCTCTGTTAATCTCTCAAACTCCAAAACGTATGGATAAACTCTTCAATGATTGTTTATATTTTGCCACCATCCGCATTTTATTTCAAATGTTGATTAATAAAATTGCCCTTATTTATGAATTGACAAAACCCTCCCCGCCTGTCTTACAAAAAAAATTCAATTACTATAATTTGATTAATGTCTTGTTTAATGCTATGAGAGTAAGTAATATTGAATTCGCTACTTCTATAGAAGAGAAATAATTAGAATTTGGGGGATTTCAAATAATGAAGAGAAGTTATATTATTGTTGGGATTTTATTGCTATGCTTTGCGACCGCGGGTTGTAAGACTCAGCAAGGTCAGGCCAATAACAGCACCATTACGTTACCTGAAACGAACGAAACAACTATGGATCTAACTTTTGATGAAGCAAGTGAAGGTTGGGAGTTTGCTTTAGGGAAATGGGAAAGAAGACAATCGCAGGAGCAGCAATGGGTATTGGCCCAGACTGAAACGACAGAGCAATATCCAGTAGCGTTGTATAAAAAGAACCGGTTCTCGGATCTAGACGTAACGGTTCGATTCAAGCCTCTTTCAGGGAGTGAAGATGCAAGTGGAGGACTTATTATTCGTGCGCAGAATTCGAAAAACTATTATCTAGTTCGAGGAAATAGCCTTGAAGGTAACTTTCGTTTGTATGCGGTTGTTCAAGGTAGTCGAAAGGAACTTGTAAGTGTAAACGTGGAACCCCCTAAATTAGGGGAATGGCATACCATCAGGTTAATCATGATTGGTTCGCAAATTGAAGCCTACCTAGACGGAGACTTATTGATCAACTTTACGGATAAATTGTATGCTGATGGATGGATAGGTTTATGGACAAAAGCTGATTCTGTTACCGAATTCAGTGATTTGAAAATCAAAGGCAGCATCGTTCAATAACAGGGATTGAGAGATGTTATATAAAAAAACGGCTCCGTCATTAAGAGGAAGCCGTTTTGGGTGCGGAAATTTAACGATCACGACTAACCATATAATTTAATAAATGCTTCAGAAAGGCAGTTTTACAGGACATCTTATCTAACGTTTCACTGGCAAGGCAATAATGCTCCCACATCTCTTTCCTGGCACCTTCCTGACCAAGTATAGTTACAAAAGTCGAGCTATTGTTCTCGACATCCTTGTGGGTGGGCTTCCCAAGTAAGAGTAGATCTCCTTCCAAATCAAGCAAATCATCCTTAATCTGAAAAGCAATGCCCGCATGGTAGGCGAATTTCTTCAGAGCTTCGATTTCGGGCGCCTTAACCTGAGCTAGAATGGCAGGCATTACCAGTGAAGCCTCAAAGGCAGTTCCGGTTTTGAGAAAGCAGATCATATTCAATTGCTCAATGGTTAATGCTTTTCCTTTGGAATCCAAATCCATCGCCTGTCCCATGCAGGTATCTTCTGCCTTTTGAGCCGAGTATTGCATTAAGGCAAGCACGGTTGAAGCATCAAACGAGTGAAGTGACGTCTGTTCTTCAATCCCCTTTTGAATTAAAAATAGACCGGTTAACTCCGCCGTAGCACTATTGTGCATCTGATGCAGAGTTGGACGTCCTCTTCGTGAAGAAGCATTATCTTGAGATGGCAGATCATCGAAGATTAGCGATGCCGTATGCAAATATTCCAATGATCTCAGAAGGGGTACCATTGTCGATGGCTGTAATCCATATTCATTCACGCCCATAACCCAAGCCAATAATGGCCGTATACGCTTCCCATCCCCTTCGAGGCTGTAATTAGCAGCATCAATAAGCGTTTCTTTCATCGGTGAAATCCCGTTAGCTTTCGTAATCTGCAACTGGTTGTTGATCTGTTGTCGGACATTTTTGATCGTATCTTGAAAATCTTCCTTTTCCTTCTGGTTGTTTTTAAGTATGGTAACCATTTGATCCCGAAGCAGTTTGTCGAAGAAATCCACATCATCCGCTTTTCTAACCATATATTGGACAAGTCGATTGAATTCTGGGTTACCGGCAGCAAAGATCCCCATAATTTCGTTATACATTTCAGTGCCTAAACGTGCTCTACAGCGTTTGAGACCGTTGATTGCACGATCTAGAATCACCTCACGCGTCTTGGCATTAGAGTGATACACGTTATGGATTAGGTGGGAGATTACTGTCCAGTATAGTTCAAATGGGTTAATAAGATCTGAACGCAGATCACGATATTTCAAATAATAAGTATAGGGTGTTACAGCTCCGTCATTCATATCGTCAAACATATCGGCAAAGTCGTCTGCCAGCTGATTGTATATCCCATACAAAAAGGTACGATGATCAAAACCCTCATCTATAGGTGCACTTATAACGGAACGGACAATCAATCGGGAAGAAGAAGATTTCAAAATGATGGGTACATAAAGCTCCTCATTGGTATAGTTCTTGTTAGATAAATCTTTCACACGGTCAATATCTTGGGAATGAAAAAAAACATAGGACTGCTCGAAGAACGTTTCCTGTGTTTCCAGCCGCTGATGTTCTTTAATGTATTCAAAAGCATCCCGGAGTTCTGAATGTACGTATTGTATTATTTCCATGTTATTGCTTCCGGCCCAGCCACTGAGCTCGGGTACAACTCCAGTGAGAAGCGCGGTACGTATCATACTGGAATATAGTTCTTTCTCCCCGTCAGTTAAGACCCCTGAATCCAGAAGATCGTCAATGAACGGATAGGTTAGACCGTACGAATAACCAAGTCTGATGGCTTCATCAAGTCTTTGGGCACGTTCCTCAGACGATATTCCAACATCCATCTCTTCAACCACATGCATGATAACTCCAATGATGATTTTGATCAGCTTGCGCTGAGCATGCTCGGCATTCATTTCTTTTGGAATGTTGGCAGAGACGTCCTTAAGTTTATCGATCAGCCATATTACGGCGGATTCTATGCTTTCCTTCTGAGCCCATCGATACAACCCGGCTAGACTCAATTGTTCGGGTTGGCCACCACCTGTTGTTGCGGCGGAACGAGTCAAGTGATTTTTGATGTCAGCAACTACACGCTGAATCCGGGTCTGAGTGTCAGGAGAATCCAGAGCTTTGCCTAGATCCCTCATGTAAATATAGCTGATGCTTCGATCTAAGTAATCATCTAGTTTACCTGTGTGATCCAGCCACCTCATGTATCTTCGATAATCCTGAGAATCAGGTTTTCTTGTTCCCCTTGAAAACAATGATAGCCATGGACGTTGGTTAATATGGTTTCTTTTCCACAGTTCAAAATCTTCTGTCAGTGTAGATACATAAGTCTTCTCCATAACCTGCATATAAAGTGATGCAAAATAATGAGCTGCCTTCTGCTCAGCCTGTTGATACCATGTATCGGCTTGATCTGTACATACATTCTTCATAAGATGGATTACCTCAACTTCTGTTTTTGTTAAACATATATGATCCTATTCACAACATAATACGGGAAAATATCACTTGGGTTACGAAAAGGAGTGAACATCTTCTTCTACTAAAGATAACAGAGAAAATACAAAAAAGCGCCAGTTATCCGGCGTTTTTTCTAAGAAAATATTAAAGTTCGATGGTCTTTGTTGCAACATTTTCGCAAAATTCCTTGTCATGTTCCACAAATAGAATGGTTGGTGAGTACTCCAGCAGTAGCTCTTCAATTTGCATACGGGAAATGATATCAATGAAATTTAGCGGCTCATCCCAAATATGCAAATGGACCCTCTCACTGAGACTTTTTGCGATAAGTACTTTCTTCTTTTGACCTCCGCTAAACGTTGAAATATCCTTTTCAAATTGAACTCTGGAAAAATCAAGTTTTCTAAGAATCGATTTGAAGAGACTCTCATCAATACCGTTGTCGGCAGCAAAATCAGTTAAGTTGCCTTGAAGGTGGGAGGTGTCCTGAGATACGTAGGATATTTCCAACTGACTATCCTTACTTAGGGTGCCTGTGAAGTATAGTTCCTCACCGCAAATGAGTTTAATGATGCTTGATTTTCCGGAGCCGTTTTGACCTGAAAGCGCTATTCGGTCACCTTGCTCAATCGAAAAACTAAGATCTTCACATACCCTCTTCTCACCGTAGAAAATCGAAACCTCATCAAGCTCAGCAAGTTGGTGTTTATGATAAACAAGTTGCGAAATCTTCAAACTGTCGGAGCTCTCGATATTTTTAAGGAGTTTAGACTTCTCCTCAATTGCAGATTGCTGCCTTTGTTCAATGGCTTTGGAACGTTTCATCATTTTTGCAGCCTTGTGGCCAATGTATCCTTTATCCACCTTAGAGCCGGAGTTTCTTGTTCCGTTTTTTGTTTTTTCCACTTCGTGTGACCAATTGCCCGTCCGTTTAGCAGAACTCGATAACCGACTTATATCTCTTCTAAGTTTTTCGTCCTCAGCTAGTTCAAAGTTATCTTGTCTCGTCTTATTCTCCCACCAACTGGAAAAACCACCTTTTTGAATTTCAATGTTGGTCTTATTTATTGAAAGAATATGGTCTACACAGTTATCAAGAAATGATCTGTCGTGAGACACCAGAATAAACCCACTTTTGGAATCGAGATATTGACTGACTAGTTTTCTTGCCTCCATGTCAAGATGATTGGTTGGTTCATCAATTAACAGGAAACTATTTTCCTTAAGAAATAAAGCAGCCAGTAATACTTTCGTTTGCTCACCGTTCGACAGCGAATCAAAAGACCGATATAAAACATCTTCAGAAACCTTCAGCAATGAAAGCTCACGCACTAATTGCCAGTGAATATAGTCAGAATATATTCGGTTAATTACATCAAGGGTATTATATTCTTTGTTTTCAATATGGAAAGGGAAATACTCAAAGCTCACATTAGCAGAGATATTTCCGCTGTATTCATATTTTCCAAGCAACAAGTTGAGGAATGTGGTCTTCCCCCGACCGTTTCTTCCCGTAAATCCTAATTTCCAATCGGTATCCATTTGAAAACTTACGTTCTCAAATATGTTATCGTAACTGCCATCATAGGCGTACGTCAGGTTTGTAACATTTATTAATGACATATAGGTATCCTCCTGTATTTATACATAATAAAAAGCCACAAGAAAGTTACTTTCTTGTAGCTCAAATAAATACAGCAAATCGAACCCACGATGATGGAGTTAGATAAGGATATATCTTTGAGTTAAAAAGAATAGTAGCTTTCTTGCATAAAAATAATAAAACAGCGGTCTACATCCGCTTCGGCATGTTTTTATTATTTTTAAAAATCCGCAAGAAATCCTACATTATCCTTTTCAACCCCAATCCTTAAAGTAAAGTCAGCTTATCATACCCATATGTTATTTTCAACAACGGGCACTTATTGCCAAATGTTAATTCAATTCCCTACACATTCTTTTACCTTATCGGTTCTGAAACCTCTGGATCAAAATCCGCAACGATCAGCATATCCATATGACGGGCATGCCTTAGCAGATAATGGACGAAGCTCTCTTTGAAAAAAGTACGCCAAAGTGGTTTCCGTGATTGTCCGATTATAAGCTGTGTCGTCTGCACCTCGTTCATCCTGTTTAACAAATGATGATGTAGGTTTTTGCTGCTGCCTGCTTCAGTCACTTCCATTTTCCCACCAAGCCGTTCCGATAAATGCCGCAGTACGTCTAGCCGTTTCTGCTCCTCATGCGTTCGTACCACGCCGCAATGCACATAATGCACGTACCATTCTGCTTTCAAGCGGTGCGCAATGCGGAATCCGCGGCGGATCAGACGTTCCGCACGTGGTCCCATGTCCACACAGACGAAAATAACCTCACGCCTGCTCCACGCCCCTCGCAAGGAAGTATCTCGGTCCCATGCCTCCAGCCGTTCGTCTACATCATCAGCAATTTCGCGGAGAGCCAACTCGCGCAGCGCAATTAGATTGCCAATCTTAAAAAATGATTCCAGCGCCTGGTTCACTTTCTCGGACGCGTAAATCTTCCCTTCCCTCATCCGTTCCTGCAGCATTTGCGGTGTTACGTCGATTAGTTCTACCTCGCTTGCCATTCTCAAAATGGCATCTGGCACGGTTTCGCGAACCCGAACACCGGTTAATTGAGCTACCGCGTCGTTTAAGCTTTCCAGATGCTGAACATTCACGGTTGTAATGACGGAAATGCCATTTTCCAATAGATGGACAACATCTTCATATCGCTTTCTGGACTGATTGCCGGGCACGTTGGTATGCGCCAATTCATCAACCAACACAACCTCTGGGTGCCGAGAAATAATTGCATCTGTATCCATTTCTTCCAGTTGCGTTGACTGATATTGAATCCTGGCACGAGGGATAATCGTTAAATCTCCTATTTGCTCCCTTGTTTCCTTCCTACCGTGGGTTTCCAGCAGACCGATGACGACATCGATGCCTCTGTTCAATAGAAGGTTACCCTCCTGCAGCATTTTGTAAGTTTTCCCCACTCCGGGAGCTGCACCGATATAAACTTTAAAGGTTCCGTGGCGGATCCTTTCAACTTTCTTTTCCATCTCTTGGCTGGTCAACCGATGAAAAGGCTCTTCTGACTCTTTCACATTCGGTTTTATGGGTAAAATCCGCTCGCCTTCCTGCTCTGCGCGGTCCGCCATTAGAAATACATCAATATTTCGTGTTTTTCGCAGTACGCGGTTTGCGATGGAGCCCTGCCACTTCTCTTGCCAACTGCTCTTATTAGAGTGCCCCATTACGATTCGGGTCACATTGTTTTGAGTCGCATAACGCACCAATAGGGAAGGAAGCTGACGTAGATGGGTTAGATGAAGCTCGTCAAACTTGGCATCCACTCGATCTACTAGCTTCACTATAGAGCGCTTGAAGGTCTGCTGTTCCTTAGTCAATGGTCGTTTTGGCATGACAAACGTAACTACAATCAGATCACCACCCAGACGCTTAGCGATTTGCTGGCCTCTTCTCACATAGAGTGAACCGTTCCAGTGGTATTGTGTGGATACCAGTATCCGCTCAGTGGCGCCGGAAGGACCGATGAGTCCCTGATCTTCCCGATGTTTTTCAAGTGAATCGTTGACGCCTTCGGCCACTAAACGCAGGGACAGTTCACGAAGTACCCCGAGATTTCCTCGTCGGGACAATGCAGGATGCGTCTCACCACCCAAAACGCCTTCCTCTATTCGCTTCAATATGGTTTCCGGGGATACATCGATTAGGCGCACTTCATCCGCAAACTCTAGCGTATTCAAAGGTACCGTTTCTTCTGCCCGAATTCCCGTCATTTGAAAAATGATCTCTCCCACTCCTGCCAGCTCATAAACATTGATGGTCGTAATCACACTGATGCCGTTATCCATCAAATAACGGATATCTTCCAGCCGCGTTGGAAAACGGGCACCTATGCGATTGCGATGAGCCAGACCATCTACCATCAGGACTTCTGGATTCCGTCCCAGTAGCGCTTCCAAAGGGAGGTCTTTCTGCTCCTTGCCGTCTTTCCACCAATGAATGCTAGGAACACGCTCCAGATCTATGAGCTGCTGAACGGTTTCCACTCGTTGCATGGTCGAAACGGCACTGATTACTACATCTATCCCTTGCTGCTTTAAATGCTTGCCTTCTTCCAGCATATTGTATGTTTTTCCCGACCCACTGACGGACCCGATAATGATCTTTAGCCTTCCCCGATGCAGTTGATATATGGAATACAAGATTTCTTCCGGGGTTTTTCGTTTATACGGCGCCATTCTTTAACCTCCTTTCACCATTTACTTGAATCCAATCGAAAACTACCCTGTCCGCAATCAACGCAGACAGGGCACAAGCTTGCTATTTCGCTGGGATTTCCGATAAAGCCATATTCAGCTTCAACACATTGACACGTTTCTCACCAAACAAACCAAGATCGCGGCCTTCGGTATATTTTTCCACCAATGCTTCGAGTACATTGGCCGGAATACCGGTCAGGTTGCTAATTCTGGGAACCTGCACCATTGCCGCAACGGGAGAGATATGTGGGTCCAGTCCAGAACCTGAATTGGTAATCAGATCAACCGGTAGTTTATTCAAAGGCACCTCCGGATTATCCAACTGCCACTGGGTAATGAAATTTTTCGTCCGCTGCAGCATATCCGGGTTAGATGGTCCGTAGTTGTTGGAGCCTGAAGCCTCAGCTTTATAATCAATACTCGATACCCGGCTATGGAAAAGCGCCGGATCTGTAAAGTTCTGGCCGATCAATTCTGAGCCTATAACCACTCCGGCATCATTTTTGAGCAAACTGCCATTTGCCTGTGACGGCATAACTACCTGGGCAATCGCTGTGGAAGCCAAGGGATAAATAATCCCGCAGAGTACAATAAAGACCAGACTGAGCCGCACCACCATTAAGAAATAGGAACCAGTGGACATGGATTGCTGCTCTTCTTCCGTTTCGATAGAGTTCACCATAATACTGTCATCCTTTCCTGCCTATAGTCAACATAGCGTTATATCCATATACTTACGATCATATCGATGAGCTTAATACCTACGAACGGGACAACTACTCCACCTAAACCGTAGATAAAAAGATTACGTGCGAGCAGCTTAGTGGAGCTCATCGGCTTATAAGACACGCCTCGCATGGCCAGCGGAATAAGCAGAGGAATAATGATCGCATTGAAGATCAGTGCCGATATAATAGCTGAGCTCGGGGAGCCGAGCCCCATTACATTAAGAACCTCCATCTCCGGTATCGCCAGGGTGAACATTGCCGGAATAATCGCAAAATATTTAGCGATGTCATTCGCGATACTGAAGGTGGTCAAGGCGCCACGCGTCATCAGCAACTGCTTCCCGATCGCAACCACCTCTATAATCTTTGAGGGATCGGAATCCAGATCAACCATATTCGCCGCTTCTTTGGCAGCGGTCGTCCCGCTGTTCATTGCCAGCCCAACATCGGCCTGCGCCAGCGCAGGGGCATCATTGGTACCGTCTCCGGTCATGGCGACCAGCTTACCTTCGTTTTGCTCGCGGCGGATAACTTCAATTTTATCCTCAGGTGTACTCTCGGCAATGTAATCATCTACTCCGGCCTCACGGGCAATGGTTGCGGCGGTCAACGGATTATCCCCTGTGCACATAATGGTCTTGATTCCCATCTGACGCAGCTCGTCAAAGCGTTCCTTCATGCCGGGCTTAACGATGTCCTTCAAATAGATGAGTCCATAGATCATATTGTCTACTGCTACCGCAAGTGGGGTTCCCCCCAGTCGGGCAATGGCATCGGAGCTGCTGTCGAGATCAATTGGAATCTGCCCGCCATTCGACAACACCCATTTCTTCACGGAATCCACCGCTCCCTTGCGCACTCTGCGCCCATCCCGTAGATCGATTCCGCTCATTCGTGTCTGCGCCTTGAATTCCACGAACTCACCGCCATCACCAAGGCTGCGGTCGTAGCTGCGATCGAGCCTCTTGGCCAGCTCAAGAACGGATCGACCTTCAGGTGTCTCATCCTTCAGTGAACTGATCGCCGACCATGCCGTTAGCTCGACTTCAGGCATGTTTCCAACGGATACGAACTCACTTGCCATTCGGTTCCCAAAGGTAATTGTACCCGTCTTATCCAAGATCATCGTGTTGATGTCCCCGGCAGCCTCGACTGCCTTACCGGACATGGCTAATACATTGAACTGCGTGACACGGTCCATACCTGCAATACCAATGGCAGAGAGTAACCCGCCAATCGTTGTAGGAATCAGGCAGACGAGCAGAGCAATCATTACAGGAATACTAAGCTCGATGCCCAGGAAGCCGGCAATCGGCCGTAATGTAACCACTACAATCAGGAAAATAATTGTCAAGCTGATCAGAAGTGTACTCAGCGCGATCTCATTTGGTGTCTTCTGGCGTTTTGCCCCTTCCACCAGGGAGATCATCCGATCCAGAAATGATTCACCTGGATCACTTGTAATCCGTACTTTGATCTGGTCACTGACCACACGCGTGCCGCCCGTAACCGAGCCGAAGTCGCCTCCGGCCTCCTTAATGACCGGTGCAGACTCTCCGGTAATCGCCGACTCATCCACGGAAGCCAATCCTTCAATCACTTCGCCATCGCCTGGGATCAATTCCCCTTGGCTGACGATCACTACATCGCCCTTACGCAGTTCTGAGGAAGAAACGATTTTAACCGTTGTTCCTACTAACTTATTGGCGCTAATGTCTTGTTTCGTCTTCTTTAGCGAATCGGCCTGAGCTTTGCCGCGTCCTTCGGCCAGGGCTTCAGCGAAGTTAGCGAACAGCACGGTAAACAGCAGGATGAAGAACACCGTTATATTGAAGCCAACCGATTGCTCCGCATTAAAGTAACCGGGAGCCAGCACCATTAGCAAGACAATAATCGTCCCTATCTCAACTACGAACATTACCGGATTCTTCATAAGCGTGACCGGGTTAAGCTTCCTAAAACTATCCTTTACGGCGCCTAGGAGTATCGGTCCCGTCAGTAGCTTTTTTCTTGTTACAGTACTCATCTTGTTCTCCCTCTTCCTACCGTAAGGTCAAATATTCTGCAATTGGACCGAGCACAATGACCGGCAGAAAGGTCAGCGCACCAATAATCAGCACCGTGCCAATCAAAATGCCAGTGAACAGACTGTTGTCTGTGCGGAATGTGCCAATGGTTTCAGGAACCGGCTTTTTCTGAATCAGGGAACCTGCTACGGCCAACATCGCGATAATAGAGACGTAACGTCCCAGAAGCATGACAATCCCGGTTGTCATATTCCAGAAGGTGGTATTATCCGCCAGTCCTTCAAAGCCCGAGCCGTTATTGGCAGCAGAAGAGACATATTCATATAACACTTGTGTCATCCCGTGGAATCCGGGATTGCTGATAGATCCTTTTCCCAGTTCCGTCAAGAATGCTCCCGCAGTGGGGACAAGAATAATCAAAGGGTGGATTAGGATCGCTATAGCAATCATCTTCATCTCCTTGGCCTCTATCTTACGCCCGAGAAACTCCGGTGTCCTACCGACCATCAGACCGCACAGGAATACACCCATAATGGCGTACATCAGCATGTTGACCAGTCCGACACCCTTGCCTCCGAATACATTGTTCAGCATCATCAATGTCAGTGGGGTGATACTTCCCAGAGGCGTCAGCGTGTCATGCATATTATTGACCGTACCTGTCGTTGCTGCAGTAGTAACGGTAGTGAAGAGCGAAGACTGCGGAATGCCGAAGCGAACCTCTTTTCCTTCCATACTGCCTTGCGAAGCGTCAATACCCATAGCATTGATTGCCGGATTACCTTTGCTTTCAGCATAATAATTTAGACTTAGAAACAGTACGAACAAGGTCATCATTGCCGTAAAGATCATCCAGCCTTGGCGTTTGTTTTTGGCAAACAGTCCATACATATAGGGGAGAGCCGCAGGTAGCATCCACATCGAGAGAATTTCCAGCACGTTCGTAAGCGGACTCGGATTCTCAAATGGATGGGCCGAATTCGCCCCGAAGAACCCTCCGCCGTTTGTCCCAAGATGCTTGATGGATTCCAGCGAAGCAACCGGTCCTATAGCAATATGCTGGGTCTGCCCTTCAAGGGTGGTTACCTCAAGCGTAGGCTTCAAGGTCTGCGGCACCTGCAGAGCTACCATGACCAGCGTAAGCAACAGCGCCAGCGGAATGAAGATCCGAGTGTGAGCTTTGACGAAATCCTCGAAAAAGTTACCCACCGAGACGCGGCCAGTGATCCCTCTAACAAAAGCAACAGCCACGGAGAACCCGCTCGCCGCCGAGGTGAACATCAGCATAGTCATTACAGCCATCTGGGAGAAATAAGACACCCCGGTTTCCCCGCTGTAATGCTGTAGATTTGTATTGGTCATAAAGCTGATGACCGTATTGAATGTCAGTGTCTGCTCCATATTTCCGATTCCGTTCGGGTTCAGCGGGAGTCCTTCCTGCAGCCTCAGAAAGATATAACTGAAGGCTACCAGCACGATATTGGTCAAGATAAAGCTAAGCGCATATTTCTTCCAGGACATTCCCCTCCTAGCTTTAAGCCCAATCAGTCGATAAATCCCTCTTTCCGTACCACCAAACCAACGGTCTGTGAAGTTGGATTCATTCGAGAATACATGATATAGATAAGTTCCTACCGGTTTTACCAGCAGCAGAACAACTATAACAACAACGATTTGCAAAATACCCATCAATGAGCCTCCTTAATCATTTCTTTCATTTCATTTCTCTCTTTTTTCAATTCATGACATTAAAATTTCTCCGGGTGAATTAATGCAAATACCAGATATACAAACAACAGCAGGGTAACAGCCATTATCAGAATCACAGCTCATTCCTCCCCATATCCTCAACTACTCCAGCCCACATATACACATCCATCATTACCTTTGCCACTCCCTCTACTATCTGTACTGCGCTCTATATCTATTTTTCACTTCCGATTCAGCGTATCACTTCAGCCATTAGGTCAGGGTTAGAGTTTTCATGAGAGAATTAAGATTACATTAAGATTCAGCTATATACATCTTCACCCAGCACCTTATTTACAGCCTTAATAAAGGCATGATATCCTCCATCTTTTTGAGTTCTGTGAGGAAGCGCTAGAGATAGAATTTTCTCCATACCTTTATCATCAATATCAAAACAGTTTGAAAGAATGCCTCTGACATCATTGGAGGGTACTCCCTGAGCAAATTCTTCGGCGGCTTTATAAACGTTATCGTCCTCATATAAACCTGCTCTTTGTAAATAGATGTTGTCATATATTTTTTTAATGGCATACAGCAGCACCAGCATGATTGAGATAAGTCCGTCATTTCTTAATAATTCATCCATATAAAAGACCTCTTTCCCCTGTACTTTACTTCTGCTTTAGCGTATCACTCCCGCCATTAGCTCAGGATTAGAGTTTTCTTGATAGAGTAAAGATTATATTAAGATGATTTTTCTCACCGTTAGTTTTTAAAATTAAAATAAACCATGCTCTTTAATGAGCATGGTTTATTTTACAATACTTGTATTTAATTACTGCATGAATAATGTATTAATTAACTTTGATTTCATCACCAACCTGCAGCATCCGATAGCCTACTCCGATATGGGTTTGAATATACTTTGGCTTTGAGGGCATTTTTTCTATTTTTTTCCTTAAGGTTGCCATAAAGACACGCAAGGCAGGAATGTCATACGTATAATGACCCCATATTTCATGCAGGATGTAGTTATGAGTTAATACTTTTCCTACATTCTTTGCCAGCAAGCCTAAAAGCTTATATTCGATGGGAGTCAGGTGAATTTCTTCTTCATCCAGCCATACGCAACCCGCTGCATAATCAATTTTTAAATTTCCGTTGGTGAAAAGGGATGCATCCTTCAGCAGCTTATCACTATCATATCGGATTCGCCGCAAAGTAACCCGGAGTCTTGCCAGCAATTCTTCCACGCTGAAGGGTTTGGTCAGATAATCGTCTGCGCCTGCATCAAGCGCCTGAATTTTGTCTCGATCTTCACTGCGTGCGCTGACCACGATAATAGGAACATTGGACCAAGTCCGTACTTTTTTGATGATGTCCACACCGTCCATATCCGGAAGCCCCAAATCCAGAATGATAATATCCGGCTGTTTGGAAACTGCCTCTAAAATCGAGGACTCTCCTGTTTCAGCCGTATGATATTTATAACCCTGTGTCTCCAGTGTTGTGGTTATCAATTTACGGATGGGTTTGTCATCTTCTACAACAAGAATCAAAGGCTTATTCATGAACAGTCACCTCCTCAGCCTGCAAGGTAAAGCTAAATACCGTACCCTGCGGAACATTATCTTTTACATCAATGGTCCCACCATGAGCATTTACAATAGATTTACACAAAGAAAGACCCAAACCTAATCCACGGCGGCCATCCCCACGAATATTGTCGGCAGTATAGAACATGTCGAATAGTTTGGCCTGTGCTTCTTTTGAAATACCTGGACCGTCATCGGAAACCTCTACAAGCACCCTATGATTTTCGCGTCTCGCTGAGATCGTGATCAGTGATCCACATGGCGTATAGTTTATTGCGTTGTTCACAAGATTGATCAAGACCTGAATAATAAGTTGGGTATCCATTTTAGCCATTAGAAGCTCGTCATCCAATACGGTATGAATCGTATGCTCCTCACTGTTCCGATTAATATGAAGAAGAGCTTCTGCTATGACTTCCTCCAGAAGCTCTGCCTGCAAATTCAGATTTAATGCGCCCTTGTCAATCCGTGTAATGGAGAGCAAGTTCTCCACCAAATTGATAAGCCATAATGAATCGTCATAAATGTCAGTGTACAGCCCCTTTTTCTGTTCCTCATTCAGCACCTCAGAGTTTCCTATGAGAATTCCCGCATTTCCGGAAATAGTGGTAAGGGGGGTACGTAAATCATGAGAGATTGCTCGAAGCAGGTTAGCACGGAGCTGCTCCTGCTGAATTTGCATGGAGATTTCTTTTTGTTTTTCGTTCAGTCTTTCTTTTTCAAGCGCCAGCGCGCATTCTCCCAACATAGCAATCATCAGACTCTTCTCAAAAATCTCTAACGAGTCTTCCTCAGCCATGACAATGGCTGCTACTGCAAATACCGTATCGCCTCCCCGAACCGCATGGTATAGGCAACTGGCGGTAGAAAAGGTGTCCGTGGTAGTTCCAGCACGCTTGTTATTTTTATGCACCCACTCTGCAACCGCACGTTCTTCTCTTCCTGTGTAAGTCAGTGGATCAACAGCCGATTCTTCTTTTAATAAAATCAACGGCTCTGACAAGGTATCTTGCTGCACCGAATAAAAAATGATGGTTTTGTCTAGCAATTTCACCATTTGATGTGCCGTTGCATAAATAATGGCCGAGGTGTCTTTTGCTTGCTGCAATTTTCGGCTCGTCTCTAAAAGCACTTCTGTACGGTAGGCTTTTTGCGAGGACTGTCGGGCTTGTTCCTTTACCCGCATAGTCAATGTACTGGTTATGAAGGAAGCAGATAGCATAACAAGGAAAGTCACCGGATAACCTGAATCATAGGCCTGCAAAGAGAAATAAGGCTCGGTAAAGAAAAAATTGAACACAAGCACACTTAATACTGATGTTACCGCACTATAGAGCCTACCGCGCGTAACCATTGCATTGAACAGAACACCCAAAATATAAACAGTAATGATGTTCGATTCTTTAAAACCCAGAAATTGAAACCACAGTCCAATAAAGGTGCAAAAACCCATAATCCCTACGGTTGTGACGGTATCAACCAGTGACAGCTCAGGGGTTTTTGTGTATTTAGGATTTTTGTAGAAAGATTGCCCAGTGTCGGGGATGATATAAATATCAATATTCGGCGCGAGAGCGGTCAGTTTGTCTACAAAATTTGATTTTGCAAACCATCTCTTTTTATTATTGGAACGTCCAATGACGATCTTTGATACCTTGCTTGTTTTGGCATATTCTGCAATTTGCCCGGGGATATCCTCTCCATATACAGATGCAATCTGTGCACCGAGTTGCTCTGCCAGCCTTAGGTTTCCCCTCAGTTCCGCCTTGTCTTTGGGTGTTATTGCCTTGGTTTCCGGTGTTTCCACGAACAGTGCTGTGAAGTTCCCATGGTAAGCATCGGCCATTCTCGCTGCTGTACGAATAACCTTCTGACTCGAGGCAGCCGAGGACAGGCAGACTAAGATGTGGTCTTTTGTATAATACTCATTATTATTCTCCTGTGTACTGATTTTTACCGCGATCCGGTTCAACTGATCTGCTGTATAGCGCAGAGCGATCTCACGCAGGGCGATAAGTTTCTCTTTGGTGAATAAATGAGCATGTGTCGTCTGAGCCTGTTCATCACGATAAATCTTCCCCTTTTTCAAGCGGTCGATTAAATCATCGGGTTCAATATCGACTAATTCAACCTGATTGGCGTTGTCAAATATGCTGTCCGGAATAAGTTCATACACGGAGAATCCAGCAATAGAGGAGACGACATCATTCAGGCTTTCAATTTGCTGAACATTAATCGTGGTATATACGTGAATTCCTGCTCGAAGAAGCTCTTCTACATCCTGATATCTTTTTTTATGGCGGCAACCCGCCGCATTGTTATGGGCCAGCTCATCCAATAAAATAAGGTCTGGTTTTCTCCGCATCGCACGGTCCAGATCAAATTCCTTAGTAACCACACCTTTATGGGAGATATCTAAAGGCGGCAAAAGCTCCAGTCCTTCTATAAGCGCAATTGTCTCTGGCCTTGCATGGGGCTCAATATATCCGGCAACAACATCAATCCCATCTCTTTGCTCTTCATGGGCAGCACTCAGCATAGCACAGGTCTTGCCGACACCTTCAGCATATCCTACAAATATTTTCAGCCTTCCTCGTCTTTTATTAGCCGGTATATTAGAAAGACGCTCAAGCAGGGAACCTGAGTCGGTATGATTTATTGCCATTCTTTATGCCCCCTATCTGCTCATCTTTAGTGTTATCTACTAATATATCCTGTTCACACAGCGTTAGTATATCATGAGCAAAATCAGCATAGCGTTACAACTTTGGCTGTGGCATTAAGATAATATTAAGATGATTATCTCTGCTATAGGTATCCTCCTGTATTTATAAATATAAAAAGCCACAAGAAAGTTATTTTCTTGTAGCTCAAATAAATACAGCAAATTGAACCCATAAGTTATTTTCAACCACGCTTCATTCCCACATTTTATATTCAATTATAGAGGCATGGGGGATATCTCCTACATCTACTTGGGTGCGAAATGCCATTCCATGCCCGGCAATAATTACATATTCATAGTTTAAATATCTATTAATTACCCCGTCCATCCGTGCCTTCATCATAGATTTTGACTCCCAAAACCGCTTCTGACCTGCAGGATATATCCCATTATGTAAATCATAATCTGATCCTAGTTCCATCAATTGTTCTACTGTGTCATAGGAAAAAGTTAAATCTGGCTGCCATTCTCTTAAATCAAATTCAATCGTTATTTCTAAGCGCAATTCTTTTGATAAAATAGCGGCTGTCTGCAAGGCACGAGTATAAGGAGATGATAAAATTAACTGTGCATGCTTTAGTCTTTTATCCTTTGAAGTAACATGCACTTGCTGAGTTCCAAGATGTGTTAAAGGTACGAGATCTCTTCCATGCCCTTTGAGTTTATATTGTTCATTGATATCCCAATCCGGTTCACCGTGTCGAATTAGATAAAATGTGGTCATTGGGTAGCTCTCCATAATTTCTTCGTTTCCATAAGTTCCTCATCATTGAATTCCAATCTGTAGATATCGGGTTTCGATGTCTGTAACAAAAAATCCAAGTCGTATTTACTGTCAAAATACCTCATCATCAAGGTCATTACTAGCCCATGAGTTCCTATAGCAACTTTCTGACCTCTATACTTCGTAAGAATTTCTTTTAAAATCAAGATAGTACGCTTCTGACAAATCCCGCTGGATTCCCCATCAGGTAACGTGAAATCCGGATCAGATAAGATCCTATCTAGGTATGGATACAGCTCTATATCCGGCATGATTCGATCGTCACTTAAAAAAACCATTTCTTTGAGATCTTCAATAACGATGATCTCTTTATCAAGAGACTGGGCTAATTCCTCAATGGTTAAAATGGCTCTCTTATATGGGCTAGAGACGAAAACGTCTATTCCTTCATTTCTTAATATTTCGGTTATTCTGTTGGCATCTGACCATCCCTTATCCGTAAGCCCGCGTTCCCTCTCGTTTCCTTCAGTTTTGGGTGATTCACCGTGCCTCACCAAATAAATTGTAGTTTTCATCATAACCCTCCAGTGATTTGATGATATGTTTTTAGGCTAAGAGGAATATGTCCAAGGGCTAGTATTAAGCTGCAAAGAAACATGAATAAAGAATGTAAAACGATTGAGGCACTTAGAAAATATAGGATCGGACTAACCGCTAAGGGTACCGGAATCCCCGCCATCGGTGAGAATAATAACAGATAATCCCTTCCTTTTCTAAGATATCGAAGCCATCCTACATAATACAGTAGTAGAAAAATAAACATTCCAACTATTGACAGTATTTCATAGGGTTGGTCATTATGTATGGAGTAAAAAAGGGGTAGCACAAATACTCCCACCCTCCCAAGCCCTTCAGCTGTTTTGAGAATTAAACGATCTTTGTCATCTACTTTAGCCGGCAGATTTCTTGGAGGCATTCCAATGAACAATAGATTAGGCAATAATATAGCCGTCGGGATGATCAGACTTAACATATGAACCAATTCAACCGCTCCTTTATTTCAGATTACATACTGTTTGTAGTTCTCTGACAAATAACAAAAAACCTCCTAAAATAGGAAGGTTTTTGTGTGAATAGTTCATTTAGGGTTGTCTCATCCATCGATCTTCCCGAATAACAAATCAAGAATCTTATCATCAGCCTTGCGATTTGTCCCTTGATAAGGATAACAGTGAATATGAATCGCCGGATTAAAATTAATTTCTATGATGCTGTAATTCTCATTCGTTGCTTCTTGCTCAATATCATTAATCATCATATCCACTCCGCAAAAGGTGGCTCCGGCTGCCTTGGCAGATTGAATAGCAAGCTGTTTATAGCTTATTGGGATTTCATCAGTAAAATCAATACTATCCCCACCAGTACTAATGTTGGAGTTTTCCCGCAAATAGATGACCTCGCCTAACCTTGGTATGTCGGATGGATCCTTGGAATGGATTTTCAAAAACAACCTTTCAGCTTCACCTAATTGAATCTTTTCAAGCGGCGTTCGATACCCTTGCCCTCTTAATGGATCTTTATTCTTCTCGTGGATTAGCTGTTCAATAGTACGAACTCCGTCCCCAACGATGTTGGCGGGTACACGATGCAGTATCCCAACGACCTCGTCACCCATGACAAGAAAGCGATATTCTTTTCCAGTAACAAATTCCTCGAGTAAGACTGTCCGGTCATGTTCAAAGGCCATTTCAAAAGCTCGCTGATAATCTTCTATTGAAAAGTTGTTCGTGAAAATAGTGATACCCAGTCCAAAATTCGTTGATTTCGGTTTAATCACGATTTTCTTTTCACGATGAACTTCATAATCTAACATAGCATCTTGCAGATTTCGATACGCATTTCCGCCTGGAACTCGAATACCCTGTTGCTTCAGTACTTCTTTGGTGACGATCTTATTTTCCATAATTAAAACCGTGCTGTAGGAATCCAAGGCCGTTTTTGTGGCTTGCTTCACATATTCCTTATGATCGCCCTTAGTCAGAACCACAAAATTGTCATCTCTATCGATGAGTTCAAAGTGTATCCCGCGCTTCACGGCTGCTTTTAATAATAATTGAGTGGATAATTCCAAGTCTTCATATCCTGCCAACTTGTATCCGGCTTCGAGACTATGGTTCGCATATTGTTTAGCTTTAATTAAATGGTAATGCAAGAATGATGAGTGTTGTATTTCTGCTTTGACGATTGACGCGTAGCTGAGAGCAGGGTTTAGAATGATATTCTTTTTATGCTCAAGCAGCGTATTCATGGGTTGATCATCTGGATTTATATACCTTAGCATTTCTTGCATGGAATCGATAAGTGCTACTGCCGTTACCTTCATACTCCCTTGAAGACCTTCCATCATAAGAGTATCCAGATCCAGATTTGCCTGTTGTTGTTCATCCTCGTTAAAGGGTTCATCCTGCTTGAGAAGCATATATACGAGAAATAAATGGATAAACTTCAGTATTTCCAGACTGATTCCGTTCTTGAACAGTGGATTTAAATCAAACATACGCAACTCTAAATAGGCAATACCGTTATCGAGAAGTTCTTGAAGTGGATTCTCTCCTGTTGCGGGTTTCAAACGAATGGGACTGTAGAACTCTTTTGCACTAAGTAATTCCTTAGATTGAACTAAGTTTTGCAGGTCTTGAACATATTCATTGACGGAGTTAAAAGATACATTAAAAGGTTTGTCGTTACGGTATCCGCATACACTGTTTCGCAGAGAATTCATATTCGGAAAGTAGCGGCTATCTTCATCCAAATGATCGCTTAAAGCCACACATTGTTCTATATAAGATTTATTAAAAACGGGGCTAGCTCCTGTCAAATAGATAAGCAACCAGCGATATTTTAATACATTTCTTGCTACTTTTAAATACAACCCATCCTTGAAGAGCTTGTATTCGTCTTTACTTAATGAAGCCTCATATAGCTTTTTAAGAAAATTCTCGTTAAACGAAAAGTTATAATGTATTCCGCTAAGTAACTGTTTTTTTCGTCCATACTTATGTCCTAGTTGAGTCCGATACATTTCCTCCAAAGGATCCTCCATATGCGCTATCGGAATATCCTCATCACGCGGCAATACAGGAGGATTACTACTGGTCCATAAATATTCACCTGTCTCCATCAGTTCCTGCGTCACGATATCTTGCAGCGCTTCTAGGAAATGATAAGTTTCCTCTATGGAGTTAAACGTGGGGGTAATCATTTCAATTTGGCTTTCTGAGAAATCGGTTTGGATATAGGGGTTATCTGTTTTGTTTCCAAACGCTTTCGGGTGAGGGGTTAGTGCAAGATGTCCGTCTTTGTCGACTCTAGTGTTCTCTTTTTCAAGACCGAATCGGCCCCGCAAGAGTTCTTTATCTAACTTCTTATCGATAATGAAATTTATTAAATCAAGGTTTAATGAATCCATCCTAAAAACCTTCTTCCGGTAAAATTATTTGTAATTTGCAAATATAATTTAAAGAAAGTTACCCACAAGGGTATAGAGCATAGCTGCTCCTCTCTTTCAGTAAGATATAGCATGTATTTCCCATGGAAATTGATCTCTATAAAATCATACTTTATTCATTTGCAATTTGCAATTAATATTTAATCGAATTTAACTATGTGATAGAAAAACCCCGCGCTCAGCGCGGGGTTTTCAGGTTCTAACTTTAAATGCTCTTCTTCTCCATTAATTGCATGGTTGAGATGCAGGTGTCGTTACTTTCGAATGTGGAAATATCAGACTCCGCTGTTTTACCGTCGTGCTCAACCGTTATATGGTATGTTTTGTCACGCGGCAGCCATAGATCAATAAATCCATTGGATTGGGATTTCAATGTTTCGTTCATGACCTCGTTGCCTTCCGTGTCTACGATGGTTACGTTGAACTCCTTCTCAACCATTTCTCCCTGGCAGCCAGTTAAGCTGTGGGTTGCGCAAGGATGCGTTTTGTCGACATACGGCGCGATAGAAACAAAAAACTCGTTCTCTGGTAAGTCGTAGATTAACGATTTTGCGTTACCGTCGGTCACAATGAGTTCCTTAGATGTAATTGACGCAGACTCGGCCGTCTTGGTTCTTGAAGTGTATTCTTGCACTAATTCCTTAATGTTTACAGTATTATTAGCTTTAGGTTCATTTCTATCTGAGCCCCCCGCATATAAATACCCACCGATCATCCCAACGGCAACCAATCCAGTTGCTGCAACCCATATTTTCTTATTCACCTTGCAGACATCCCCTTTTCTCTTTCACGTCTGATTTAATTCCTTCAAAGGCTGTAGTTACCAAACACTGCACATAGGCATCATCCAATTTCTCACCGGTTAATAACAATCTATAAAAAATCGGCCCATATATGAGATCAATACTTAATTCAATATCCAGATTTTCCCGCAATTCCCCACGCTGAGCCCCCTGTTCCAAAAGATCCCGGGCCTCGAGTCGACGTGGGTTAAAGTATCTAGTCCGGTATGCCTCAGCAAGTCCTAAATCAAATTGCCCTTCGCCTATTAACTCCGTAATAATTTTACCCTCTCGACTTGTCAAGAATCGGACTAAATTCGTCGCATGAATAAGTACATCATTGAAAACTGAGCCCGTATCGGGTACCGGTAATCTTGCCGAAGCAGCAGACAGGAAACCATCCATGACAACGGCAGACTTGTTAGGCCACCATTTATAAATGGTAGCTTTACTAACTCCTGCACGCTCTGCAATTTTCTCTACAGTGATCGCTCCAAAGCCTTTCTCCAACAATAAGTCATAGGAAGAAGAAAGGATAGAGTTTTGAGTTTCAATATTACGCGGTCGTCCTCTTTTAGCAGTCACACAAGTCCTCCTTTAGTGCGATGTATAGGTAATACCAGTAACCTGTAAATACTATACGTACATTATACTAAATATTCAATAAAATAAAACCTATTTACAAAACTGTACGTTCAGTATATTATAAAACCATAAATAATAAACGATACGTTCAGTATTTAATTATGAATGAGGGAGGATTTCAATGAAAACGAAACAAGTCATGGAAGGTAAACGCATTTCAAGTTGGATTACGTTTCTATTAGCATCCGCATGCGGTCTTATCGTAGCCAACCTTTATTATGCTCAAACCCTATTGGGACCTATCAGTGCTGATACAGGCCTCTCTTCGGCAGCAGCAGGGTTAATTGTTACTCTAACTCAAATCGGCTATGTTATAGGGTTGCTGTTTATCGTACCGCTAAGTGACATTATAGAGAATCGGAGTCTCGCGGTAGGATCGCTATTGGTTGTGATTTGTGCATTGATTGCAGCAGCATTGGCGCCAAGTACGCCCATATTCCTGACTGCATCCCTATTCATTGGGTTAGGATCTGTGGTTGCCCAAATCCTGGTACCCTATGCTACTTATTTAGCCCCTGAAGAAGCGCGCGGCCGCGTGGTGGGAAACGTAATGAGCGGCCTCTTACTCGGAATTATGTTTGCTCGGCCGGTGGCAAGCTTTATCACCAGCTTTTGGGGGTGGCAATCCGTATTTGCATTATCGGCAATTATTATCTCTCTATTGACGCTTCTTCTGTGGCGAATTTTGCCTAAACGTAAACCAGCGCCTACGATGAATTACAGTCAATTAATAGTCTCATTAGGGACTTTTTTAAAACAAACACCAATATTACGCCGTCGGGCCATCTATCAAGCCAGTCTATTCGCAGCCTTTAGCCTTTTTTGGACAGCTGTCCCTTTAAGATTGGCAAATGATTTCGATATGTCTCAGCAAGGCATCGCCTTATTTGCACTAGCAGGTGTTGGCGGTGCAATAGCTGCACCGATAGCGGGAAGGCTGGCGGATAAAGGTTGGACCCGACTATTGACGGGACTTGCAATGGTGATTGCCTTCTTGTCTTTTTTATTGTCCTATCTCTTTCAAAGCCATTCAACACTAGCTCTCGCCCTACTCGTTCTTGCCGCTATTATGCTGGATATGGCCGTATCAGGAAATCTTGTACTTGGACAGCGTGCGATTTATTCATTGGGGAGTGAAGCAAGAGGACGTTTGAACGGGCTCTTCATGTCCATTTTCTTCATCGGGGGAGCCGTTGGTTCATCTTTAGGCGGCTGGTCTTATGCCCATGGAGGCTGGAATTCCACTTCTCTGATTGGAATGGTCTTACCGCTTATAGCTTTAATTTACTATTTTACAGAGAAAAGAACCGCTACCCATAAGTCTCCTCTGGATAACGGTTCTGCCCAAGCACTATGATACTGATACGGGAACTTATACGGGATCTTACTCCGGCAAACTTTCTTCCCAAGCCAGACGGGCCAGCGGAAACGGGGACATGGCTCTCTCCAAAATACCCTGGACATGGGCGATAGCTACACCATAATTGACGATGGGAACTCCAGCCTGAACAGCTTGCTCCACCCGCCAAAGCATCTGTCTGCGATTCATCATACAGCCGCCGCAATGCACAATAAGCGAGTAATCCTTCACGTTATCTGGAAATGCCATTCCATTCGCAAAGTCGAATTCAATATGTTTACCTGTGGCCTGACGGATCCAGCGCGGAATTTTAACTCTACCGATATCATCGGGCTGCTGGTGATGTGTACAGGATTCGGCGATTAACACTTTGTCTCCGTCCTGAAGTCGGTCGATAGCACGGGCTCCCCTAACCATCTCCTCTAGATCCCCCTTGTTCCGGGCGAATAGGATTGAGAAGGAGGTCAGCGGAATGTCTTTTGGCGTATCGGCCGCAACCTTCAGGAACACCTGTGAATCTGTAATCACTAGTCTTGGCTTCTTCCCAAGGCTCTCCAAAGTTTCTTTCAACTCATATTCTTTAGTAACAACAGCAATCGCGTCACTCTCCAGAATGTCACGAATGGTCTGCTGCTGCGGAAGAATCAATCTCCCTTTCGGTGCCGCTTTATCAATAGGTACCACGAGTACGACCATATCACCTGGTGAGATCAGATCTCCGACGATGAGAAATTTATCATCCTCGTTGGGTACAGCGGCGATCAGGGCTTTCTTAAGTGGAGTAATTCCGAGCTGTCCAACTGCAGATACAGGAACCACCTTTACCCCCAGTTCCTCTTCGGTGCTTTTTACAAGAGCATCAAGGTCACCAGCCTGTGGTTCTAACAAATCTATCTTATTCAAAATACCAAGGGTTGGGATAGCCTTACGTTGAACGATCTCAGCAATTTGCAGGTCAAAGGAGGTCACACCGCATACGGCATCAATGACAATGATGGCCACATCGGTTTTGTTCAATACTTCTAGTGTCTTCTTCTTCCGCAACTCTCCAAGCTCGCCGTCATCATCCAAACCTGCCGTATCAATAAACACCACCGGCCCCAGTGGAAGTAGTTCCATGGATTTATATACGGGATCAGTCGTTGTCCCTTTAACCGGGGACACAACAGCGATATCCTGTCGGGTTACTGCGTTAATAATGCTTGATTTGCCTGCGTTGCGCCTGCCGAATATGGCGATGTGCAAGCGACTTGAGCGGGGGGTATCATTCACACTCACGCGGCTCTCTCCTTCAACAGACCGGTATTCCAAGTCTGCACTGTTATTTTCCGGGTATGCCAGGTTTGGTTACTTGATAGAGACTCAGTATTCTATCGACCTCAGCATCCGTGAGGATCTTTGACTCTAGCAACACACAGCGTACTGTTTTTCCTTCACGCCTTGCTTGCTTGGCAATCTCTGCACTTTTCTCGTAACCGATATGGCCTACTAATGCGGTAGCCAGAACCGTTGAGTTCTCTACCATTTCAATACACCGATCCTCGTGAATGCTTATACCCCGGATACAGCGCTCTTCGAACAGACGTACTCCCCTAGTTAATATCTCTAAGGATTCCAAAAGGGCATCCGCGATCAGAGGCATAAAAGCATTAAGCTCCAGCTGTCCACTTGCAGCCGCCATTGTAACTGCCGAATCATTGGCAATGACACGCATGGCAACAAGTCCTATCATCTCAGCCATAACCGGATTCACCTTACCTGGCATAATCGAGGAACCCGCCTGTACAGCAGGCAATTCAAGCTCCCCGAAGCCTCCTGTCGGACCGCTCGCCAGTAGACGCAAATCATTGGATATCTTCAATAGGTTCACGGAGGCGGCCTTCAGCAGACCGGATACCTCAACGAAAACATCCATATTCTGTGTAGGGTCCATCGGATATTCGCTCCGCGCCAGACCATAGCCGGTTAAATCTTGTAAAATGTCGGTGATATAAAACGTATATTTTACGGGCGCATTGATTCCTGTTCCAATGGCCGTTCCCCCAATATTGATTTCCCGTAGCCGCTCCTCAACCTTGTAGAGCCGCCATCGATCTCTCGCTACCGCTTTGGCGTACGCTCCGAAGCCTTGCCCTGCCATCATCGGCAGGGCATCCATCAGCTCCGTACGCCCCAGCTTGAGGACATCGGCAAATTCATGTTCCTTCTCCTGAAGGGCTTCCTGTAAGGATGCGAAAGCTTGACTGAGCTTTCGAACCTGACCAATTGCAGCCATTCTTAGAGCCGTGGGATAGACATCATTAGTAGATTGGCAGCAGTTGACGTGATCCAGGGGATGTATTCTTGAATAGTCGCCTCTTTTGCCACCCAAGAGCTCAATTGCACGGTTAGCAATGACTTCGTTGACATTCATATTCGTAGATGTACCGGCACCCCCCTGCAATGCATCCACAGTGAACTGCTCCTTATATTGTCCTTCCAGAATATCATCACAGGCTTGCACGATCACTAGAGCTATTTCTAACTGATAAGTATTCATCTTCATATGAGCCAGTGCCGCTGCCTTCTTCACAGTAACCATACTATGGATCAAATGAGGGTTAACAGGTCTGCCGCTTACAGGGAAATTATCCATAGCCCTCACCGTATGAATACCGTAATAAGCAGACTTCGGTATAACCATTGATCCTAATGAATCCTGTTCTTTGCGCGAATGATCCGGGACTTCCTCCATGGAGAGACCGCCCTCTTAAGACTTCACTTGCAGGACTTCTAGCACACGCGGTAAAATCCCATTAAAATAAGCGAAAGCAATACCATAGTTAGTTATTGGCACCCCTTGCTCTCCTGATCTCAGAAGCCGAATCATCAATTGTTTACGATTAAATATACAACCGCCGCAGTGAACAATCAGCTTATACTCGGAGATATTAACCGGGAAATCAGGACCCACACTTGTTGTGATATCCAGACCACCGCCGGCGATTTCCTGAAGCTTGGCATTGACCAACACACGGTCGATCTCCCCGTTATGCGGGTGATGGATACAGGCCTCAGATAGCAGAACCTTGTCTCCAGGCTTCAGACTTGGTATGGTCTCCGCACCTGCCACGAAGGTATCCAAATCCCCTTTGAAACGAGCCATAAGGATCGCAAAAGTGGTTAATGGCACTTCAGCGGGAATAAATTCATTCACAATGTCAAAAACCTGAGAATCTGTGATCACAAGATCGGGTAAACCTTTTAATTGCATGAGCATTGTTGGCAGTTCTGCTTCCGTAATAGACAACACCATTACGTGATGATCGAGCAGATCTCGAAGAATTTGCTGTTTGGATGAAATTAGACGATATTTGGGAGCAGGGATCTTATCAGGCATCACCATAACGACCATATCTCCTGGTTTGACCAGATCTCCGACAATACTGTTTCGTTCATACTCCACAGGAGCATATACACGTATGGCGTGACGTAAACTTCCAAGATTGACATTTTTCTTCGCGCTTATTTTGACGATAGGCATATTTAGTTCTCTCTTTAATGAATCGATATCTACATAATGATCATCGACTTTGTTGATGACCCCGATAACTGGAATATTCCGTTTTGCCAGTTCATGGTACCATTCCTTTTCTAGCTTGTAGTCATTGGACTCATCCGAAAAAATAAGAACACCCAAATCGGTTAAATCCATTACTTCCCTAGTCTTTTGAACACGGAACTGGCCCAGATCACTATCGTCATCGATTCCAGCTGTATCCACAATAATGACCGGACCCACTTTATCCATATTATAAGATTGAAATATAGGATCTGTTGTTGATCCTGGCACATCACTGACAATTAAAGCAGTTTCCCCGGTGAGAGTGTTAATCAGAGTTGATTTTCCGGCATTTCTTCTACCAAATACAGCAATATGCATTTTATTGGATTGTGGTGTTGACTGCATACGAATCCCTCCTAATATTAAAACCGTAAATCCCGTTCTCCATTCTCGATGCGCCGCAATCGGTCAATAGTTGCTTTTCTAGCAGCTTCTTTAGGGATATCATCCAGTCCTTTACGAATAATTTCTTCTCCAAGGATACGGGTCTCTTCATCTGCATAATCAAGTAAATATTCTTTAAAAGTTAACAGAGAATTCGGTTGGCATATATTATGAATTTGACCGGATTTGGCTAATCTCATGAATCGGTCACCTGTCCGTCCTTCCCGATAGCAGGCAGTACAATAGCTGGGAACGTATCCATCTTGGCAAAGTCCGCGAATAATTTCTTCCGGAGAGCGAAGATCACTCACCTCAAACTGAGGTTTCTCCTTGGACTGACCAGCGGTTCCCTGCTTAGCATCCATGTAACCGCCTACTCCCGTACTGGAGCCCGCGCTCACTTGGGAAATCCCCAGCTTGATCACCTCATCACGGAAGGATGGCTCTTCGCGTGTAGAAAGAATCATCCCGGCATAGGGAACCGCCAAGCGCAGGACAGCGACTAACTTCTTGAAATCTTCATCCTTCACCAGATGGGGATACGTTTCCAAATCCACACCAACCGCCTCACGTAATCTGGGGACAGACACGGTATGAGGCCCTACGCCAAATCTCTCTTCCAAGTGTTCAGCGTGCATCAACATAGCCACCGTATCGTATTTATGGTCATAAAGACCGTATAGAACTCCTACACCAACATCATCGAGCCCTCCCATCTGAGCGCGATCCATGGCAGTGGTATGCCAGTCGTAATCACGCTTGGGTCCTTGAAGATGCATAGCTGCATAGGTAGGTCTATGGTACGTTTCCTGGAACAAAATATAAGTCCCCACTTCAGCATCACTAAGCTTCTTGTAATCCTCGACAGTTGTAGCTGCGATGTTTACGTTCACTCGGCGAATGCTCCCATTGTCAACCTTCACGGAGTAAATCGTCTGAATCGATTCGACTACATAGTCAATGTCACAGTTGACCGGATCCTCTCCGGCTTCTAGGACAAGTCGTTTGTGACCCAATTCCTGAAGCACGCGGACTTCCTGGGCTAATTCATCCATACGAAGTCTTCGCCGGAGGAAGTCTTTATTGGTGTGTTTATATCCGCAGTAATCGCAATTATTAACACAGTAGTTACTGATATATAACGGAGCGAAAAGCACAATGCGATTACCGTAGATTTTCTCCTTAATAACCTTCGAAGATCGGTAAATCTCTTCTAAAACTTCAGCATCTGTAACCTCTAGAAGTACAGCTGCCTCCCGGTGAGTAAGTCCCTTGCACTCTCTTGCTTTCCCTAGTATGGAGTTAATATAGGCATGGTCGCACGCCTTCACTTTAGCCTCTTCCAGACTACTGAGGATTTCTTCATCATTGATAAAATCAGCTGATTCCCAGTCCTTCTGCAATTTCGTTAACCTCCTAATGCGTCCTTTGGCGTTAATCTAAAACTTGGAACGCTTCACATAATGAGTGTGCAGCAGTTCGTGTGCCAGGTGGCTGTTAGGCGTACCCAGAAATTCATCATAAAGAGCTTTGATATAAGGATTCTTATGAGATTTACGAACCGTTTGTGCTTCATCTTCCGTGTAGATCGCTTTTGCGCGTTCAGCCTTAATATCGATTCGTTCGGATGTTCTTGCATCGACAATTGGCTGACCACCGCCCGTAATGCAACCGCCAACACAGGCCATAACTTCAATGAACTCATAGGTTTTTTCTCCGCGTTCCATGGCTTCCATTAGCTTACGGGCATTTCCGAGACCATGAACAACCGCCGTACGAATCTTCTGGCCGTTAGGCAGCTCGATGACATTTTCTTTAATGCCGTCCATTCCTCGAACAGCAGTGTACTCAATGGTTTCCAAATCCTTACCGGAGGTTATTTCGAACACAGTACGTAGTGCGGCTTCTGCTACACCACCGGTTGCTCCGAATATAACGGCTGCCCCTGAACCTTCGCCAATTGGACTATCGAACGCTTCACCCTTTAGGTTCACAAAGTCGATTCCGGCTTCTTTGATCATTGCAGCAAGTTCGCGGGTCGTCAGTACCCAATCGACATCTTGCATGCTTTCGTTGGAAAGTTCTTCGCGGGCACCTTCGAACTTTTTCGCGGTACAAGGCATGATTGAGACGACGATAATGTTCTTCGGATCAATCCCCATTTTCTTGGCGAAGTAGGATTTAACCATTGCACCTTCCATTTCATGCGGTGATTTACAGGTAGACAGGTTATCGAGTCTGTCCGGGAAATTATGCTCCATAAATTTAACCCAGCCTGGGCAGCAGGAGGTCATAAGCGGCAGGTTTTGACCGCTGTTCAGGCGAGAGATTAGCTCCGTACCTTCTTCCATAATCGTCAGGTCGGCACCAAAATTAGTGTCGAACACTTTATCGAAGCCCAGCTTTCGTAAGGCTGCAACCATTTTACCGGTTACACGAGTCCCAACAGGTAGGCCAAATTCTTCTCCCAGTGCAACACGTACAGCAGGTGCTGTCTGAACAACCACATATTTGCTTGTATTCTCGAGCGCATTCCAGACATCGTTGATATTCTCATGCTCGGTAAGTGCACCTACGGGACAAGCCATAATACACTGTCCACAATTGACGCATGTGGATTCCTCAAGCGGTCGACCGAATGCTGTAGAAATTACCGTATCAAATCCACGTTTAGCGAAATTGATGGCACCTACGGTTTGCATCGTTCCACAAGCTCCAACGCAGCGGCCGCAAAGAATACATTTGGATGCGTCCCGGTAGATAGATGGGGAAGTATAGTCCTTCTCCTGATTGGATTTTTCACCAACATAGGTAACTGTTCGGATATTCAGATCATTGGAGACGGTCTGCAACTCACATCCGCCGCTTCGTGAGCAACTTAGACATTCACGGTCATGATCGGAAAGCAACAGCTCTACGGAAGTTTTCCGAGCCTCCCGAACTTTCTTAGTGTTTGTTTGGATTTTCATGCCCTCTTCTGCTTTTAAGGTGCAGGAAGCAATGAGTCTTGGACCCACTTCAACCACGCATACACGGCAGCTGGAAGAATGGTTAACCCCTTTTAAATAACATAAAGATGGAATATGAATGTCGAGATCACGGGCCGCTTCGAGAATCGTTGTCCCCTTGGCGACTTTAGTCTCGATCCCATCGATCATAATATTAATCGTATTCAACATGACCACTCCTATCGTCAGACTATCACTACGGCTTTGAACTTACATACATCGAAGCAGACGCCACACTTGATGCAGGCAACCGTGTCAATTACATACGGTTCCTTCAGCTCACCGGTAATTGCATCGGTAGGGCATTTCCGTGCACAGAGGCTGCAACCGCGGCATAGATCCGCATCAATTTCGTATGAAATCAGAGATTTACATACGCCAGCCGAACATTTTTTATCGATAATATGGGCCATGTATTCTTGACGGAAATATTTAATAGTGGATAATACCGGGTTGGGAGCGGTTTGACCTAACGCACAAAGGGATGCATTCTTGATCTGAACCGAGAGGTTCTCCAGTTTCACAAGATCATCAAGAGTTCCTTTACCTTCCGTAATCTTATCCAGCATCTCAAGCAGACGTTTGGTACCGATGCGGCATGGCGTACACTTTCCGCAGGACTCGTCTTTTGTGAAATCCAGATAGAAACGGGCTACGTCAACCATGCAGGTATCTTCATCCATGATGATCATCCCGCCGGAACCCATCATTGAACCTAGACTAGTCAGTGTATCGAAATCGATGGTACAGTCCAGATGCTCCTCCGTCAGACAGCCGCCGGAAGGTCCACCGGTTTGTACAGCCTTGAATTTTTTGCCGTCCGGAATACCGCCGCCAATCTCAAAAATAACCTCGCGCAGTGTAATGCCCATGGGAACTTCAACAAGTCCGGTATTTACGACTTTCCCGCCCAGTGCAAATACTTTTGTACCTTTAGATTTCTCGGTACCGATACTTGCATACCACTGTGCACCGTTAAGAATAATTTGCGCAACGTTCGCCAGTGTTTCAACGTTGTTAATGATGGTTGGTTGACCCCAGAGCCCTTCAACGGCCGGGAAAGGGGGTTTGGGTGTCGGCATACCGCGGTGGCCTTCAATAGAATGCATCAAAGCTGTTTCTTCTCCGCAGACAAAGGCACCGGCACCAAGACGCACATCAATGTTGAATTTAAAGGCGGTTCCAAGGACGTTATCCCCCAGCAGCCCATACTCACGGGCTTGGTCAAGCGCTTTCACAAATCGTTGGACTGCGATTGGATACTCTGCACGAAGATAGATGAAGCCTTGGTTGGAACCAATAGCATAGCCGGCGATAGCCATTGCCTCAATAACTGAGTGAGGGTTGCCTTCCAGAATAGAACGGTCCATGAATGCTCCGGGATCTCCTTCGTCCGCATTACAAATGACATACTTCTGATCCTTATCCTGCTTGGATGCAAATTCCCACTTCAGACCTGTATTAAATCCTCCCCCGCCGCGTCCCCGCAGACCGGATTGCTTCATGGTATCGATGACTTCCTGGCGGCTCATGGTCATGAGAACCTTGCCGAGGGCTTTGTATCCATCACTCGCAATGTATTCATCTATGACTTCCGGGTCGATGACTCCGCAGTTATTCAGGGCGATCCGTACTTGCTTCTTGTAGAAATCGGTTTCCTCAAAATTCAGGATTTCTCCACCCTGCTTGGTCTTCTCGTAAATCTTCTTATCGTAGGGCTTTCCATTTAGCAAGTGCTGCTCCACCAGGTTAGGGATATCTTTTACTTCCACGCAGCTGTAGAAAATTCCCTCCGGGTATACGATGACGACTGGGCCGAGCTCACACAGGCCAAAGCAGCCGGTACGCACGACTTCCACTTTGTCCTGAATGCCGTGATTGTGAACTTCCTTTTCCAAAGCGGTGATGATTTTATTAGAATCCGAAGATGTGCAGCCCGTACCGCCACACACCATCACTGATCTGAACTGGATGGAACCTGCAGGTTCTCCGGTAATTTTCCGGTTGTCCAGGCGCCCCTGTGTGAGAGCTCTGATTGCATCAAGATCCGTTAAAAGCTTCATGCCAATACCTCCCGTTTAAAATGCGCGTGAAGCGCAGGATCATCATTTGTATTCATTTAGAATTTTCGGTATGGCATTGGGAATCAAGCGTCCGTGTACTTTTTCACCGATGGTCATGACCGGGGCAAGACCGCAGGCACCCAGACAACGGGTGGCTTCAAGCGTGAACTTGTTGTCCTCTGTGGTTCCTTGTACAGGTACTTTAAGTTCCGTACTCAGACGATCAAGCACCGCTTGCGCTCCCTTGATGTAACAGGCAGTACCCATGCACAGATGGATCACATTCTCTCCTTTAGGTGTAAAGGAAAAGAAATGATAAAACGATGCCACACCGTATATTTCACTTAAGGGCAGGTTAAGCTCCGTGGCAACAACCTTGAGAACATGCTCCGGCAAATAGCCGTAAATATCCTGTACCTCATGGAGCACAGGGATCAAAGCACCTTTGATCATTTTGAACTGCTCGATCGCTAACTGTACCTTTGCAAGCTTCGCGTCAGCCTCGGCTATTTCTTCACTGCTGCAGGTTTGTTGCTGTTCCATTCACATTTGCTCCCTTCACTTATGGTAAAAAAATTATGCTTCCTAACGAATGAACCCCTTATATTTTGGTTCATACAGAATATAATTAATTGAGAATGATTTTCATTTGCTTTTAAGGACTATATCGTCACTGAGGTGAATGTTTGGACTTCCGGCCGCTGTTGTCTACAGATTTCTTGAATTGTACCGCTGTTCGCGTTGAAATCCGTAGACAGCCTATGCTTTCGTTCCAAACGGGAACGTTTCTTCCTAGAGCAGTGAGTTTTCATGTCTGAGCTTTAAACGGCTCCAACGGCGCTCAATTTCGGTTTCGAAGTTCTGCAGCAGCTCTTCATCCTTCAGAAGATGTTTGGTTTTACCCATTCCCTTCAGCCATTCAACTGCGGCGATTCGCTTACCCTTCAACTCTGGATTGTAAGTGATGTTCGTGATCCCTTGCTCAATTTCATAAAGCGGGAAGAAGCAGGAATCCACAGCCGTTTTCACCAGGTCATATCCTTTATTATCAGGCGTCTTCCAGTTAAGAGGACATGCGCAGAGAATCTTACCGTAGGCAGTACCCACGTTGTTGGCGTACCACTGTGCTTTAGCTGCTTTTTGCAGCAGATCCTGAGGGTTGGATTCAGCGCCTGTAAATACGTAAGGGATGTTGCAAGCTGCCAAAATTTGCGCCGTATCCTTGTGATGTCCCTTTTTACCCTTTTGGGTTTTACCGACACCGGAGGTGCTGGTCATATGACCCATTGGAGTGGAATAGGAGAGTTGGGAGCCCGTATTCATATACCCCTCATTATCGTACTCAAGGATAATCATTTTATGGTTTCGAAGTGCCGCACCAATGGTTGCCCCCATCCCGATATCCATACCCCCGTCGCCAGAGACCATTACAAAGGTAACATCATCAGAAACCTGAACTTCGCCGCGGCGTTTCAATTCATAGAAAGCATCAACCATACCGGCTAATGTAGCTGCACCGTTCTGGAACAAGTTGTGTACAAAAGTTTGCTTATGGGATGAGTACGGATAGCTAGCGGTTACAACGTACGCACAGCCTGTTTGGAATAGGACTACCATGTCACCTTCGATACCCTTGAAGAACAGCTCCAGTGCGGATAGTGCGCCGCAGCCTGGGCAGGCCCCATGTCCGGGAGCTAACCGATGCGGCTTTACAGCTAATTGACTTAGGGGCGGAAGCTTAACCTTTAGCAGCCCGGTATCTTCGTTCTGGGTAACTTGAATGAGACCAGTCTTGAAGGCTTCACCATGCATCGGTTCGAGTACGGGAACAAGCGCGTCCTTCTCTTCGCCGGGATAGTAGCCATAATAATCAAAAGGTCGATCCGCATAGCCTTTTTCAGCAGCATCAATCGCCAGTTGGAAGAAGGCTTCTGCATCGTCAGCGTAGAAGTCTTTGCCGCCTAGGCCAAAAATTCGGGAAAGAATGATGGTTTTATTATCAGGGTCCACTTGCAAAGCGGAACGGATTTCATGAGTCAGGTTGCCGCCTTGAGCTCCATAAGAATCAGCGCGTTCACCTACTAACAGTGCCTTTACATTCTTAAGTGCTTGTCGCAGCTGTTCTGTTGGGAAAGGACGGATGATGTTCGGACGAACCAAGCCCGCTTTGATGCCCTTGGCACGAAGAGCGTCAACGGTATCCTTAGCGGATTCACCCGCAGAGTTGAGCAGGAACACAGCTACTTCTGCATCGTCCATACGGTACAGATCGAGAATTGGATATTCACGTCCAGATAAGAGTGCATATTCCCGAGAGACTTCCTCATACACCTCACCTGCTTTCTCCAAGGCTTCGGACAGCTGATAGTGGTTATTCAGCAGGTCATCGCCACCCATATGCGCTCCGATGGTTACCGGGCGGGAAGGATCGGACACATTGGGATAGTTATGGTTTGGATTCGGTCCTACAAAATCTTGAACTACCTGATTGTCTTTGAAATATAGTACCTTGCGTTTTTGGTGGGATGTGAAGAAGCCATCATAAGCAACGATAACAGGCAGTCGAACTTCAGAGTGCTCTGCAATCTTCAGTGCCATAATGTTCATATCATATACGGCCTGCGGTGTGCTGGCAGTCAGGATAACCCAGCCTACATTAAGACCATAATACAAGTCAGAGTGATCCCCCCGAATATCCAGCGGTCCGCTGACTGCCCGGGTAACGAGGTTGAGCACCATCGGAAAGCGTGTCCCGGATTGGGTGGGAAGTTGCTCCAGCATGTACAGAAATCCTTGGGAGCTGGTTGCATTTACAACGCGTGCACCGGCCATTGCTGCACCGTAGCAAATCCCGGCAGAACCGTGTTCACCGTCTGCTGCGATCAGTTGAATGTCATGTAATCCCTTCGCTTTCATTTGATCCAGGTATTGAGCAACTTCCGTGGAAGGTGTAATCGGGAAATACCCCATGATATGGTAATTAATTTGAGCAGCAGCTGTAGCCGCCATTTCATTACCGGATTCGAAGTGAGTTACTTGCTCAGCGGGTACAATCTCTGTCAATTTATTTTCAATTACAGGCATTTTTCGTATCCTCCTCTTCGATTTATTTGAACACTTGGGGAACTCGGTTCTGTTCGGCAAAGCCGACTTCTTCCCGGACACTGGTCAGGGCCTCTGTTGGGCACACGTCAATGCACTTTAGACAGCCTTTACAGTACTGATAATCGATACCGAGCAAGATTTGCTGCTGCCGTCCACGCTTGTCTTCAACAGATTCCCACACAAAGCAATAGTCAGGGCAAACATTGTCACAAGCCGCGCAGCTAACGCAGAGATCTGCATCAAGAACCGGCAGTAACCCGGCACGTGAGCCGCTCAAATCCTTCAGAATGCTGTTGCCATGAGCTGTAATAACGCCACCTAGAACTTGAGTTTTATAGCCAAGCAGCGATTGAGGACGTTTGAAAGCCTTTGCTTCCGTACCTGCCGGCACCTCATACGTTTTAAATTTCACTTCATTGTAGCCGCGATCGAAGGTGCGGATGTTCGGCTCAACCAAGTGCGGATATTTATTCTCAAAAGTTCTTCGGATTACCGTTCGCATCGCTTCCGGGTCTAGAAAGTCACAAATACGGAACATGGCGCCTAGCATTGAGGTGTTTACTTTGGTTTTCTCTTCAACGGCAATACCCATAGCATCAACTAGAGCAATCGTGCCGTATTCAAGCTTGAGACTTTCACGTACTTCATCGAAGTCACGGGTGGTGTTAACCAAGACAACCCCGTCCGGTTGCAGCCCGCTGACAACATTAACATTCTTGTACAGTGCTTCGTGAAAAACCGCCACTAAATGGGGTTCTTCGATGGGACTGTGGTCTCGAATTTCAACCTCAGGATCGCAGAAACGAACAAAGGTTTTGATCGGTGTACCTTTCTTCTCAGAGCCGTAAGATGAGAAGTTGGCCGCGTTGAAGCCCAGTTCGATTGCACCTGTCTCCGCAAGCATTTTACCTGCGAGGTTGGCACCGAGTCCGCCAATCGATTCAAGTCGAATTTCATAAAAACCGAGTGCATTTTTCTTCGGTAAAGTAGACATCTATTTTCCTCCTTTGTTTGAATGAAGCTTTAAATCCCCCTTCACCAATCTTTCGATCTGTTTAAAACAATATATGTTTTAAACAACACTACGTGAAAACATTCACTTACTTTATTAAAAGATAATCACAGCAATTGTTCTTTCTCTGGTGTGCTTATGAAGTTGCAGTTATCACCGCGACTGAGTTCAATCTGATATCCAGAGGCCATGATTCTCATTTCAATACAGTTCCTGCATTGCGAAGCTTGGTCACCCGTGCAAATCTTGTTCTCATAGAGTTCATATTTCTCACGAAATCGCAGAGGGGAAAGATTAGGCATGACCACATTGGCACCTGCCGATAGTGCCTGCTCCCGACCCGTTGGGTCAAGTGTTCCCATAGCTGTAGTGGCAGGCATTAGAGCATCCGGTACAAACAATCTCGCCAGGGCAATCATCACCAGCGTGTCCTCAATGGTTCCACCAGCAGTATCTTTTAAGGGCGTAGCACTATGTGGTATAAATGGGCCAATTCCAATCATAGCCGGATGGAACTCTTTCAGAAAAAGCAGATCCTCTGCTAGATGCTCGTGGGTTTGCTCAGGGAGTCCAACCATAAATCCGGCTCCCACCTGATAACCGATATCCTTAAGGATACGCAGACAGTTCATGCGGTTATCGAACGACATCCCGGGATGTAAGGATTCATACAACGAACGAGAGGCTGTCTCATGACGAAGCAAGTATCTGTCCGTTCCTGCAGCATATAGCGCACGGTAAAAGGCTTCACTGCGTTCTCCCATAGACAAGGTTATTGCGGCATCGGGAAAACGAGCCTTCAAACTCTTGACAATACGGACCATCAGCTCTTCCGTATAACGAAAATCTTCTCCGCTTTGTAAGACAAATGAACGATACCCGAGATTGTATCCCTCTGCAGCACATTCAAGAATCTCTTCCTCAGTCAGTCGATAACGATCCACCTCTGGATTGGATCTGCGTAAGCCACAATACATGCAGTCCTGTTTACAGTAGTTTGAAAATTCAATCAGGCCACGCAGGTAAACGCTTTCATTATAGTGCTTCTTTCGTGTTTCTACCGCCAAGTGAAACAACCGCTTTTGGAGTTCAAGAGTCAGATGTTGGAGGAAATAGACAATTTCAATTTTAGTCAGTTCATTCTGCTCATTTAGTTTATTGAGCAAATCTTCCATAGTGCGTTTTCTCCTTCCCATGCAGTAGAACAAGTGTGAGCCACTTCTTGTAACCTCTTGTACTGCAAAGAAAGCTCACAGTAAACGGAATTACTTAAGATTATGCTATGCTGTGTCCTAACATTCCGGAATTACATGTCGATTAAACACATTTCTCTGGTTTTTTTATTCAGGCATGCTCATACATAAAAAAAAGACCACATGGGAGTGTAACGACTCCATGTGATCATTTGTTTCGGCTGACTATACACACATCTCTCACTAACGATAAATCATTAACGGTGAGTATGGCTTGATCCTTTTTCACAGGTTTGGTCCAATACTGTTCATTTCCCGGCAGGTCATCGAACCATTCTGCATCCTTAGGGCAATCTAATATCATGAATTTACCATATTCATTATCTCTGGACTGATGGTACTTGAGATAAGCCTTTCTATTTTCAATAGCTAATATTTCAATTTTTCCGGACGAATGGCTCATGGATAAACGAACTCTTTTACCTAATCCAGAGGTTCTTGCTTTTGCTTCCTCAACGATCTGGTATACACGTTCTAAAGGTAGAGTGAAATCTCGATTGCCAGCAATCGGACGATTTACAAAGAAATAATAAGGTGTGACCCCGGCCCAAGAGAGACGGTCAAGCAGTTCCCCCAAAACAAGGGGATCATCATTAATACCTTTAAGGATTGGCGTCTGATTTACAACGATCGCTCCAGCATCATGTAATGCTTTGAACCCTTTTATAGCTTCGGGCGTTATTTCACGGGGATGATTAATGTGTGCCATTACATAGATTCGTTTCTCTTCCGTAGAATAAGTACGAATAAGATCCAGTAATTCTTGGTCTTCATAAATACGCATCGGATTGAAGACAGTTATTTTAGAACCCAATCGAATGATTTTGACATGATCAATCTTTCTGAGGCTTTCGATAATTGTGCGGAGCTTAGAAGTGCTGAGAATCAGGCTATCCCCACCCGTAAGAAGCACATTATTGATCTCGGGATTTCTTGCAATATAGTCTATGCCCATATTAACATCAGAGACTGCTTCTTTCACATCATTGCGGAATAAACGTTTGCGAAAACAATACCGGCAGTAGGCTCCACAAATTTCAGATACAATTAGAAGTGCTGTCGTTCTGTATTTATGCTGGCAGCCTGGCACAACATAATTCGTATCTTCATCAGAAGCATCCCACCGTCCATACTCCAGCAGTTCGCCTTCGTTAGGTATAATTAACTTCCGAATTGGATCCTTAGGGTCCTGCCAGTCAATTAAACCCAGATAGTAATCATTCACTCGAAAAACAAATTGATCCGCTGTTCCAAAAGTAGTTCCTACCCAGTATAATGGCTATAAGATGTTATTTTCTATTGCACAAATCAACTAATTTAACTAACAAGTAAAGGAATTCAACTTCAATGAAACTTATTCGAAAAATGATACATGAGGATGTTAAAAGTCTGGAAGGGAGAATATTCGAACGTAAAGCAGCTAGGGCTATCGTTATGAAAGATTCGAAAATCCTCCTTCTCTATACCAAGAGGTACAATGATTATAGCTTTCCGGGCGGCGGGATTGAGTTGAATGAGGATTTGATCAGCGGCTTACGTAGAGAAATGGCTGAGGAGACAGGGGCCAGCCAAGTGGAAATAATCAGCGAGCTCGGATACATCGAGGAATATAGACCTCATTATAAGACTGACTTCGATCTTATTCATATGTTCTCCTATTATTTCTTTTGTTCGATACATGAGCAGCTGGGAGAAGCCCAATTAGAAGATTATGAAATCACAAATGGAATGTCCGCAGTATGGATAGATATTCATGAAGCGATTCGTCACAACCGACAAGTCATTACCAATCAGGAAGCTTCTATGGGATTTTCCGTAGAACGTGAAACAATTGTGCTAGAGATGATTGTTGCGGAACTGCTAAATCAACCGGCCTAGATAAAAAATCCAACCTATTGAAGGTTGGATTTTTCTTTGGTATTCAGTTTTATAATAATTATTTTACGATAAGAACCGGACAGTGTACTCTCTTAACAACCTTATGGCTAACACTACCCAGAACCATTTCCTGCAGTGAGTTAAGTCCTCTGCTTCCAATGATCACTAGCTCAACCTTCTCTTTGTTAGCGTAGTCAATAATCGTGGGTCCGGGTTCACCGTGGAGAATCTTAACCTTGTAGGATATGTTTCCCTGCTTAAGGATTTGTTCAATGGGAGCCAGTTTTTCACGTCTTTTCAGTTCCAGTTCTTCTTTGCCTTGAGCATGTAAAATTTCAATTTTTGCTTTGGAGAAATCCGCAACACTGATCACTTCAAATTTACAATTAGGTGATGAAGAACCTATTTTAACGGCCTCTTTGGTGGCGCGCACCGAATTCTCAGATCCATCAACGGCTAACAAGATACGATTATACATATCATTCACTCCTGAAATAGATTAATGTGCACTTAATGTAGCATTTACATCATTATATACTGCTAATTTATCTACAATCTTTTTACTTGAAGAGTTTAATCCTTTAATCTTAACAAGGTTATTGTTCTCTCGGTATTTGATGACCACTTTATCGATCGCTCCTACAGCAGAATCATCCCATATATGTGAACTGGAGAAATCAATAACAATGTCTTTATCGCTTACTGAGAAATCAAATGCATCTACGAAGCCTTCTACGGAAGCAAAAAACAACTGGCCTTCCACTTCAAATAGGGTTCTATTATTCTCAAGACGCTGATGAACCTCGATATTTGAGATTTTGGATACAAAGAAGATCGCACTGAGGATTACACCTGCAATTACTCCTTTAGACAAATCATGCGTAACAACAACGATAATTACTGTAACCAGCATCACTAGTGCATCTGCCTTCGGAGCTTTTCTTAGATACGTGAACGAAGACCAATCGAAGGTGCCCACAGAGACCATAATCATAATTCCTACCAATACAGGCATAGGTATTTGCACAACGAGATCACCTAGCACAATGATGAGGAATATTAGGAATAATCCGGCAACCAGAGTAGATATTCTGCCTCGTCCACCTGACTTCACATTAATGACAGACTGCCCAATCATTGCACAACCGGCCATACCGCCAAAAAATCCATTAATGATATTGGCAATCCCTTGTCCTCTAGCTTCCCGGTTTTTGTTGCTTTCGGTGCCTGTCATATCATCCACAATCGTTGCAGTGAGTAAGGATTCCAGCAGACCCACAATAGCTAGTGCTATAGAAAAGGGGAAAATAATCTGCAGAGTCTCCATGTTAAAAGGAACATCTGGGATTAGAAATGACGGCAATGTCTTTGTAATATTACCCAGATCTCCTACAGTGCTAAGATCAAGACCTGAATAGATTACCACACTTGTTAATACAACAATCGCTATCAACGGTGCGGGTATTGCTTTGAAAAACAAAGGTATTACATACACTATAAGTAAAGTAATGGCTACAAAAACATAGGTCATAGTAGATATTCCCCAGAAATGTGGTACTTGGGCCATAAATATTAAGATCGCCAAAGAATTCACAAAGCCGATCATAACGGCTCTAGGGATGAACTTCATCAACTTAGCAATCTTCAAAACACCAAACAAGGCTTGAATAACACCTGTCAATATTGTAGCGGCCAACAAATAATTCAATCCGTGCTCTCTAACCAAGGGTACCATGACAAGTGCCATCGCGCCTGTAGCTGCGGATATCATACCTGGACGCCCACCAATAAAAGCTATAATGACAGCAATACAAAAGGATGCATACAATCCCACCATGGGATCGACTCCAGCAATAATGGAAAAAGCTATGGCCTCTGGAATCAGCGCTAAGGCAACCACTATGCCCGCAAGAACATCTCCCTTCACATTAAAAAACCACTCTCTTTTTAAATTCTCAATCAATGTAACTCCCACCTCGTATCTTTTGCGGCACTTTATCTTTCATAAAAATGAAGTCCGTCTTTTCTAAAAGTAAGTCTACCATCAAACATCCCTAAATGGAACCTTTTTGGTGCATTTTAATTTGTGGTATGATTACGCTGTGCTTACTTAGAAAAGAATGATGGGTTAGGAGCGTTTGTTATGTTTATCGGATATATGAGACCTTACGAGGATGATCCACACTACGAGAATCAAATCAGTCAGCTTTCAACATTTCCATGTGATTGCATCATTACAGAAGATCATTCATCTGCTAAACGAAGAGTCAAACTTGATGAGATGATGATACATTTGAAGCCGGGGGATAAAGTAATTGTCACTAAGCTTTTTGCATTAGCCGATTCCACACGTCATCTTGTTGAGCTTTTAGAAGTATTGAACAACCAACAAGCATATATTCATTCTATAGCCGAAGGAATTGATACCAGTAAGTCTGAAGGGTATTCATTTAATGATATTGTAAAACATTTAGTGGATTTTCAAAGTGATGTGATCAGTGAGAACACAAAAAGAGGACTTTCCGAAGCCAAACAAAAGGGTCACGTTCCCGGACGACCTCGGAAAGCGGATGAGAATGTAAAAAGAGCGGTTATTATGTATCAGAGTAAAAACTTTAGTCTGGCAGAAATTAAAGAAGAAACCGGAATTAGTAAGTCTACACTATACCGTTACTTAGAGAACTAGACAAAGATTCGAGTTACAATAGGTCACTTGTGACGCCATTCACTTCTGTTTTCAAAGTCTACTATTTCAAGGAGAAATAATCATGAATAAACTTGTATTCTTCCTGGGACCCGCGGGTGCAGGGAAAACCACTCTGGCTAAAGCGGTCGCTTCCCGACGGAAAGCTGCTTTCTTCGATATGGATATACTTCTGCGTCCCGCAGCGGACGTCATTATGACGATGCATGGATTGGACATCACGGACAGAGACTCTGTAGAATATAAAAAGCTTTGCCGTGACCTTGGCTACAGAATCACGATGGATGCTGCGCTGGACAATATCGGTTTGAATACGGATGTATTCGTGGTTGGACCTTTCACAAAGGAAGCCTCCAACACCGGTTGGATTGAGAGTGAACTATCCCGTATTGGCCGTTCCTTATTGGATGTCGAGGTCAAGGTTGTCCTAGTAGAACTGGCGAATGAGGAGCTGTATCACCACCGGATTCAGGGAAGACATTCGGCTTTGGATGATTGGAAAATGCAGCATTGGGGCCAATTCCGCGCTTCACTCGGGAGTCGGAACGTTCACTGGCCTATTCCTGCCTCAAATGTGGCTTATATCGATAATTCCAATCCGGATATTGAAGCAACGACTTTATTAGTGGAACACTTTATTTATGCATAACCTCTTGTTTTACTCAAGTAATGAGTGTGTTCAATTTTTCGGATAACTTTTTATGATCAGCTTCAGTTATTTGTGTTTCCGCCATCTCAAAAAGCACGTTTTCCTCTTTCATAAAATGTACAGTCAGAACTTCAAATGCCTCTCCGGCATCTTTGACAGCCGCTTGGATTTCACCCAGCGAAAGAAGATCTGTATTTCCCTCTGTGTAATGGAGAAAGTGACCGATATATCCATCAATTTCGCGATGTTCCTCTTGAATGCCGACAATCGGCCCCTGTTCTAAACCGATGTAGTTTCCTAGTAACGGGAGAAAATACCTGTCCTCTTTGTCAGTATGTTTCTTTAACGGCTTCATAAAATTCGTAATCTGTGTTCTCAGCTTATCAAGTTGTCTACGACCTTCTTCCAGACTCATTTTTTCTCTTTCAAACAGGAGTACGATTGCATGCCATTCTTCCATTAGATAACTTAAGTAACGATGTTCATTTTCTAGAATCCGTATGGCGGGTTTAGTAAACCGCAGTTCTGATTTATTCATCATAAAGCTTCCACGAACAAGACGTTCTTAACTATAATTCTTAGTAAATCATGCTCATGTATAAGTTTTACGACAGCATCCCTCAAGTTTGGATTTTTCTCCACGATTTCCTGGTAAAACCCCTCTTCTTCGGCGTCGGCATGGCTAAGTATCCGTGTTTCCCAATACTCAATTAATTGGCCTGCTTCCTGTCGAGCCTCCTCGAACGCCTTCTCCCTCATAAGTTCTTCCATTTTCTCTGTTAATGCAATAGCACCGGTGAGCCCTCCTTGATGAATGGCATGATGAGCGTGCAACTGGCGCAAAGATGGTCCTGCCACCTAGACTTCATCCTCTCTTTACTGCTTTTTTTTTCAGTATAGCACAGGGAAACTGCAGTTTTCCCCCCATTAGGACTTTCCTAACTGCGAATGAGGGAACTCCCTATATTGAAACAAACTACTAAAGGCATGAGAATGTATAACTCTTATTTAGGGAATATTGTATGTAGTTTTAGTCACTCTAAATAATATAACTATATGTAAGTGATTAAGTATTTGATATTTACTTTATATTTGTTATAATAAGGTGAAACCATTTCAAAATAGAAGGGAAGATTCAATAATGTCTACTGTACTTTATATTACGGCTCACCCGCATGATCACCATACCTCGTTTAGCCTCGCGGTAGGTAAAGAGTTTGTTGAAGCCTACCGTAACGCCAACCCATCCGATGAGGTTATTCATCTGGATTTGTACAAACTGGATATTCCTGCAATTGATGCTGATGTATTCAGCGGTTGGGGTAAACTGCAATCAGGAAGCGGTTTTGACCAGCTGTCTGATGTGGAACAAGCGAAGGTTGTACGCCTAGGTGAAATCGTGGATCAGTTCGTGGCTGCGGATAAATATGTTTTTGTTTCTCCTATGTGGAACTTCTCCTTCCCTCCTGTTATGAAAGCATATATTGATGCTATTTCTGTAGTTGGTAAATCCTTTAAATACACAGAGACGGGTCCAGTTGGTCTGTTAACGGATAAAAAAGGTTTACATATCCAAGCTAGCGGCGGAATTTACTCCGAAGGTCCAGCGGCTTCATTTGAAAGCGGGTTTAGTTACCTGAAGAAAATTTCACAATTCTTCGGTATTCCGTCATTTGAAGGAATATTTGTAGAAGGTATGGCTGCTGCTCCAGACCAAGCTCAAACTATTAAAGAGAATGCAATTGTTAAAGCGAAGGCCCTTGCAGCTCAGTTCTAACTTCTTCTTAAATTCTCTAACTGGCATTACCCAAGAAAGAGGTTGACCAAATATTGGTCAACCTCTTTTTCGTTCAATCGATTATTATCGCATCTAAAACATGAGTATGTAACCCGCTACTCCATGTTAATAATGGGAATTATATTATATATGGAGGGACAATTTATGACCTGGCTAACCCTCACTATGGCGGTCCTTATAGCTTGCGCCCACATATTCACCAAGAGCATGCGATTTATTCGTACGAATCCTAGAAGTTGGGTACTCTCTGCTGCCGGAGGAATCTCTGTCGCATATGTTTTTATTCATATCATGCCTGAACTTGAACGAAATCAGAAGGTTCTTAATCAAGGCTTGCCTAAGATATTAAATTACTTTGAATATCATATCTACCTTATTGCAATGATTGGGCTTGTGTTGTTTTATTCTTTAGAGTGGTTAGTAAAGACAAAGGCGCAATCTGACGGAGCTTTCTGGGTTCATATGGGTTCCTTTTTCTTTTACAATTTATTGATCGGTTATCTTTTACAGGATCGCATGGATGATGGTATTTCAAATGTGCTGCTGTTTACGGTTGCTATGACCTTGCATTTTATGGTCAATGACCACTCACTGAGATCCTCACACAAAGAAAGCTATGACAGAAAAGGCCGATGGATCTTAGCAGTCGCTGTGCTCTGCGGTTGGGCACTAGGATTAGTTAGACACGTTGATAAGTCCGTAACAGCCTCCATATTTGCCTTTCTTGCAGGCGGGATCTTGCTAAATGTCCTTAAAGAGGAACTACCTAAGGAGCAGAACAGCCGTATTTCACCTTTTTTACTCGGGGTAGCGTGTTTCAGTATACTACTGCTTGCACTGGCCTCATTGGATTAAATGGACTGAGGAGCTATCTGCTTCTCAAATACAAAATCATCGTCGTGTTCTCCTACTTTGCTATACCCGCATTTTGCGTAGAAATGATGATTCTTTATACTCCACCTAGGAGTTTCAAGCCACCACTGAATATGGATTATTTTCCAGATCTATAGAAGAGGTGACCGGATAAAATAAATTAGAACACAGAGCTTTAGAAGGCTATGTTTTAAAGGGGGGCGACAAAAGAAAAACGGGAAATACGTTTGTTTTCGAGGGTGAGGAATAGTCCTAGTCCTAGGCGGTAACCACGATGTATTATTCTCGGCTTCTATGGAGTTGGCTGTGAACAGAAGAGTCTATGGTTTGGTAGAGATCGATGCGGAGATAATCAGTGAACAGCAGAAGATTGCGGACATTTTCTATGAACTGAAGATCATCCCGAAAAAAGTGAATATCGAAGATCGAGTCCACAAATTGAAATAAAAGGAATGAAGGAAGTTGAAGAATTCAGTATCCAACTTCATTTATAAATTGTTGCCCTGGGGTATACCGGCAGTTCTATTAATTGGATGGCAGATTACTACCAAAACAGGCTTTCTATCAACCCATATCCCCCTGCACCTTCGGATGTCTACTTTGCTACTGTAGAACTGATGCGATCAGGTGAACTGTTTCACCACGTATGGGTTAGTCTGTGGCGTGCATCCATCGGTTTTCTAATCGGAGGAAGCATCGGATTCATGTTTGGTTTATTTAACGGGTTGTTTCGGACCACAGAGCTGCTATTTGATACCTCTATTCAGATGCTAGTTCCCATTACTTTGTCCAGACCGAGGCAGAAAGACAAACCCGCTTTCAGTTCTATCGTGAACCAAATATTAAACCATATTATTGGACTCCCGGCAAATTCCTACCTAACCATACGAACGAGGACGATTTGGAGTATGCCTTTAACGCTGTTCCAAAAATAAACTAAATTTAAAAGACACTCCACATAAAAAACAAGGTGTGAGTGTCTTTTTGTTTTTTGAATTCACATGATTATATATAGATGTCATTCTCCATGCTGACGAGCATAGACTATAAGAGGACTAGCATACCATTACATTTCCACTTAGGGTGATACCTGTGAAAACGAGTCATGGCAATTATAAGTTGTACTTTCTTAGCCGTCTATTGAAAAAGGGTTCACTAATATTCACAGGCTCAGTTGTGCAAGGGTTCGGAATGGCCGTCTTTCTGTTCCCTCATTCAATACCCTCCGGGGGAGCTGCAGGTCTGGCGGTACTGCTTAACTATTGGATTCATTTACCAATGAGCCTCGGGTTATGGCTTATGAACATAATGTTTTTACTTTTTACAGTACAATATCTTGGGAAAATCAGCGCACTAGGCACAATTATGGTCATAACCGTCACGTCTGTTTCCGTAAATGTGTTAGATGTATTGTTCGAATCGCCCTTTTCAAATATTTGGGTAGATCTGCTTGCAGGCTCGATCCTGTTAGGTGCGGGTATCTCCATTCTCCTGAGTCAACGCGTTTCAAATGGAGGCATTGGTTATGTTGCTTTAGCCATTTATAAGTACAAACGCATCAACCCGGGCAAAACGTTATTTTGGATGAACGGATTTATCTTTTTGCTAGCAGCATATGTTATTGATTGGAAGATCATTATCCTTGCTGTCATCTGCCAATGGGTGTCTACGCGGATTGTCACCTGGATCTACAACCCGCCCTTTCATAGGGAAACCCCTGTATACTCTTTAGCTTGGCGTAAAAAATAGCTTGGACTAGGTTATTATCTGCCGGGGGCCGTCTCTAATACGTGTACTGGCCTCTTCCCTTTCTTTCCTTCTTTCCCCGAGGATTCCTCATCCGGAGTATTGCCAACTCGAATCATCAGCAATGCGAGCAGTCCAACGATAAATGTAAATCCAGCAAGGGATAGAAACATCCCAACTTTGGACCACTCCATCAACCAGCCAAACAGGGGAGGTCCAATCGCAACTCCTAAGAACCGTACCGAACCATATAGTGAAGTAACAAATCCACGCCGCTCTTTACCTACAGCACCTGTGATAAAGCTGTTGATACAAGGAAGGATAAACCCCGTACCCAGACTGCTCAATGCCAGAACGGATATGAATAATGTTAGGTTGTTTACAAACGAAAGTATCCCGTAAGAGATGGTCATTAAGGTAAAACCCAGCACAATCAGCTTTTTCATTAACTTCTTATTTTTACCTATTTTCGCACCGGTTATATAAGACGTAGTACACATGACTAATAAAGGAATGGCCAACATTAATCCCTTCATTACTCCTGTTATGTTATGGGTTTTTTCCAGTATTTCCGATAAATAAAAGAGAATCCCGAACAAGGTAAACAAACAAGTAGCTCCTGCTAAATACGCTGTAAAAAGCCATCTGCCCTGTTCCTTGAAAGCACTCATTAATCCTGAAATGTACTTTTTTAAACCTGGCGGTTCTTTATCTTTTTTCTTTTCCTTGATAAAGAACCAAGTCAAACCTATGGAAATTAGAACAACTAATGGAAAAGCGAAAAACGCTCCGTACCAGACGATTAATGCAATCAAAGATCCTAATATGGGCGAGATAACCTTACCAAATCCATTAGAAGCTTCAACAAGCCCCAATACCTTGCTCTCCTCTGCCCCTTTGAAAAGATCCCCCGCCAAAGCCATTGCGATTGGGGCTGTTCCTGCTGCTCCAATCCCTTGCAAAGTTCGACCCACGAGAATCCAAGTATAAGCATTTGCAAAAGTAGCCGCGGCGAACCCAGCTAATAGGCCACCTAATCCATAAAGAATTAACGCAGGAATAATAACGGCTTTACGTGAAAAACGGTCAGATAAGTAACCCAAAATGGGTATGGAAAAAGCTGCAACAAGTGAAAATATGGTAATAGTCATACTTACCTGAAACGAAGAGAGATGAAGTTCCGATTTCATTTTAGGCAAAACTGGGATGAGCATGGAATTTCCCAGCGTCATAATCAATGGGATTGATCCAATTGCCACGATGGTTTTACCCGATGTATGCTCAGCCATTGCTTAAGTAGCCTCCTTTAATTCACACCAAATGTCCCCGTTAGATTGTCCCTCCCTTGTTATCCTTATACTCAAGACCTTTGTATTAGATAGTCATCTTTTGGGGAATATTGAAATCAATAATCTATTAACCTCAGCATTAAAGGAAAGGACTAATCCATGTGAAGCTGTTTATTGAGTATATTTTAGATGAGATAGAGCGGATAGGAATCCAAAATTCATTACGAGTTTCGCTTTCTTCAAAGAAAAATGAGGATAATTATATCCGCGGGGTAATGCAGTTTTTTGACAATCATTTTGATGTCCATCTTGTCATTGTATTTAGTTTCCCAGAAGAAGATCCAGGCCTGAATTATATCTTCTGGGTTCTGAATAAAGAAGGAAACGATAAGGTCGTTGAGAAAGACGGCTCAGAAGAAAAAGTTATGGAACTTGTTAAAAGTGCAGCCATGAAAGAAATTAAGATCAACCTTTCCAAAGGAGCTGAAATCCGTAATCTCTTCAAAGAGATAGGTCTTTGTCTCCCACCTTCGGTTGTTATTTAATGAATATTTCGATTAAGCTGCTAGGAATCAAAGACGAAAGGAAGCCAGTCTCCAAAAACCGGGGACTGGCTTCCTTTTTAGCTTTTACAGACTTAAGTGCTTTAAACTCTGGCAGGAACGCGTCGTAGCCACATGTGAAAGAAATATTCAAAAACACCAGCCAACGCTGTAATAATTAGGATATCGACGAAGGACATCGTCCAATCTGCCGATATACTAACAAACCATAAAACTAGGAATACAAGTACTCCATCCAGAGCAGTCGCAAACAAGTTGGTGGATTGTGGCAGGATCATAAGATCACCAAGCACGTAGGAGACAATTGCAATACCGAGGGCCGTAATGAGTGCTCCTGCTGCTGAAGCATTAGACAATAGAACAAGTAAAGCAGTTATCATGAGCCCATGTACCGTAATTATCCTCTTCCGATTAAAAGGGTTCACATAAAAATATAAACGTATAATTGAAGCTCCAAATTCACACTCTACTGCAGAAAGGGGGATTTACTGATGCCGCATGACCACACACCTGATGAAACTGACAATGATCCAAAAACAAAATACGAAGATACGGGTATTCATCCACACCCAAGCATGCTTCCAGTACATGAGGCTGGGGATGATCGTACATCCGTTGATGAAAATTCTCAAAAAAATAAGTAGAACAAAAAAGCGTCTTAGCCCCGAGTAGATAGGGCTCAGACGCTTTTATTCTTGAAACGGTTTATTTTCCGTCCAGGGTTTCTTCATCCTTACGGAGTTGTTCTTTTGCAAGCTGTGCTGCTTCTAACGAGCCGCTAACATCAGATTGATCTACTGCAGCTTGAGCATGTCTAATGGAACGGTCGGCCTGAGTAATCAACTCGCTCGAAGGATGCTCTTCCGCTGCACGGACAGAGCGGTGAGCTGTTTCTACTGAATTCAAGGCTTGTTCTGCTTTTGTTGGAGGCTTACCGCCTGGATTCTGATTCAATGTAGTTCCTCCTTTGTCTTATGGCACGCCGTTCCTATTATGCGAATCACAGCGATATTTTATCCGCTAATCATTTAATCCCTTTCCATCCAGAATTTGCGGCATATACTTATCAATCCTTGACTCTCTTGTTTTGGATTGTTTAGGTTCAGAAAAATAATGAAGGTATGCTCTTTGCCGTCCCGGCGTCAATGCTTCAAAAGCAGTTTTCAAGGCAGGGATAGCATTCAATTTATTTTGAAGTTCTTCAGGTATTATGAATTCTGTCGTCTTTTTAAAATTCACTTCCAAACCAGCTTTTTCAACTTCAATGGCTTCATAAATATAGGCTTTCAAGAGAGTTTCCATTTCAACTATTTCTTGAACGTTGGTAAACCGAATCTGGCGCGCCGCCTGTACATTCTCCGTTTGTTGGATTAGAATTCCCTGAGCATCCTTTAACAAGGCACCTTTGTGAAACAGAATCGCACAATATTCTTTAAATCCATGTATTAAAAGGATGTTTTTTGTATCATAAGTGTAACAAGGATGCATCCACTTGAATTCTTCGGTTAGTTCACAGTCAAGAACGATATTTCTCAACGTCTCATATTCTTCTTTCCACTTTTTAGCTTTACTTAAAAATTCTTCAACCTTAGGATTTACTCTACGATTTGTCATCAAGAAACACCCCTCTTCTATTTAATTTTGTCATTAGCTCATTATCTTATACCGAGCCAAACATCTTCTGCCCTCTCGGTTGATCTCCTTTATCGTCAGGCTCAAGGGTGATCCCGATCTTATCGAAGTCCAGGTCCGGAATGCTTTCCAGCTCCTCAGGTTGATAGGGCACCAGCCCTACCAACCCAGCGTATCGGTCGTATAAGACGGATAATGCTTCCTGCCGCTTTCGCTTCACAAGCAGCAAGCAGCATCAATTCATAATCCGATAGATTATGCATGTGGACGATGCCTCCAGGTCGACTTAGGATGGGAACCCGTACTAATCATAATAGAAATAGAGCAATTTGGCGAGAACGCAAGGTAAAAGCAGGGGAACCACTAACGGCTCCCCTGCCGATGAGAAAGCACTTACCTCTTTAGTCGGCCTTAACAGTAATCGAACCTTTCATGCCCGGATGAGGGATACAGAAGTAACTAAATTCACCCTGCTTGTCGAAGGCAAACGTTTTGGATTCATCCTTGCCCATAAGGTCACTGTTAAAGGATTTATCCTCCGCTGTAGCCGAATGCCGTATCTCATCCCTAACACACCAAATAGAGTATGACCTTCAAGCATTTGGGCGGATAAGCTCTCAACCAATGCCGTAGCGATATGAGCATTCGTTAATTTGGGGAGCCCGGCAATTTGCATTAGGCCTTTACCTGCCGCGAACGACTCGGTATCCTTAAAGATAAAGTCCTTATTGGATTTATCAAAACCTAAAACTTCTAGGAGTACTTTGTATAGCTGCCTGCGAACTAATGATGGCTAAGGGATCAAAGCGGTTAGCGCCTGCACCGTTCCAGCCGTATTCGGGGTGACTGTGCAGATAAGCAAGGATGGCTTGATTGCTTTTACCCACCAGATTGGAATCAACAAAGTTATTCTTTCCGGTGTATGCGATAGCTTCATCGAGCTTGCCCTGGAGCCTGAGCGAAATAATTGCAGCCTGAATACGAGTTGATGATTTGGACAAATATTGAGCATTCACACCGCTTCCATCTCCCGTGAGAAGCCCTAGCTCGAAGGTTGTCTGGCCATCTGTCTTAACGGTGGTGCTTCCTGCCTGTCCCGTACTGACTTCTGCCGCCGAGGATAATGCTGCCGGTAGAAGCATCACCATCGCCAGCGAAACAGATAATAGTAACCGTCCATACTTCTTCATCTACAATAACCTCCTATTTAATGGGTCTATTATTATAGGTAAACGTCTGAATGGACAATACGGTTTGAATTTTAAATAAAGTTTTTTCTTTGTTAGTTGCACTTTATGCAGCTATTTGCCTAACAATGTGATAGAGAAGCTATTTAATTGTATTTATTGCACTTATTTTGCAAATATTGGCCCAAAAATCACTATAGCTTCATATATAAGTGCAGAAAGTGCAACTATAGTCGCTTGAAGGAACTAATGTGCGGAGATAGGTGTACAAAATACACTTATAACTTGAACGAAGGAGAATAACACTTTGAAATATTTACATACAAATAAAAATTTCAATCATGAAATCACTGTATTCGAAACGAACCATCTGTATGGTGAGAAGGGAAAATTTAGAGTCTTACAGTTTTCTAACGAGGCTGTACAAGGGGCACTGGACTTGGAGAATCCGGATCGTATTGTTCTAGAGTATCCTCGGGCGATCATCCACCTTCTAAAGTCTAATAACCCTGAGTTTGAAAATGTCTTTGTGATTGGGCATGGTATAGGAACAATTGCAGGATATTTTGCGGATAAAATTTTTACAATCGCGGAACTCGACCCTGAGGTCGTGGAGTTAAGCCGAAGGTTTTTTGATTATCAACTAGACAATGTGACTGTAGGAGATGGCCGGTCTATTCTCGAAGGTGAGGACGATGAGGTTTATGATTATGTAGTTTTAGACGCCTTTAACAGCAAAGGAACTCCCAAACATTTAATATCTAGAGAATTCTTCACAACGATCACTGAAAAGCTTAACCCCCAAGGATCTCTCATCATGAATGCGATTGGGAAAAGTGAGAATGACACTTTAATCAATGCCATTCATACGACTCTTAGAGAGGTTTTTCCCTATCTAAAATCTTTTGCCCTTCCGGCAGAAGGGGCCAACGATCATCAGAATATCCTGATCATGGCCAGCCATCAGCCCTTAAAGTTTCAGGAACGGCTGATGGCTGGATTCCGAGAGATCCAAGGGGGAGATGGATATATCATTACAGATAATTATTAACGGGTAATTATTAACGGGGTTAGAAACCTGAAGCTGCACTGAAGGTATCTCCACCTTCTATTGTTCCGGATTTGAACCCTTTATAGAACCATTGCTTTCTCTGCTCGGATGTACCATGTGTGAAGCTTTCAGGCACAACATACCCTTGGGCTTGTTTCTGGATACTGTCATCTCCGACAGCACTTGCAGCTGTTAAGGCTTCTTCTAAATCGCCCTCTTCCAGTACATTCATATCCTGCGCGTGATTAGCCCATACACCGGCCAAATAATCGGCCTGCAGCTCAAAACGGACCAAATATTTATTGAACTCCTCTTTGCTAAGCTTTTGACTTAAAGGCATAATCTTCTCCGTCGTTCCGAGCAGCGTCTGCACATGGTGTCCCACCTCGTGGGCTATTACATAAGCCATGGCAAAATCACCGGGGGATTTAAATTTTTGCTGAAGCTCTTCATAGAAACTTAGGTCAATGTACAGCTTGTGATCACCTGGACAATAAAAGGGACCGACTGATGAACCTGCTACACCGCAAGCTGACTCCACACTGTCTGTATATAGTACAAGCTTTGGATTTTCATAGACCTTATTTTGCTGTTTAAAAATATCTGTCCATACTTCCTCAGTATCAGCCAGTACAACAGATACAAAATCAGCAAGTTCTTTCTCTTGAGCAGTCTCTGTATATGAAGTGTTTGATGTTGTATTAGAAGTTGTAGTGCCCAACAGGTCACCCGGATTACCGCCGAGCAGAGTTACGATCAGAAAGATAATGATACTGCCGATGCCCCCACCCACTAACGTTTTACCGCCTCCGCCCATGCCTCTTCGATCTTCTACGTTATTACTGCCTTTTCTGCCTCTCCATTGCATGGTTTGTCCTCCTTAGGTCATATATGAAGTGATTTAAATACAAAAATATTATGAAGTTATAAGTGATATACCCTAGAATGAGAGAGTTCAACACATTTTACCTTCTGACAATTTTTATGCTCCATTGAAAATACTATAATTCAACAGCAAAAAGGCGACAGGATTATCCTGCCACCTCAGCCTTTACATATGAATCAGTCGTTCAAATTAACAATCGGCGGATCGATATGTAGGTCCTCATCTGGTTTGGTACTTAACCAATGACTAAAGGCGACTTGAAACCTGGATCGTGTAGGTGCACATAGGAAGGGACCCGCCTTTTTGCCAGAAGTAAAGGGAAACCGTGCCACACGGATTGTCCGCCAAGGATGCTCTTCAGTCCGGGCACGTATGATTACAGCATCATTGAGTCGGGAAGCGCGAAGCGTAACCATTCCACCTGCCCAATCGGGAACCGGGGATAAAGACCAGTCGGAGTATTCATTAGTGACTACAGCCCCTAGATGAGGGATGTCATCATTCATTTCGATACCGGCCTTAATCCACTGGGTTGGACTGTACCATAGCATTATTCCAGCTTGATCATAAAGTTCTGTTAAGCTATTCAGCTTAAACGAAACCTCTACTCCGTCAGTATCTTCCCATGGGGTTAAAAGAGCGTGACCATTGTCATGTTGAAATTGGTACAACGTCTTTTCCCAATAATCGCTTCCTTCCGCAGCTTCCACAAGAAGTGTATTCCCCTCAAATCGAACCGATTTGGGGTCATTACTCCAACTCCCTAAATTCCAAGGGATTGATGTAAAACTCATAATACACATCCTCCTTAATTAAGAGTGTCTTCCTGCTCCTCCACCGCTGCTAGCGCTGCCGCCATTGCCACCAGAAGATCCATCGTTGCCTCCGTAAGAATCATCGTCATCAGAGTAATTGCTTCCGCCTGAGGAATGGCGACCGGCGCCCCCTCCGGTACTGGCTCCTCCGTCATTGTCATCTTCTTGGTAGCTAACAACTGAGGAGTAACGACCCGCACCACCGCCGTTTGTTGAACCCCCGTCTCCTCTATTTCCCCAGAAGTTATTTTGCTCTATGGATGGTGTGTTATGTCGGTAAGGATGACGATTGCGATTATACCAACGCCGGCGATAACCGTTATTCACTTGACCTTGCCAAGGTCCATAACGTCTTATATTTCGGGAACTGTAGGGATTATACGGAACTCCATACAACCCTAAATTGTTGTTACGACGTCCTGAGACGATTCCAATCCATATTATTATAAAGATGATACCTGAGAAAATAATGATCCCCTTAGTTAGACCAGATGAACTTGATTCTTGTTTTAGCTCGGTAGTCGTTGAACTCTGAACCTTTACAGTTGTAATTGGGGTGGAATCTGCTCTTGCCAGAAAAAAACTGTAAAATGCATTTGTAGTCGCAGTTGCACCCGAAGCATACTGTTTTTTAGCAAAAAGCGGCTCAAGCTCCGTGTCAAGAATGTTGCTGATCCTATCATTTGTCAGAATCTGATCTATATCTTTCCCCTGTAATACATGATAATGATCTCCGTTTATATCTAGAACCAGCATTACATCCTTGGGTCCTGCACCCATAGAGCCGAATTTCTTATAGGTGTAATCCTGGAGGTTTTTTTCTCCGTTTTTAGTCACCGTTACCACATAAATACCAGTTCCTGTTGTTGCTCGATATTGATTGCTGGATTGATTAATATAATCCTTGGTAACCTGTTTAAAGACACCCGCATTATCTGCCACATAATTTTTCGAGCTTACTTGCTCTGCCCAGGTTCCTCCCAAACTTTGTATAAAAGCCCCGTAAGATTTACGTGCCCCACTATTGTAATTTTTAGCTGCAAAGTCGGGTTCAAGAGATTGGGATAGTATACTAGAAATTTTGTCATTACTTAAGGAATTCTCTATTCCCTTACCTTGTACGGCCCAATAGTCATCATCCTGAATAGAAAATAATAAGAGTAGCCCATTGTTTTTCTCAGCGGATCCAACCCCCCAGCTATTGAATAACGCCGTGGCGTATTCTTTAATTGGAGTCCCTTCTGTAGATTCTACAGTAACTAATACGACTTGTGCCCCCGAATCTTTGTGCAACCGTATTCCATAGTTCACCATATAATTTTCAGTTTTCTGATCAATAACATTGGCAAAATCGTTTACATAGAAAGAACCCGTATGTTTTGGCAAAGCGTTCTGAGCCAACACATACGAAGGTATCATTAGACACAGCAGCAGAGTAAATACCAAAGTAACAATTCTCGTAATTCTAGAAATCATATGTAACTCCCTTTCTCCTATACAACCACTTCATATTTGGTAATCTATTCAATGTTTTAAAATTCAACACGGCTCCCTAAGTATCCTTCCTGTTTGTCTGATTATTCAACAAAATGTTCCATAAAAATCGGAAAAATTCACCTTTTTATTTTAATCATACAGTTAATTATTAACGCTATTAACTATTGGGATTCAGCAAAAAAAGCCCGATTTCTCAGGCTTTCTACGTCCAAGCTATTTCAAATAGAATCGACGATACCTCATCACTTTTTTGTACATAGATTTATCCTTAAGCTGATTAAATATATAAGGGTCTGGGTTCATGTTCACTTCTATGATCCATGGGGTAAATGTACGGTCTAACCCAACATCAACGCCGATTTTATTTATTCTTGGGTAGTTTTTCTGAAGCTGTGCTGCCATTCGAATTCCCAGTTCATTTAAATCTCTGGTTAGATGTTCTATTTGACGTTCTGAGAGATGGGTAGACAGCAATTTTTCAATAGCCATCGGTTTACCTCCGCTGTGATAATTCGTGACAATTTTACGGGGATGTCCTAGACGGCCAATGACCCCTGTTGCCTCCCAAACTCCCTTGGGACTTAATTGAACCATCACACGAATGTCGAACCGACGATTGTTATGCTTCAGGAGATGGATTCCTTTTTGTATCAGATAACTTCTTCCCCCCGTGCGCTTCGCAAGACTCTTATAAAAGGCATCAAAGGTGTCAAAGTTTCTAATGGTCTCTTCATGCTGATAGGTGAACCCGTATCGCTCCCTTCGTTCGGCACGAATAACTCCATTTCCGTAAGTTCCCCGCTCGGGTTTTACATATATCATTCCATAGCTGTAGATCATCTGTTCCAAGTTCTTACTGTTAAATTTACGGGTATCCGGTATATATTGTTTGATAAAACTGTTGCGAAGCAGCAATTGGGTCTTAATCCATTTACTTTGCACTGGGTTTACGGTTTTCACCTTCACACTGCACTCTCCTGTCCCGATAGGATGCATTAGCACTTTGCAAATTTCCAAGCGTCACTGCATCCTATGCAAGATTACGAACAGAAGAGTAAAACATATGCCCTGCTTCATAAGATATAATTTTCCCGTCACCTTCGCCCGTACATAAGCCAATGAATCCACATAACTTAGTGCAGACGCATAATGCGAATTTGTGCTTGGAGATGAGTATATATGTCAGCTACCTTCTTAGGCCATACGTCTGGCAGCCCAGCTATTGATGTCCTAATCCCGGCGATCGAAAAGGATTTAGCCACACTTCCTTATGTAATTGATAGTCTTCGCCGTTATGTTCAACATCCTATCACCAAAATTTACATTGTCTCTCCCAATAACAGCAGAATAAAGAATCTTTGCTCCCGAAAAGGATGTGCTTTTGTCGATGAAACAACTCTCCTGCCCTTTACCAAAAAAGATATCCATTATTCCTCGACCCGATGGAACCGCTCCGGATGGCTGTACCAGCAGTTGCTGAAAATGAATGGGGATACCCTTTGCCGGGAGAATTATTTCCTAGTGATTGACGCAGACACCATTCTGATTCGCCCGCATCGTTTTCGTTCTAACGGAAAGTCGATTTTCTACTGTCGAAATTGGAGTCAGCCTGAGTATTTTCGTACCTACCGCAAATTATTGGGTACCAAAGCCCCTTCCCCCAGATCCTTCGTCACTCATTACATGCTGTTTGAGAGAAACAAGCTGGCTCAATTAAAACGTAAAATAGAAGCCAAACACGGCCTTCCCTGGTATACCGCCATTCTCCGCAGCATTAATAAGAAACAACAATTTGGATTCTCAGAATTCGAGACATACGCCAACTATATATACAGTGAGAATCCTTCAGCAGTTATTCTAAAAAACGCACAGAATAAGTCTCTTAAAACCTCTGCTTCATCCTTAAGTAAGGGTCAAACAACGAAGTTGTCTAAGACGTACCGCTCTCTTTCCTTTCATCAGCGTAAGGGTTACACCCGTACATCAAGACCCTAAGGAGGAAGATATCCGTGCATACCTTATTCCTATGCGGTGGTTCCGGACAGCGCTTGTGGCCGCTATCAAATCCTATTCGATCAAAGATGTTCCTGGAGCTGCTTCCCGCACCGGACGGTGGGCTGGAATCCATGATTGGACGGTTATGCCGTCAGCTCTCTGGGCAAGGTCTCGGTGAATCAGCTTTATTCATCACTCATCAGGATCAGATGGGTCTAACCCGAAGATATACGAAGGATTGTTATCCGGTGATTGGAGAGCCTTGGAAGCGGGGTACTTTTACTGCAGCCGCTCTAGGGTGCCTTCATCTATACTCCAGGGGGAAAGCGAAACTGGACGATACGATTTGCGTGGCACCTGCCGATATGTTTGCGGACGATAACTTTTTTGGACATTTCCATGCATTTCCCGAAATTTTAAAAGCTTCCCAGGCAGATATCGCGCTGCTTGGGACAAGACCCACATTTCCATCGGATCAGTATGGGTATATCCTACCCCGCTTAGCTGCTACCACGCAATATACACTCGTTGAACGATTTGAAGAAAAGCCTGATCTCGCACGGGCTCTACTTCTAATTCAACAAAATGCCTTATGGAACTGCGGGGTCTTTGCATTCTCCCTTAAATTTATGCTGTCCTATCTGAAACAAATTGGATTACCCATAGATTTTGATAAATTTATAGCTGTGTATCCCCAATTACCTGTACGAAGTTTTGATAAAGAGTTAGTGGAGCGCACAGCGAAGCTTGCGGTTATCCGTCACGAGGGGGATTGGCGAGATCTGGGCAGTTGGGATACCCTAACAGAACAGCTCCGGAATCCGGTTGTAGGTAAGGGTGGAATATCTGGAGAAACAAGCAATACCCATATTATTAATGAATTGGACGTTCCACTGTACGTCATTGGAGTACCCAATATCGTTGCGATAGCAAGTGCAGACGGAATTCTTGTCGCCAATAAAGTTCAAGCGAACGCAATTAAAGAAATAATAAGAAGTCATTCAACGACCCCATTATATGGAGAAACTCAATGGGGAAGCTATTGTATTCTGGATACGACGGGTAACGAAGAAAATGTGGTTGTTACGCTTAAATTAACTCTACTACCCGCTCATAATACGCCAGAGTTATGCAGCCGGTATTCCAGCAAAATATGGACTGTATTAGCCGGAAGTGGAGAAGTAATCTTGGATGGTTTGGTTCATCCTACAAGGGTTGGAGATGTTTTCACAGTTGCCCGAGGAGTAATCCATGAAATCCGGGCGTTTACTGCCATGGAATGGATTGAGGTTCGGGTGGGTAAGGGGAGTATAGATGAAGCGATCTATACGGAATGAGAGACAAATAGAGGTGGGGCACCTTGAAGACTTATCCTTAAGGCCCACCTCTTTATCTTAAACCTACAATTATACGTCGATCTCTTGGAAATCGATCTCTAGGAAACGCTCTACCTCTACCATCCAACGGTCCTGTACATACTCCACATGCATAGGGTGATTATTATAAGTGTCATAATCAGCCAAGCTGACAAATTCCATGGAGAATCCATAATCATAATCGTTCTTCACACTCATCTGGCGCAGGACCTCGAAGTTACGGACAACAGGTATAGTGACGAGAACCGATTTACTTTCCTGAAGAAACCGTTCTGCTTCAGCAGATCCAACCTCATGCTTTAAATTAAAAATGACCATGTGTTTGATATAGGGACTGCTCATTTGTTACCCTCCTCAGAATGATTAAATTTAATCATTGGTAAGATTTAGAGAACCCAGTGAGACGGATGTTGGAGTGTCGAGGGCACTTTAGTGGCAGCATCACCCTTGGCTGAGTTGAGTTGGGGCTGGGTAAGAAAGATACTCCCTACCAGATTGGCCCCTCTCAGGTCAGCGTCACGGAAGTCAGCACCAATGAGGTCAGCGGCTCTCAGGTCAGCGCCCCTTAGGTCAGCGGCAATTAGGAACGCACCCCGCAGGTTGACGCCTCTCAGGTCAGCCCCCTTGAGCTTGGCTCCGATAAGATCTGCTCCACGGCCGAAGTTCTTCTTCGTACGGCTCTTGGAGTTTTTTTGCTCGCGCAAGGCCTCTTCTCGGACCAACTCACTTGTGCGTAGGAGCAGTACGTTCACTTCTGCCCGATGGGCGGTAACGTCTAACTCAAGAATAGCATCGGGGCTAAGCTGAGTGAGCCGTTCCGTATCCTCTAGTGCAGAGCTGATCTCTGAATGTATTGGGCGGGCAGCAGGCAACACTAACGCTTCGGTCAAATACCGGAGCAGTTCATGTAGCTGGCGCATAATGCGAAATACCTCGAACATTTGCTTAGCGGATTTAGGGACTTGGCGCCAGTCGCTTCCGCCATAAGTGATATTGGAAACCTTTTGACCCGCACCAAAGCAGTCATATACTGTACAGCCTCGGAAACCACGCTCTCTTAGGGTGGTGTGAATGCCGCAACGAAAGTCCGATTGCATGTTGTGGCAAGGGTGGTCAGCATCCTTGTCCATCGCGAAGTCTGCTGATGATGCGAATGGCAAGGCGGCACAACACAAGCCGAAGCAGTTCTCGCAATCTCCTTGTAAACTTTGGAGGCTAGTCTCATAAGATGACTGTGAATATTCTAATTCGTGGTTCTCAGACAAGGAAAGACCTCCCTAAAGGGTCTTGGCTTTGAATTTGGGAGATAATAACTCCAATATCCTCTACTTGATCCGCAATATGATCAGCTCCGGCGTTGTTCAACTCCATTTTCGAACCATAACCAAAGGTTACGCCAATCGATTCAACGCCACAAGCTTTAGCCCCGATAATATCATGCTCCCGATCCCCAATCATTAACGACTGTTCAGAGGGTATATTATTGTGGGTCAGAACATACTGAATAACTTCTTGTTTCTTGGAGCGTGTGCCATCCAGATTACTCCCTGCAATATGTTGGAAATAAGAATCCAGGTTGTAATGCTTCATTATCTGCTCCGCAAAAACCGTTGGTTTCGAAGTAGCAACATACATGAGGTATCCCTTACGCTGCAGATCCTCAAGTAATTGCGGAATCCCCTCAATGACTTTGTTCTCGAACATCCCTAGCTCGCGATAACGCTCACGGTAATAAGCCACCGCTTGAAGCGCATTGGCTTCAGAGAAAGCACTAAGTTGGATAAAAGAATCATATAAAGGCGGCCCGATATAGGGGATTAGCAGATCAAGGTGCTCTATTTGAACACCAAACTTATTCAAGGCATACTCCACACTTTTGGTGATTCCCTCTTTGGGGTCGGTCAAGGTACCGTCCAAATCAAATAAAAGATGCTTTAATCGGTTCACTTCTCTTTTTGCTCCCTCCATATATGCCTTACCAATTTTTCTCTATAAAAGCGTCTCTTCCGGACTGCTCCCGATCTTCCTTATAGTGCTTGGGACTTTTTTTATGATAATCCTGATGATATTCTTCAGCACGGTAAAAGGTTGTTGCCGGAAGAATCTCCGTTACGATGGGACTAGAGAATCTGCGACTGATGGTAACTCCTGCCTTGGTGGCAAGTGCAGCCAACCGCTGCTCTTCCGTATAGTAAAAAATTGCTGTTCGGTACTGACTCCCTCTGTCCTGAAATTGTCCCCCGGCATCCGTTGGATCAATTTGCGGCCAATATAATTCAAGCAGCTTTTCATAGGAGAAAAGCGCGGGATCATAAGTGATTTGTACAACCTCATAATGACCTGTAGTCCCTGTTTTCACTTCTTCATAAGTGGGGTTGTCGGTTTGTCCACCAGTATATCCAGATACAATTTCATGGATTCCCGGTAACTCCTCAAACGGTGTAACCATACACCAAAAGCAGCCCCCTGCAAACATAGCTTGTTCCATTAGATTTCTGTCCTCTCATTTCATCTATGATTCTATTTAACACATCTTTGCTAGCAGAGGTCAATAGAAAGTATATCGGTTAACAAAAAACGACTCTTCGCCAGAGCGAAAGAGCCGTTAAACTTACTTAGGATTCATTTGGATCCTTATTTGTTTTTTTCGGAATAACTCTAGTAGGTCTGACCACCCAATTCTCACGGTTCATTCGTTGAACACTATGAATTGGATTGCCGGTATTTCCAGCATTACTGTCCACAAGCTCAACTTCTATAGCTTCAGGATTGCTGCCTTCTATTGAACTTCCCGGTTTTTTATTTGCCCCTGCTATACCGCGGCCGTTGTGCTTCCCTTTATTCCATACTCTGTCTTTACTCATTGATACACTCCATTTCTCTACGTGTGTTACCTAAACCATATCATACAAATCACACATAGGAAAGATAAGCTGTACCCTATTTGAACTTAGGAAGCCAATCCCCGTGAGCAGCAATCAGTTCGTCGCACATACTCACAATATCATCCATGGATAGCTCGGCTGCCGTATGCGGATCAAGCATTGCTGCATGGTAGATATGATCTTTCTTACCCGTCATAGCCGCTTCAATCGTCAGAAGCTGGGTATTGATATTGGTCCGGTTGAGAGCCGCACATTGAGGAGGCAGGTCACCCACATATGTTGGTGTCACTCCAGTACTATCCACAAGACATGGCACTTCGACACAGGCTTCTTTAGGTAGATTCGTGATTAATCCTGTATTCATAACATTGCCCCCAATCTTGAAAGGTATGTTGGTTTCAATGGCTTCTAAGATGTATGAGGCATACTCATGCGAGCGATTATGTTCAAGTACCTTATTACTTACTAGTTCATCACGCATTTTCTCCCAACCGCTAATTTGATCTACACAACGGCGCGGATATTCATCAAGTGGAATTTGAAACCGTTCAATAAGTTCTGGATAGTTACGTTTGATAAAGTAGGGATGGTATTCTGCATTATGCTCTGAGGACTCGGTAATATAGTAGCCGAACTTCAGCATCATTTCATAACGGACCATGTCCCCGTGAGACTCCAACTGCTTCTCCTTCGCCCGGCGTTTGATTTCCGGATACAAGTCTTTCCCGTCCTTAGTAACTTCAAGCAGCCATGCCATGTGGTTGATCCCGGCGATCTTTGCTTGCACGCCTGATTGATCTATTCCAAGATGGTCAAATAAATTCGGGATACATACCTGAACACTGTGGCATAACCCAATCGTCTTAATACCACCATAAGTGTTCATTACATTCGTTAATACAGCCATAGGATTGGTGTAGTTCAGGAAGAGTGCATCCGGGCATACCTCTCTAATATCATCAGCAAAATCAAGCATGACCGGAATCGTCCGAAGGTTGCGGAAAATCCCTCCAATTCCGACCGTATCTGCAATCGTTTGACGCAAGCCATATTTCTTAGGGATCTCAAAATCAGTAATCGTACAAGGATCGTAACCGCCAACCTGAATAGCGTTAACAACATACTTAGCGCCCCGCAATGCTTCCTTACGGTCAGAATAGGCCTTTATAGTACAGGTGCTTCCTGTACTTCTTTTAATGTTATTCAGCATACTTTCCGAGTCTGAAAGACGCTGAAGATCAATATCGTATAGAGCCAATTCAAAGCCTTGAAGGGCCGGGGTACCCATGCAATCACCCAATACGTTTTTGGCAAAGATGGAACTACCTGCTCCGATAAATGTAATTTTAGACATGTGAAATATTCCTCCTTAAGTTTGAGGCATACAATGCTGATATCACAATTTTTCTTTTGAAAAATAAGGATACTAGGAATAATCGCTATAATATCAGTCGTTATTTGCTGCTCTCTTCACTATTCACTATAAAATAAACTAGTGATTGTGAGTATGGAGGAATACAAGAAGGATATGGACAATTGTTGCATTTTATCGGTTATAATAGATTTGATTGTATTTCTAGTTAGGAGGCTTCTATGAATCCCGATCATTCACATTTTTCAATAGGCATTAATTTATCACCAGAAGACCATGATCCTACCGTGTTGTTCAGCGGTGAAGGCAAACCTATACACGGACATAAGATTGGTCCTTCCGTGCACGACTTTTTTTTAATTCACACTGTGCTGGATGGAGAAGGCCTCTTTCAAACCGGAGGATTATCACAGGTATGCAGAGCTGGAGATACCTTTGTTATTTTCCCGGGGTCATTATTCAGCTATCAGGCTGACAGGACTACACCATGGCATTATGTATGGATTGGACTACAAGGGGAAGCAACGGCGAAGCTGTTTAGCGAGATTGGAATTACGCGGGATAAACCCTTGCTACACATGGAGGATATCACTGAAATATGTGCCGTGTATGAGAGGGTTCGCAAATCGTTCCAGCAATCTGCTTATCCCCGACTTGAGAGTTTAGAGGCATCCGGCTGGATGAGACTGTTATTCCATCATTTCGGGATTGCTAACCGTAGTATTCTTCCTGCATACCCCCAACAACTTCCGGAAGTGATTGACCGTCAAATCGATCAGGCCATTCGCTGGATTACACTGCAGTTCCATCAACACATCAGCATAGTTCAGATGGCTTCAACACTGGGTTACCATCGGGCGCATTTATCCAAAGCTTTTAAGCAGAAAACCGGATTATCGCCCAAGCAGTACCTAATGAAGGTAAGGATGGACAAAGCCAAGGAGCTTCTGGGGGGGACCCTAACCATAGACCAAATCTCTTCCTCGGTAGGATTTAACGATGCACTTTATTTCTCAAAGCAGTTCCATAAATGGAGCGGAAAATCACCTAGTGATTACCGTAATCTCCTACGTTCTTAGGAATAGAGGGTAAAGTATATAACAATACTGGAGGCTATTCCAAAAAAAGCACCCGCTAAAACTTCAATGGGACGATGCCCCAGCAGCTCTTTCAACTCTGTTCCTGTCGAACCATGATCTTTAAGCAGAGAGGGAGTCGATTTCACTAACCGGTTCAAAAAAGAGGCCTGCAACCCGGCATGTCGGCGAACTCCCGCAGCATCATACATGGTGATTGCGCTAAGCACTGCCGCTACAGCGAAAGCAGAAGAATCTAGTCCGTCACTTATTCCTAAGGCTGCAGCTAACGAAGTAACAGCCGCCGAATGTGAGCTCGGCATTCCTCCTGTACTAAAGGCACGGGTTACATCCCATTTTTTGCTCCAGATCAGGTTAAGGGGTACTTTGATGACTTGTGCGGCAATCATTGACATCAGGGCCGCCATTAGAGGGAAATTATGAATAATCTGCATGGAAGCTGTGCTCCTTTAGGGCCGATCTATGTATACTTGAAAAAGACAATTCAGAACATTACTGGAATGTTCTGAATTGTCTTGGTTAAACGGTATTGTTAGTGTTTCCCTTTTACTAAGAAACTAATCTCTTCTATAAAGTTCAACTAGTTGTTTATTCCGGATCATTATTACCCATTAGAACGTTAATATATTGCTGCTGGCGGTACTCTGTAGGGGTCAAATGGTATCTTTTGCGAAACATTTGAGTGAAATGCCGCATGTCCTGATAGCCTACACGTTCGGCAATTTCCGCCAACTTTAGCTTGGGAATCAAGAGCAGCCGTTTCGCCTGCTCCAACCGAAGAGTCGTAACATACTCCTTGTATCCCTGCCCTGTCTTTTGCTTGAATAATTGACTGAAATAGGCAGGATTGAGAAAAACGACAGAAGCCATCTTTTCTAAGGTAAGATCCTCCGAATAGTGCTCTTTAATAAACTGCAGAGCCACATCGATTGCCTTCTCACCGCTCCCTTTATTAGGTTCAGGCTCAAAGGCTTGTGAAGCGGAAGCCGTCCTCATACGAATGACTACTTGCGGAACGATATTGAAATCGGTGCACTGTCCCGAAAGAATAACTTGGAAGGGTACCTTCAAAGAATGCTTCAAATGCACCTTAACGTCCTCTTGGAACTGCTCAATCTGTGTGTTTTCATTCAGACTAATCAGACCCAGCAGACTCTGGCGATCATAACTCACGACAAAACCCCGTCCATTCCGATCAATGAGTTCAGAGAGCACATTTTCCACAATAAAATGCTCCAAGCGAACACTTTTATCGCCGTTATCCAGCTGCACCATAATTAAATAAAAATGGAGGTAGTTATGAATAAAGGGGCTTAAGTCCAAATTCCCGATATCCAGACCGGAGGCAAGTCTTTGGAATACCCCTTCACGTAAATATTTCAGGCTACTTTTCAATCGCTCGCCTTCCTGCGACTTTTTACTATCCTGTTGAATTTCCGCCACAAGGTTATTGATTACCTCCTGCAAACGGTTTTTACCAATCGGTTTGAGCAGATAATCCCTCGCCCCTAGACGAACCGCCTCCTGAGCATAAGAAAATTCACTATGCGCTGAAATAACGACCCACTTCACATGAGGATACCTGCGTTTAGAAATTCTCATAAACTCCAAACCGTTTAATCCCGGCATTAGAATATCGGTCAGCACCATTTGGATCTGGTGTTCTTCCATCACTTTGACCGCTTCCTCCGTCGAGGCTGCCAAATAAACTTCATAATCGGGACATATTTGTCTGATCGTACGCTCTATGCCTTCCCGTATTACACGTTCATCATCGGCTATGAGTATATTCACTACGTATTTCTCCTTCCTTTGGAATGGGCACCACAATGGCAACCTGAGTTCCTTCGCCAAGGAAGCTTTGAACCTGAAGGCCGTAAGGCTCTCCGAACATATGCTGCAATCGGCGATGCAGATTCAGGAGGCCGATGCCCCCTTTGCCCATCTCCTTGGGACTCTCCCCGTTCAAGGTGTTATTTAGACGATTTAATTTCGTTGTATCCATTCCGCTTCCATTATCCTCTACTATTATTTTGAGATCCGAGCCTTCTTCAAATGTGTAGACCTTCAGAATTCCTTGACGATCCAAGGATTCCAAACCATGTTTTACTGCATTTTCTATAACTGGCTGTACAGTCATTTTGGGAAGACGAATATCCAACCATCTCTCATCGATGTCTATTCGGATTTGCAGTCGCCCTTCCAGGCGGATGGATATAATTTTTAGATAGTGTCCTATCTGTTCCAATTCTTCACGCAACGTTACTTCTACCCCGTCTTCCCAATAGCTGCTATAACGGAACATGGATGAAAGCGAGAGTACAAGTTCTCCTAAATGATCGTTTTCCTTCTCATCAAGCATCCAATAGATCATATCCAGCGTGTTATACAGAAAATGAGGATTTACTTGGGACTGTAAGGCATGTAGTTCGGCGTTCTTCTCACTGACCGAAGAGAGCTTCACCCGCTCGATCAGATCTTCAATCTGTTGAACCATCCGGTTAAAGGAAGCTACGAGAATATTGATTTCCTGATAAGAAGCAACACTTAGCATCCCACGGAAGTTCCCGATCTCCACCTGCTTCATCTCACGAATTAGCTTCTTGATCGGGGAGGATATCGTCTGGGATACGATAGAAGCAATCAGGGTGGAAACAATAATAAGAATCGAAATAACAATTAACAGATACCTCTTCATTTCAATTACTTCTACATTTAAGTCACGATCGGGAGTACTGCTAATCACCCACAAGTCGGCAAAGGATAGCTTGGATGCAACAACAAGCCGATCAGAGACTTGTTTGACAACGACATTTTGGGAATGCTCTAAATTCGGCAATTGATCCAGGGCAGGTGCAGATTCAGTTGTTGAAGATAACACCTGGCCGGCTTCAGACATCAAAGAAACCTGACTGTGCTCACCGAGCTTTAAATTATCTAGAGCGTCTAAAATCGGATGCGGGTTCGTCTCAAAAAGAACAATCCCAATGGGTTTATGCTCATTTAAATCGTAAATCTGCCGTCCGAAGGCAAATACAGGGCTGTCTTCTACCTGATCAATAAGTGAATGCTCAAAGACCCCTAGCCAAACCATTTTTCCTGAGGAGTCCTTAATTTGTTTATACCAATCCTTGGTTTGGTATTCGGGATCGACTACATTCATATTATTTCCGTAATTGTAGATTCTCCCTTTATCACTGATCACGTGGATACCCACTAGGTCATCTCGGGAATAAAATATCGCACCAATAATATTCGTAATGGATTGCTCATTAATGTAGGTTATTGCCGGCGCCTCGCTGGTTTCATTAAGTAAACGAATCATCTCAAAGTTATTACTTAATGATTTCGAAAGGCTGTCATAACCTTTATACAGCAAACTGAACAATCCGGCGGTCTGAGCCACACTTTTTTGCGACAAATCACTGATTTTATCATGGATTTGGTCCGTAGTTCGGTTGTAGTACAGCAGACTGACAATCAAGAGTATTCCTGACATGCAAAAAAGAAACAGCAGGAACAACCGATGATGTATGGAATGAAAGCCGCTTCGCAAAGGACTCCCCCCCTTTCACATCTTGTGTGTCCTGCTGAATCTTTATTATAAATCCATTGTGATTTTAATAGCAATCCTAGAATTAACCTTTTACTGCTCCTGCGACCATACCCTTAGTGATTTGGTTGGACAAGAAGAAGTAAATAAGGATAACCGGAAGCGCACCCATGACCAGAAAGGCTCCAATTGCCCCGTAGTTAACAGAATATTGGCTGACGAATGTGTAAACCCCAAATGGCAATGTCTTTAGTTTCTCTGAAGAAATAAAGGTTGCCGCCAGGATGTATTCATTCCAGATGTTGATGAAGGTCAAGATACAAACAGTCATCATCGGCGGTACGGATACAGGAAGAATGATACTGCGGAATATACGGTATATACTTGCTCCATCGATAAAGGCCGATTCCTCAATTTCATGTGGTATAGCTTTCATGAAACCACTAAGAATAAAGACAGAGACCGGTGTAGAAAAAGCGATATACGGTAGAATCAGTGACCAATGCGTGTTAAGAATATGCATGTTCTTAAAGATAATCATCAGTGGAAGTAATGTGGCCTGCATTGGAATCATCATTCCCATCAAGAAGATGGTCATGACCAAGTTACCGTACTTCCAGCGGAAACGCGAGATAGCATAAGCAACCATCGAACTTAGCAGAATAACGCAAATCATAGTTATTGCTGTTACAAATACACTGTTTGACAAGAATTTAAGGTAACTTCCCGATTCAAAGGCAGTTTTATAGTTACCCCACTGTACCGCACGGGGAAATGCGAAGAAATTACCGTCCAGAATTTCTTCGTTGGTCTTCAATGAATACATTAGTAACCATAAAAGAGGATACAGTTGGGTGATGACAGGTATCGCAAAAAGAAGATACACGAGTCCTTTTTTAAATTTTCGCATGATCGCGCACTCCTTTCCTAATTATATTTTTTCTCAAGCTTGTTAAAGAAGAAATTAATAAATCCGGTAAATACGAGACAAACAGCTACCAGGAATGTGGCGATGGCACTTCCGTAACCATATTTGAAGGATAGGAAGGAACTATTATACATATGTGTGGAGATAACATCCGTAGCATGTGCCGGTCCCCCACCAGTCATAACCATGACTAAATCGAATGCCTGCAGTGATCCAATAAACGCAAGTACTATCGATATTTTAAAGATCGGGACAATCAGCGGTAACGTTATGTAGCGATCCGCCTTAAATCCGTCTGCGCCGTCGATTTTTGCTGCTTCATACAATTCATCAGGTATATTCTGTACTCCGGTAAATTGAATCAACAGATGATAGCCGAAATACTGCCAGAGTGATACAAAATAGAGTGCAAACATGGCGATATTAGGTTCAGTAAGCCAGTTATGAGTCCAACTCTCCAAACCGAGTGAAGTCAAAACTCCGTTCAGCATGCCTCCCATGGAGGTCGGGTTATAAATAGTCTTCCAAAGTTGTCCAATAATTACGACGGATAGAATAACCGGTGTGAAGTAGATAGACACCAAGGTATTTGCCTTTCTCAAATAACGATTAAGAAGAATAGCCATAAGCAAGCACAATGGAATTTCGAGCATGGATGCTACAGCGTACAACAAAGTTCTTCTTACAGAAGGCCAAAATATTGGATCATTAAAAAACATGTCTTTAAAATTGCCAAGGCCGATAAAATTCGATGGAGTCAATCCATCCCACTTCAGTAAACCTGTATATATTGAAACCATAATAGGAACAAATACTAGGCACACATACAGCAGCAGACATGGCAATACGAAGACGGCTATTGTGCGTGCTGGCACCTTCAGAACTTTCATCATTTCCGCCCCCTTAATATAAACTCGATGCGAAGAAGCGTTAAGCAACTTCGCATCGATTGGACAATCTAATTACTTATTTATTTGCTTCAAATGCTGTTTGGTGTTCTTTTGCAACTTGTGCAGATTCAACTTTTTGTACAAAGAGGTTTTGGATACTGCTCAAATGTACTTGTGCTGTTGCAGGGTTCATAGTGTTGTCAAACGCCAGGTCGCCGCCTTTAACATTGTTGAACAATTCTGCTACTTCGATTGCCAGGTCAGAGTATCCGGCAGCTTTCAGGTCACCGTCTACTTTTTGTCCAAGACCTACAGCATTTTTCAATTCAAATTGTTTCTTAGGCAGGTTCAGGGTGAAGAAGTTCAAGAATTCTTTAGTAGCGTCAAGGTGTTCGCTGTTTGCAGAGATTGCAAAACCGCTACCTGGAGCCAACATGAATTCATTTGGGTTACCTTTGCCGTTAACTGTAGGGAATTGGAATGCTCCAACTTTACCGCCTACGGATGAAGCATCAACTGCGCCTGTTTCCCATGATCCGATTACCCACATAGCAGCTTTACCAGTTTTAAAGATGTTACCGCCTGCAGTTGCATCGATAGAAGTTGCTCCATCAGGGAATGCTCCAGCTTGCACCAGTTGTTGGAATGCATCTACTGCTTCAATGAAAGCAGGATCTTCAAATGTTTTTTTGCCATCCATTACGTCTTGCAGGAAGCCAGGGCCACCGTTTGTACGAAGCAGGATGTTCATGAACAAGAATGAACCGGTCCAGGAATCTTTTTCGCCGATTGCCAGCGGTGTGATTCCTTTATCTTTCAGGATCTTAACATCAGCAAGCATTTCTTCAAATGTTGTTGGCGTTTTTTCGATACCCGCTTGTTTGAACAACTCTTTGTTGTAGTATACAACTTCGATGTTATTACCATCTGGCAATGCGTAGACGTTATTATCGAAGCTATAGTAGTCAAGCAAACCTTCTTGGTAAGTGTCCTTCAGACCATTTTGATCCAACATGTCATTCAGTGGAGCAAATAGTCCGGCGTCAACGAAAGGTTTCATTTGTGCAGCCGGGTTAACGATAGTGATATCAGGTACTTCTTTGGAAGCAGCTTGTGTTTTCAGCTTCACTTTTTGTTGGTCAGTGTTCAACGTGTCCAGTTCAATGGTTACATTTGGATGAGCTGCTGTGTACTCCTCTACCAATGCTTTAAGCATTTGAGTAGAAGGTGCTGCTGGATCCGGGTAAATATTTTGGAACGTGATGGTTACTTTTTCGTCACTAGGTGCTTTTGTTGCAGCAGCAGCGTTATCAGTAGTTTCTGGTGCTTTAGTGGCTTCTGCGTTTTCTTTATTGTTGTTAGCGTTTCCACATGCAGCCAAACTCAGTGCTAGTGTTGCTGACATTACAAAGCTGAATGTTCTCTTCGTTTTTTTATTGATCATTTATTAAAGCCCCCTATAATGTGATAAATCAATTATCTCCTTGTAAAGCGCTTCCATCAATACGCGAAGTTAAGAAATAAGGTTTGTTTTTTCTAGGGAAACTACTAAAGTTAGAGATAATTGGCAACTGAAAAGACCACCCACCAAAAAAAAGGTGGATAAATCACTAGAGCTTCCACCTTTGTGTGATGACTTCTATTAAGTAGTTATGGAGTGCATCTGATTGGCTAAATATGAGACTACAGCCGCTTCAGCTTCATCCAAATGATTCACTTTAAAACACACTCGCTCGGAATCTTCATACTGCGTAGAGGTGTAATCGTATCTTGGATCATAATAATATTCCAGCAGCAAGGCTACGGCCTCACCGAATTGATCAGCCTTCAAATAGCCTTCAATTTCTGCGGCCACTGGAACATGAATACGGGATTTGATACTGAGGAATGCTGAGATATATTGGTCTTTGAACTGCTCGGGTTGATAATCCTCAAGGATCTGCCGTACTCTGGATTCGATAGGCATGTCAATCCATATTTGGATACCTTTTTCTTTCTGCTGCGCCATGAACGGGGGCATAACAACCTTACCAATTCTTTTGCTCTCTGCTTCAAACAGTACATAAGATGATTGTCCCAGTGAAATCAATTCCTCTAATAGAAGGCTGTCGAAGGTTTTTTGATTATTGGCACGGAGTCCAATTTCCCCAAATATAGAGCCGCGATGACCAGCCATTCCCTCCAAATCCAAAACAGGATGACCCAGAGCCTTCAGTCGATGTAAAAGATTAGTTTTGCCTGTGCCGGTATTCCCGTGAATAACGTAAGATTTCGGTTTGAAATCATAGTTCTCCAGTTCGTCCAGCACCCATTTCCGGTAAGCTTTGAAGCCGCCCACCAGCCGATAAGCATGAATATCCATTAAGGAAAGAACCGTTGCCGTCGTCCGGCTACGCATACCTCCCCTCCAGCAAAAAACAACCTTGTCTCCTTCAATCTCACCAAACTCTTTAATGAAAGCCGGCAACTTGGCAGAGACTACCTCCAACCCGCGTTCCTTGGCAGCCTGAACACTAGTCTGCTTATATAAAGTGCCAATCTCGGCCCGTTCCTGATCATCAAACAAGGGGATATTCAGACTATCTGGCAATGTTGATTCTACATATTCAGAAGGAGATCGCACATCAATAATGGATAGCTTCTTCCGAGCCTTAAGTATTCTTAATTCTTCTAATGTAATATCCTGAAACAATAGTCTCTCTCCTCTTATCTGGCAGCTATAACAGAAATCTGACCGGGGTGAGCATCAGTTACTTCTCCGATTTGTGCAGCTTCTACACCGGCATCCTTAAGCTTTGTAAGTAATTGGTCGCTTTGATCGGCAGCAACAGAAATTAATAAGCCGCCCGAGGTAACTGCGTCGCATAGGATGTAACGGTCAATCTGATCCATCTCATCGGGATAAAGGATAGAACCTTCCAAATGTGCAAAGTTATTCTTAGTCCCTCCGGGTACAAAACCTTTCTCGGCAAGCTCTCTAACCCGCGGCAGCATAGGTACATCTTCTTGATGGATAACCAGTCCCAACCGGCTTCCCTTTGCCATTTCCGAGGCATGTCCCAGCAGCCCAAAACCGGTTACGTCCGTGCAGGCGTGCACATCAAAGGCAGACATAATTTCTGCAGCCGTTTTATTGAGAGTAGACATAACTGCTGTTAGGCGAGTGGTCTCCTCCGGGGATAGCTGATCCTTTTTTATAGAAGTAGTCAAGATCCCCACACCTATCGGTTTCGTCAAGATAAGCTTGTCACCCGTGCGTGCTGCTGCGTTCGTTCTCACTTTACCAGGATGAACCAGCCCTGTTACGGCTAAACCAAACTTAGGCTCTTTATCGTCAATGGAGTGGCCGCCCACCAGAGTGGCTCCTGCTTCCTGCACTTTATCAGCTGCCCCGCGCAAAATATCGGCCAGGATGCTTTTATCCAAAACAGAAATCGGAAAAGCAACAATATTAAGTACGGTAAGTGGTTTTCCACCCATAGCATAGATATCGCTTAACGCATTGGCTGCGGCGATCTGACCGAAAGAATAAGGGTCATCCACAATCGGTGTGAAAAAATCTACCGTCTGCACCAACGCCAGATCGTCACTTAAACGGTATACTCCCGCGTCGTCACTTGTATCCAGCCCTACCAGCAGATCGGGATTAGGAACAGTTGGAGGTAGACTGCGCAGCACCTGCATAAGATCGGCAGGACCTATCTTGCAACCGCAACCTCCTTTCGAAGAAAGTGAAGTTAGCTTTATAGTTTCAGCTTGAGACATCACCGCTCAGCTCCTTGTCATGATTTGAACATCATTATTAATCTTACACGAAGAAGCAGACATTGTACAAAACTAAACTGACTATACGTTTTTCCCTATGTTATAATTGTAATCTTGAAATTTATAAATTTATGGGGGTCCGCATCGACTATGTCTGCTTCTAACCATTCTTCACTTGGTATTAAACCACCTATAAGCTACAAAGCGCTTATCATGGCGTTAATTTTTCTACTCATTGCGCTTGCAGGTCTGTCTTATGTGAAATGGTGGCCTTATTATCACAAGGCGATCAAAGCCGCAACCGAGCATTCTATTGGTTCTTCCATTTTGACTGGAGATCAAGCCACTGGACCAGATCCGTCGATCCAGGCCGCATGGGATTATGCCGCAGGTTATTTTAAATCCGTGTGGAAAGCAGCCGTTCTAGGTATATTGCTAGGCTCATTGGTACAGGTACTTCTTCCTTCACAATGGCTTCTTCGTGTTCTTGGTAAAGCAAACTTCAAAAGTACCGCTTTAGGGGGACTCGCATCCCTTCCGGGGATGATGTGTACCTGCTGTGCGGCTCCAATTGCTGTGGGATTGCGTAAAAAGAATGTCTCCGTGGGTGCCAGCTTAGCTTTTTGGCTAGGCAATCCCGTGCTAAATCCAGCAACACTAATTTTTATGACCTTCGTCCTATCGTGGAAGTTCACGTTGATGCGTTTAGGGTTTGGCTTGATCCTTACTTTTGCCGTTAGTTATTTCGCGGAGCGGTTTGCTGGCAAGTCTGAAATCCCTGAAAACGTTGTAGAGACTGTTGATACGATTGTAGAACTTGAAGGATCACTTCTTTCTCGGTGGGTTCGCAACGTAGGTTCAATGTCACTAACGGTAATTCCAGCTTACTTCTTCAGTGTCCTCCTTCTAGGGGGAGCAAGAGCCTGGATGTTCCCAGCTCTTGGTGAAGGTGCGATGAACGGAATTCTAGCGGTGATTATATTCACGATTGCCGGTACCTTGTTTGTTATTCCAACGGCTGCTGAGATTCCTATTATTGGAACTTTCCTTTCCTTTGGCTTTGGTACAGGCGTTGCAGGTGCTCTGCTTGTTACCCTCCCAACGATCAGTCTGCCATCCTTATTAATGGTATACCGCTCCTACCCACGCCGTGTGGTTTGGTTCGTATTGTTCTCTGTGATCGGATTGGGTTTGCTGAGTGGTCTAGTAGGTTCATTCATTTTATAAAATGCACATTGCACATAAAAAAGGCTCTCCTTCACCCAAATGAAGAGAGCCCTTTTGTTTGTATATTTTAACACCTAACATGTTTGCGTTTAAAACCAAGTCTCTCTTTATCAGCTGCACTTTGAATCGTTTCGGAAGCGTGTAGGAACTTGCTTTTTTTATTATCTTGTTGGACTTCTACCGGGCCTACAGCCTTGGCGGTCTCAACCGCCTTATCATAAAGTGGTAAGTAGGATACCCCCACTGTGTAAATAAAACTATTCATAGCGTATTTAGCTCGTTCAGGACAACCATGTATCGTATTTTCCACAAGTTCAAGCAAATTGGCTATTTTACTTTCGGAAAATTCACTGTCTGGACGGCTACCCAAAAGCCAGCAGTAACAACTCCAGCCCGCTGACATCTTTAGCTCTTCACCGCTTGCGATCCATTTATCGGCAACTTGTTGAGCAATATCAGATTCTGCCAACGTTACTGCAACCACAAAATCGGACAGCATATAAAAATATGCTCCATCGATCCAACGTTCAAAATCCGCTTCAGTCATAGCTTTGGGGTCTGCAATAATGCCCGCGAAGTACATTGCGTCATAATTCCCTGAGTTGTAAAGCTGCTCAGCCAACGGCTGATTTATTTTAGTTTTCTTGAAGATGGGCTTCATTGCACCTGTAGCCACGCCAAAAAGCGGTTCATGAGCGCCATTAGATTCGTATATTTTCTTCATTCGTTCCTTGCCGAGAGCTTCAAGCTCCTGCATAACCATATCAAAATTCATAATTCAACACTCCCTTCACCAACATCAATGTCAAATTGTATATCTTTACTCCGGCTGTCGCCATTGCTTCAGCACCTCTATCAACCCAGGCACATCCAGCCCATCTAACGAAAACGCCTTACGTAGCAGTTCATGTGGAATGAATTCATCATACTTGCCAAGGTAAGGTGCTTCATCCGGTGATAGCAAAGATAAAGGCTCTGTGGCAGCGGTAGATTCTGCGATAATCTCTGCTTCCAGTGTTTCCGCATCCGTACTGCCGGCAACAACCATGTAATAGGGCTCCATAGGTACAATTGAACGCAATTTCAGTGGACCTTTTAGATTGTTCTTAAGCAATCTTTCCAAGGTCCGGAATTGCCGACTGCCTGCCCATGGCATAATGAACATAGAATCACCACCTGCGGGAAGAACGGATCGTTCCAAAAGGCCACTTTCCTTGGCCAATCGGCGGGCTCGTTCCAGACGTGCCGCGGCACTTGGAGCTAAATAGGAATAAAGTGCGGTTTCGTCCAGAATTTCGCGGATTTTCCGCATGATACGGGTATGCACATCCCCACCTGCTCCAAGCCATAGAGTATCTACTTTACCACGTGAAGTCTTGACATATACCGCCTTATGACGTGTATCTACTTCCTCAACCTTCCACAGTTTACCTGCCAGTGTAAAGCAATAGCCTGGTGGCGGAACCGTTGTAATGGAACCAATTTCTTCTGTACCATTGTAGACAACATGCTCTTCGTCATCCTTGAACACAGCATAAAACCGGAAGTTGTTCACGATTTTCTCTCCAGCCATGCCAATGATTAGGCTTCCTTCATCCATTCGCTCGATTTGACCTATTCCGATCATGTAGGTCATGAAGGTCTCATAGTCTGTCTGATCAATACTCCTGAAAGACGGTAGGCTAAGTACAGCCTCTCTTAAGTCGTCTGGTTCGGCTTCCCCCATGCTTTTCAGGATACTCATGGTCTGATGATACAGTAATCCAACGGGCAGCTTTCGAACAACTAGCGGTTCAACCCATTTCTCCCGCACGTACAGCTCGATCACCGCAATCGCCCGAAGCAAGGTCCAAGGCATTCTTGCTGGTAGCTGTGCCTCCTCGTCTTCCTCCTCCGGAGTGACGAAGATCATCTCAGACGCGGCATCTCCGCGCCTACCAGAGCGTCCTAGACGCTGCACAAAGCTTGCACAGCTATAAGGTGCGCCAAGCTGCAGCACTCGCTCCAGCTCGCCGAGATCGATGCCAAGCTCCAAGGTTAAGGTTGCTGCCGCAACCGCAGGCCCTTGTCCTTGGCGAAGTGCAGCTTCGGTCTCTTCGCGCAGCATCGCCGAGATACTGCCGTGATGAACGTGAAATACATCCCGTTCACCGCGTTTGGCTGCCGTTCTCCGCAGCTCCAGTGTAGCCGTCTCGGCATCCGAGCGACTATTCGTGAAGATCAGAGCTTTTTTAAGATGGGTATGGTCGTAGATATAATCGTAGTAAGCTTGTCGTGCACGCTCCAAATGCTCTGCCTGCACTTCATCCCGTGCATCAGGAAAGGAAAAATGCTCCACACTAAGACGAAGCTTACGCCCTCCCTGTGGTGCGGATACCTCCACCTTCTCTCTTGTTCCTGCGGCAAGCCACTCCGTAACCGAAGCGTAGTCGCTAAGCGTGGCAGAGAGGCCAATTCGGCGTGGATAGCAGCCGGACATACGGGAAATTCTAGCCAGTTGACTCAGGACTTGAATACCGCGGTCGGCTCCCATGAACGCATGAACTTCATCAACTACAATGAAGCGTAAATCATGGAATAATGCCGGAATCGCATTGGGGCGGTTCATGAGCAGGCCTTCAAGTGATTCCGGTGTAATCTGCAGGACACCCGAAGGATTCTGCATCAGCTTGGTTTTGTCGGCCTGAGGTACGTCGCCATGCCAATGCCAAACGGGAATTCCGCCTTCCCTCAACAAGTCGTTCAAACGGGTAAATTGATCGTTAATTAAAGCTTTAAGGGGAGCAATATATAGAATTCCTACTGAAGTGGATGGACGTTCATGAAGCTCGGTAAGTGCAGGAAAAAAAGCCGCTTCTGTTTTGCCGGAAGCCGTACCCGAGGCGATAAGTAAATGATGCGGCGTATCGAACAACACACGGCAAGCGTCCACTTGCGCCTCACGCAAGGTTTCCCAGCGATTCTTATATATGAACTCCTTAATAAATGGAGCCAGCCGGTAAAATGGATTATCACTCATAATTCGAACTCCGCCAGAAAACCGTCCAGTTCATTCTGATCTGCATCTACGGGCTTTGAAGTACGCTCTCCCACTAGCTTCTCGAAGGAAACTTCAGGGTGCTGGCGCAGAGTGTGTAGCAAATCCATGAAGTCGCGGATGACCTCGCGCGGAGTCAGCAGCTCTTCAGCACCCAATCTACCGACAGCCTCTTCCATAAAGTGTACTAGCTGTGACTGGGAAAGTTCAGCCTCATAGCCGTAGTGCATGGCATGAATATTCTTTAGTTTCTGAAGCAGCACCAGTATTTCTTCATGCGAAAGCATGTCCAGCGCAATAATAGGTCCGGTGAAATTGTTCAGACCTGATCCTCCATAACGCCCGGCCACCAATCTGGAGCGAAGCGCCTCATAGCTGAATAAACCTCTCCGACCATCCTCTACGAACTGTGGTGTTCCCCCGATAAAGATTCCGAGACTTTCAGCCTTCCCCTGCATCGTATCGTTGAACATGGTGAGGAGCTTCTCATAATTGCTTTGACGCGAAATACTGTTCGTTATTTTATATAGATTAACTCCTTCGTCAATAAAGAGCAGCAACCCCTTATATCCAATGGCAGCCGTGAATTCCGCCCATAGCTTCATATAATCATACCAATTGTCATCGTCGATAATGACACCCACACCCAAGGCCTTCCGAGCTTCCGTACGGGTAGCAAATTCACCGCGAAGCCAACGAAGCGCATCCTGCTTCAACTCATCGTCCGCCAGCTTGTGAGCGTTCCAATAAGACGCTAATACTTTTGCAAAATCAAAGCCATGAACAAGTCCCCGCATCTCAGAGGTCACCGCATATATTCTCTGCTCCACCTCTTCACCTAGCTGCGGATCGTCCGGGCCAAGGCTCTTTTCCTGCATGACATTCTGTTGTAGCGAAAAAATCCACTTTTGCAAAATAATCTCCAATGCCCCGCCGTCCGGGCGTGTCCGTGTCGATAGGTGACTCATCAGCTCCCGATATGTCCCGAGCCCCTGCCCTTTGGTTCCCACCAAACGTCGCTCAGGAGACAAATCAGCATCTGCCACCACGAAGTCCCGATCCATCGCGTAATTTCGGATCATTTGGAGCAGGAAGCTTTTGCCGCTTCCGAACTTTCCGGTAATCAGCTTGAAAGCAGCTCCACCTTCGGCTATATTGTCCATATCTCGTAATATAGCTTCAACCTCTGGTCTTCGTCCGACAGCGATATGCTCCAGTCCAATGCGCGGCACTACACCGGCTGTCAGTGAGTTGACGAGTGCTGTCGTCATCCGTTTGGGTATTTTAAACTCATTCATCTTTCATTCACCTCGTTAAGTATTGCAGCATTGGAGCATATTCTTCAGAGATCTCTTCCCCGTCTATAAGTAGATCACCCAAAGTGTCCATGGCGATTTCATTAATCTCATCCATTAACAATTCAGGCATAGTCCCGCTGGTTACAGCCAGTTTTTGAAAAGCATTCCATCCCTCTACTTCATTATTAAGCAGGATTATTGCTTCTCGTTGTAACGGGCTAAGCACTGCAGTAAATTGCTCCCACCCTGTGGCTGACAGGATCTCAGAGTCCATGTCGAAGTTAGCAGTTACAACAGTGTCTTTCATCGGATTCTCATCGTGGGTCGTAGCTGCCATTTCGTAATCATCCGCAGACATATCATCTGGAATGACGACTTCCTCCACCATGAGCAGAGTTCGAACGATTTCGGAATCCGACTGCAAACGTTCCAGCTTCTCCTGATCAATTACAACTGCCGGACCCTTCAGTTCCTGTTCTGACTTACGGAACTCCCGCTGCAGAAAACGGGTCACAAGATCGTCCATATCCGCATCTACTTTAACGCCTTTAAGTCTTCCCCGATATCCCATTAGCTCTCTAAGCTTATTCTCGGTCAGACGAAATAATCGTGTGATAAGACTGCGAAGCGGTAGAGATTTGCTGACTCGAACGACAGGTATAAGTATGGAATATCCATAGAGAGAGATGTCATATACAGCACTGCGGAATAAGTAGCGCTCCCGATGCACCGGCGGACTTGGCGGGAACATTTCCACCAGATTCTTGCCGTGTTTGCGGGTGACATACGCATCGATTAGTGCTACTACCTGCGGGATGTAACGTTCGGCAGCTTCTTTACCTTCACTTAGGTAGAACTTGGACTTGCTTATATCATAATCGGACATTACCGTTAATCCTGCGAAGGACAGCTGCTCTCTAGAGGAGGATAGACATCGCATCAGCTCAAGCTCCGCCAGATCACCTGCCAGACCGCGTGAACGGGCTACAATTGTAGATAGCGGTACTTCCAGATGATGAACAAAGGAAAAGTCGGCAATCCAGCCGCCCAGATATTGATCCAGCCGTTTATATGTATCTCGATAAGCTTCCCATATTTGACACAGCTGTCTATATCCCTCAGAAGGGGTGTCCCATCCCACTCCATTAATAAGCTCGTACACATGCAAAAAAATATAAGAAAGATCTGTCTTATGATACCTGCCTAACCTAACTTCATCACGCCAGTAGAAATACCATCTATTCTGCGCTCCAGTCATATGACCATAAGTGGGCCAATAGCTTTTAAAGGGTACAAAAAGAGACGGTGGTTCCTTGCGATGCTGAAGCACTCTGGCCCGTTTCACAAACTCCCCTTCAGTAGTTGTTACCGGCTCCTTTACTTCTGACTCCATATCCCAGAGCTGCAGTTGTACTGAGGTCTCAGGGGGAGCATTTATTGTACGTATCTTATTCAGCTTCACTTCTTCAGATGAATTACGCGGAGGGATGGCTACATTCTGTTCTGTACTTTCCCAGACCAACTCCGTAAAATGAGGTTGTTTCTTGTCATTTTCCATGTTCCGTCCCTCCATCCATTGTCGAAGATTACAGTTTAATACGAAAAACGGTCCTGTTCACATACGTGAAGGAACCGTTTATTCATTATATAAGTTAGGTTCATATTAGCATTGTTGCTAGAGCAACTTCAAGTTAAAGTATACAAAGAATAGGGATCAAATAAGCTCCGTTCCCTTGGTTTCTTTTCCAAGAAAGAGCACAGCAAGCGCACCGATAATAATGGTTACGAAAAAAATCATAAAGATAGATCCGATGTCCACAGAGCGACCTACAAGTACCCCGACCCAGAGAGGAGCGATAATACCCCCAATTCTCCCGAAGGAAGTCGCAAGGCCGGAACCCGTAGAACGTATAGCCGTAGGATACAGCTCCGGTGTATAAGCATACATTCCACCCCAAGCTCCTAGGTTAAAGAAGGATAAGCAGATCCCGGCTGCCATAAGCATTCCCTCTGTCGTAGAGTTTCCGAACCAGGCGGCGCTCACCGCTGTTAATAACAAATAAACCACTAATACAAACTTGCGTCCAAATTTCTCAATAAAATAAGCAGCTGTAAAGTAACCAGGAAGCTGGGCAAGCGTCATAATTAATACATACTCAAAGCTTCTAACCAAGCTGAAGCCCTTGAGGACCATGACGGTTGGCAGCCACAGGAACATCCCATAATATGAGAATATAACGGTGAACCACAGAATCCAGAGCATAATCGTAGAACGTCTATATTCCTGAGACCAGACGATTGCTACGCGTTTCTTTAATGACAAAGGAGCCTTCCGGATTTCCGCAAACCGTGGAGAATCATCAATCGCACGCCGCAGGTAAATAGCATACAAGGCAGGTAGTGCACCAATAGCAAAAGCCACACGCCATCCGTAATCCGGAATTACGAAGTAAGCAATTAAAGCCGATGCAATCCAGCCAAGCGCCCAAAAGCTCTCCAGCAGCACAACGGCTCGTCCTCTTTCCTCAGCGGGCATACTCTCCGAAACCAAAGTTGAAGCAACCGGAAGTTCTCCGCCCAGACCCACGCCGGTAATGAAACGCAACACACATAATATGGCAAAACCCGTAGCAAAAGCGGATAAGCCACTCGCAACAGAAAAAATCAACAACGTCCAGAGCAGTACCGATTTACGTCCAAAGCGGTCTGCCATAATCCCCGCCGCCGCTGCACCAACAGCCATACCCACGGAGTTGATGCTGGTTAATATTCCAATCTGCTCCGGCCCAAGCTTCCATTCTTTTGCTAATGCTGCCACAACAAAAGAAATCATGCCAACATCCATGGCGTCAAACATCCAGCTTATGCCTGCACTGAACAGGAGCTTTCTTTGCTTCGGATTCCGCAGCAGTGTCATTTGATTCACCTCAAAAAACCTCTCTTTCCTACATAGCGACTGTGGACATCATAATATAGCATATTTTACCTTCATATATTAAAATTGAAACGCTCAAAAATCAAGGAATAACGCTGAATGCAAGGATTGTCTGGCAAGAGACTGAAAATAACAGGTTTGAACGGAGATCGCGGCTATGAATATTGTGTTCCAGACCGCCTCGCTTTGTGTCCGTGTTAGATGAGCCAACCTTTTCATCATTCCCTCAGTAGAATCCTCTATAACACAATCCTTCCATGACTTTTCACCCGTTATATTCCGAGCATACATTTGATGATTTTGAAAGGAAGGATTACATTTGATGGCTTCAAAAAGACCCGCATATGCCTTATAAAGCTGGGCAGGCTCTATCAGATCATCATCGTCACGTTCAGGCTTCAGGAATAACTGGTGAAACAGCTGGCGAATGCTCTCGAAATCAAGAGCCGCTTTAAGATCATCAATCATGAATAATAACGCCGCCTGATTCATGGAGTACTTCTTCCCCTGACGAGGCGAGCCCAAATATTCTTTAAAGTCTCGTTTCACCCAATTCTGCATGGCGGTTACGGAAAGTGTGGAATACTCTATATGGCTGCCTAAAGCCGCAATGTCTCCAAGAGACAACCCTTTTGGGATTCTGCCTTTAATCATTTTTTGTACAATTGCTGGGAGTTCATTCTGATTCTCAGTTTGATGAAATTTGATCCATGATTCCTGAAGAACGTTTGGTGGTTCTTGGTCCAAGTTTCCGGTTAATGAGAGCAGTATATGGGACATTTCTTTTCGGGTCAAAGTAAATGATTCCATGCTTGGGATGCCTCCCCATTTGATATTTTAACGAATAATTCGTAGAATAGGTTCATAAGAACTCATAATTTGAGTATAACCTACTTATAGAATGAAAGGGATGGTAAAGATTTAATGGGTATAGGACTCAGTTTAACGTTGGTAGCTGTTTTGATTGTTTTAACTGCTTTTTTTGTAGCTACGGAATTTGCAATGGTAAGGCTAAGAGGCAGCCGCATCAGCCAAATGGTTATAGAAGGACGCAAGAATGCGGTAGCTGTCCAAAGGGTCTCAGCCAATCTTGACGGGTATTTATCCGCTTGTCAGCTGGGGATTACCATTACAGCACTCGGAATCGGGGCACTTGCTGAACCGGCATTTGAACAAATGCTGCTTCCGCTGTTTGACTGGGCAGGCATTAATGTGGATTTTAGTCACATTTTAGCTTTTGCACTCGCTTTCTTCATTGCAACATTCTTACACGTTGTTGTCGGGGAACTTGCTCCGAAAACCGCTGCTATTAACAAGCCGGAAGAAATCAGCCTGATGACAGCCTTACCGATCATTTGGTTCTATAAAATCCTGTATCCTTTGATTTGGCTTCTAAACGGTTCTGCAAATCTACTAGTTCGTCTATTTGGTCTGAAGCCTGCCAGCGAGCATGGGGATGCGCATTCCGAGGAAGAAATTCGGCTTATCCTTTCTGAAAGCTATGAGAGCGGTAAGATTAATAAGGCTGAGTACGGATACGTAAACCGAATCTTTACTTTTGATGAAATGTTAGCCCGCGAAATAATGGTTCCTCGTACAGATATGGTATGTCTTTTTTCGAATCACTCGCTGCAGGAAAACTTCAGTGTTATCCGTAAAGAGCAATATACCCGCTTCCCAGTTGCTGAAGGCAATAAGGATAACATTATAGGGATGATTAATACAAAGCAGCTTTACCTGGAGTATGACAACAATCCTGATTTTAATTTTAAAGGTTTGATTCAACCGGTATTAACGGTCTCCGAAGTTACACCTGTAAAGACAGTCTTGACCCGAATGCAGAAGGAACGTGTGCATATTGCCCTTTTGCTGGATGAATACGGTGGAACGTCCGGTCTTATAACGATTGAAGATATTTTGGAAGAAATAGTAGGAGAAATCCGTGACGAATTTGACGAGGATGAGCGTAGAAATATAGAAAAACTGAGTGATTCTCATTATTTATTTGATGGCAAGGTATCCTTGCTTGAAATCAAGCAACTGACGGGACTGGATTTCGAGGATGATGAGGTCATCACAATCGGTGGTTGGATATATAGTCACCTTCCCGACCCAGCGATTGGAAAAAGTGTAACGCGTGATCATGTAAAGGTTATTGTTCGCGAAATGAACAGACACCGAATTCGGAAGGTCGAAATCATTATAGATTCACCTGATAATCCCGAACAAACCGAGGAAAAAAACTCACATTAGTTAAGAAGGGGCTGTCCCAAAAGCCATGCAAATGGCTACTGGGACGGCCCTCTCTTTTGTGTAAGGCTTAAGTTGTTGCTGTTAGCGGGCGCTCCGCGAACGGACCGTTGCTTCAATCGCTGTGCTCTCCAAATTTTATTTATTTTCCTTAGCGGTAAAAATCCGGAGATAGCTTATGCTTTCGAAGCTAGTTTTCCTTCGGAAAACTTTCGGGCGACCGCTACCGCTTTTCCGCAATCGTTCCGTCCTCTCCGCTAATTTCAGCGGTAACCATTCCAAAATCTTCTCTAAAAACAGCAAAAAGAAACCTCCCTTTGGTAAAATGGAGTTACCACACAACCATTTCAAAGGAGAGGTTTCTTCTGTAAATTCAATATACCATGGACCAACTTTGCCTGCCAATGGTTCCGTACAATGAACCGTTTCCGTTCCCAACGGATGATTATGTATTCAGTTTGAAGACTATTCTATAATTTTACCCATGTAAAACTCATCGACCCATTGTCCATTCACTCTAAGCGACTTCACTCTTGTTCCTTCGATCGTAAAACCGCTTTTAATATATAAGGCCAAGGCTCGATGATTATGGGTCATGACTGTAAGCTCAAGACGTATAACGTGATGTTCAACAGCCCACTCGTGCATCTCATGAAACAACGCTGTTCCAATACCAACACCCTGATATTGCTTCAGAATTCCGATTACTAGGTAAGCACTGTGTTGATTTCGCCGAACGGTCCCCCCTCTCAGGGACATGAATCCTACAAGAATGCCGTCTACATCTGCACCGATAAGGACTGAGGTTTCTGCCATCATGAAATTCTCTATCATTTCCCTAACCTGCCGCAGCCCGCTCTGCCTTTCATCAGGCTCAAGCAGCATGAAGGTAGATTCTTCATCCAACTGATGCTGCAACTGTAGTAATTCCTCTGAGTCCTCGGGCACCAGTTTCCTAAGCGTAATTATCATATAGAGTCACCTCCTAAGAAAAGTCATATCAGCAGCGGCAAATCATCAATACATTCCCGTCAGGGTCCTTGAAGTTGAACCAATGGTCATGTTCGATATCCGTCAGAATCTCTGCTCCGCATGCCTTCACAAAGTCATAGGCAGCATCAATATCTCTGGTGTTCAGATGAAAGGCTGGAGCATTTAACACACACTCCCTTGTAAAGATTCTACTATCGAGCACAATTCCCGGCCCTTCCATAGGAACAACGTACAAATGTCCGAATAGGACTTCTTCTTCAATCGGCAGTCCCAAAAGATAGCAATACCATTGCTTGGATCTTTCTATATCACTTACTGGTATAAAGACTGCACCGATCTGATTGAGAATTGGACTTGTCACTGTATAACCCCCTATTGGAAGATCAAACTGGCATTATCTTAAACAATTCGATAAAAAAAGCCATTTTCCTTCTATATAATGGAACGGGGTATTACCCGGCGACGGTTGCCGCCGGTAAGGTGTTATTCTTCTTCGACTTCCTGTGCATCCAACGCTGCATCTAATAACTCATTGTAAATATCATCATTCGTTTCTAGCAAAGCGTCTGTCTGCAGCATCTCTTCTTCACTTCCAGGTTCACCAGCAAAGCTTAAGCTGTAGTCCCACTCCGTGCCTCTAGTACTAAAAAAGGTGATTTCATAATTCGCTTTATGATTGTCTAGACTGAATATGGTCTTCCCAACAAAGCTTCTATCCTCGTGACGACGCATTTCCGAACTTAATATCTTAATTGTCATACCTAATCTTCCCTTCAAATATGATCACTTACCACACACAGTATATCATTGAAATGATCGTAAATCCCTCCCCTTGCCCTTAATTGACTTTTTTCTTCCGGCGGTTAATAATTTGTACAATGCTTATTATTTAGATATTGGAGGAAACTTTCATGAGTAATTTTCAGAATCAGCTGCAAAAATATGCCGATCTTGCCATACAAATCGGTATCAATGTTCAACCGGGTCAAACACTGGTAGTGAGTGCACCGATTGTGGCTGCGGATTTCGTACGTCTAATTACTGCCAAAGCGTATGCTGTGGGAGCCAGTCTTGTGAAAGTAAATTGGAACGATGAAAGTATAACTCGCCAGCAGTTCGAGTATGCAGCCCCGGAAACGTTTACGAAAGCGCCGACCTGGTTGGCAGGTGAGATGACTGAATTGGCAGAGAACGGTGCTGCATTTCTCACTGTGCTTGCCGAGAACCCCGATGCACTCAAAGGTATTGATCCGGAACGTATTGCTAATTCCCAAAAAACACGCGGAGCTGCTCTTACCAAATACCGTGAAATGCAAATGTCTGATAAAGTGAGCTGGTGTCTGGTAGCCATTCCTTCGCAAAACTGGGCGGATAAAGTATTCCCTGATCTCCCTGCAGAGGAACGTGTAGATAAACTATGGGAGGCCATTTTTCACACCGTAAGACTTGACCGTGAAGATCCTGTAGCTGCATGGCAAGAGCATTTAGATAATCTGGAGCAAAAGTCCAATGTTCTGAATGCCAAAAAGTATAAAAAATTGCATTACATAGCTCCAGGTACTGATCTAAGCATTGAACTGCCGGAAGGCCACCTATGGGCACAAGGAGACAGTATTAATGCTAAGGGGCATTCCTTTGTCGCCAACATGCCAACAGAAGAAGTATTTACGGCACCACTCAAGACGGGTGTGAACGGCGTAGTACGTAGTACAAAACCTCTTAGTTATGGCGGAAACATCATTGACGGATTTTCGATTACTTTTGAGAACGGCCGAATTACTCAGGTAACGGCTGAGAAAGGTCAAGAAACTCTTGAGCATCTGATCAGTCTCGATGAAGGAGCTAAATATCTTGGTGAAGTAGCGCTGGTTCCTCATCGTTCACCGATCTCGGAATCTAATATTTTGTACTATAATACACTTTTTGATGAAAATGCTTCTAATCATCTGGCTATTGGTACCGCCTATGCCTTCTGTCTGGAAGGCGGCAAGGAAATGACCAAAGAACAGTTGATTGAGCACGGTCTTAACACAAGTGTTACCCATGTGGATTTTATGATCGGTTCCGCAGAAATGAACATCTACGGCATTACAGCCGACGGCGTTGAAGAACCGGTGTTCCTTAACGGAAACTGGGCATTTTAAATTAGGAGGCTACCTCATGTTGTTGGATTTCAAACAAAAGCTGGAGAATTACGCATTACTGGCGGTAAAAATAGGTGTGAATATCCAACCTGGACAAAAGCTTGTTGTTAATGCCGATATAGCCTCTGCGGAGCTGGTTCGTGTAGTTGTACGAAAAGCTTATGAAGCTGGCGCACAGCTCGTAAAGGTTAATTATAGCGATGAAATCGTTACCCGTACGCGATATGATTTGGCCCCTTCGGAGTCCTTTCTTGAGCCTCCAAAGTGGCAGGCTGATGAATTAGAGGATATGGCACGGAACGGAGCCGCCTTTCTAACCATTATCTCTGCCGATCCCGACCTGCTAAGCGGAGTTGAATCCAGCCGGATCGCTGACCACCAGAAGACTACCGGTCAAGCTCTCTCCGCTTATCGGGAGCTGCTCATGGGCAATCATGCTAGCTGGAGCGGTCTGGCCTTCCCGTCCCCGTCCTGGGCAGCTAAAGTATTCCCTGAAGCACCTAAGGAACAGCAAGTTGACCTGCTGTGGGATGCTATTTTCAAAGCAGTCCGTGCCGATCAAGCAGATCCGATAGAAGCTTGGCGTCTCCATTTGGAGGGTCTAAAGCATAGATGTGATCTTTTAAATGATAAGAAATATCGCAGTCTTCACTATATTGCACCCGGTACTGATCTCACTATAGAGCTACCTGAAGGTCATATCTGGTGTCAAGCAGGAAGTGTGAACGATCACGGTATACCATTTCTCGCTAACCTCCCTACTGAAGAGGTTTTCACTGCGCCGCTTAAGACTGGAGCCAATGGTACGGTTCTAAGTACAAAACCGCTCAGCTATGGCGGTAATATCATTGACCGCTTTACTTTAACACTCGAGAACGGCAAGGTAATCGCCTATACCGCAGAGGAAGGTCTAGATACGTTAACGACCCTTTTAACCATGGACGATGGAGCCTCTTATTTCGGTGAGGTTGCCCTTGTTCCCTTTCACTCCCCTATTTCGGAAAGCGGAATTCTCTACTATACGACTTTGTATGATGAAAATGCATCCTGCCATCTGGCTATAGGAGCCGCCTATGCCTTTACCCTGCAAGATGGCATTGCAATGAGCAAAGAACAGCTGGTGGATAAAGGGATGAATCAAAGTCTTATTCATGTAGACTTTATGATGGGTTCATCAGACATGAACATCGATGGAATTACAGATGATGGTACAGCCGAACCGATCTTCCGTAACGGAGATTGGGCATAACCCATTCATTTGACAAATGAAAGTTAATACAAAACAACCCGTTCAGGACCCTCTTTTCTAGGGTGTGAACGGGTTGTTTTTGGCCTAAATACGTATATAGCACGCATATTAGTCTAATTTTGAACTTTTGTTCAAACTTTATTCACAAAACTGTTGAAATTAGTTCACAAAAGTGTCACAATAGAGTTAAGGAATAAAACTTCTTAGGAGGCGATTAACATGATGAAGGATCCGTACAAAAATGAAGTCGAAAGAGTAGAAATGGAACGCAAGGAAGAATACCATACCACTGATTCCAGCATTGTTGCTTCCAATGCCATTAAATATACCGCCTATATCATCCTGTTTTTTGGATTTCTGTACTTTCTGGTTCAGTATATCCTGCCCATGTTATAAGTTCATGAACATACAACCCTTCAAATTAGAAAGCGCTTACGGCTAATCCTAGCTCTATTCGTACAGAGCAGTGAGTAGCCTTTTTTGTTTGCATAGAACAGCCTATTTACTTACCATTTCCAAGCTTTATACATCCATGTCTTAGCCGCAGGAGACCATACTTTATCCATCTCCGATTTCAGCCACTCTTTGGCTTCAGTTCGAGTCCCTTTGAAGGTCGAGATTCCGCTATCTTCCATCCAATGCGAAACGGTCTCAAAGGATGTACTGTTCCATCCGCTCTTCTCACCCTCAGCATTCTTGCGTTCATCTACACCTGATATTACAATGTCCAACGTGCCCTGGAGCTCCGTAACCGCGTTGTCGAACGCCGTTTTCTTGTCCGTAGCTTTCATGTCGGCTTCAGTACGAAGTCTCCGAGTCTCAATACCCTCATCCTCACGAATGATACGGTATAGAGTCAAGGCTTCTCTGCTGCAAAGTCCGTTCTTATAACGTTCTTCAAGGGTAGAGCCACTTCCTAAAGCTGCGACATAGGCAGGAAACCACTCCTTCGAGATGAGGATCGCTTTCTTTTTAATGAACTTGCCATAAGCCGCAATTCCTTCCCCGGGAAAACGAGCGCGCCAAGCCCACGGGTCCAACTCTGATCCAGTGTGCCAGTTCTCAGCTTTTGTGAGACTATTTAGCGATGGGTGGTCCGGGAGAAGTGTAGCCAGCGGTAAAATGCCAATCTCCGATATGATATTTGCTGCCTCATCATAAGTCGTAATCCCACCCTTTTGAGCTTCACTGTTTATCATTTGATTGCCTCTCCTTTTTACGAAAAGTGTGTCACACAGACTTGGATATTTCACCTTCAGCGTTCATCCTGCCAATTCCTGCGATAAATGTGTCAATTAGCCGGGACAGGCTTACATTAGAATCCAGTGGCATACCGAAGCCTCCCTTATGCTCAAGAGAAGCGAATCCGTGCAATATGCTCCTTAAACCTCTTACTGCATGAATCGTGCCCTCTTCCCCTAAATGATAAACCTGCAGAACGAGAACTATTAACGATAAAATCTTATCACTTATTGCTTCAAGCTCTACATTTTGCCCCTCAGGCGCTCTTAAGGTAGTCTCATACAGACCGGGATGTCTCCGGGAAAAATCCACATAGGCAACTCCCATGGCATGGACAGCCGTTGAGCCATTCGCCCCATCTGCTGCGTCAGACATGACTGTATAGAGCTGTTCTAAGCCGTAAACGGCAAGCTGTGTACGTAGACTCTGTAGCCCACTAATATGATTATACAAAGAGGGTGAACGAACACCTAACTTGGCTGCAAGTGCTGCTAAGGTAACTTCCTCTATTCCAAATTCATCAGCAATTTGCGCTGCGGCACTAACTATAGTCTTTGTATCTAGTCCGGCTCTAGGTGACATGAACCTTTTTCACTCCTTTTTTCATTGCTGTATCTATAGCTGCTTGTATCTTCAGTCGTGGCTGCTTGATTATATTCCCATGTCCCACCGCAAGCAATGAGGGCGAGGCCTCAAGGACTTTGAATGCACTGGCTAGTGCAGCTTCCTTATTCCACGTTGCCATTGCCGGGAAGGGAAACCAAGTTACAATCGTACCGGATACAGCGGTTCCGCGGAAAGTCTGAAAAGCATCACCAACAATAATTGCCCGGCTGCGGCTGTCTAGAAAAGACATAGATCCTGGAGTATGACCCGGAGTACTTATGGATAGTAGAGAACCTACTTTATCACCATCATGTAAAAGAATATCAGGTTTTGTTGTGACCTTTTTGGGAACTCCCCCCCGAATAGGTGTCGAAGGCTCACCGGGTCGAAGTGAAAGGTCTCCTCTTAACAACGCTGAATCCCGTTCTGAAATATACACTTTTGCATCTGGAAATTGTTGTTTTACTCCGTCCAGTGCACCAACATGGTCTTCATGTGCATGCGTTAATATGATTCTTGTAATGTCCTTATCCAAACCCTTCGCCGTGCGTAGAATTCCCTTCACACAGAAGGGCAGCGCTGCATCAATAAGAGTCAACCCATCCTCTTCTTCAATAAGATAACAATTCACTGGAAAAAACCTTGGCATCCAGGTTAGCTGCAATAAATGTCCTTCACGAGTAATGCGCATCATAATCCCTCCCGAAACTAATGGTATTAGTTACAATATAAACTAATGAGATTAGTTTTTCAATGGGTGGTTAAAATAGTTCATAATATATTTATTTAAAAGGTTCCTATATAAGATGAACTTAAGATTTTACTACATTGGTTTTGGGTCGTAACTACGGTGAATGTTGGACTTCCAGCCGCTGTTGTCTCCGAATTTCTGGATTTTTACCGCTATTAGCGGATGAAATCCGGAGACAAAGGCGGACGCTACCGCTCTTCCAGTTCCAAAATTCCCCTCCGTTACTTCAATCCTTTTTGTCAGTTTATCAAATTCAATCTATATAGTGCAGCTTTTCACTATATAATGTGAACTTAAGATTTTAACTTAAGGCTCAGGCGTCACTACCGTGAAGATTTGGACTTCCGGCCGCTGTTGTAGTAAGACTTTCTTTGATTTAACCCGCTTTTAGCGGTTGAAATCCGGATACAGCGTATGCTTTCGAAGCGAGCTTTCCTACGGAAAGCTATCGGGCGGTCGCTATCGCTCCTACAGTTCCAAATTTCGTTCCTATTCGCTTTTTGTTATTTTCTTTTGTTCAGTTTATATAGCATTTTTATTCGCATATTTATTAGACAGCTTGAGGATAAACCATTGACTCCAAGTAATACCTATAAAAAATATAATAGCTCCAACAAGTCTTTTAAGTATAATTCTTGTAATATTGATATCTCCACCCGCGGTAAGATCAGAAATAAACATGATACTAGCCCATATTAAAGTTGCAACAGCCCCTCCAATATAATTACTCTTCTTCATTTTCTTGATATTTTCTTGTTTATTGGGGAGTAGATACAGACCATCTTTTATTTTACGAAATTCTACGTATAACCCTGAAATCACAAGCATAAGCATCGTGTCTACATAGTCTTCTACATCCCATTTTAAAATAAATACCTTCACAACTAAGCTGGCTATCAATAGTGCGCTAAGCAGCTGAAATCCTTGTGCTTCATAACGCTTTATACTCGCTGTAATCCGCTCATCCTTAATCCCTTTTCCCCTCATTCTTCTTCCTCCCAAAATAGATCATTTAATGTGGTGTTAAGTGTCCTGCAAATTGCAATACATAACTTGATGGAAGGATTGTAGGTTCCTGCTTCAATTAGACCGATCGTTTGCCTTGTAACACCCACTTCTTCTGCCAGCTGTTCTTGGGAGAGATCCTTCTGGATGCGTGCCAGCTTCAATTTCATATTCTTATGTTCTCCCATGTAAGGACTCCCTTTATGTATAAATTATCCATCTGAACTCATTGTAATCTATAACTACCAAAATGTACAATATATATTGCATTCCTTACTAAAAAAAACACTTTCCAAAGGGAAAGTGCTCCGTCTTCAATCTTCTACCTAACTTCAATCATCAGCCAAAACGGCCCATAATATATTCCTGGGTCATTTGATTTTCCGGGTTCGTAAAGACCTTGCCTGTCTTATCATACTCCACAAGTGAGCCAAGGTAGAAGTAGGCTGTATAATCCGAAATCCGGGCAGCCTGCTGCATGTTATGGGTTACGATCACAATCCGCAGTTCTTCCTTCAGTTCTTTGATAAGCTCCTCAATTTTACCTGTAGAAACAGGATCGAGCGCAGAAGCAGGTTCGTCTAACAGCAGGATTTGCGGGTTTACAGATAAGGCTCTTGCAATGCATAGACGCTGCTGCTGACCGCCGGACAGTGTCAGGGCTGAATCCTTCAGACGATCTTTGACCTCATCCCACAGTGCTGCACGTCGCAGGCTGCTCTCCACAATTTCATCCAAAGCCTTTTTGCCTTTAATGCCATGATATTTAGGTCCGAAAGCTATATTGTCATAAATAGATTTATAGAATGGATTCGGCTTCTGCCAGACCATACCGATCTTTTGGCGCAGCTTGATAACATCTGTACCCGGTGCATTAATATCAATACCGTCAATCCAGATGCTACCTTTCGTTGTGGATCCGGAGATTTCATCATTCATCCGGTTCAATGAACGGAGAAAGGTTGATTTTCCGCAGCCGGACGGGCCAATGAGTGCAGTTACTGTATTCTCAGCAAAAGGTAAGCTGATCCCTTTTACTGCTTCATATGTGCCGTAATAAATACTCAAATGCTCCGTTTGAAAAGACTTCCCAACTGCCGTTGCGGTCGCTCCCATTTCTTACGCCTCCTACAATTGTCTTCTTTATAAGTTGAACTTAAAACTTTTCGAATTTGGATTTGGACCGTAACTGCGGTGAATGTTGGACTTCCAGCCGCTGTTGTCTCCAGATTTCTTGATTCATACCGCTATTAGCGGAGGAAATCAGGAGACAAAGGCGGACGCTACCGCTCTTCCAGTTCCAAAATCCCCTCCGTTACTTTTACCCTTTTATCAGTTTTTCAAGTTCATCTTATATAGTTCCGAAATACATGATCTATCTTCAGTTCATTCTTTTCGAGGCCGTAAGCTTACGGTAGATATATCTGCCGAAGAATCGGGCAGCCAGATTGAATACCAATATCGTAATTACGAGCACAGCTGAGGCTCCGGCAGCAATTTGGGCAGCATCCGGTGCAAGTCCTTCACTGTTGATCTTCCAAATATGCACAGCCAGTGTTTCTGCCGGGCGGAAAGGATTCAGTGGTGAAGTGGGACTGAGTGGATTCCAGTTATGAAAATTCAATCGCGGGCTGCTCATTCCTGCGGTAAACATCAATGCCGCTGCTTCTCCGAATACACGCCCAGCTGACAAGATGGTACCAGTGATAATGGTCGGCAGTGCGACTGGGAATAATACCGATGTTACGATTTTCCACTTGGACAGCCCTAGTGCAAAGCCGGCTTCCTTCTGTTGCTTCGGTACGGTGCGGAAAGCCTGCTCCGTAATCCGGACCATCAATGGTAAATTGAATACCGTTAAAGCCAGAGCACCTGAAACCAAGGAGAATCCGAGATTAAAATAGTTCACGATGAGCAACAATCCGAACAATCCGACAACTATGGACGGGAATGAAGATAATACCTCCACGATCAAGCGGATAAACCCTGTTATTCTTCCTGGTCGTGCATATTCAGCCATATATATCCCAGCACCTAAGCCGAGTGGTACAGTGATAAGTAAGGTTAGTAATAGAAGATAGATCGAATTGAAGAGCTGTGGACCCACGCCTCCGCCTGCACGGATCTTTTGGGGTGCTGAAAATAAAAAGTCCAAACTCAGATGACTTAAGCCCCGCATTAGGATGTATCCCAATAAACTCAACAGAATACCTACAATAAGTAAAGCGAAGAATACGATAACACCTGTGGCAATCTTATCAACCGTTCTAGGCTTCAAATCTTATTCCTCCTTTCAAGAAGTCGGACGAGGAAGATGAATACAAAGGTCATCAGCATAAGAACAAGCGCCATACTCCACAGCGCATTATTGTGTGCTGAACCCATTGTCGTATTTCCCATACCGAGTGTAATCACACTTGTTAAGGTAGAAGCAGATTCGAATAGTGACCGCGGGATAAACGGTGCATTTCCGATGACCATTTGTACGGCAAGAGCTTCACCAAATGCGCGCGCCATCCCCAAGACGACACCTGTCATAATAGCCGGCAGAGTTGTCGGAATAATCACACGGGATATCGTCTGCCATCTAGTGGCCCCAAGCGCAAAGGATGACTCCTTCAAATTTTGCGGTAAAGAAGAAAGCGCGTCTGCAGCCACGCTTGTAATGGTAGGTAAAATCATAACAGATAATACAAGCGCGCCTGCAGCAACCCCGATACCCTGACCGGGAAATGTATTGCGTAGAAACGGTACAATTACACTAAGACCGATGAAACCATACACCACAGAAGGAATACCTGACAGCAGTTCGATAACCGGCTGCAACAGCTTTTTGCCCCATCCGGGTACAATTTCAGTCATAAAAAGTGCAGCGCATATACTTAGTGGACTGGCAATAAGTGCAGCTAGAAATGTAACCAGAAAAGAGCCAGCTATAAATGGAAATGCGCCGAAAGATGGAGTTTCAGCTTCTGGAGACCATTTCGTACCGAATAAAAATTGAGAAACCGTTACATCCCCGCTAATAAAAGTAGAAACACCTTTAGACGCTACAAAATATACCATCGATATTATAATGACTACCAATAGCAGCACACAAAAGGACATATAAGAACGCCCGATAAAATCTTCAATATGATGTTTTTCGAAACGTGATTGTTTTAATTTACCCCTCAAGAAGGCTCCCTCTTTCTAAAGTGAAAAGAGAGGCAGAAGTTTCCGCCTCTAATCACATGAAGTTCTGATGAATTTTAGCATAGAAGTTGTATTTACTTGGTTGTTACGTTTCCTTCAAGATCCCGTGAGACCTGCATTTTTGAAGCTGGAATGTAGCCGAGTTCTACAACATCCCCAGTTTGTACTTCATCAGTCATAAAGTAATCAAGGAAAGCTTTCACTGTTTCATTAGGCTCACCATTGGTATACATGTGTTCGTATGCCCAAACCGGATATTTACCGGAAATTACGTTATCTACTGAAGGTTCAACACCATCATAGCTGATAGCTTTTACTGAATCATCAAGATAGGACAATCCCAAGTAACCAATTGCACCCGGAGTTTCTCCAATCATTTTCTTAACGGTACCGGATGAGTCCTCTTGAATAGAGCCTTGAAGATCTTCAGTTTTCATGCCAAGAGCAAAACTCTCATAAGTAGCACGAGTTCCGGAGCTGCCTGGACGGTTGATGATTTGAATCTTTTGATCTGCACCGCCAACTTCTTTCCAGTTCGTTACTTTACCTGTGAAAATATCAACCAGTTGTTGCTTCGTCAGACCATCTACACCTGTCTCCGGGTGAGTTACTGTAGAAATCCCTACAACAGCTACTTGATGATCTACCAGAGCTGCAGCTTTATCTGCATCAGCATCTTTTAATTTCTCTTCTGCGAATACATCAGAGTTACCAATGTCTACTTGCTTCTCAGCTACCTGAGTTAATCCAGTTCCGCTTCCTCCACCTTGTACTTGAATATCCACGCCCGTGTTTGTTTCCATGAATTTCTCAGCTACCTGTTCAACCAACGGTTGCAAAGCTGTTGAACCGGAAGCCAGAATGGAACCACTAATATCTGCACCGCTGCTAGCTTCTGTTGGTGCATTTGTAGCTGCTCCATTGTTACCGCCGTTATTTGTCGTAGTATTATTTCCACATGCCGCAAGTGCGACTACACTAGTTAAAGCCAAAGTCATGATCCATGATTTTCTAAATTGCATTGTTTTTTGTCTCCCCTTTAAAGTATTGTGTCGCTTCTGACTCTTCTTATTCTAGAGCTCGTTCGTCAGATAAAAGTCATAGTTATGTAAAACGAAAGATAAATAATCTAATACAAATTGTATAATGTTATAGATATAATCTATACTCAGAAGACAATAAGTTAGTATTGCGTTGATCTTATGGAGGTATGACGATGAACTACACGAAATTGCATATTCTTGTTCTTATCGAAAAGTATAAGAAAGTTACGGATGTCGCTGCAGAACTGGGATTGAAACAGCCGACAGTAACCTTTCATATGAAAAGCCTGGAAAGCGAGTTGGGCATCCCTTTATTCCAATATAGAAGCGGCCGGGTATTGTTAACGGAAGCCGGAAGAACCCTTTATCAATATGCTGTAAAAATTGTCTACCTTACTGCGGAGGCCGAACGAAGTATTAAACAATTCACTTCGCCTTTCGATGGAGAATTGGAAATGGAAGCTGGATTTATCCCTGGAACTTATCTTCTGCCAAAAGCAATCTCACCATTCATGAAATCGTATCCTGGATCGAAGTTGTCTTTAACAATTCAACCAGATGCACTGCTTCGAGAACGTTTACGACTTCAGGAAATACATTTCGGCTTGCTCCATAGTGTGGATACTAGCGACAAATCCTTTAACTACCAGCTGTTAGATCATGAAGATGCTGTGCTCATTTATGCTCCCGGTCACCCTTTTGATGGGAAACCTGACCTCACAGTTGAACAAGTGGCAAGTGCTCCTTGGGTACAACATGCTGAAGGTTCCTCACTTCGTACGATCGCGGACAAATGGGCTCAACTGAATCAGGTACGCTTATGGAACCGGACGGAGCTCAATGCTCCGGAAACGCTCAAAGCGATAATTAGTGAGGGTGATGCAGTAGGAATTTTTTCGAAAAAGGGTATTGAATCGGAGTTATCCTTAGGGCGTTTACGATATTCTGATTTGCCGGGAATTCAAACGGAGTTCGGCGGGTTTATGCTGGCGTGGCGGAAAGACTATGCCCTCTCTCCGCTTCAGCAGGCTTTCGTGCAGATGATTCAGACTGAAACTAAATAAAACAAACTATATCAGATTACGAATTAAAAAAACCGGTAAGTCTCCAGTCACTTCTAGCGACTTTTAGACATACCGGTTTATTTTTTCTCTATTTTTCTGTTCAGCTTTTCCCTGCTACTAAGGTAAACGTCTTAGGAATGCCTTTGTCATATACATCGGAGGATAGATTAGGCTCCTCAACCAGCTTGTTAATAATAAGACCGCTGCCGGCTGCTGCCGTAACGATTTCGCCTAATGTCCAGCGCCGCCAATACACGACACTCTGCTGTCCCCCATCACCCGCGGTACCAGATGTGGATGTAGGTAAATATTTGGAATAGGACACTTTCTTTTCTTCTAGGCCTGTGTCGAAATAATCTCCAGTGACTTTATGTTTGCGGACTTTAGCCGTAGAGCCCTTGGATGAAATCAGCTTAGTGGTTATAGGGTGGAAATCCCGCAGTACAAAGATCCCTCCAGGAGCTAGTAAGCGATAGGCTGTATTCATAAACAGTCTTAGATCGGTAAAATAATGAACAATCCCCTGTTCAGCAAAGACAATATCATATGAACCATTCAAGGTTTCTTCCGGTAGGTTCAACACATCCGATACGATGTATGTTAACGGGATTCCTGCCTCTTCAGCTAAATCCGCAGCATACCGGGCATTGGCCTCCGAGAAATCCGCAACCGTAACTTCAGCCCCCAGCAAACCAAGCGCAACAGCTTTCATACCGTTTGAACCCATCAGATTCATGATCTTTTTTCCGGATACTTCTCCAAAATATGTGGAAATCGGAAATAGCTTATTAGCAGGATCTTTGCGCAGTTTGGCTGCTGCTTCAGCAGGTGTCCCGAAGCGGCTGGTCCAGGCGCTGTATGTATCTTCATTCCAGAGCTCTTCACTGCTGGGGCCCGCTTCTTTCCTGAAGTCCGGTTCATTCTCTTGATTATGTTCTTTCATGGTTGTAACCCCTTTTTCTAAAATTCACTTATGAAGCATTGTCTAGTACAGGAGCGATATCTTTCCCTTTTTTGCGTCCTGCATATAAATAAGCCGCCAAACCGCACATAACCAGCAAACTTCCTGTCCACTGTAGACCTGTTAATTGTTCACCCAGCAGTAAATAAGCAAGAATACTGGCACCAACGGGCTCTCCCAGAATATTCATGGAAACCGTCGTAGCCGAGACAAATTGCAGCAGCCAGTTAAATAAAATATGACCGAATACGGTCGGAACTACAGCCAAAAGCATAAAGATCCCCCACTCACGAGGCGGATAGTCAAAGAAGGGGATGCCCATGAGTAAATTGTATATAGCAAATACAAAAGAAGCCGAAATAAAGACGATTAGGCTGTATAGATAAGAAGGCATGCGGACGACAACCTTTTGACCAATTAGCATATGAACCGCCACGGCAGCCGTTCCCCCAATAGATAATATATCACCTTTTAGGTTATTCGCAGAAATACCTATATCTCCCCAGCCGATAAATATCACACCTGCAATAGCAATTCCCATACCCAGGAGGGCAGATACAGCTGTCTTTTCTTTGAACAGGAAATAAGCACCCAGCATAATAAAGACTGGTTCCAAAGCCATAATCATAGTAGAACTCGCTACGGAAGTGAATTTCAAAGAGCCCATCCACAGCAAAAAGTGCAAGGCTAACATAATACCTGAAGCTATGAGCATAATCCAATCCTTTTTACGCAAAGCAAATAATGCTCCGCTGTAAGGTCGGGCAAAAGGAAGCATAAGCAATGATGTGAACAATAATCGGTACATGCCTTGTATAGATGCGGGAGCAGCCGACCATTTAATGAAGATAGAGGAAAATGAAATAGCTACAATACCGATCATCATAAGTACGGGAACAGGAATAGTTGAGGGTTTACGGTTCATGAAAAGGGTTCCTTTCAGACGTCTTTAAAGTCACTTATGATAATGTAACTCAGATGACGAAAAAATGCAGCCCTTTTCATGAAATACTTTTACCTAAAAATTTTCGGACCTCTGATTCATTTCAAAACTACTTTCCACCTTAGATTCAGTCTGTAGTAGGGGTGCGTACATCATGAGGGCATGGTTTTCTGTGATAAGCTCATCTCCCGCCAGCTCTCCGAACCGAGTGAGCTTTTTGCGTCGGATACTATTGCTGCGTATATAGCCACCCCAAGGCTCAAGATGGATGAGATGGTCACTTTCATAGATTTCAAAATGATACAGCGGGTTTTCAGTACTTCTCCATTCTCCATGGAGGTGTGAATCATCCAGCCACAACTTAAGCTGATAAGTGCAGTCCGTATGATTCATCAGCTGCAGATCCAAATAGTTATATGAGCAAGTAGCCCCACTTCCGAAGGGCTGAGTACGCTGTTCATCAGGGAACACATCGTAGCTATGTCTATGACGTTCAGTTACCGTTAAAGGTGTATGTAATGTCATCCAAAAGATTAGATTGGACAGCTGGCATAGACCTCCGCCTACACCGGGACGAAAACCTCCGTAGTGAAGCACCATCCCATCCAGATACCCTTTGCGTTTAGTAGGTTTGCCTATACTTCTCCAGTAAGAAAATCTCTCACCCGGGCGAAGCATAAGACCATCCAGTTGATCTACAGCTATACGCAGATTCGTTATTTTATTATATTGGAGCTGCATGTCGACATTGCGGAGGCTGCGCAGTAAAGGAGTAGAGTGCGTGAAGACTTCATGTTCTAATGGTTCGTCAGTACGAATCGTTGCCAGTTTACCTGGTTCAATACCCATTACCCAGCTTAGGTACCTCTTCCATGTGAAATACCGTTTTCCGGCGAAGAGTCTCCATTTTGAGCGTTTTCTGGGCTTCATGGCATTAAATGCTCTGCTCATCTAGAACTGCACCTCACTCTCCTTTTGGAGGGTTACAAATCTGCCTCCCAGTACTTTATTATGATGATCTATGATCTCTTTGCTGCTGATATGGGGTTGATCAAAGGTACTATGAGCATCTTCTACTAGAATACTTGAGTATCCCAAGCTGTAGGATCTTCTGCATGTCGTATCTAAACAAAACTCGGTTTGCATGCCCGCAATAACCAGTTTATTAACACCAAGCTCCTGAAGAACATCATGCAGAGTAGTAAGATGAAATGCATCCCAAGTAGGCTTTTCAATAATAACTTCACCTTCTCGCGGGGCTATTCTACTGCTAATTTGCCAGGTAGGTGTTCCTTTTGTGTATTCTTCATCGGATGTATGTTGGATGTACACAACAGGCACTTCAGCACGGCGTGCTTTGGCAAGCAGAGAAATGATACTTTCCATTACACCAGACTCATTATGTAGCTTCATATCGGGATACGAAAACATAGCTTCTTGAACATCAATAATAACTAATGCAGATTTCCCCTCAATCATTCATATACACCAACCTCATCCTTATTTTATAAAGAGTATATCAAAGACAATCTCCCTAATCATCCTTAAATAGTTACAATTAAAATAAAAAACCCGTGATTTCGGTCCATATCGGGACATTCCAAAATCACGGGCAGAACTTTAAACCTGTTTATTTCATTAATTTTTGGATATCATCCTTGATCTGTTCGGATTTAGGGCCAAATACAATTTGTACGGCGCCTTGACCCAATCTCATAACACCCGAAGCGCCAAGTTGTTTAAGCGCGGAGTCTTTTACTGCCTTCTCATCATTAACGATAAGACGCAGACGAGTGATACAAGCATCGATATTGCGAATATTTCCTGCACCACCGATGTTTTCAAGAATTTTAGCCGCTCTGGAAGCGTCAGAGATTTTACCTCCGCCTGTATTTGTGTTTTCAATTACATCGTCGTCCTCATCATCTTCTCGACCCGGAGTTTTCAAGTTGAATTTCACGATGATAAAGCGGAACAGTACATAGTAGAGAACAAAGAATGCAAGACCCACAGGGATCAGAATCCATGCATTGGTGGATAGCTTCATGTTAAGCAGGTAATCGATCAACCCTGCAGAGAACCCGAAACCAAGTTTAACATCTAGCACATACATAAGAAGTCCAGCAAAACCAGTCAATAGAGCATGTATTATATAAAGCACTGGTGCTAGGAACATGAAGGAAAACTCTAACGGTTCAGTAATACCGGTTAAGAAGGAAGCGATTGCAGAACCGATAAAGATGGACGCGACCATTTTCTTTTTCTCGGGTCTAGCCGTGTGAATGAATGCAAGTGCAGCACCCGGTAATGCGAACATCATAATTGGGAAGAATCCTGTCATAAACATACCCGCAGATTTATCTCCGGCGAAGAAGCGCCACAGATCTCCGTGTACTACTTCTCCAGCAGCATTTGTGAAATCACCGATCTGGAACCAAGCAATCGCATTGATAACATGATGAAGACCAAAAGGAATCAAGAGACGGTTAGCCGTACCGAAGATAAAGGCTCCAGTAGCTCCGAGACTTACAACCCATGTTCCAAAGTCACTGATAACATCTTGAACAGGGCTCCATACCATACCGACAACAACAGCCAAAACCATTGTAGTCACTGCAGTAATGATAGGTACAAAACGTTTGCCGGCGAAAAATCCGAGCCAATCCGGCATTTTAATATTATGAAATCTCTTATACAGGTATGCAGCCCATGCACCGGCAAAGATACCGCCGAGTACACCCATGTTCAACTTAACGTCGTCACCGATGAATGGGATCTGTGCTGGAATGACTTTAAGAATACTATCTAGGATTTGGTATGCAATCAATGCTGAAAGTGCTGCAACCGCATCACCGGCAAATCCGATAGCTACCCCAATTGCGAAGATTAATGCTAAGTTGCCGAAAATTGCACCTGCACCCGCATTCAGAAAGGGAGAGACATAACTATTTAGGAATCTGCCTGCAGCCCCTAAATGGAAGTCTTTCTCGTAGTTAATCAGTGCGAAACCTTGTAGAATGGCTGCTGCTGGTAATGTTGCTACCGGAAGCATAAGTGACTTGCCTAGCTTTTGAAGAAAAGCCAACATAATTAATCATCCCTTCAATTCATAATAGTGAAGCTCTATAGGGTTGTTGCTTTGAAACCGATGGTAAGAATATTGTCCTTGCTAGAAGTTACCTGACCATAATGCTCTTCCACCTCGAAGGTGAATTCCTCACTGCTGGTTACAATTACAGGTGTAATGGTACGCAAGCCCGCTGCACGAATAGCTTCCAGATCAAACTCAATCAGTGTTTGCCCTGCTTTGACAATGTCTCCAGTGGCAACATGGCTTGTAAAAGCGCTTCCCTTTAAGCTCACGGTATCGATACCGATGTGCAGGAGCAGTTGCAGACCAGATGGATGCTCCAGAATCACGGCATGACTTGTTTTGACGATATGTGCAACTGTTCCATCAAAGGGCGCAATCAATTTCCCTTCTATAGGTTCTATGGCTATTCCCTTACCCATATGTCCGCCTGCAAAAGTTTCGTCTGGAACTTCTGATAGCGGCACGGATTGCCCACTCACTGGAGCTATTACCTTGATGATATATTGCTCAGTCTGTTTCTCTGCTTTTTTGGATTTCCATTTGGAAAACATAGTTGTCACTCCTAACCGCTGCTATTTGTTTTTCTCTAAGGTCTGGAATAAGCGGCGCAAATGCATGGCAAGGAAGCAAATTTCTTCTTCCGGAACTTCTGCACCCAAAGTATTATGCATAACCTTCCCTAGCTTCTGGGCCAGCTTATATTCCTCTTTGTACTCTTTCTTAATATGTTTTACAAAAGGATTGTCAACTAGTGATCCCTGCAAAATCCGTTCTATCGAAAACCTCAGATGAATCATCAGTCTAACGTGATTCATACTTCCTTGTTCAAAAGTGATGTTACGTTCCTCACGGATCATATCAATCAGCTCGCTAACAATGTTAGAGGCTTTCACCAATTGCCCAATCGGAACATTGCTTAATGCTGAGTATACGTGATAGGTGAGAAAACCGACCTCGTCTTCAGGGATTTGAACCTGAAATTCTGCACTGATCTTTGAGGCTGCCTTGTAAGCGATCTCAAATTCCTTCGGGAAAGTCATTTTGGTTTCCTGAAGGAAGGGGTTGACAATGTCCATTCCGCTGCGCAGACGGAAAATGGTAAACTGGATGTGGCTTGGGAGGGCCAAATAAATTTTGTCATTCAACTTACCGGGAAATTCACTGGCGATATCTGAAATGATTTCATCGGTTATTCTCATCACCTTAGGATCAATATCCTCCAGCAGAATCTGATACTGACTCCACTCTTCACGATCTTCTAAGCGAAACAGCTTTTCTATGCGATGATCGTTTCCTTCAATAACTCCAGAGCCTTTTACTGCAAATCCGATACCCTTGCCGATAATGACATATTCTTTTCCGTTCTTCCCGCCTTGAACCATCACAACATTGTTCCCGATAACCCTTTGTACCTGAAACTGCTCATTTTCCCTTCCCAAGTTCTCCCCTCCTTCCACTCATTGTCATAAGATAAGTTTACACAAAAAAGAGCCAAGGCAGACTCAATTGAATGAATCGTTCCTTGGCTCATGCCCTTTACGGTAACACGCCACTAACATATAAATGATCATTTATGACATCATCATAAATCATAGAGTATAATCTCGTCAATGGTATTTTTTAAAAGTCAAGTTTACTAAACTTAATATTATTCGGAGCGAATATCAAACCATCTGCACATACGGGTGACCACCTCTTTGATCAATACAGGTTTGCCCATGAAATCAGTTGCACCGGCAGATAGACATTTCTCCCGTTCTTCCTTCATCGTTTTAGCCGAAATCGCTATGATCGGGAGCTCCATAAGCTTGAGTTCTTCTCGTATAATACACAGGGTATCGTAACCGTCCAGATTCGGCATCATGATATCCAATAGTACCATTTCCATGTTTGGATATTCCCGAAGAATTTGTAGGCACTCATAACCACTGTGAGCGGTCAACAAATTCATATCATACGGTTCCAAGCCTTTTTCCAACGCAAAAATATTACGTTGATCATCATCAACAAGCAATACTGTTCTACCTTTGAGTTGTTGATATTGAGCTTCTGTAACCGTATCGAGATCGGACTCCTTATGGATACCCTGAACTTCAACAGCTGCCGCAGCTTCCTGGTACGTCCTAGAAGGTGACGATGAAGGTGATGTTTCCAACTCACTTTCGTTTTCTCGGCAAGGAAGGTACAAAGTAAAGGTACTGCCTTCATTCTGAATGCTCTCCATGCTAATATGTCCACCAAGCAATTTGGCCAGCTGCAGTGAAATAGAAAGCCCTAAGCCCGTACCGCCAAACTTACGTACAGTTGAACCGTCTGCCTGCCGAAAGGCTTCAAAGATCAGTTCGCTTTTCTCTTCGGATATACCGATACCGCTGTCTTTCACAGCGAAAGCTAAGAGCGGCGTTTCCGAGATGAAATTTGCCGATGAGAAGGAATTCAATTTCGTAACCGCAAGCTCTACACAACCCTCTTCTGTGAACTTAAAAGCATTAGATAGCAGGTTACGCATAATTTGGTGAAGACGCATTTCGTCTGTATAGAACAAATCAGGTACATCCCGGGCTATAGATACAGAGAATTGCAGATTCTTCTTCTCGGCTGTTTTATCAAAATAACCACTCATCATAGACGGAAGTTCGGTCACATTCACAGCATCCATCTCCACGAGCATCTTACCGGCTTCGACCTTTGATAAGTCCAGAATATCATTAATTAATCCTAGCAAATCATTACCCGAAGAATGAATAATCGCAGCATAATCCTGTTCCTCAACACTCAGCGTCTCGTTCCTATTCTCAGTTAGCAATTGTGAGAGAATAAGCATGCTATTCAAAGGTGTGCGAAGCTCATGGGACATATTGGCCAGAAACTCGGATTTGTAACGGGAGCTCTGCTCCAACTGCTCATTATATTTTTCTAGTTCGATCGCCGCATTCACAGCTACAATTTTTTGAGATTCCAGCTCACTGTTTAGAACTATCAGTTCACTGGTATGGTTTTGGAGCTCTTCAGACTGTACTTGAAGCTCTTCAGATTGCACTTGGAGCTCTTCATTCATGACTTGGGATTCCCCGTACAACTTCTGAATTTCCATTCGAGTAGTCACAGAATTAATTGAAACCGCCATCATATTTAACAGCTGATTTAAGAGTTCACAATGGTAGGCTGTCCACTTGGTTAGCGATGCTGCTTCTACGACAGCAACGACGTGATTCTCAAAAACTACGGGAGCGATCACAGCATATCTAGGTGCTGTCTGTCCCAGCCCTGACTTAATACTGATATAGTCCGTTGGTAACTCGTCAACCACAATCATTTGTTTATCAAGAGCACACTGTCCTACTAGACCTTCACCTAACTTTATTGGGGTGGATAAAACAGTCTTATCACCATTCCCTTTTCCAGCATAAGCATAAATCCGTTCCATTTCTTCTTCATTAGTTAACATAAATATGGCTCCGTACTGCATTTCAAGTATAGAGGCCAGCTTATTCATAAATATGCGGCACAATGAAGAAATATCTGCCGTTTCCTGCAAAGCGCTAGACATATGATTAATCTGATCACTGCTCCATTGTTCCCTTTCTATTGTATCCAAAAGTAGATTGGTAGCTTTGCCTAGATCATAAATTTCATCTCGAGTCCTAACTTCAATGCGTTCACTCATATTCCCGCCGACAGCAATATTGTTAATGGCTTTAGTTACAAGTCTTAAAGTACCGACAATGCTCTTAGAGATAAAAATGGAGGCTCCGATAGCTGCAAGAGCAACCAAGCCCCACAATACATACATTGTGATGAAGAGTTTATGATTACTTTCCGTAAGATTAGCTATCCGATTCATGGTCAAGGCCATTTCATTACTGCGAAAATACTCAGACTGGTTACGTATCAAATCAAATATGGCTTTCCCTGTGCCGTCCTTAAAGTAAGTTCTTAACTCTTCCTCTTGACCCGTTCTTTTAAGGTCAACAGCGTATTGTCCGCCTTGTGAAATCCATTTTTCGATCGTAGCTTTTATATTGTTCAAATTCTGAATCTGTACAGGGTTATCCCGGATTAAGTAGTTGAGTTTAGCATAATTAATACGCCATTTAACGATCCCATCATTATAAGGAGCGAGATATTCCAGATTACCAGTGATAGCATAACCTCTCATCCCTGTCTCCATATCTAGTAAATTCTTTTCGATGAGGTAGGTAAGTTCATGAACCTGCATATCGTGGCCGCTTAGAAAAGTAGTTTCCCGTTCCAAATCCACTATTCTGCCTGAGACTATGAGGAGAAAAACACCTAACAGGAATAAAATGACAAAGTATCCGAGTGCGATTTTCCCGCGAATTTTTAGGCTCCATTTGTTGTTGTCCGTCAAAGTCCTACCCTCCATAACTGTCTAATCTTCAACGTATACCATTAATAATACTAGATGCTGGTATTTAAGTTAGCAAGTGGGCTTTAGAACTATAGAAAAGGGACTCATTAATATTTAAATTCTTCGGTTTCTAGAATCTTTTCCTTTAGCTGCTTCAGATTCATCTCCAATTTAAGAATTGATTCTTCCAGTATTTTGGGATCAATGCCTTTAACTGAAGGTACTACACTCTTAGCAGATCTCAAATCCCGCAGCTCTAGTTGCTGCTCCTGCCATTTATCCATAAGATCAGCAATTGTTGCATAAAATCTCTCATAATCTTTGATCACACTATCCAGAAATGTATCTACTTCCTCCGGATCATAACCACGTAGCTTTAATGAAAACTCCTTCTCATGTATCGTCAGAGCATCGAGACCAATACCTAGCTGGTGAAAGAGTTTTTTCTGCTTATCTAATCTGCGTATCATGTGTTCATCCATCTTAAATACCCCCATATGTATGCTACTTCCCGTTAGTTATATCCATTATAACAGTACGCAGAGAACCTGAAAATATCATTCTAACAATTTAAAGATAAAGTGAATCCCGGGACACCAGCTGAAGGGCGTTCCGGGATTGTTGAAGTGCAGTTAAAAATTGTCATATACCGCCTTATTTAACATCCCTAGACAACGGTCTAGGTCAGTCTTAACCTGTTTCTTATATAGCTTCGCCTTCTCTGCCCCGTCTGGGGTGAAATGATAGAGGACAATCTCCTGAAAATCGACTTTGGGGTCATTCCCTTTCAACTGCTTCGTCCGATATAAAATGCCCTGTTGAACTAATTCATGCAGTGCTCGATAAATCTCGCTTTGTGGAGGTGAATAGCCGTGACTTCTAAAATCCCGTCGTAAATCCTCAAGCATCTGATAACCGTATCCGCGATGCTTTTCCACCATTGTAATAAGATACACCTTGATAAAAGCCCGCTGGGCAATCATAAACGCCATATGGCACCTCCTTGGATATTTCTACCTTTATCCTCATCATACTCTAGTAATTCACTATTTTTCAAGTTTCACAATATGAAATTTTGGTAGGGTGGCACCCATTTTTCCTGATTGATTTGTTACTTGGCAGAGTAGACTGATGAATATTTGTGAGTGTAGATAAGTATGTAATTTGGATTTTCTATTGTGAATTTTTCATATGTTGAAGGATTGTATTCTTTCCCTCAGTTGGTTGAAAATACGATCAGCAATAAAGCTTAACGAGGCGCAAAAAGAAAAGACAACATCTCTGCGAGTAGCAGAAATATTGTCTTTCTTGTGGAAGGATAGGAGAAGCGAGTCCGTCCCATACTTCAATTACGGATGAATACTCAAAACAATGATTTTACGGTTGATCCTATCTTTTTTAAAGAAAAAACTCATATATAAGGATTACTATTTAGAATTTGTCACGGTTATATAGATCTTGATCCGTATTAGCGTTCATGGAACCCCGGTTACCCATTGCATTTCCGACGGTTGTCTCATCGGCTATGACATCCGGATTCGCTGCTCCTCTATCCACTGGAGTAGTATATCTATGAGCATTCAACGAGCGGTTGCTGCGGAATACATCATATACATCTGTTCCACGGCCGTTATCATCTACCAGCACAAGGATTTTGCCGCTGTCAACGTAGTCTTCATATTCTTTGGCTTCGTCTTCCGGAATTCCCAGTCCGATTAATCCGCCAACCAGCCCGCCGGCACCCGCGCCAATGGCTGCTCCTGTTAATGTAGCAACAATAGGTCCTGCTGCTAAAATAGGTCCTATACCTGGAATTGCCAGCGCACCGATACCTGCCAACAAGCCGGTAACTCCGCCTAATACTCCGCCTGTCGCCGCACCAGTAGCTACACCCTCGGGCGCCATGGTTCCGGTCTCATCGGAAATATTTCTCAATTCATCCCGATCACGTGTAATTACTGAAATCTCTTGATTAGTGAAGCCCTGATTTTGTAGCCCTTCAATTGCTCTGGTTGCCTCTTGTTCTGTATCGAAGATTCCTACGATTTTTTTATTCACTTGAAGCCCTCCTTCGTAATTGTGGTACGCTACATTATTACCCCTTAAGCGCAAGACAAAACACTTAGGAAGAATTTTAAGTATATCTCGGCCTCATCTTCCTCGCATTTACTTTACAGGTCTAGTCCGATTTGTGGGTATGGCCTGTAAGGGATCATCCGGCCAATAATGCTTAGGATAACGGCCTTTCAAGTCCTTTTTCACTTCAAAATAAGTACTCCGCCAAAAGCTGGCCAAATCAGAGGTGACCTGCATGGGACGTCTTGCCGGTGATAATAAGTGAAGAACTACTGCGATCCGACCGCCGCCCAACATGGGGGTGTTGACCTGCCCGAACATTTCCTGAAGCCGTACGGCCAGAACCGGGGCTGACGGATTCTCGTAATCTACAGGAACTCTTGACCCGCTCGGGACTGTAATATGTGTGGGCGCTTCCTTGTCCAGCATCTGTCGCTGGTTCCAATTCAACATTCCCTCCAAAGCACGGCTTAGAGGGACACGATTTAGATCCCGCAAGCTGCGCATTCCCTGAAGAAAGGGCTTCAGCCACATATCAAGCGAACCGATAAGCGCCTCATCTGACATCTCCGGCCAATCTTTTCGTAAGGCATGCATAAACATCATCCGCTGACGCAGCTGTTGAACACCCTTCTCCCATGGAAGCACATCCAAACCTTTTTCAGCTATAACTTTCAAAAGAACCTCTTCTATTTCTTCCGGCGTAGGCCGATTATGGCTCGTTTCTTTTAGAACAAGACTTCCAAGCATTGTACGGCTACGGGCTTTTACACTGCTGCTTTCCGGGTCCCAGTAGACCTCTGCTGCTTCCGTAATGTTATCGGCATGATACTCCAACAGTTGAGTCTCCTCCAGGGCTGCCGCCAGCATGATTTTGCCTTGGGTTACCTTATCATCAACCGCCGCGGCCACAATATAGTGTGAACGCTCCAATGGCTGTCCTTTGCTCATCGCAGCTCCGCGACCGCCGGATAGGACAAACGCTCCCTCCCCGCGCTTCTGCCCGATCCGGTCGGGATAGGCAAAGGAAAGCAGCAGCCCGATTAGGGAAAGATCAACCGGAGAGGACATGGAGAGCCGATCCAGCGTGGACGGTGATTGCCGTTCCGGGGAGGACAGCGAGTGTCGCTCTGGGGAGGACAAGGGATGAGTTGCAGTTGCGGACCCAACGGTCAGCAGCTGCTGGAGAAAATTGCGGCTCTCGCGCTGAATCACGCGCAGAGCCGCAGGGTCCACTCCGCCCGCGTCGGCGGCGGAATGCTCATAGCGCAGCAGCGACTCCACGCGCAGCGTGAGGTCGCAGTCCAGCGTGGCGGGACCCCGGAACGGGTCCCGCTCGCCGAGCAGCGCCGCCAGCCGGCAGGCGAGCGGCGCGGCACCAAGCTCTAGCGCACGCAGCAGCATGTGCGCGACGCGCGGGTGTGCCCCGAGCGCGGCCATGCTGCGGCCGTGCGGGGTGATGGCGCCTCGGGCATCCAAGGCGCCAAGCTGGCGCAGTAGCGCAGCGCCCTGCGCAAAGGGCGCTGCGGGCGGCGCGTCCAGCCATTGCAGCGCGGCGGGATCGCGCACGCCCCAAACCGCCAGCTCCAAAGCCAGCTGCGCGAGGTCAGTCTCCATGATCTCCGGAACATTATCTTCCGGAAGACGATGGTGCTCCTCCTGGCTCCACAGTCTGTAGCATACGCCGGGTGCAGTACGTCCCGCACGTCCTCGCCGCTGGTCTGCCGAAGCCTTCGACACCGGCACCGTTTCCAGACGCGGCATCCCGGTTCTAGGTGAGAATACCTGCGTTCTGCGTAAGCCTGTATCTATTACCGTACTTACACCTTGAATGGTTAAGCTTGTCTCCGCTATGGAGGTAGCAAGTACCACTTTGCGTTGTCCTTGGACAGCTGCTGCTACTGCTGAATTCTGTAATTCCTGTGAGAGTTGACCGTACAAAGGGCGCAGCACAGTCGAATCGGGAAGCATACTCAACTCCAGCTCCCGTTGGGTACGGCGTATTTCACGCTCACCAGGCAGGAATAACAAGATATCTCCTGACTGCTCGGCTAACGCTCGGCGGACAGCAGCTGAAGCCTGTTTCTCCAGAGGTAAGTTCCCTGAAGCAGGCGCATAAATGGTCTCCACAGGGTAGGTTCTTCCCGGACAATCCACAACCGGAACACCGCCAAGGAAGTCTGATACCCTATCTCCATCCAATGTCGCGGACATGATGAGAATCCGCAAATCTTCACGAAGTACCGATTGGGCCTCCAATGCAAGAGCAAGCCCCAAATCAGCATGCAAACTGCGTTCATGAAACTCATCAAAGATGAGCAGTCCCACGTCCCCCAAGGAAGGATCACTTTGCAGCATTCGGGTCAGAACGCCCTCTGTCACCACAACAATTCGTGTGTTTTTGCTTACTTTAGTATCCATACGCATGCGGTAACCTACAGTTTGTCCTACACTTTCACCTAGAGCGGCCGACATAAATACGGCCGCTGAACGGGCTGCGAGTCTCCTTGGCTCAAGCATAAGTATGCTTTTTCCTTCAAGCCATGGTTCATTTAGAAATGCGGGCGGGGTTGCGGTGGTTTTTCCGGCACCGGGTTCAGCTATTAGAACTGCGGCCCGAGAGGATCGCAGAATATGTATCAACTCAGGAAGCACTTGCATAATCGGAAGGTTATCCATCTAATCTCTCCATCAACGGTTAATTTAATTGGGACACCTGTAATCATGGTCGAAACCTTCACAAAGATCAAGAGACTTCGTACAGCATCAACAAAAAGAAGGCATCTTCTAAGTCTTTTCAGACTTTGAAGACCCCCTAATTATTAACAAATGATTCTACCTTAGTTTATGATAACCTTGTTCACCATAAGGGGACAACTTCTCCATCCACTTTTCCTCCAGATCAGGCAGCACTTTTTTATATTTCTCAAGATCAGATGCATCTAGTACAAAATCTTCCTGCGGCTTAATCAGCTCTAAGACTTCATACCGAAATGCATCCTTCCCATACCTCTTCCAGTCATTCTGCAGCTCCTTATTCATATGTCCGCCCAAATCCAGCGTGAATATATGCTTGTTCCAGACTCCATTCAGGTTCATAGCGCTTCCTACAAAAGATTTGCCATTCAGAGTATTTAAAAGCCTGTAGACTCCCATCTCCCTGTGGGAATGTACATAATTATACGAAAGTTCCTTACGTCTCGATTTTTCCATGTTTCCTATTCTCTCCTTTATCATTCGGTCTTCTATAATCCTTCGCTCTATAATTTCACCCAATAATAACTTCCGTCTTCCTCACGTTCCAACAACCCGTAATCGATCAGATACCTGCGCAGAGTTACATAATCTGAAAAGGCCTCGCTAAGAATCTGGTTGACCTCCTTCTCGTTGTACTCCCGACCGGGTTCAAACCGCTTGATTAACTGACGCAGTATCGCTGCCTTGCGCTTTTGCTTCTTCGGAAATTCAGATATGGGGCCCTCTGGACCCTGTTTGAAGTATGTTTTAATAATCTCGGCATTCTCTTCCTCCGTGATGGCGAACCTTTCATCAACCATTGAGGCCGAACGCGGTATAGTGACAAAAGAGGAGGTTACCGCAGGTTTCTCTTCAACAAGATCTATCACAGCCAGAAATAGCTTCGCTTGCTTAGCCTTCTCACGCAGAGAGAACCGGTGATTTCGAACGGTAGAAGTACTACCAATTCCTAGCCCCTTTGCAACTTCTCCGTCATTCTGACTCTGATGAAAAGCATGCAATAATCCTTTCTGCAGGTCGGTCAACCCTGTTAACTTCTTATCAAGGCCGAGTAGCCATTTGAACATCCCACCGTGAACACGCTCCACATGAACGGAAGCAGATTTCTCCGCGTCATAGAAGAGGTTGCCTTCCTTATGGATAACTCCCTTTTCAAAAGCTTCTCCGCACACCAGACATACAAAATAACCAGAGTATTCCCTAACCTCATATACAAAACCTGTCTTTAATTCTTCTATGGAAGCATTCCAAAACTTCTCCGAAATGCTGACTGCCTCGGTTCCTTCTGACATTCAATCACCCACTTCTATTTATATAGACATATTATCATTTTGTTTACTTTTTAACAACCATTACAGTAATTTGTTTACTTTTATTACTTATCAATAAAAAAAACACTGCCAAGAGCGCAGTGTTCACCAATCGTGCTTTAATTACAGTTCTGCAGGCGTTAACCTCTTTTGCAAATACAATTCAGCGGAAGGCGAGGAGACTCCGGTCAGCATATCCCGCAAGATACGGGCCAGCACCATACTATATACGAGCCCATTATCACCGTATGCATTAAGGAAGGTACAACGGGGAAATTCGTCGTAGATTCCGAGGATGGGCAAACCATCGTGAGTCCCCCCGTAAAAGGCAGCCAAATAAAATTCCGCCTCCACCTGAATATTAGGAAACCGCCGATTGAGTTCCGTGAGTAGTTGATCTTTTTTTCGATGAAGATGCCTATCCCGTTCCTCTGCTATGGTAGTTGTCTCATCCAACCCTCCGATAATAATTCGGTGGTCTGGAGTGGTTCGAAGATAAATATAGGGACGGGCGGTCTCCCAGATCAGTATTCGATTCGGCCAGGAAGAAAAGTCAGCAACGGGTTTTGTTACTAAATTATAACTACTGGTTAGTACGGCGTTCTTATCTGGCTTTATTGACTGATTCGCGTACCCGCCCGCAAAAATGACATGTTGAGCTTTAATAGAATGGTGATTAGTAGTATAAAAAATCACTGCATCCTTCTCTTGCTTATGACCCTTCCATTCGGTTTGCTCGTATAGGCGAACTTTTCGGGTATGTGCCGATTCAAGTAGACCCAGTGTGAACTTAATAGGGTTCAATTCACCGTCATCATGGTAATACAAGGCTCCCGGAGTTTGGATCGGATATTGCTGTATAACCTGTTCACCTGTCCAATAATCCACCTTAAAACCGTGCTTTTGAAGAAGCGTTAACTCCTCCTGCAGGGTCGGAACGTCCTCTTTAGAGCTGGCATAATATAGACTGTCCCTACGCAAAAAATCAGATGAGAACGGCAGCGTGCCGCAGACAGTCTCAATTTCACCAATCGCTTCCTCACAAAGCTTCAGATGCTGAGCAGCCTTGGCTTCTCCAAAGGTATTTATGAGTGGGCCGAACATTTTATCCCCGGCATATTGGATTAGTGCGGTATTTGCCGCGGTACTGCCTGTCGCAAATCGTCCTTTATCAATTAATACTACGTCCAGCCCTGTGTCGGCAAAATAATGGGCACATTGAGCACCTGAACTCCCCCCGCCCACAATAAGAACATCACAGCTGATATCCTCTTCCAGCCCGGGATAGGTTCTAGGGTTTGGGTAAGTGGTTGGCCAATACAGTGTTCCGCTTAGCAAGTCCATTATGAATTCCTCCAGATATAGAATGCAGGTAGTATTTGTTCCCTAGTACATACACATACGAAAAGAAACAAAAAAAAACCCCGCTTCTAAAATTTAGAGGGGGATTGTTCTTATCTGATTTTGGCTAGTGCAGCAATATCTTGATTTTCCAAATGAGTTCGCGGGTAACCTTGGGTTACCGAATGAACCATGGCAAGCCCTACTTCATGTAATGTAGTTACATGTTTGGGGAAAAGAGATCTTAATAAAGGGTACATCCAGTTTATTGCATAATAATAGTTATGGGTTTGGGTCAGTCCCTTAATGGGCTTAATGAAGCCTGGACGGAACATATAAGCTCTCTTGAAAGGCAGCTTCAGCAAATCATTTTCTGTCTTCCCTTTTACTCTTGCCCACATGCTGCGTCCCTTTTCTGAAGAGTCTGTACCTTCTCCACTTACATAACAGAACACCATTTCTGAATTTTGTCTGGACAGTAGATCTGCCATATGCAGCGTAAGATCATAAGTTAAGTGTCTATAGGCTTCTTCTTTCATACCGGCGGAAGACACCCCTAGACAAAAGAAGCAGGCATTATAACCCTTTAACTGCTCCTCTATTCCTGACATATCGAAAAAATCATTATGTAGGATTTCAATCAGCTTGGGATGCGTAACTCCGCAAGGCTTTCTGTTTATAACCAGTACTTGTTCAACCTCAGGATGTTGAAGACACTCGTGGAGTACCCCTTCTCCTACCATACCTGTAGATCCTGTAATAATCGTTCTAACTTTTCCTTGAAGGGTACTACGCTTAAGTGACATATTTAAAAACCTCCTGGTTGCCATTAAAGGAATGAAGCATTTGCTGCTCACAAGCAATAATGACTATTCAGTTATGTTAAATGATCGTTCAATTAATTTCAAGGAACAAAACATCTGTATCCATACTACCTCAATCTTTGAATACAGATGTTTGTTTACCCTTAGACTTATGCTCTAAACCCTTAGCTTAATAAAGACTCCGCACCGTCAATAACGATTTGCGCTCCCGTAATATGAATGGATTCATCAGAGGCGAGGAAGGAGACCAGTTCTGCCACGTTCTCCGGTTTACCCGGACCTTCAGCCAGCGGCTGTGCCCCCTCCGGAAATTCAATCGGAATAACGATTGCCTCCATGTCTTGACTCATTTCCGTACTTTCATCAATATTAGTAGAAATGGCACCCGGGCAGATCACATTGACTCTAATCTTGAATTTGGCTAACTCTAATGCAGCCATTTTGGCAAACGCCACCTGTCCAGCCTTTGTCGTACTATAAGGAGACCAGCCAAAACTGGCAAACCTCGTGTTTCCGTTAATGGAGCTGGTGATAATAATACTGCCTTTCCCTTTGCTTTTCAGATGAGGAATACTATATTTCACGGTTAAAAACATTCCGGTTAGATTAACGTTTATCGTATGCTGCCAATCACTCAGACTAAGCTCCTCAATAGGGCCAACTGCACCATTTATACCCGCATTAGCAAAAACAATATCCAATCCTCCAAAATGCTCCACCGTTTTGCGAACAGCTTCTTCCATCCGCTTCTCATCCGAGGTATCCACATCAACAGCAAGTGCACAATCCTTACGAAGCTTGTTCAGCTTCTGCTCCAAGGCAAAGGTACGATCATTCACTAGATCAAATAAAGCAACGTTGGCGCCCTCTCTCGCCATCTGAATCGCTGTTGCTCGGCCAATACCGGAGCCCGCACCTGTAATAATGGCTGTTTTTCCCGTGAAGCGCTGTTTCTTGGCTATGTTTGGGCTCATATGTAAGCTCTCCTTTCACATCCATGCTAATGGCTATGCTTCAAGATTACCCCAAAGACCCTTCATTTTAATCATTCCATGCTAAATTTGCACTGAATTTGTGCACCTTGCACGCAGTAAAGCCCCGAGATCGATATCCGGGGCCGTGATCACACACATAGCTTTAGTGTTCCAACTGCCGCACATCTACCTTCACTGTAAGCTTGCCGGGACCGCCGCGATAGACTCCTTTTACGGGAACAATATCCTTGTAATCCCGTCCATGACCCAGCTTAATGTAACGCCAGTTCACTTCAACATTATTAGTAGGGTCAAACCCTAGCCAACCGGTACCCGGAATGTGAGTTTCCACCCAAGCGTGGGAAGCCTGTTCGAAATTCGCATTCCCACCTTGAAGATCCCCTACAAAGTGATAACCGCTTACGTAGCGGGACGGTAATCCTACACTTCGGCAGACAGCGATCATTAAGTGTGCGTAATCCTGACAGACGCCACGCTTAAGTTTGAGTGCTCTTTTGACTGTTGTGTTGACACTTGTAGCTTCAGGATCATAAGTAAATTGTTCATAAATGGTCGAGGATAACCGCTTCGTCCACTCGTACATATCTTCTGCCTCGTCAAAAGGGTGCTGTGAAGCAAATTCGACCAGTTCAGGGGTTACCTCAGTGTAGCGTGTAGGAAGGATGAATTCGATATAACGGTTTTGAAACTTCTCGTCATTCAGTGTAGAGACCTGCTTCTCCAAAGGGAGGCGGGGTAGATCCACACCCTGCTCCTTATCCAACGTAACCACTGTCGCTTTGGTGTGAATAATCATTTCTTTATGCGGCTTGTTCACCGAATAAGCATGAACTCTGTTGCCAAAGAAGTCCTCATACGTAAGTAGATTAGCCGGCGGATACACTTCCACCTCATGATGATAGCAGGATTGCCTGTAATTAGTTCGCGGCGTAAGCCGGATCTCATTGACACTGTCTGTAACAGGTTCCGGGTAGCTGTAAGTGGTTGTGTGATTGATTTGGATCTTCATGCCGAGATTCCTTCGCGTCGAAAAAAGGCGCCTTCCATCGTTTTACCCAATCTTAAACAGGATTCCATTAACGACTTCAACACTTCTTCTACTGAATCTTCAGACATATCTTCCTTTTCCATATAATCCAGATCAGCCTTGATCTTACCCGCCTGACGGATAACCTTCTCATGTCCGGAACCTTTCTCTGAGGAGTCCAGTTCCAGCTTCGCCAAATGCTCCTCCAGCTTATGGAAGGAGAATCTCACCGAACGCGGGAAAGATGAATTCGCAATCAGGAACTCCAAAATCCCCTCAGGTGCAAAGGCATCTGCATAATAATAACGAAAGGCTTGATAACCACTGACCGACTTCAAAACGGCTTGCAGTTGAATATAGATTCCGGGATAATCTTTATCTTTGCAAGATGAAGTAACAGCCTGCAGAATCCTTGTTGTATTCTCCGCCCGCTCCAGAAAACGTCCGCTCTCAATAAAATGCCACTCGTTTCCCCGAAGCATAACGGATTGTTCAGTCCCCAGAAACATGGCCGCCCGGTCTTTAATCTGACGGTAGAATTGATGGGGTCCCTTCATAATATCAGCTACAGAGCATTCCCCAAGCCAAAGATTGAAGCTGTTAGCAATATCCCACAGCTCACTTGGCAAGTGCTGACGCAAGGTACGGAGATTGTTACGGGCTTGATGCACACAGGAGAATATAGAGTTAGAGTTCCCAAGATCCAGCGTGATGAAGGATAACACATCCCCTTCCGAGAAATTCTCGAACTGCTGCATATATTCTTGTCTAACCCCTAAAGCATCAATCAATCTGGACCACTTATTACCTTCCTCTTGAAAGTCCTCTTCCTGCTGAATATGATAATGAACATCTATCAAACGTGCATGATTCTCTGCCCGTTCAATATACCGGCCTATCCAAAACAAAGCTTCCGCATTGCGATTCAGCATCGTCAGCCACTCCCTTATCCTACATAGACTTCAAGACATAACCCAGGTATCCTTGACACCACCACCCTGAGAGGAATTTACAACAAGTGATCCTTCTCTCATAGCAACACGGGTGAGACCACCGGGGATAACATGAGGCCTCCGGTCTGCTCCCATAAGCACGAATGCTCTAAGATCAATATGACGAGGGGACAAAGTTCCTCCAGAAAGTACCGGCGCTCGAGACAGCGACATAATCGGTTGAGCGATGTATCGCTCAGGCTCGGCTAGGATTTTCAACCGGAATGTATCAAGCTCTTCCTTTGTCGCTTCCGAACCAATTAACATGCCATACCCTCCAGATAGTGAGGTTTCCTTGATTACCATCTCAGGCAGATGATCCAGAACGTGCTGACGTTCCTCAGGCTTTGACATCAGGTAGGTTGGGACATTGTTCAGGATAGGTTCTTCATTCATGTAGTAACGAATCATGTCCGGTACATAGACATAGATTGCCTTATCGTCAGCTACACCTGTACCTGGTGCATTGGCTATCGCTATATTACCTGCCCGGTAGGCATTCATAAGCCCAGCAACACCTAATAAGGAGTCAGGCTGAAAAGCTAACGGATCGATAAAATCATCATCCAGACGGCGGTAGAGCACATCCACACGACGCAGCCCCTTCATTTCCTTCAGATAAATCTTATGATCCTTTGCTACCAAATCTCGCCCTTCTACTAGATGTATACCCATCTGCTGTGCCAGAAAGGCGTGCTCATAATACGCAGAGTTGTATTCCCCTGGAGTCAACAAAGCGATGACCGGATCCTGCTTACGAGAGGGGGACAGGCTTCTTAATACGGATAAAAAGCGGTTTAAGCTATGGTCCACATCGCGAATCGAGTTGGCAAAAGATATCTCGGGAAACAACTGGTTCATCAATGTTCTTCCTTTAAATAAATAGGAGAACCCCGAAGGGGTACGTAAATTATCTTCAAGTACGTAATATTCACCATCATGATGACGTATAAGATCTATTCCTGAGGTTGTGATATAGGCTCCGCCGGGAACACGAAGGCCTGTCATCTCAGGCCGGAAATAGCAGTTGGAAATAATCATTCTACGCGGGACAATGCCATCCTTCACAATATACTGCTCATGGTAGATGTCGTGAATGAATAGATTCAGAGCGGTGATACGCTGGACAATTCCTGCCTCAAGCCTCTCCCACTCCCCTTTGGGGATAATACGCGGGATCATGTCAAAGGGAATGGTGCGCTCCATGGGTTGATCCTGAGCGGGGTTATACAGTGTAAAGGTTATCCCCTCTTCCATCATCCGACGCTGCATCAATCTTTGCTTACCTTGCAGCTCTTCGGGGCTCATTCCGGAAAACATACGATTCACATGTTTGTAATGAGGCCGGATACTTCGTTCATCAGCATACATTTCATCATAGTAATGATGAAGCGGATACGGAGACAGACCGGGCAAAGGATCTAGTTTGGACATGAGCCCGACTCCCTTTCATCTTAATGTAATGTTTATTAACAAATCATTCGCATAGATTAGGAAAAAGATCCAAATAATATTGAATTATAACATCATCATACGTAAATGCTCCTGCTCATGTCAATATATATAACAAGGATTAGATACCTTTATTATCAATTCCGTATATGGAATCGCTTCCTTTCTCTATTTGGTGTAGATAGGGAGAATAGACATAGATCACACATCAATTGTATGCAGAAGCGGAGACAAGCATTACTATTATGAATTTTTCATGTAATGTTTTATTTATATGTATGTTTAAGCTTAGGATTGGGCAAAGCAAAACGCCGGTAATTTCACCGGCGTCATGTTGTAGCTCTTAGCTGTTATAGCGCTATTGTGTTATTCTTTCTCCGTATCCTCAGCTAATTCCTCATCAATTAATCCTGCAAACAAAGCGTGAACAAATTGCTGGGAATCGAAAGGCTGTAGATCCTCCATTTTTTCACCTAGACCTACCATCTTCACAGGAATATTCAGTTCCTGACGAATCGCTACCACAATCCCGCCTTTAGCCGTTCCATCCAGCTTAGTTAGAACCAATCCGGTAACTCCACTCTTTTCCCCGAAAAGCTTCGCTTGACTGAGAGCATTTTGCCCTGTCGTTGCATCCAGTACCATAAGAACTTCATGTGGAGCACTCGGGATCTCCCGTTGAATTACGCGAAAGATTTTATTCAACTCTTCCATAAGATTATTCTTATTCTGCAATCGTCCAGCAGTGTCACAGATTAAGACGTCCACGCCTCGCTGCTTGGCAGCTTGTACCGCATCGAACATCACCGCGGCCGGGTCAGACCCGGATTGCTGCTTGATTACATCTACACCTGCCCGTGCTCCCCATACCTCAAGCTGCTCAATCGCTCCGGCACGGAAGGTATCTCCTGCAGCCAAAAGCACCTTTTTGCCTTCTTGCTTGTAACGGTGTGCCAGCTTGCCAATTGTAGTGGTCTTACCAACACCATTGACACCCACAAATAGAATGACAGTGATTCCATCCTTGTTTTCATTAAGAGAGTTATCATCATCTCCACGCAGCAATTCCATTAACTTGCGGGACAATATAGGCTGCAATTCGCTGGCATCTTCAATCCGCTGCTTCTTGACTTCAACACGCAACTCTTCAACGAGTGTCATTACCGTATTTACGCCAACGTCCGCACCAATTAAGATTTCTTCCAGTTCCTCGTAGAATTCTTCATCAATCTTCTTACGGCGGATGATCAGATCCGATACCTTTTCAACGAAGCCTTTACGTGTTTTTTCCAACCCGTCGCGGAACTGTTTTGTCACGCTTTCCGTTTTTCCTGAAATGCTCTCTTTTATCTTTTTAAAGAAACTCATAATCGTTCCCTCCACTCCAACAAAATCATTTATAATAGGCTACGCAATCTCTGCTTCATCATCCTCAAGCCTTACGGAGACGAGCTTCGATACCCCGCCTTCTTCCATGGTTACCCCATACAGAACATCCGCTTCTTCCATGGTCCCTTTACGGTGCGTAACCACGATGAATTGCGTCTGTTCAGAAAATTCACGCAGATATTGAGCAAAACGAACCACGTTCGCCTCATCCAGCGCCGCTTCTACTTCATCAAGCACACAGAACGGAACCGGCTTCACCTGCAAAATGGCAAATAACAAGGCCATGGCTGTAAGCGCCCGTTCTCCACCGGATAACAGCTGCAGGTTTTGCAGTTTTTTGCCCGGAGGCTGAGCGACGATATCAATACCGGTATCGAGCATATTGTCTGGATCTAACAGCATAAGATCAGCTCTGCCACCGCCGAACAGTTTGGAGAATACCGTCCCAAATTCGCGGCGGATAGCGTCAAATGTCTGCTTAAAGCGCTTGGACATTTCTTCTTCCATTTCACGAATCACGTGATACAGCGTTGTTTTAGCTTCTACCAAGTCATCCTTCTGCTCACTGAGAAATGAAAACCGCTCATGTACACGCTGATACTCCTCAATAGCACCGAGATTGACCTCTCCGAGCGCAGAGATACTGCGTTTCAACCTTTGGACATCTGCTTGAGCCGCAGGAACATCCTCAGGAACGGGATATCTTTGCTTGGCTAATTCATAGCTCAATTCGTAATCATCGCTGAGCTTGCGCAAAATATTATCCAGCTCCACGTCCAGTCTTCCTACAGATACTTCTGTACTGCGCAGCCGGTCTTCAACGGATCTCAAAGCTTGACGCTGATCCTTTGTTTCGCCTTCTTCCAATTCCAGTTTGCGTGACAGGGCAGCCCTTTCTGCCCGACTATAGTCAAGAGCGCTGGCCGTTCCTTCCTTTTTAAGAAGATAACTGTTCAAGTCTTCTTTCTGCTTAACCGCTTCAGCAGCATTCGTAGCCAGATCCTGTTCAATTGTATTCAACAGATTGCGGCTTTGACGAAGCTCCTTATCCTGTGATCCTGCATCCTGACGCATACGCCGCAGCTGTTCTTCCAGTGAAAAGATCTCCTGATCCAGCTTGCCTTCTGCAACCATCATGCTAGTCAGCTTGCCTTGGAGCTCTTCTTTCTCATTTTCACTGGCCTTCCGTGCTGATTCAGCATTTCGGATATCCTCGTGAGCTTTTTTCTCTTCACTTTCCAGACGCGCAAGCTCTGCAACTGCCTGAGCACGGGCCTCATCTAATCCGCGAACCTCGCTCTCGAAGCCACTCCGTGCCAATCCTGCACTTTCGACTTGTTCAAGAACGTGACGAAGTTCCTGCTCAAGCTGCTTCAGATCCCCGGTTACCCGCTGCTCTTCGAGGCGTTTCTCATCCCCGTCACGACGCAGCTGCTCCATCTTCTCTGCAGCGCTCTCTTGCTCTTCACGAAGCTTGACCATTCCTTGCTTCAGCTTAGTGATTTGACGTTCGCTCTCGGCAATTTCACTACTCAGTTGATCCAGCTGGCGTTTACGGCTTAGAAGACTATTGTTTTTCTTGTGCTGGCTACCTCCGGTCATTGAACCCCCGGCATTAACAACATCGCCTTCCAATGTGACAACCCGGAACCTGTACTGGCATCTCGCAGCAATCTTATTCGCTTGCTCCAGACTTTCCGCAATAACAACATTGCCCAGCAAACTGCCTATAATACCTGAATATTTATCTTCATAATTTACGAGTTCTGAACCGATACCTACAAAACCGTCCGCACCTTCAACCAATCCCCGATCGCTGCCGGTAATCTGTCTAGGACGAATAACGTCCAACGGAAGGAAGGTAGCTCGTCCAAGCTGACGTTGCTTCAAGAAAGCAATCGCTTGCCGGGAAACGGATTCGTTATCCATAACAACATGCTGTAGAGCTGCTCCCAGTGCCGTTTCTACCGCCATCTCCAGTTTTTCTGGAACGGCAATCAATTCAGCAACTGCACCATGTACACCTTGAAGCTGTCCTTTACGCGAACCCTTTAAGACTTCCTTGACACCAAGCATGAAGCCGTCAAAGTCATCCTGCATTTCCTTCATGGTCTCATGCCGGGATACTTGTGCTTCGCGTTTCTGCTCCCACTTGCGGAGACCTGACTGGGTTTCTTCTAACAGTTTTTGCCGGGTGCCTGATTGTCCGCTTTCCGTGATATAGCCGTTGCGTAAGTCACTAAGCTCCTGACCCAATAAAGTGATCTTGTCCTTTAGTGACTTCTGAGATGCTAACAGCTCCGCTTGACGTATTGTCCATTTGTCGCCCTCTTCTTCACTGCGGCTCATTCTTCGTTCCAGGGTTTCCTTCTGCTGATCTGCATAACGAATTTCATTTCGTGCCTGGGCCATGAGATTCATAAGCTCCAAGAGCGCACTCTTCAGCTTCTCTTCACGGCTTTGGCTAATTCCATCTGCTACGCCTTCTAACCGGGTCTCTTCCAGAGCTAATTGTTCCCGCAACGTCTTCAATGCTGCTTGCGAATGCTCAAGCTTGGACTCCAGCTCAGTTAGCTCCCGCAACCGATCAGCTGACCGTTCCCCAACAGAGCCTAGAGTCTGCAGCAGTTGCTCCCGATTATTCTCCAGATTACGCCGACGTTCTTTCAGGAGTTCTCCATAGCCCTCGCTTTTCTCATAGGACTCACTGTATCGCAGCAGCTCTTCCTGCAGCTTCTCAATTTGTTCCTCAAGTTGACGCAGCGCTGATCGGCCGCTTTCTAGTTTGGCATCATGTGCAGATACCACCGTTGACAGCTCCAGCTGTTCGTTACGCAACGTTTCAAGCTGCGCGTTGCCCGTCTGCCAGGCGGTATGAATGCCTTCAATCTGATGCACATATACCGAAATCTCCAGATGCTTCAGCTGTTCACGCAGTTCCTTGTAACGGATTGCCTTCTCGGATTGTTCCTTCAGCGGTCCTACCTGATCCTCAAGTTCCGTTATCAGATCGTGAATACGAAGCAGATTTTGCTCCGTGTCATCCAACTTGCGCCCGGCCTCTTTTTTGCGTGATTTATATTTTACAATCCCGGAGGCCTCTTCAAATATACCTCGCCGATCCTCAGAGCGGGTACTCAGTATTTCTTCGATCCGACCTTGTCCAATAATGGAATAAGCCTCACGTCCGATACCCGTATCCATAAACAGCTCTGTGATATCTTTCAGACGGCAGGATTGTTTATTGATCAAGTATTCACTATCTCCACTGCGATGAACACGGCGAGTCACAGTCACTTCACTGAAATCAAGCGGCAATGCATGATCCGCATTATCCAATGTCAGTGAGACTTCACCATAATTCACTGCTTTACGGGAATCGCTTCCGGCAAAAATAATATCCTCCATTTTGCCGCCCCGGAGCGACTTGGCGCTTTGTTCGCCGAGTACCCAGCGTATGCCGTCAGAAATATTGCTCTTGCCGCTGCCATTAGGCCCAACTACTGCTGTAATGCCGCGCACAAATTCCATTTCCGTTTTGTCGGCAAATGATTTAAATCCTGCTAGCTCGATCCGTTTTAAAAACATAACTCGTCACTCACCTCTGACCACATTATACCATAGCGTTAAGTCCCGTTGGCATGCAAGAAAGCACAGTATTACCTGCCATTTGTATGCATTAATCTAAGCTTACTTATTTAAAAAAAGAGCAGCAGCAGTCAAGATTCCGCCCATACGTTCGGCACCTTGACCATTGTTGCTCTTCTCTTCAAACCTTCTACCTTAACCATCATATGTTCTCAGACTCCATCTTCCTTCAGGTGCAATAACGCCGCCGCAGCTGCCTGCTGCTCAGCTTCTTTCTTGGAACGACCGCTGCCGCGTCCTAATGAACGACTAGCCATATACACCTCTGACACGAATTCACGCTCGTGCGCGGGTCCTCGTTCTTCAATGATCCGGTATTCCAGAGTACCCAAGCCGTGATGCTGAACCAGCTCCTGCAGCTCTGTCTTGAAATCAGTCATCTGCATTTGCAGCTTACCATCCGTTTCTACAAGCGGAAATACATGGTTGTTCAGGAACCTGCGTGCTGCTTCCAGGCCTTGATCCAGATAAAGCGCTCCCACGAAAGATTCGAACACATCAGCAAGCAGGGCAGGGCGGGTACGTCCGCCCGTTAGTTCTTCCCCTTTGCCCAGCAGTACATATTGGCCGAAGCCCAACGTTTCAGCGAATTTGACCAATGAGGGCTCGCACACAATGGCAGCCCGCAATTTGGTTAATTCGCCTTCCGGGCGATCCGGCAATAGATTGTACAAATATTCAGAAACCGTTAGCTCCAGGACAGCGTCACCTAGAAACTCTAGACGTTCATTGTCCTGATGCTGGTTAAAACGGTGTTCGTTCACATATGATGCATGGGTAAAGGCCTGCTTCAGCAACACAGAATCGTGAAATTGGATTTGAAGTTGAATTTGTAATTGCTTCAGATCTCCATTCAAAAGCACGGTCCCCTTACTGATTGAATTTTTTCAAGATGACAGTTGCGTTATGTCCCCCAAAACCAAAGGAGTTGGACATCACAATGTTCAAATCTGCTTTACGCGGAACATTCGGAACATAATCCAGGTCACACTCCGGATCCTGGTTGTCCAAGTTGATCGTTGGTGCGATCATACCCTTTTGCAACGACAATCCACAGATGATAGCTTCTACACCACCGGCTGCTCCCAGTAAATGTCCTGTCATAGACTTCGTGGAGCTAATGGCTACTTTGTACGCATGATCTCCCAACGCCTTCTTAACAGCAATCGTTTCCGATCTGTCGCCGACAGGTGTCGAAGTTCCGTGCGCATTAATATAATCGATCTCTTCTGGAGTAATTCCAGCATCACGAATGGCCATCTTCATACAGCGTGCGGCTCCGTCCGGATCTGGTTCTGTCATGTGATGAGCATCACCACTAAGACCATATCCAATAACCTCGGCATAAATTCGCGCACCGCGTTTCTCCGCGTGTTCCAGCGATTCCAGCACCAGTATACCGGCGCCTTCTCCCATTACAAAACCATCACGGTCAACGTCAAACGGACGGCTGGCCTTTTCAGGCTCCTCGTTGCGTGTTGACATTGCTCTCATTGCACAGAAACCTGCCATACCTGTCGGACGAATCGTTGCTTCTGCTCCACCGCAGATCATTGCGTCTGCATCTCCGCGTTGGATAAAACGATAGGATTCACCAATAGAATGACTTCCTGTTGCACAGGCCGTTACTTGTGTTGTGTTAGGACCTTTAGCGCCCAGGTTAATGGACAGTTGGCCAGAACCCATATTCGCAATCATCATTGGAATGAAGAATGGGCTGACACGCTTAGGTCCCTTTTCCAAAAGCAGATTGTGCTGGTCTTCCCAAGTTCCAAGTCCACCGATACCGGAACCGACCGATACGCCGATTCTTTCCGCATCAATATCTTCACCAATCGTAAGACCGCTGTCTTTCAAGGCTTCTTCACCTGCAGCAACTGCGAACTGTACAAAACGGTCCATCTTGCGGGCTTCCTTACGTCCGAAACGCTCCTCAGCATCAAAATCCTTAACGGAAGATGCGATTTGTGTTGTATAGTCGCTGACATCGAAGGCTTCAACTAAGGATACGCCAGACTTCCCATTCATCAGGTTGTCCCAAAACGTTTCCAAATCTTTACCCAGCGAAGTCACCACTCCCATACCTGTAACAACCACTCTATGACTCAATGACATTCACCTCACCTATAAGCTGTTAAGTTCTTAGACTTAAATTGTTGTGTGAAAATACTACTATATAATATTCAGTCACCACGTTATCATAGCTGACCGCGGTTCTGTTATTTCCCCTATAAAGGTGCGCGAACGCACCTCACGGTATATCGTTATCACTGTAAAAATGAGGAGAAAGCCCCGCCCTTACAGGTACGGGACTTTTAATCACAACTTAGGTATGAGATTGTACATACTTCACAACTTCACCTACGGTAGTAATCTTCTCTGCATCTTCATCAGAGATTTCCATATCGAATTCATCTTCCAATTCCATAACCAATTCTACTACATCAAGAGAATCAGCACCTAAATCATCTTTGAAAGACGCTTCTAATGTTACCTCAGCTTCATCGGCGCCTAAGCGGTCGATGACAATGCGTGTTACACGCTCCAATACATCGGACATCCGGTTCACCTCCTCCTTTGGTATTATACGAGATATGGGGTCAAAATACCATAGAGCGTAAAAAACGCTTTCTAGCTAACCTCAACCCCTGCTAAATCCCGGTTAAATCACAACGATAATAATTACATGTACATGCCGCCATCCACGTGAAGTGTCTGGCCGGTCATGTAGGCGGCTCCGTCAGAGGCAAGGAACACTGCAGACATTGCAATATCTTCCGGACGCCCTAGTCTGGCTAAAGGAATCCCCTGTACCAGTCCGGCGCGAACTTCCTCGGACAACTCACGCGTCATATCGGTATCGATAAAGCCCGGGGCAATACAATTCACTGTAATGCCGCGTGAAGAAAGCTCACGAGCCGCCGATTTGGTCAAACCGATAATCCCCGCTTTAGCTGCTGAATAGTTCGACTGGCCCGGATTTCCTGTTACACCTACAACAGAGGAAATGTTGATTATACGGCCATAACGCTGCTTCATCATAGGGCGTGTGACGGACTTCAAACAATTGAACACGCCTTTCAGATTCGTCTCGATAACCTGATCAAATTCTTCCTCTTTCATACGCATGATTAGATTATCACGGGTAATTCCGGCGTTATTTACGAGTATGTCAATTCGGCCCCAAGCATTCAAGGTCTCTTTTACGAGATTCTCCGCCTGATCACTTTTACCGACATTGCCTCGAAGAGCGATACCCTCCGAGCCAAGTTCTACAATACGCGCAACGGTTTCCTTCGCTGCTTCTTCACTGCCGGCATAGTTCACGGCTACCTTAACACCATGCTTGGCCAATTCCAAAGCAATGCTGCGGCCAATGCCGCGGGAAGCTCCGGTAACAAGAGCCGTTTGGCCCCGTAATCCTGAGAACATTGTTTAATCCCCTTTCATAATCATGTCTATACTACCTAGACATCGAGCTTCAAGCCCTACAATGCCGTTTGGGCACTTTCCAGACTGTTGATGTTGATCAGCTTAACACTTTTGTCAATTTTGCGTATAAGACCCGTAAGGACGCTTCCGGAGCCTATCTCTACAAAGGTGTCCACACCGTCAGCAATCAACCACTCTACACTGTCCTGCCACAATACAGGTGAATAGACCTGACGCACCAGAAGCTCACGAATCTCTTCAGGATCAGTGACCGGTGCTGCCGTTACATTCACCACAACCGGTACAGAAGGTGTATGGAAGGTTACTTTCTTAAGCTCTTCTGCAAGACGATCAGCAGCTTCCTTCATCAATGAAGAATGAAAGGGTCCACTGACTTCAAGCGGAATGGCGCGTTTGCCGCCAGCTTCTTTCACACGCTGCACAACACCGTTAACACCGTCCTGTGAACCGGAGACTACGATTTGACCGGGGCAGTTGACGTTGGCCAATTCCACGGGACCGCTGGTCTCAGAAACACTACGACATAACTCTGCAAGTGCGTCCCGCTCTGCACCCAGAACAGCAGCCATCGCTCCTGTACCGCCCGGTACAGCTTCTTCCATAAAACGTCCGCGCATACGCACAAGACTGACTGCATCCTCGTAAGACAGCACCCCTGCCGCTACAAGCGCACTATATTCACCCAGACTGTGACCAGCCACATAATCCGGTTTAATCCCCAGATCCTGCAATGCTGTTAAATAAGCAGTACTTGCTGTGAGCAGTGCCGGTTGCGTGTTTACCGTTTGTTTCAAATCACTTTCAGGTCCTTCAAAGATAAGAGTGCTCAGTGGAAAACCAAGTACTTCATCACCCTTCTCAAATACCGCACGACATTGCGGCAATGCATCAAATATATCCTTACCCATGCCGACTGCTTGAGCCCCTTGCCCGGGAAAGACAAATGCTATTTTACCCATCCTGTTATATTCCCCTTTGCTGCAAGTGAGTTATTCTACCAGATCAGTACAGTGGCACCCCAAGTGAGTCCACCGCCGAAGCCTACCATTAGAATGGTGTCGCCTTCCTTCATGCGACCCTGTTCCGAAGCTTCAACCAGTGCAAGCGGAATGGAAGCTGCCGAAGTGTTGGCGTATTTGTCCACATTGATTACGCATTTATCCGGAGAAAGATTAAGCCGCTGCATAGCGGATTGAATAATACGAATGTTCGCTTGGTGAGGTACAAACAGATCAATATCTTCTTTACCGATACCCGCTTTCGTAAGCACTTTCTCGGTTGCTGTACCCATAACCCGAACTGCGAACTTAAATACTTCGGTTCCGTTCATGTTTATGTAATGCTTCTTCCCTTCAACAGTCTCCTGAGAAGCAGGGAGACGTGAACCTCCGGCTTCTACCTTCAGGAGGTTGCCGCCAGCACCTTCAGCTCCAAGGTCAAAGGACTGAAATCCACGTCCTTCAGGCACTTCACCAATGATGACAGCACCAGCACCGTCACCGAACAACACACAGGTGTTACGGTCGGTGTAGTCAGTAATACGTGACAAAGTGTCCGCACCAATGATTAGCGCGTTTTTGTACATGCCGTTCTGAATGAAGCCAACTGCCGTCGCCAGACCGTATACAAAGCCCGAACAGGCCGCGGACAAGTCAAACGCAGCAGCACCTTTCGCTCCCAACTTATCCTGCAGGATACAGGCTGTAGAAGGTACCGTACTATCAGGTGTAACTGTTGCCACAATAATAAGATCCAAGTCCTCAGGTTTCATACCTGCAGACTCCAACGCTTTGAGCGAAGCCTCATAACAAAGATCAGAGGTTGCTTCATGTGGAGCAGCGATATGGCGCTCCCGAATACCGGTTCGGCTTACGATCCATTCATCATTTGTATCTACCATTTTTTCTAGATCCGCATTGGTTAAAATTCTCTCAGGCACGTATTTGCCTGTACCGATGATTCCAACCGGCAGTAATTGTCGTTTCATATTGTCACTCACTTCCCGCTAATTTCCTTGGATATGCTTGCTACCAGATTGGCTTGAAGCGCAATTCGCGCTTGTCTGACTGCATTTTTAACGGCATTGCCGTCTGAGGAACCGTGACCCTTCACTACCAAACCGCTAAGCCCCAGCAGTGGCGCTCCTCCATGCTCTTTGTAATCCATCTTACCTTTTAAAGCTCTTAGTTGAGGCATAAGCATTGCTGCACCAAGTTTGGTCTTAAGCGACATACTGAATTGTTCTTTCAGCAAAGCAAACATGGCTCCCGCGGTACCTTCTAGCGTCTTAAGCAGAATGTTGCCTGCGAAGCCGTCACACACCAATACATCGCAGTTACCCGTCAGTACATCCCGAGCTTCTACATTACCGACAAAATGAATACCAGGTAAAGCTTCCAGAAGCGGGTAAGCTTCCTTAGTCAGCTCGTTGCCCTTACCAGGCTCCGTACCTACGTTAAGCAATCCCACACGGGGTTTGGCTATGCCATGCACTTTATTACGGTAGATGCTGCCCATCAGCGCATATTGTGCCAAGTGCTGCGGCTTTGCATCCATATTAGCACCCAGATCAAGTGCCAGCACACCTACGTCATCCAGTGTCGGAATCATCGGGGCCAGAGCCGGACGCTCTATCCCTTCCATTCTTCCGACAATAAGTAATCCCGTTGTCATCAGGGCGCCTGTATTACCGGAGGATATCATCGCATCCGCTTCACCTTCACGTACCATTCGTCCGGCGACAACCATGGATGAATCCTTCTTACGACGTACTGCCTTTACAGGTTCTTCATCGGAACTTATAACATCTCCTGCATGGCGCACCGTCACATTGGACGGTTTATTCTTCAGAAGCGGCTCTAATCTTGCTTCGTCACCGACGAGCACGATTTCTGTATCTTTCCATTCCGCGGCCGCGGACAACGCACCCTCTACGTTGCATTCAGGAGCGTTGTCCCCGCCCATGGCATCAATGGCGATCCGCACTTCGCTCTCCCCCTTCGCTGTATTCTTCTATTGCGGACCGATAGACTATAAAGTGGCCCTGAAAAACCATTTCTTCCCCAACATATGTAAATACGTCTACCTCCGCCTTACCTTTACGGCCCGCAAGTGTGCGGACATAGGCTTTGGAGATGCACTTCTCTCCCAGACGGACCATACGTACGAAACGAATGTCGGCAGAAGCCGTCAGAGCAATCTCAGCGTCGATCACGGCTACCGCAAGCGAATTGGCTTGAGCGAACACATAGTGCCCCCGGGCAATACCGTTTCTGGAGAATACATGCTCCTCACGCATTTCAAATATGGATATCCCGCTCTTGTCGAGCTGTAAATCTACTATATCACCAACAACTTCATCTGCTGGAAGGGAACGTACCTGATCATAGGAATGCTCCGCCATTTGTTTCATACGCTCACGCAGCTCTGGAATGCCAAGCTCCATCCGATCCAACCGAATCGTCTGAATACTGACCTTCAGCTGCCGGGTCAACTCACGATCCGTAACAAAAGGATTACCCTCAATGATAAGCAGCAGATGCTGCTGACGCTCTTTTTTGGACACCCGCTCGATAGCGGCTCACCTCCTGGCCCATGCTGAATCGGCCGCAGATGGCCGCTGCCGCCCAAGTTATTAAGATCAGTTTAATTATTTTAGAACCAGGTACTAATATGTAGTATAAAGCATGCCGTGTCAAAAATAAAGCATTGACACCACTTCGCCTAGAAAATGAATAAAGTTGACAAAAAAAATAGCACCTCACCAACGATGAAGTACTACTTTTATTAAAACTATTGTTTGATGATTTCTCTTGCTTTGTAAGTTCCGCAAACTTTGCATACGTGGTGAGCCAATTTAAGCTCTCCGCATTGTTCACATTTCACCATGCCCGGCACAACCAACTTAAAGTGGGTGCGACGTTTGTCACGGCGAGTCTTGGACGTTCTCCGTTGAGGTACTGCCATTTGTGATACACCTCCTAATTAATTTCTGTTTCAACCCGCGCAAACGGCGGGATGTCGGTCTCATTCATGCTCATTTGAAAAAGTTTTTCAACCCAGCAAGTCGAGGATCGATCACTGTGTTGTCGCAACTGCAGGTGCCTTCGTTCAAGTTCTGTCCGCATTTCTGACAAAGACCAAGACAGTCTGCCTTGCACAATACCGCATCCGGTAAGTGCAGTACGAAATTTTCTTCCACGTACGGGATAAGGTCCACACTCTCATCCTTGATGTAAATGAGTTCATCATCTTCATCTTCTGGAAGAACCGGCTGCTTAAGCCACTTGAAAGTCTCAGCGAAAGGAATGTTCAAAACACTCTTGACCTCATTGAGACAGCGTGAACATAACATGTCCACATCTCCACTCAGTTTCCCCACCACGTTCACACAATCGGTACCCGCGGGCAGCGCTTTAAGATCCACTGAGAGCGGTCCAACAGCCAGAATATCCTTGCGCCCTTTGACAACCTTACTAACATCCACAGCCTCATGGATCTGTAAAGGCTCGTCGGCATTCGCTAATTTGCGAAAGTGAATTTCCATTACCATATCACTCCAAACAAACAAAATTTATTATACCTATCAAAGCAGACCTTTGTCAACCATTTTCCCTTTATATTGTTTCAGATATGGGTGCAATTTATGATATAACTAAATAATAAACATTTAAAACACCCTATTATCAGCATAAAGGAGCGAATCAGCTGTGACCACTCTAGGAATTATAGCAGAATATAATCCTTTACATAACGGGCATGTCCATCATTTCACGGAATCCAAAAAACGGGCCGGCGCAGAATGCAGCATCGTCATCATGAGCGGCCCTTTCACACAGCGTGGTGAACCGGCCGCGGTAAGCAAGTATGCCCGAACTGAAATGGCGCTTCACATGGGGGCTGACGTCGTCATCGAGCTTCCCGTGGCTTACGCCGTACAACCTGCTGAATGGTTCGCATTCGGTGCCGTTTCACTGTTGGAAGCAACGGGTGTCGTAGACAGCCTTTGTTTTGGCTCCGAAGCCGGGGCATTAGAGCAGTTGCTACCTTTAGCCGAGTATCTCGCTGAAGAAAGCAGTGAGCTGCAGAGTGCCATTCGCCACCGATTATCACTCGGCGAGAGTTTCCCAGCCGCTTTTAGTGCTGCAGCCGCTTCTATGTGGAGTGAGGATCTCCGTGGGAAGCCTCAGAACCAGATGAGCAGCCCATTAGGCGACTCTGAAGCCGCCAACCCTATAGAGTCAACTGGGGCAGATTCTATAGGCGAGTTAATTCGTCAGCCAAATAACAGCTTAGGGCTCCATTACCTCATCGCCCTGCGTCGGCTTCACAGTCAGATTAAACCTTTGACCGTACCACGCACAGGTGCCGGATTCCACGACCCCTTGCAGACAGATTCCGCTATTGCCAGTGCGACTGCAATCCGTTCACTGCTTCAGGAAGGGGGTACTCCCGCCTCCTACATGCCGGATTACAGCTTACGCATCATGGAACGGGAAAAAGCCGCCGGACGCGGCCCCGTCACTCTGGAGAGCTTCTCCACAACGCTGCGCCACCTACTCTCCACACATACCTCTGCGGAACTGGAGACTTATCAGGATATGAATGAGGGACTGGAGAACAGACTACTGCGTGTTATGACTGAGCTTGAACACTTCAGTGTGTCCAGTCTGCTGGATGTTCTAAAGAGTAAACGCTACACAAGAACACGGCTTCAGCGTATGCTGGTGCATGCGCTGCTGAATCATCCTAAAAATGAATTGTCCCCTTCTATTCTGGGACAAGGCCCTGGATATATCCGCGTGCTTGGTTTTAGAGAGAGCGGTAGGCCGCTTTTGAAAAGGATGAAAAAAAGCGCCACCCTCCCGATTGTAATGCGGCCTGCACTTTGTTCTCATCCCCAGCTAGTACGCGACCTGCAGGCCTCAGCCGCATATGCCGGCGCCTTTCGGTCTCCGCTGCGGAGCGATTTGTACCGCGATTATTTAGAGCCTCCGGTCAGGGTTTGACCGGTAGGCTTTTCATATAATCCAGCGCATCGCTCAATGTGGATACAGAAACCAGCTTCATTATGGTACCGATTTTATCTGCCCTTGCCTTAGCTTCCTTATAGTTGCCAGCAGGTACAAAGAAAATTTCCGCTTTTTCACGATCTGCAGCCACAATTTTATGCTTCACTCCCCCGATAGGACCCACTTTGCCCTCCGGATCAATGGTACCTGTGCCTGCTACCTTGTACCCTTTTGTCAAATCCCCGGGGGTTAGCTGGCTAAAGATTTCCATAGTAAACATTAACCCTGCTGAAGGTCCGCCTACATCCCTTACTGTGAAGCTGACCTTTTTGCCGGATTCCTTCGCTACCACCTTCTGTACAGCTGCGATGATGACCCCAAGTCCCGGACGCCCTGCGGCATCTTTACTGTCCTTAACTTCAATTAACTGGACTTCCTCTGTCCGTTTTTTACCGTCCCGCAGCAAAGTAACAGTAACCTTATCCCCGATACTTTTGGCAGCCAGCAGCGAGGTCAAAGCTTCCGAATCCGGCATGCTGTGACCGGCCACACTGGTAATTCTGTCTCCCGGCTGAAATTGATCACGATTCCCCTCCATAGGGACTGAGTAAACAAATAAATAATCCGGCTCATTCTTATAAGGAATGTCCGCAGCATGGTAAGCTGCCTGCACAGCATAGGATTGAGAACTGTCCATGTTAAAAACTTGGACGGCTGCATACTCTTCCTCGCTTTTCTCTCCTAGTCTTGTCTCTTTTGGGACAACTTCCGCATTGGAATTAAACACAGAAGCAACTAACAGGGCGACATTAGCGTAGCTGGCGGACACCGTAGTCATCATGAATGTCCCTTTTTCATCACCATCCCCGTTTTCCACCTTAATCATAGGGGCTACTTCTGATGCGCTTCCGGGTTGATATACAATATATGGCGTTCCCATAAACACAAATACATAAGTAAGCACAATTAGCGTAAACAAGTATACTGTGGTGCGAAAACCAGTCCGCTGTCTCATCTGTTTCACCATTTGTCCCTTCTTTCCTGTGACACTCTAGCTTTGCAGACTTCTTTATGTGTTTCTATGTTCACAGCTTGGCATGATGGTTGTCTCACTTGCATAAAGTGATATCATGCATACCCTGTCTTAAGATATGAAGAGGTGAATATATAATGAATGTTAAAATACGTAGGATCGCTTCGGACACGGCACCATACCTCTCAGGTGCCTTCGCCATTCTGCTGGCTATAGCCATTGTGTCCAGCCCCGAATCTTCCTTCCAGGCTTCCTTACGAGGCTTGAAGCTGTGGTGGAATTTAGTGTTCCCGGCGTTGCTGCCATTCCTAATTCTATCTGAAATGCTGACAGCATCCGGTTTCACACATGGCTTAGGTGTAATGCTCGAACCCTTAATGCGTCGTGTATTCCGTTTGCCAGGTGCCGGCGGCTGGACCTTATGGATGGGATTAACCACCGGATTCCCGGGAGGTGCTCAGGGGGTGCTTCAGTTGCACAAGCAAGGCAGCATTACGGACAAGGAGGCTGGACGACTGGCAGCACTGGTGCACTTCGCCAGCCCCGTCACACTCCTGATTGTAGTGGGTGTAGCGTTCCTCCACAGTCCCGCAGCAGGATATGGGTTGCTGGCTATACATTGGCTCTCTGGACTGCTTGTAGGCTTTACCGTTCCCCTGTTGAGGGGTTCACCGCAGGCTCCAGAGCAGAAAATCTATGTTCAATCGAATTCACCAAATAAAAAACCACTGTATACACGAGTGGTTCACGCCGCCACTGAAGCCCGCTTGCAGGACGGCCGTAGCTTCGGCAAACTGCTCGGAGATTCTGTAGGTAGCTCTGTGCAGAACTTGATGATTGTAGGCGGATATATGATCATGTTCGCTGTAGTTATCAGCATAGTGCAAGGACTATTGCCGGATCTGCCAGAAATACTAACTTCCGGGCTGCTAGAAATTCATCTTGGTGCCCATACACTAAGTGAGGTTAGTATTACGGCTCCGGTTGCATCAGCAGGAATGTTCAGCTTAGCTTTACTGTCTGCCGCACTCGGTTGGAGCGGACTCTGTGCCCATCTTCAGGTTATGACCGTGCTAAAATCGGCACAAATCCGTTTTCTGCCTTTTGCCGCAGTTCGTCTGTTGCACGGTCTATATGCATTCATATTAACCCTGGTGCTCTGGAGACCCTTCATGTCCATCCAAGAGGCGGTGTTGCCCACCTTTGCAAGTCCTGAGACTGCTCAAGCAGGGTGGATCCGCTTTTCAACGGTATGGAGCTCTATTCCGAGTCTGTTCGGATTGCAATTCCTGCTTATGCTGTCGCTGTTAATGCTCTCGGCGGTTATAGCTGCAGTTACCTTTTTCCGGCGCCGTTTTGATTAAATTTCCGCTTCATGGCCTGTTCAACCTCTGGGGTCACGAAATCATTCACATTTCCGCCAAAGTGAGCAATTTCCTTAACTACACTGGAGCTTAGATAGGAATATCTAGGATTGGTCATCATAAATATCGTTTCTGCATCCGGGTCCAGATTATGATTAATAGAAGCATTTTGCAATTCATATTCAAAGTCGGTAACCGTGCGGATGCCGCGTACAATCACTTGAGCATCTTTTTGCCGAACGTAGTTGACCAACAGATCCCGAAAACTGTCAATTTCCACATTAGGGATATCTATAGTAGCCTGACGCAGCAAATCTGTACGTTCCTCCACCGAAAACAAAGGGTTTTTGCTTAAATTATTGAGAACAGCTACGATCAGTCGATCGAATTGCTTAGCTGCTCGATGAATAATATCCATATGTCCCATAGTTACCGGATCAAAGGTACCCGGGTATATCGCGACACGCTCTTTTCTAATTTGCAGACTCATCTTGGTCCTCCTCGCCGTTTTCAGCTACATTCTCACCAGCGGCTTCATACTGATAAATAGAGATTGTTGTCTCTCCATATACTGCCTGCCGCAGCCTGTAAAACCCCGGAATATGCTCAGGATAAGCATAGCTGGATTCATGTTCCAGAACGACCAACGCCTCGGCTTGCAGCAAGCCTTTGGCCGCCATACTGCACATAAGCTCATCACCGTGTTTAAGACGATAAGGCGGATCCAAAAATACAAGATCAAAGGACCGCTCACGTTTCTCCATTGCACTTAACGCTCTTCCGGCTTCATTACGGTACACTTCCGCGCGTGACTCCAGGCTAGTAGCCTTCAGATTGGCACGTATCGTGTCGATACTTTTGGGTTCCATGTCTACAAATACTGCGCTTTCCATGCCTCTACTAAGCGCTTCGATACCGAGGCCTCCTGTACCGGCGAATAAATCCAGTGCTGCTCCACCCTCAAAATAAGGGCCGATCATACTAAATAACGCTTCTTTGACCTTATCAGTCGTGGGACGCGTCCCGCTTCCAGGCACACTCTTCAAGGGTCTTCCCTTGGCACTGCCCGATACAACTCTCACTGTCATCCACCCGCTCTATATCTCTGTTTTATTATGCCAAACAGGCCATAAGTCCACGCCTATCGTACCACATTCAAGCCATTAAATAAAAATCATTGTGCTCTTCGGCAGCGCCAAGATGTAATTAATTAAAAAGATATGTATAAGACTTCCTCTACCGGGACATCATGTAATTATCGACATCGCAAAATGTCGTAGACAACCGCGGAGCAAGCTTACGTTTCCCCATAAGCTCTTCGTCCGGTTTCTCCTCTCCCATGAAAGGGCGCTCCGAAAGGGGCGCCCGATTTTTTTATGTACAGTTATACATATGCTTTAATAATATCGCCGATGGGTATCCAATCCCAATGTTCATCAGACCAACGCAATTTTATTCTCATTAAATGCCGATCTACGGACATTACAATTCCCCGGTACTCTTGATCCCTGTCCGGCCGGAATAAGGTTAGGGTGACCGCACTGTGATCCTCTATTGATTTTGCTAAGATCTGCTCAATGCTTCCTATCTCTTGTTCGTCTAGTTCAGGTTTCGTACGCATCTCCCGATCTCGGTTATCATACTGTATCCGCCGTTCATGCTCGGGGAGCATAAATCGGCTACACTCCCAAATGTTTTCCAGCTTTTTGCTTCTCACAAGATCCCTCCTTAATAATAGAGCCAGTAATCCGTATTCCCAGTCGTTCTCGTCAACTGGCGGATCTGCCCCTCACCCTGTTGCTTCGCCGTAGGATCAGGCCTTTCCCAGCCTTCAATGATTACAGCCCTCTCTACAGGCATCTTCCGATTCCATTCAATATAGTTTTGTTCGGCTAAGATCTGCATACCCTCTCTAATCTTCATGCTCGACCTTCCACTTAACCTCCCAAGCTCTGATAAGGCAGGCATTCGCTTGTAATGACTGGAGAAGTGATACAGGATTCGCAGCAGCTTTCGCGGTGTATCATCCAGCACGCTTCACACCTCCAATAATAGGAACGTACGTTTGTATTATATCCAGGACTGCTTGTATTAAGCAATGTTAAAAAAAGGAGCCCACGGTTTCCCGTAAGACTCCTTCAAAACTACTTACCTGCATACAAAGTTAAGATTTAAACCAGAAAGGATCTCGAGATGATGACCAGCAAAATGAAGAGAACCAGAATTGCACCCGTAGATGTAAATGCTCCGCCAACTCCACCAACCCCGCCGTATCCGCCAATAACTTCACTCATGAATGATTCCTCCTTTTAGTAAAGTACAACACAGGATATGTAGAGATCTGGCATAACGATTGGGTTCTATGGCAAATTAGGCCATTAATTTAACAGAAGGAATTTGAATTTTTCATAAAATAGCGTAAAATAGACCCAAAAACCAGGGAGGACAACCTACAAATGTGTGGACGTTACACCATCACTGTCTCCATGGAAGAACTGATGTATAGATATTTAATAAACGACTCCACAATCATCCACTATGCACCGAAATATAATATGGCTCCAACGCAGCAGGTTCCCGCAATTATTCATGACGGCAAGCAGAACCGATTGGGTGAACTCCGCTGGGGTCTGGTCCCTTCTTGGGCTAAGGATGATAAAATTGGCAGTAAGATGATTAACGCCCGTGCGGAAACCCTACTGGAAAAGACATCCTTCAAACATCTCCTAAGCACCCGGCGCTGTATTATTCCATCTGACGGTTTCTACGAATGGCAGCAGCAGAACAGCAGGAAACAACCGATGAGAATTGTCTTGCGGGATGGGGGGATTTTTTCGATGGCTGGACTTTACGATATCTGGACAAACGCGGAGGGCAAGAGATTAAGCACCTGCACCATAATAACCACTTCACCGAACAAGCTTATGGCAGATATCCACGACCGCATGCCGGTTATCCTGCGAACCGAGGATGAGGAAGAATGGCTGAGACGTGATAATCAAGAGATCCCGGCTCTAATGAAGTTATTGATTCCATATGACGCAGATCAAATGCGAGCTTATCCTGTTGCCGCTGCTGTAGGAAATGTACGAAATGATACCTGCGATCTTATTCAGGAGCTCATTTTATAGCATAAAAAACCCGTCAGACAATAGGTCCTGACGGGTTTTCTTCATGAATTAATCAGAAACAAGAATGCCATCAAAGCTTTCCGGACCTACACGGATGGTTCCAAGCAGATTGGATGATACGAACGCCGTATACGTCAGTTGCGGAGTAACAGGCGGATTAAAATCATCGGCTGAGAAAGTAATGACTTGAGGCGCCAAGACACTTAGGTTAAAGGTAGAAGTTGCTGTGTAAACTACTGGATCTGTCGGCAACGTTCCTCTAACAATGGTAATTGTGATTCCTAACAAAGCTAATGGAAGCTGCAGGGAAATGGTTCCCTTTAATAGAACGCGCAGGTTTGTTGCTAACTCATCTTGAGAGACCAGCCCTATTTGTCCAAATAGCTGCGGCGTATTCACAACTAAAATTGGAACAGCGATAGAATTGGCATAACTCGCATTCTGAGAGGTTCTTGCATCGATAAATGTTCCCATAGAAGCACCTCCTTTCGTGATAACATACAACATTATATTGCTAGTCTACTTAATGCGCGTGGACATCTACTCCGTGTAGAAAGCTTGTTTTTAATTCCTGCTAATCATCCTTTTTGGTGCCATCCCGCTTGTTGAAAGCTAATTCAAACAAACCTGTAGCCGATAATCCGGCAAGACCCCCAGACCATAGACGAAGCACAAGATCCATCGGAGTAAACGGATAAGCCAGTACACCGACCAACAGGCCGATCGCCAGCCCCACGACAGGAACAATATTACGAGGAAGATTCACAGTATTCTTGACAAGCTGCACCAGTGCAAGTACGAACACCGCCAATACTGAAGCAAAGGCCAGTACTCCATTTAAAGCTTCATTGTTCATGGTTGTTTATCCCTCCTTAACTTCTACCAATAGACCGGCGCGGTTCAAAACAGTTAGAATCCGATAAAAGTCATAGCTGCCCCCTTCCGGTGTATCCAGAAGTCCCGCTGAAAGAGCTGCTTTTACGGCAGGCTCTGCCCAAGAAGGGATGTGCATAACAGAGCGGCTTTCCATTAAAGTCATATGTTCTTCAAGCACAATCAATGCCCGTCTCAGCTCCTGTAACTCTGCTTTTAAATCCGCAAGCTCCTTCTTGTCTTCAACTGACATTTCATCCTCCCCCTCTAGTTGATTGTCATATTGATAAAGATTGTACCTGTCCATGATGTCAATCAGCTTTATTGCATAGTTAGGGTCTGTAGCATATCCGGCTGCTGCAACCTCTCTAGCAGCTGTTTTTCCAGAAGCTCCAATGACCTTTCTGTACAAATTCCGATTCCAGGACACTCCGTTTACAAGAATCTCTGAATGATCCGAAATAGATTCGCCCCAATGATTATAGGCACGAAAAGCAGCATTCACTTTAACTGCCTTACCCTTCACATATTCGGTAGTCCGAGCTGTTACACTACCAGCAGGACCACTGCCTTTAATTCCAAATAAATTGTTAGCCTTAACCGTTAAACCACTGTTCCCCCAAGCCGATTCCAAAGCACCTTGGGCTATGATCAACGATGCAGGAACATTACTCCGCTGCATACTTTGTATGGCTAACGGGGTGATCGTCGCAATAAACTCCGCCTTGGTCATATCATCACATCCTCTCTCTATATTAAATGCTCTCTCTTTTCTGTATGCTTGTGCTGCTTATAGGATTAGACAACAAAAAACACCTTGTGACTGTCCAAATAGATACAGTCACAAGGTGCTTGATAGCGGTAATAGATTATCCAATTTGTGATTTTGCCTCAATCTCTAATTTCAACAGCTGTTCCCTTACCTTTACCACTTCACCTATTATAATAAGCGCTGGATTGCCGATTTTAGTAGCGTACAACAGCTTTTCAATATTATTAAGGGTCCCAGTCAGCGTACGTTGACGAGTAGTCGTGCCGTTCTCAATTACCGCTACAGGAGTGAGCCCGCTCTTTCCATGCAGAAGCAGTTGTTCCCGAATCTCACTAAACTGACTGATTCCCATATAGACGACAATGGTATCGGAACTCCGTACAAGCTGGTCCCATTGAACAGGAGACTCATGGTCGTTGCAACGGCTGCCGGTCACGATCGTGAAGGAAGCGGCCAGGCCGCGGTGAGTCAAGGGAATACCTGCGGAGGCAGCTGCTCCAATTGCAGAGGTTATCCCAGGCACTACCTCATAAGCAATACCGGCTTCAGCCATAGCCAAAGCTTCCTCGCCTCCTCGCCCAAACACGAAAGGATCACCTCCCTTAAGTCTCACAACCTTCTTTCCCTCACGGGCGTATTGAACCATATACTGCTCTATTTTCCGTTGCGGCATCGAATGATTCCCCGGTGATTTGCCACAGTAGATAAGCACTGCATCCGGCTGAGCATAGTTGAGCAATTCTTCATTAACTAGCCGATCATAGAGGAGGACTTCCGCCTGTTGGATACGAAGCACGGCTTTAAGGGTAATGAGCTCGGGATCTCCGGGGCCGGCGCCTACGATTGCCACACTCCCCGGCTTCATCTCGTTGCGTCCTTCAGAAGTGCTATAACTTGGTTTCACATAGTCCATAAGCGTTCCCCCTAATTATCCCGACCTTTTACACTGTTAAATACACAGAACCGCTGTTCGGATCCACTTCAACATCAAAGGTTATAACGCAGCCTGTATCCGGTTCCTGCACAACTCCGCTGTGAAGGTCTATTTTCCAGTCATGCAATGGACAGTGAACCTTCGTTCCGCATACCATTCCTTCAGACAACGCCCCTCCTTTATGAGGGCACTTGTTTTCTACGGCCAACACCTCTCCATTAGACAGACGGAACAAAGCAATTTCAATGTCGTTGTATTTGAAGGTACGGGATCCCTTGCGGTCTATATCCGTTACGTTTCCTACCAGCATCTTGGTCATAGTCATGGCTCGCTTCCCCCTATTTATATATTTCTATTGGTGCAATGGGCTCGAAGTTCTTACGAAGCTCCGGTTCATTAACGATTTGCTTCCAAGGATCCGTAGTCAGGTTGAGTGTAGTCTGAATTCTTTCCTGCAGCGCAAGGCGATCCTCACGATTCTCAAGCGCCTTCTTCACACTTTCCACCCCAACACGTTCCACCCAGATCGATGTACGCTCATTCCAACCGGCATTCTCACGATAATATTGAAGGAAGGCGCTAGCCCATTCTACTACTTCATCCTCCGTCTTCACTACGCAGAGCAGGTCAGTGGCACGTACATGAACACCGCCATTCCCTCCAATGTGAAGCTCCCAACCACCATCAATGGCTACAACACCGAAGTCCTTAATGGTAGCTTCCGCACAGTTCCGAGGGCAGCCCGATACGGCAAGCTTCACCTTCGCGGGAGCCGTCAGGCGCTCGAACTCTTTCTCCAGACGTATACCCATCCCTATCGCATCCTGTGTCCCAAAGCGGCAGAAGGTTGATCCTACACAGGTCTTTACAGTCCGTAAGGTTTTGCCGTAAGCATGACCGGAAGGCATATCGAGTTCCTCCCACATCTTAGGCAAATCCTCTTTCTTCACACCCAGCAGATCCAATCGTTGTCCACCTGTGAACTTCACCATCGGCACATCGAATTTTTCAGCGATTTCAGCAATCTTTTTCAGCTCGGTTGGAGAAGTAACTCCTCCATAAATGCGGGGAACTACAGAATACGTTCCATCCTTCTGAATATTAGCGTGGTAGCGTTCGTTTGTGAACCGCGATTCCTTCTCATCCACATACTCTTCAGGCCACAGCATCCCAAGGTAGTAATTGAGTGACGGACGGCACTTCGCACAGCCTTCTTCATTCGTCCATTCCAGCACATTCATTACTTCTTTGACTGTCTTAAGCTCCATCCGCTTAATCTCAGAGACGATCTCATCTCGGTTCAATGTTGTACAGCCGCAGATTCCTTCCTTGACCGATACAGCTGCATCTCCCGCATATAATTGAAGAAGTCCTTCGACTAACGGTTTGCACCCGCCGCAGGATGCAGAGGCTTTGGTACAAGCTTTGATCTGTCCAACACTAGTGCAACCCCCGGATTGGATGGCTTCAGCAATTGCACCCTTAGATACACCGTTACATCCGCAGATGATCTCATCATCAGCCATTCCTTCCAGACGGTTCTGCGGTGAGGAGGACAGGGCATCAGCAGATATTCCAAGCAGCAGTTCCTTTTCTCTGCCTTTAATATCTTCACCCTTCTTAATCATGGAGAAGAGCTGTGCACCGTCACTGGTATCACCGAATAATACGGCACCGATCAGCTTATCATCATGAACTACAAGCTTTTTATATACACCGTCTATCTCATCCTGATATCGGAGCGCCCGCGAACCCTCAGGTTCAATAAATTGTCCTGCTGAGAACACATTAACTCCGGATACTTTAAGCTTGGTAGAGGTAACAGATCCTGCATAGCCCTCTGTAGGTGCACCTGCTAATCTTTTGGCAAGTACAGCGCCCTGTTCATATAGAGGAGCGACAAGTCCATAAGCAATTCCTCTATGCTCCGCGCATTCTCCGAGTGCATAGACGCCGGGAATATTCGTCTCCAGATAATCGTTCACAACAATGCCGCGATTGATCTCAATCCCTGACTTTTGCGCTAATCCAACATTTGGTTTAATACCTACCGCCATGACAAGCAGATCTGCTTCAACCATACTTCCATCCGCGAAAAGCAAACTCTTCACACGCTTCTTACCTAAGATTGCTTCTGATTGTTTGGCTAATAGGAACTTCATCCCTTGTTGCTCCAGTTCCTTCCTAAGCATAGTAGACGCGGCCTCGTCCAACTGGCGTTCCATTATATATTCGTTGATGTGAACAACGGAAACTTCCATCCCCAAATGCAGCAGCCCTCTTGCTGCTTCCAAACCCAACAGTCCTCCACCGATAACCACTGCTTTTTTATAGGATTTAGCTGTCTCTTGCATAATTCGGCAGTCGTTAATATCGCGAAAAGCGATAACACCCTCTTTATCCGCACCAGGAAGCGGCAGCATGAATGGATTAGATCCTGTTGCCAATATCAGTTCGTCATAGCCGACTTCTACTCCTCCGTCCGAATACACTTTACGGGCCTTCGTATCCATTCGGGTTACCGTATGTCCGATATGAAGATTAATATTATGACTCCGGTACCACTCCAGATCATTTATAATAATTTCATCCATATCAGCTCCGCCGGCAAGTACCGAGGATAACATGATACGGTTGTAGTTAGGATGTGGTTCTGCACCAAAAATGGTAATCTCGTAAGCATCAGGGGCTAATTTCAATAAATGCTCAATGGCCCATACCCCCGCCATTCCGTTACCTACCATCACCAATTTTTTACGGTTCGTAGCCATATCTATATCTCTCCTCTCCTTGTTTAAAACAGAAAAGCCTGCTTCACTCCGCACGGAAACATAAGTTTCCCAATTGCGATCAGTGTAAGCAGGCGCCATTGCCGCTTCATCCGAATACATCGTTGTATCCGTGATTGTTTAATTTGTTAAAACGACTATACAACATGTTTTTATGTTACGTCAACAATTATGACATTAAAAATTTAATATTCTTAAATTTATCGACAAACAAGCCATTTTTGTGTTATATAATATAACATCATTGAATACTTTTCCTTATCCATTTGCTTATCTCAGAATAAAGGGGCGTCAAACTATGCATTCCCTGTTGGTCATATATAACAGCAAGACTAAAACAGAACCCATAGCAGACTCCTTACAGTGCATTTCACCTGAGTTCATTCTCCGATCCAGCGGTTATTTAGTAGATGTATCTTACTCTGAAAAGGAAGCCTTGACGGGAATTAAAGAGGCAGATGCCTCCATCCTCCATGTGCCAGTCTCAGAGATTAAAGAATGGGGATCCCTTCTAATGAAGCAAAAGACCGCACCGGTGATTTGGTGGTGTACGGATGAAACTGCTAACTTGTCCCTGGCTGCCTGCGAAGATCATATAATGGTAGATGGAATTTTGGGACCCTCAATGCAGCCGCAAGAGATTCATTGGAGTCTTCATTTCAGTGCCAAACAATGCTTTGAAAGGCAGCAGTGGCTTAAGGAACGTGAACAGCTTCTGTCCAAGATCGAGGAACGCAAATGGATAGATATGGCGAAGGGAATCCTGTCCAAGGTGAAGAATATTTCTGAATCAGAAGCTTATGACTTACTCCGTAAGCAAGCCATGAACGAGCGCAAGCGAATGGTTGATGTGGCTACATCCATTGTTAAGGTGTATCAGCTACTGCAGGATCAAACACAAGGGGGATCCAAATCATGATTAACCTTTTAAAAGAAGTGGCCCGAGGGAAAAGGGGCGCTCGAGATTTAACCTACGAGGAATCTATTCTGGCTGCCGAATCCATTCTGGGCTTATCCGCTACTCCCGCCCAAATCGGCGCCTTTCTGATTGCGGAACGTATCAAGCTAGAAAGTGTCGAGGAGCTTGAAGCCTTTGTCACCGTCTGCCGTAAATATGCACATCGGGAGCCTATACACGAGGGGCTGGATTGTGCAGGCCCTTATGATGGAAGAACCTCCTCCTTTATCGCCACGTTTCCCGTCTCCTTTCTGCTAGCAGCAGCAGGTTTACCGGTTACCTTACATGGAACAACATCATTACCACCCAAGTGGGGAGTTACTCTTCTGGATATTATCTCAGCGGCTGGGGTGGATATCCGAAATCTGTCACGGGCTGATGCTATTATTGCCGCCAAACGAAGTGGAGTGCTGTTCGCTGACGCTGAACAATGGTGTCCTCCGCTTGGAGATATTCGAAGTATCCGCGAAGAAATCGGCATGCGTTCTATTTTTAATACAGCGGAGAAGCTAATCGATTATAGTTGCTCCCCATATATCGTATTCGGCATTTATCACAACACCGTCTTTGACCGGTTATCACGGTTAATCATCAAGCTTGGATACAAGAGCGCTCTTGTAGTACAGGGGGCGGAAGGTTCTGAGGATCTTTTCATAGATCGTCCTACTCGTGTTTATTCTATACAAAACGGTATTTCTGAACTGGCCATCATCGATCCTGAATCCATGGGACTGGACACGCCTGTTCCCGAAATGCAATGGACATCCCGCCAGCAGCTTATTACAGCCGAGGCTGTTTTGCAGGGCGGTGGACATATGGCATTTTATAATCAGACGCTGCTGAACGGAGCTGTCAGGCTTCACCTTGCAGGTAAGGTGGGCTCGGTTGAAGAAGGGCTATACGTCTGCAAAGACCTGCTGGATAATGGCGAGGCTTGGAATGTATATCATAATTGGAAAAACGTATTACTTCACAGCAGCGAAACGGTCAGTAATTAAGGGAAAATGTGGTAATTAAATTTCCAATAATAGAAACAGCGGCAGTCATGGACGGTTTAATAACGTCTATAACTGCCGCTGTTTTATTGAACAATAACTGACATTAAAATCCAAATAGTTGATGACTCTACTTAGATTTTCGTAGTATGATGAGTGACGATAATTATACATTTTGGGAGGTCGTTCACTATGAAGAAAGTCGTATCTAACCTGCTTGTCCTGATTCTATTCGTCGCCTTCGCGCTTCCGGCGGCCGCTACTGGAAATGCAAAGCCCGTTTTGTTTGTCAACGGTCAGCGTATGATGGCTGACAGTGCCCCTGTCGTGGACAAGACCGGCGTTTACGTGCCTTACAAAGCGGTGTTCGGGGCACTGGGCTACACAGCCTCCTACGACACTAAGGTAAAGATGTATATTCTGAAGAGTGCAAGCGTCACAATCAAATTCACAGTCGCCGGTAAAAGCGCACTCGTCAACGGGCAGAAAAAAGTCTTGACCCTTTCTCCGAAAGTAATCGGCAGCACCGTATGCGTACCGACTGACAGTCGAGCAAGTGAAAAACTTGGAGAAGAACAAGCTGTCAAACGCAGGCAAGGATGCGAACGGCAATGACTATCTGACCTATTATAACGCCACATTCTCGAGCGGTGTGAAAGGCAGCATCAATTACGGCTTCAAGAACGGGAAGCTGATCAATGTTCTTTTCATGTTCGACGACAACTCCGCTGATTTTAACGCAGCTCTGGGGGCTTACGACCAGGATAAAGTCTACCTCGAGAAGGTATACAATAAAGGCATCGCGGCCGATGATGTCCTATGGTATGCTGATAAGAATGTTCAGAAGCAATACGCTAAAGAATTCGCTGACGACGACTATGGTTTACTGGAAACAGCGCTTACGACTGGTGACTTAGACCTCAGAGCCACATTTAAATCGGCTTTATTTTCAGTTTCAATCGACCTGACGAATCTGAACTCTGACGAAATGGACGACCCTTATTACATGCACACGATTTCGTATGTAAAGAATTAAGCTATAATTCATCACACCGTTAGTCCTCGGATTGATCCTCATCTAGATTGACGGCCGCATCAAATACATTATCTTGTGGGACGTTAGTGAGAGCCAGCTTATTTTTTACCTGATCATCAATATTCCCATACCAAGCCTCGAAGGAGTTATCCAGTTGCTTCTCTCGATTACGATCCTCGTTCACATCGGAATCAACTTCGATTTCATTACCTATTACCCCATACTCATCTTTAGGTGAGAACATAGATTTCTTCAACTCCTTAATATTCGATTCCAAATAAAATTCCCTTTAAAAATCCACTTTATGCATGGTATCACAATTAACAGACTGTATAATCCTAGCCATAACGTGATACGAAAAACATCAATCATTCGGTTACAAGCTTTTAGGAGTAATGTTTTTGGGTAAAGGTTAAGAGGAGGTGTTACTCATGGAAAAAGATATTCCGCCTGAAATCACTCCCAAGGTGATACCGGAAGTGCAACCGAACCCGACGCCAACACCGGAGATCAAACCTAATAGTATTCCACCTGAGGTCAACCCCGACGTGCAACCGGAGATCAAACCTGACAATATTCCACCTGAAATCAAGCCCGACATGCAACAGTAAGTCAAGTCGTAGACGTTGGTACCCAATGGAACTTAGCTTAGTCTTGCGCCCTAATGGGTAATAACCTAATATCCTCTTCAAAGGAGATGTTGAACATGAACGATCACAACGGACTTAGCGACAAAATCAAAAGCGGCGTATCCAAGGCCAAGGGTGAAATCAAGGATCAGATCGGCAACGCCACAGGCAACTCCCGTCTTCAAGCAGAAGGGAAAAAAGATAAATTAAAAGGCGAGCTCCAGGAAAAAATTGGCGAACTGAAAAGCCGATGACGGAAAAGAGTAACACCCACAAGGCATTTCGCCTCGTGGGTGTTTTATTGTGACCTTTTCACTTTCTAATCATTAATAACTTTCCCTAATCCTCTTAATGCATTAAGTATTTTAGCATTGACTCTAGGATCCTGATTTTTCCCATATCGTATTTTGTAAATATTATTACCATTTCTTTTATCCCACATAGAAGGGATCTTTGGAATATCAGGATTAAATATAGAGGAATAATAGGACCAGAAACTTCCTAGATATATTCTTTCATTACCCACAACTATAACAAAAGGTTTACCACTTGCTGGTACTTTCCCTTCTAACCTTTCTTCTAAGCTAATGCCTTCCTTCATTGTGAATTCATGTTCTGTCCAATTGTATGTTCTAATTTCCTTGTCGGTGAGTACAGGTATAGCCTCTAATGGAAGATCATCAAGCTTTTTACTCATGGCTTCAGTTGTAGATAAGTCACTAACCAAATAGAGCGAGAATTCATCAACAGCGCTCTCCTTATTGCCATGATTACAGCCAACCATTAGGAATAGCATAACATTCATAATGACAAATAATTTAATTTTAGATGATATCATAAGAATCCCTCTTTCAAGGCTGAAGTAGTGTTCGAATTTCTATGTCGACAAGTCTGGTATCCCAAGGTGAAAAAAAGACATTTATACCATCATCAACAAGAGTAAATCTAAAGGCAATCGGCTCGTCGATATAAAAGACTATTTTATAATACTCCGGATCGCCATCCTTATTTTGAGGGGTGTAATTTGGTGTATTTTTCCCGCTTTCCAGCAGGTGAATAAATCGCTTTTTCTCATCATCGACTAAAGTCTTGTAGGGATTCACATCCTCAAGATAAAAAAGTTCAACTCGCTCCACATTGTCTTTGATTACGTCTTTATAATGTTGCCGTACGTTTTTATAAAAACCATCTTCCACATATAAGTGGTATCCGCCAATACTTCCTTTATCTCTAGCCGCAATCACTTCATTTGTCTTAAATCCTTCAACACGGTATAATTTCGTTCCTTTTTCCAAAAAGGCTGCATCACCATCCTTCGTTCGATAATCAGGATTTGTGACGACATCCGAGACTTTAAATTTCACTTCACCAACGATCTCACGGGTGACAAGATTTGGATTCTTAATTACACTTTCCCATGATCCGGAGTATGAATTTCCATTTAACTTTACAAAATCAACCCAATCAATCGCTGAGCTTCCCCTCATCGAGCAGCCGCTTAGCAGAATAGCTACCGTTAACAGGATAAGCATTTTTATTTTCATAGTAAGACACCCACCTTCTTCAGATGCATATTGGATAGCTTCCGTTCCAGTAACTGTTATATATAGACGAAAATGTTTTTAAATGGTTGCGATGCAACACAAAATAACGCCGGAATAAAAACGCTCCGGCGGTATTTGTATTACACAGTCATTCTATGCGAAGGTTCTATTGAGTGGGTGTTTGACCATTCTTACACAGCTGTTTCGAAGGTAATTCGATTTTTACCGCTGCGTTTTGAAATATATAGCGCTTCATCGGCCAGACGTAGCGTTTCACTCGTATCTTGACTCTCCGGACTCCATACTGCCGCCCCTACACTACAGCCGACATTAATCCTCTTATCCTCAATATAGAAAGGTTCATTAATCTTATTAATTATACGTTTGGCAACCACTTCTGCTTCTTGCATAGCTTTAACTGCCGAGGTATGCAAAATAACAACAAATTCATCTCCGCCTATCCGTGTAACAATTTCATTGTCACGTGTACAATCCAATAAACGGAAGGATACTTCCTGTAGCAGTTTATCGCCAAAGCTATGCCCCAGGGTATCATTCACTTGCTTAAAACCATCCAAATCCAGATAGAGAAAACTAAGTGTGGTGTGATTCTGTTTGGCTCGGCTTACCGCATGCGCGAGAAAGTCATCCAGTGCCAATCGGTTGGGTAGACCTGTAAGCGAATCATGACGGGCCATATCTGACATATAACTAAGAGCCGGCTCTGTTTTGGCCAAATTACTGACTAAATTACGCAACGAAGTCGATAATACCGCAACGTCCTTGAACCTATTCGAGGTTGGAATCTCTACATTAACCCCTGAACTCAACAAATCTGCTGTAGCTGCAATATGATTAAGCGGGCGAACAATCCAATCCGCCATAAACCAGCCAAGGATACCAAATAAGACTGCTGCTGCCAGCCCTGCCAAGATAATAAATTTTTCAAGTTGGTCTACAGAAGCTAAAGCTATGGAAGCAGGCTGGCGAATAATAACGGACCAACCCAGTCCAGGATAATTTAAATACCCGTCACCATAAGAGTAACCTGTTAGATAAGAATTTTTGTTAATATCCGAATCAATGCTCCAAGAATTCTTTCCTGAACGGGCCTGATTAAGCGCATAACTGTTCATTTTTTGTCCCATTTCACCCTTAGGACCTAATAGAATGGTGTTATCCTTCTTACTCACTATGAATACTTCCACACCTTTGAGACGTTCCTGCAGCGGCGCAATAATGGACTTCTCCACCTCACGTGACCATTCCCAGCTGAAATGTGTGGCCAAGACACCCATTTTGTTCCCTTGCTTATTGTATACAGGCGTACTGTAATCGACGAATTGCAGAGGTTCTCCTGATGGGTTTGGTAACAGCTTAGCCAGATGTACAGCTTCGTGAACATCCCCAGTGAAAGGTCCCTTGACTCCTTCCTTAAAAACAGGTCTCTCTGATACATTTTCACCTAACAACATATCATCGGTTGAAGAAATCACATTACCCTTCGTATCCAAATAACCTACCCAAGAGAAAACTGGCATACTCTTTCTCAATTGTTGCAACAGCCCGTCTATCTCTTCTTTATGAACAGGCTCTTGAAAAGCATTCAGTTTACTAAGAACCTCTACTTCCCCGGTCCGTGACCACATGAATTGATCCAGATTCTCAGACATTTGATAGGCAACCTCAGCTAGAGAACTGCCGATACTAACTTCAACGGACTTCGTGGATTCTTTTCCAATGATATAACTTAGAAGTAACGTCAGTAAAATAACGGTAACTGCAAAAGCGCCTGAAAAAACGGTGCGCAAGTTCAAATTCATGGGCATCGTTGACCTTCTCCTTCTCTGTTTCCTACTGCTATATATATCGGTAAATAAATGACTTTCTTAATAAAGCTGACGTAATGTATCAATTTTGTACTGAGTTATTCTTACTACAGTGCTTACTTAGTTTCTATGTAGTATAATCTGCTAAGAATTACATGCTAAAATAAGGAGTGACGTCAATGTCCGAACAATTTGAAATGTACGATGATCCGTTTAAAATGTTAATCCTGCTTGCTACACTTATATCTGAAAAGCAGGGCGTCGAATTGAAGTATGAGAATGTTCCCTCGTATGAAAATGATGTGTTCTCCATTCAGCATCAAAAATTCGTATATAAAAAAGATGGCACCGAAATTACCTGGTTCGAATTCCTGGGCAGAGATATCTCTTCATCCCACGATTTGAGCCGCTCGGAGTACAACAAAATGTTCGTTGATTGTATGGCTTCACTTTACAGCCTGTAAGTTAGTCAAGTTTACATAGGCTGCCTAATAGCAGTCTCTCCTGAGCTATGATCTGTATAGCTTGATGAAGAGACTGCTTTTTGAATTAACCTACCTTTGCGCCAAAAGAACGAGCCAGCAGGACTGCCTGTGCTACATCCAGCTTAACACCCTGCAAATCCAGACTTTTCAAATCGATTCCATCCAGCTTCGCATCCCGCAAATCGGCACCCTTCAGCTTGCATTGCCCCATTTGTACGTGGCTTAAATCGGCCCCCCGAATATCGCTTTTCTCCAAATTGCAGCCAAATAAATCAGCTTCGGTTAATTTAATCCCTCTCAGATCCTGACGGCTAAGATTTGTATGTCTTAGGTTCGTGTATGACCAGTCTCCTCCAAGTAAAGTAATGCCGTCCATATAAGCATTTGAGAAATCAGAACCCATCATTTTGCATTGTTCAAACTTGGAAACGAACAGATTGGTTCCCATGAATTTGCAATTCGTAAAGGCCGATCCCTTGTGCAAAGAAGCATTCAACAATGCTCCCGTAAAATCACAATCTATAAACTGGCAGCCTGTTGACGTCATCTCTTCCATAGAGGTCCCTCGAAAGGTGCATTTCTCAAAGGTACAGTTATTCAGTTCGCCATCCTGAAGATTGGCCTGATCAAAGTTATGTGTGTGGAATGTTTGATTGGTATATTGGTACATTTTATCGACCTCTTTTGTTTTCATTTTATGTATTTTAAATATTCTATTAAATATACTACTTTAGGAGATTGTCGTGTAAGGATCATTTCGATATAATAGCAAATAAAGAGGCGGTGGTAAACTATGGAGGGTGTCAGCAGAAAAGAACCATTCCGGTATGTGATGAACCAGCCGATTGATTGTTGGCTTGAAGTTCCGGCCAGTAATACAGGACCAGGTGCAGGTAAGCTGACTGAAGGTGTGATGCTTGATTTAAGCCGCTCGGGCTGTAAGATACGCTCTTCTCTGAACCTCCGCTTCACATCAGGAGATACTAAGCTGATTATTCATTTTCAACTAAATGAGATAAAGCTTCAGTTGGAGGGTAGTGTCCGATGGGGATGGATGTTCGGTCTCGGCCAATTCCAATATGGTGTACGGCTAGATTTAAATGATGCTGAAGAAGAATTGCTTCTGCATGAGATTGAGATCTGGACGCTTGCACAGCATTAAATAACAACCATTTATATCAAAAGAGGGTGTTCCAAATCCATGAAAATGGAAGTGGAACACCCTTACTTGTGTTTAAGATTCAACTCTCCGATTCATCAGTTGTGTGATGATGTAGATTATAATAAGTGCAAAACTTACTTCTACCAGAATTGAGCTAAACGTGTATACATCTATGGAGACCGTGATCCCACCCTCCGAGACCGTTCCTTGATCGGTCATCTGGAATTGGAGGGCATTAACAAATGAGTTATTATCTTCACCGATCAGCCAATTCTCCATCAGAGAAAATCCATTCAGAACCAGGAGGAACACCGCTATTCCAATCCATACTCTCCCTTTGAATCGTAAGCTGCGGGCAACCGTTATTCCCAACATCAGAAAAATGAACACGAAGCAGGCAGTCCAGAGCAATTGCAGCAATCCCACAACCGGGACAATCCAGGTATGAATAGGAATGACATCGGGAGCCAACACCATGTATAGCCCGAAGTGGATAGCTGCCAGAGCTGAAACACCAAGCAACAATATCAAATACATGAGCAGAGGTGAAAGAACAGTAGACACCGACTTCAAAGGGAGTAGACGACGATGGTAAGATTTCAAATTGTAATTGAACGTACGGCAAGCCTGAACCGTCAGAATGGTTCCCAGAATAGAGTAGGATGTAATATACAGAATAAGCATGGGCTCATTACCCCAATTTGACACTCCTGCAGAAATCCATATCCCCAACTGAGCAAGGATTAGGACTACAAAAGCTATCCAGATTTGGTCTCTGTTTCTCCTAAGATCATACTTAACCAGCCTTAACATTCTGCATACACCTCTCTGAACAATTCAATAATACTTTTTCCTTCTTGAAGGCGAATATCTTCCACTTCACGATGCATAACGATTTCGCCTTCTTTTAAAAAGATGACATCATCAAAAATCCGCTCTATATCCGTAACCAGATGGGTTGATATCAGGATGGTGCTGTCCTCCTCATAAAACTCTACGAGCGCATCAAGAATCCTTGTCCGAGCCACCGGATCCACCCCGCCAATGGGCTCATCCAGCAGATATAGACTAGCCCTACGCGATAAAGCCAGCGTCAACTGCAGGCGCTCATTCATCCCTTTGGATAAGGTTCTGACAGCTTCACTTTCCTTAAGCTTCATGAAATCCAACATACGCCGTGCCTTATCATTATCGAAATCGGCATAAAAGTCACGGTAAAACTGTATCGCATCAGATACCTTCATCCATGATTCTGTAAGTGGACGGTCAGGCATGAACGAGACTACAGCTCTACTCTCTAAGCCAACAGGATTACCTAGAACAGAAACTGATCCGGAAGTGGGCTGAATCAACCCGGCTATTATTTTCATTAACGTGCTTTTACCACTGCCGTTGCTACCGAGAAGTCCAGTGATTTTGCCAGCCCCCAGTTCGAAGGACACGCCGCGCAGCGCTTGCTTGGAATTATATTTTTTGGTAACCTCATTTACTTGAAGTATATTAAGCACTCTCTAAATCCCCCTATTCCCTATTTCTATTCCTTATCCGTCCTCCGAATACTTTCTGCTACAACCGTTACAATCTCTTCACCCTCGAAACCAAGCTCCTTCATTCCGCGGATAAAACGATCCAACACATCACTCGCCATTTCTTTTTTTATCTTCATAATTTTAGCTTCCTCACTTGTAACGTATCTTCCCATACCTCGCCGCGTCTCCACAATTTCTTCACGCTCCAGCTCCTGAAAGGTTCGTTGTACCGTATTTGGATTGATCTGCAGTTCACTAGCCAGCTCACGTACCGAAAGAACCTTGTCTCCCGGCTTTAGCTTCCCCGTAACGATCTCCCCTTTGATATAATTCATAATCTGGATGTAAATGGGCAGGTTGTTATCGAATTCGATCGTCATGATCAGGCAACGTCCCTTCGTCTGAACACCGTAAACCCGACAAGAAGGAATAGGAGCAAATATAAGGAAAGCATCACTATAGAAAAGGTGAGTGTCATCCCCGGCATTGGCGCTCCGCCATTCTCATAGGCCACGAGGCTCATATTCGGAAATAAGAAATATTTATAGAAATCTTTATGGATTACAATATTATCTATGGTGATGGCGAACATCGTGATTCCAATCGTTACCCCTGTCGAGGTTGTCAATATGCCGATCATAAATGCAAGCGTCAAATACATAGTTGCATATACGAAGCTATACATGACGGACTGGAGAATATCATTTATACCGGCTTCTCCCCCGCTAACACCGAACCAGAGAGCACCCGAAGCGTAGGTCGCGGCAATAACAACTAACGTCAAACTTAAGGCATACAGTAGAACCGCTACATATTTCGAGGCCAGAATTGCCGTGCGGCTGCGGGCACGAATCAGTAAGAACTTGATCGTTCCTTGACTGTGTTCTTTAGCCACCACACCGGCAGTACCAATAATCGCAATAATTGTAAGGGCCTGACCTAGGCCGTTTGGCAGCAGCATTTCCTTAGTGAAATCGAGTGTTGATTTGAACATATCTCCGCTCACCGAATGTATGATATAGCCAATTAACAGTGGCAGCAGAATTACGAGCAGATAGGCCACGAGGAAAGTTCGTTTCTTTGATATTTTGAACCATTCGTTCAGCACTAATCGGTTAAAGTTACGCAATGCGGTTGCCCCCTGTCCATTTCAGGAAATCTTCTTCCAAGCTTTGTTTGTTCTCTGTAATCCGGTAGATACCAATACCACCTGCTGAAAGTGCAGATACCAGATTTGGTACGTCATCATCATTTAGGGATACGGTCAATTCTTTGCGATTGATATCTATGTTGAGGGTTGTGATTTCTGCCATCCCTTTAAGAATGGTTTCGGCGGTTTCCGTATGGTCTACCCGCATGGTTAAGGTTACCTCTTTGCTTTGATCCATCTCTGCCCCAAGCTGAGTCACAGTCACCAGTTTCCCGTTCTGAATGACAACTGCGCGGTGACAGATCTGTTCAATCTCGGCTAGCATATGACTCGAAATCAATATGGAAATCCCTTCAACCTCTGCGATTGTACGCATGTAATCCCGCATTTCCCGAATCCCCGCCGGATCCAAACCGTTCGTAGGTTCATCGAGAATTAGCAGCTTCGGCCGATGCAGTAACGCTTGAGCAATGCCCAGCCGTTGACGCATACCAAGTGAATAAGCCTTAACCTTTTTGCCCATGGCTTCCTGCAAGCCAACCAAGCTTACAACCTCATCAATTCGTGCCTGATCCACATCTTCAGACATTCGTTGATATTGCAGCAGATTATCCAGCCCAGTCATATAAGGATAGAACTCCGGGTTCTCGATAATGGCTCCGATATGAGCAATAGCCGCTCGGAAGTCGCTTCGGATACTGTGACCCTGAACGATTATATCCCCTTCTGTCATTCGGATCAGCCCTGTCATCATCCTTATCGTTGTCGTCTTGCCTGCACCGTTCGGACCCAGAAGCCCTACTATCTCTCCTTTTCGGATATCAAAAGAAAGCTTTTCGACTATAGAATTTCCTTTGATAATCTTGCTTACACCGTTCATTTGCAGCACTATGGGATCTTTTCCGTGTTCCATCCTTTGTTGATTCATGGTAATCCTCCCTGTTCTCATATCTACATTTTTCAAGGTATTGCTATTCCCTTATGTTCATCGTGTCAGTGTTATAGTTAAATAGTACACTAACATTATAGCTCTGTAAAGTCTATTTTATACATCCATTTCTCTGCGAGCCTTTTCCACCCTAATCCGCTATAATATCCCCATACATATTATGAGAAGGAAGGGATATTTCATGGAACCCATTGTCTCCACCCGTTGGCTGTTGGCACGAATGTATGAGCCAGAACTTGTGATTGTCGACTGTCGCTTTGTGCTCTCTGATCCAGAAGCTGGACGAATCGCATATACAGCGGACCATATTCCCGGCGCTATCTATTTGCATCTGGAAGAGCAGCTTTCCGCACCCGTAGGGAGTCATGGTGGACGTCATCCGCTGCCTGATGTTACGGAGCTTGCACAGGTATTTAGCAAAGTGGGCATGAACAAGGACAGCATCGTTGTAGCCTATGACGATCAAGGCGGCGCCTATGCTTCCCGGTTGTGGTGGCTACTGCGCTATCTCGGGCATGAACGCGTTTATGTAATGGACGAGGGGTACTCTGCTTGGAAAAATGCCAAGTTCCCAGTGAGTGATCATCAGGCAGTACGGATTCCAAGTCAATTTGTCGCTGATGTACAGCAGGACATGGTTGTTGGTGTGGAGGATGTTCAAGAGGTGGTTCGTAATGGAGGGCCGTTGATTATAGACTCCCGTGAACACCGTCGGTATCTTGGACTGGAAGAACCTATTGACGCCAAGGCGGGGCACATTCCCGGGGCGATCAACAAGTTCTGGAAGGACGTACTGGATGAGCAAGGGCGATGGAAGAAAGCCGATGCGCTAAAGGAGCAATTTGCGGATATTGAGCAAGAGCAGGAAGTGATTGTGTACTGCGGATCAGGCGTAACAGCCTGCCCGAATGTATTGGCGCTTACTCAAGCAGGATACAAGAATGTGAAGTTGTATGCGGGGAGCTGGAGTGATTGGATTTCGTATGAGGGGAATGCGGTAACTACTGGGTCAGATCAGGGTTAAAAGCACGTAATATACCTGAAAAAACGATTTTATGAAGGAGAAGCATCTGTCAGCATCCCGGAGCATCCGGCCGCACTTCTACGAAGCGGTCCGTTGAGAACTCCCTATCCGGTCTGAGCAGTGCTCACCCTTTCTGAGAACAACTGGTCCGCGTTGGGTGCGTTCATGATTTCCTGTATAATGGTAAACATTACGTCGGATGTGACCTTAAACGTACGAGCCGACAAGTGAACAAGGTCCATCCGGCGTCTGAAACCATGAATCGGAAAGGATGAAATGAATTGAGTTATACGGAACTGCTGGAACGGAAAAGTGAAATCCTTAAGAAAACGGTCGAGAACTGGATTTCAAGAGAAAATCGCGACGGATTGAACCTTCAGGAGGCCCATATTTACCGGAATATGCTCAAAGAACTTCACCAGAACGAACATGAATTAAATGGGGTGCGAGACGAGGAAGTAGTCAAGCGTCGGGACTCCGAGTCCACGGAAAAGGACGACACCTTTACAGCTCGGGAACCTGAGGCGCAAACGGTATGATCTCAGAAAACGGTGAGCGTAAACGAATAAGAATATGACGGGCTGCCCGGGCTTCGCTGCATGCGAATTCCGGGCGGCTTTTTGCCGCGCAATCCGTTCGCCGTCGGTCTCCGAAGCCAATCTCTACTGCTGAATGAAAAAATCTGAATAGCGAATAACAATATGTATTGGGTAAGTACCGAGCAAGGTGGATAGCCGCGCTCGATACTTTTTTTATAATTGAAGTTAACAAGGACTTTCTAGAGAATTATGAAGTTATTGTGCACTCTCTTCTCCAGCGCAACTTATACAACTCAGGAATCACGACTCCCAACAACACCAGGACAACCCCAACCCACTGTAGTACACTCACCTGCTCATGAAGCACGAATGAGGATAGCAATACGGCAACCGGCAGCTCGGCAGCTCCGAGAATTCCCGCCATGCCCCCTCCAATATGAGGGACGCCAATTGCAAATAGCACAGGTGGAATAAACGCGCCAAACAATCCAAGCAAGAATCCAAACAGCAGCAGCTGTCCCCACAGCAAACCGTTAAACAGAAAGTATGGTGGAAATAAAATGAACAGCAGCAGCATGCCTCCGGTAATCATCCAGGCGCTCCGGTACACGGGATGCACAGCAGGAACAGCTTTACCACTGAAAATAATGAACATGGAATAACTTACTGCCGACAGAAGGCCCAAAGTAAGACCCAGGACATCAAAATGAGCTACGCCATGACCCATAATTCCTGCTGCAAGCACTGTCCCCCCGAACAGCAGCAGCAAAGTCAGCAGCGTAACCTTATCGGGTCGCTGGCGTTTACTGACAGCTTGAATCATCACGCTGATCCAAGTGAACTGAAACAGCAAAATGATCGCGAGTGAAGCCGGAATGTAACGCAGGGATTGATAATACATCAGACCCGTTACCACCGTAGGCGTTCCGGCCAACATAAGCAGTATTCTGTTCTTCCAGGATATTCGATCCCTATTCACAGTCGAATGATCACACGTAGTACTTTGCGTACGCTGTTCACGCTTTTCTCTAACCTTAGTATATAGTGCCAGCAACCAGGCTAGTATGCATCCCGTCAGCAGTTGCGTACCCACCACTTCTCCCAACTGGTAACCCTCAGCATAAGCCAGTACAACAATTGTTGATAATATCCCGTAGCTCATAGCCCCCGCTAGGACGGATATCAAATACTTCATATCTTTCATAATATGAATACCTCCAAAACATTCTGAATAGTTCGCATGACGCAAATAAACCTAACTCCGGGATAAGGGAAATGGATCCATTTCCTTATCATCGTAGTTAGGAAGAGTAGGCTTCCTGTAGAAACCTCCGCCCTTAAGGCATCTGCTGAATGCGGAGTTATACGAGAACGGTATTTATTTAAATACATTAATGACGACTTTTCAAATGCTACACGGAAAGTAATTTGATGTCAACTTTAATTCCTTAAAATTAAAGTTAAAGTACATCACTCCTGCGGTGGAGCTGCTGTGTAAATAGATAACGCATCAAAGTTTAACTGCCCAGAAACACGGTAGTGCTTAATTTTGTAGCTTTTATAGGAAAACTCTTTAGGAGTAGCAACATCAGCTCTGTTAATTTCAGTGTAAAAGGAATTTTTCTGAATAAATTCATCAGCGTTCTCAGGTCCACCTAACATCCCACTCAGAAAACTACGCATAATTTCTTTTGTATAAGGTCCTTGTATATTCGGATTGACTTGACCTAGTTCACCTGTTTCGGGATCAGTAAATGCAGCAAACACAATTCTTGTTTTACTATCGAGAGGTATGTATTTGTAGTCATATATTTTTGTGCTCGCTTTTGGATAATTCCCCAGTGTAAAATCATTCCTATTAATAACAGGCGCGTAAACTTCTTTTGCCTTGTTATAATTCTCAATGAACATATCGACCGTCAGCATACTGGGATTCGCATACTCCACAGGGGCAGGCGTAACCTTTGGTGAGGGCGTTGGAGTTGCTGAAGCGGTTGAACTACCTCCTGAAGTAGGCCCAGATAATTCTACCGTTTGTGTTTTATTATCGTATTTATAGGAAAATCCTGTAGCTTTTCCAATAGCCGCGACAGGTACAAAAAGTGTATCATTGTAACGAATGGGACTAATTTTCTTTCCTTTAGCATCTTGTGGAACCCAAGCCTTACCGTTCACTTTAAAAGAGACTCCGTTGTCCTTGAAAGCCTGAATCTTCTCGAGCGTTGCCTTAGCCATAACCCCAGCAGAAAAAGCGCTTGCTACAACTGCGATGGTAGCGATAGATAATACAATCTTCTTGTTTACTTTCTTCATTGTTGATTAACCTCCAGAATTTATTTTTCATATCATTTTGAGAGTAGGGAACGATTTGTTTGATTCCGTTTTGAAAACTTCCTTGTTTGCAGGTATTGAGATTGCAGACACAGAGTCCGTGTTATCCATGTTCTCAGAAAGACATTACAGCAAGAACCAGACCCTTTTCTGGCAAGGAGATCTTGGGATGCAAATGTATGTAATTAAGTCGGGCTCACTCAAAATATTCCGTCAGTCTGAGGGAAAAGAACTTATTCTGGGTCATCAATTTCCAGGCGAAACCATAGGGGAATTAGAGGTTGTCCACGCAAAGAATGAACGATTGGCTTCGGTTGCTACCCTTGAAAAGAGCATACTCTGGGTAATCCGAAAGCCTGAACTGGATAAACTAATCGACCTCTATCCAAAAATCCTCAGAAAGCTTTTCTATGTAGTGAGTGAAAGACTTGATCAAGCTGATCGCAAACTACAGTACATAGCATTTCTAGATTCTCGTATTCGTGTGGCTAACCTGCTGTTAGATCTGTACACAAACTTTGGAGTTGTGGCTGAATACGGCATTCTAATCAATTGGAAAGTCACCCACCAACACTTAGCACAAATGATAGGTGTAACCCGAGAATCCGTCACGATTTCCTTGCGAGAGTTACAAGCTAAACAGTTAATCTCTATAAGTAATAAATACATAACAATTACCAATCTCGCTCAACTAAAACATTTAGCAAATGACGAAGAGGATTCCAACTGTGAAAGAGAATGGCATTCATCTTCGTTATATAAGTACACTAACTTATAATGGAAAGAATTTCTGTGTGCTGGCAAACAGTTTAAGAGAGAAAATTGTCACTTTATAGTGTTTTATACAATCTTTTTATAAATACAGAGCATCAGAGGCATAACCTCCGTTGCTCTGTTTTTTTATATTCAAAATCAATTTTTTAAATTAGCCCACTCCTTAGACTAATGCCCTTCATAGGATATTGGATCCTGGTTGTTAGATTACAGTGAAATCATTTGCTCAAAAGGAGATGGGATTTGTGAAATCCAAAACGGAACTTACCGGGCGAGTTATCTTTAAAGGTGATCCGGGTTATGATTCGGCTCGAAAAAATTGGGATCCACATACCGATAAATTCCCCAAAGTGTTTGTTTTTGCACAAACTACTAAAGATGTGGCGAACGCTATTAAATGGGCGAATAAAAATAATGTCCCTATCCGGGCAAGAAGCGGAAGACATGCTCTGGAAGTCAATCTTTCACAGGTCAACGGGGGCATTGTGATCGATGTAAGTCAAATGAAGAAGATTAAGCTAAACAAAAGAAGTGGAACGGCTATTGTTGAGTCAGGAAATACGGTAGGTAGAATCGCACACACGCTTGCTGGGCAAGGATTCATGTCTCCCTTTGGTGACAGCGCTACAGTTGGAATCGGGGGAATTACACTCGGCGGAGGAATCGGGCCGCTCCAACGGACGGTTGGCCTCGTCAGCGATAATCTGATCGAACTCGAAATGGTTGATGCTAAGGGAAGGGTTATTCGTGCTAACAAAAGTTGCAACGCTGATCTCTTTTGGGCTTCCCGCGGGGGCGGCGGAGGTAACTTTGGCGTATACACCCGGTACAAATTCAAAGTACGCCCTGCTCCAGCCATAGCTACCGTATTTCGCGTCACCTGGCCATGGAATCAATTCGAAGAGGTATTCAAAGCATGGCAACAATGGGCTCCTTCCGTCAATACCAAACTCGGCAGCGAATTATCCATCGGTCCGAAAAAGGGCGGCAATGTTTCCATGCTTGGGCTGTTCCTCGGATCAAAAACAGAGGCCGTCCGACTGTTAAAACCTATTACGAGCGTTGGAACTACCAAGACTAAAATAATCCGGTCATTACCCTACCCGCAAGTAGTGAGCTTTTTATTAGCTCCCGATCCGGTGCTAACCCAAAGGTACAGTAACCAGTTCTCTAGTGGTTTCGCTAGAAATCCGTTCCCGGATAAGGCTATTAAGTCCATGCGTGAATTCTTGGAGAATGTAGAAGGTAAAGATGCGGGATTCTTTTTCCTGAACTGGGGCGGCGCTGTTAGCCGTAAAACACCTAAATCAACAGCTTTTTTCTGGCGTAAAGCGAAATTTTATGTAGAGTGGAACAGCTCATGGATCAAGAAATCTGAGGCCGCTAAAAATATCGCCGTCGTTCGCAATACACGCCGGAAGTTGCAACCCTTTATCGTAGGATCCTATATTAACGTTCCTGACCAAGGAATCAAAAATTCGGGGCCGGTTTACTATGGAACGAACTTCCCTAGATTACGGAGAGTAAAAGCTAAATATGACCCTGGAAATGTGTTTAACAATCCCCAAAGTATTCCTCCGGCTCGCATAGTTTAGCATCTAATGTGTAAATCTATTAGACTGTGACAGATCGGAAGTTAGCGATGTGTCACAGCCTCTTTCCGTTTTACAGCAAATTGAACAGCTAAATAAATATTCAATTCCACAAGACCATGAATAAATGCATACATAATTGCAGTGGATTGCTTGGGAGGTTTACGGATATTCCATGCCTTTTCCATTTCAAAACTATTTACTATTCCAGCTTTCCTGTCGATAAATATAAAATAGTCTACAAATGGAATAGTATGGAGGAGCATATGACTAATCGCAGAACCGAACCTTTTCGATATACCCTTAAAGAACCCGCTTCATTTGATCTTCATATCCTTAGTATTAATGGGATCCCAGTTCCTTCTAAGCCTGTAAGAGCTCTGATGTTTGACATCAGTCGTTCCGGTTGTCATTTGTCGCTACCGTTGAATGTCGATCCGGAGAATAATAGGGTTCGCGTTGGCATGGAGATGGATCTTACCGAAGAATCTATGTATATAGAAGGAACTTTGAAATGGACCAAGGAACTGGAAGGCAGTTTCCATTACGGTTTACAGTTAGACATTCCTGAATCTGATCGTGATCGTCTTCCAAAAATACTGCGCAGTTTAGCTGGTGAAGGTAAGATATTGGTTCGCTGAGATATTAAAAAAGAGCTGACCCAGATAGCCATTTTGATGGCTTTTGGATCAGCTCCTGTTTTATTGTGCTTTTACAAATTCAGCAGATTTGATACCCGCTTGACGACCGAAAATAATGATTTCTGCAACCGAGTTGCCGCCGATGCGGTTTTCACCGTGCAATCCGCCTGTAACTTCTCCTGCCGCGAACAGACCTGTAATAGGCTTGCCGTCTTTATTTAAAACTTCGGTGTTCATGTTGACTTTCACACCACCCATGGTGTAGTGAACCCCAGGGCCGATTTTAATCGCGAAGTATGGCGCACTGGACAAATCGTTGTCCATGCCTGTTGTTCTGCCGAATGCGGCATCCGATTTAGCTTTTACAGCACTGTTCCATGTATCCAGTGTTGTTTTTAACTGATCAGCAGGGACATTCATTTCTTTCGCCAAAGCCTCGATGGTATCCCCTTGGATAACGAATCCCATTTTCTCATATTGCTCAATGGCTTTAACGCGGGATTTTACACCGGAATCAAATACAAGAAATGCAGTTTTCTCAGGAAGCGTATTGATTGCTGCTGTGACTTTATCACGTGTATTCAGTTCGTTGGTGAACCGTGTACCTTTACTTGAAATAAGAAGAGCACCTTCCCCACGAACGGCTTCCCCTATGAGATAGGATTTTTCTTGTTGTACCGTCGGGTGAACTTGGATTTGATCCATATCAACCGTTGTACCGCCAACGTTCTCAATCATCTTTATACCGTCGCCGGTGCTGCCAATCTGGTTTGTAGTTACATACCCTTCCAAATCAGGTCTAACTTCAGAAATCATTTCCTTGTTGGATCCGAAACCACCGGTAGTTATAACTACAGCCGCAGCTGTAATCACTTTCTCGTCAGCTTGGTTAAAAATGACTTTGACGCCATTAACTTTGCCGTCTTTTTGGGTGATTTCTTTGACATCAGCGTTTACAAAAAGCGGAATGCCTTTCTCTTGCAGATTCTTCACAAGACCTTTAACAAGGTATTGTCCTACCGCCGAGCCGTCTTCAGGACGGTGTGTGCGCTTTTCCTTCATGCCGCCTGTAATGGTGATATTGTTCAATCGAATTCCGATGGAATCCAGCCAATCGATAGCACTTGCAGAATTATCAACAAAGAAGCGAAGCATCTCTTTATCGTTAGTATCATGACCGCCTTTTAAAGTCTGTTCATAAAATAGATTATTGCTGTCTTCAATGCCTTGCTCTTTTTGAAATTTAGTTGCAGAAGCGTTCATTCCCGAAGAAGATTTTGTTGTATTCCCTCCGGCAACCGGCATTTTTTCTAAAATAACCGGGTTCAAGCCTTTTGCTTTGGCCTCAAGTGCAGCAGACATACCTGCACCACCCGCACCGACAATGATGATATCATATTTATCTTTTAATTGATCGTACGGTGTATAACTGGCTTCGGATGCTCCTGATACTGCCTCAACTTTTTTTGTCTCATTGTCCTTACTCTTGTTCTCGGTATTTTTGCTGTTGCTGTTACTGTTGCCGCATCCTGCGATAACGATCATGACCGAGAGAATGAGAATAAGGGCCGCTGTTGTTGTCTTTTTCATTAAAATCTTGCCCCCTTGTGCATATTTTCACAATAATCATAGCGGCAAAGCTGCTGTCTAGGGAAGCTTAAGTAACTTAAAAAAGCGTTTAGTAATTATAGTAACCGATTCTTCGAGTGGAGTTTCAAATTGACAAATCCATAAAAGGGCATTATGATCAAATCAAATATGTCTAGTAGACATATCTTGTAGAAACGAGGCGTAAATGTTCATGCAGGATAAAATTATTTTAGGATTACTGTTAGACGGGGATAAATCGTCCTATGATCTGAAGAAAAGCATGGAATCGAGCACCGGATTCTTTTACAATTCCAGCCAAGGCAGTATACAACCGGCCCTGAAGAAGCTGATTCAGCATAGACATGTCCATATAACAGAGGAGCTTCAGGGAGCAAGGAGTAAGAAAGTCTACTCCATTACCGAGGAAGGGGAAGAAGAGTTTTTGCGTTGGGCCGGTAAATCAATCGCCTTAGACAAACCCAGGGATCCTGCACTCGTCAAAATGTTCTTCTTTAATTACGTCGAAAACTCCAGAAAACTCGAACTTGTCGAAGCGTATTTACATGAAATTGAAAATGTCGGAGCAACCATGAGGAAGATTCAGCAAATGAACCGGGAAAAGATCGGGGAAAACAAAGAACTTCTGAACAACCCTAAAGTTAAAACCCGGTTGGATACGTTAGAATTTGGCATGGATTATTATGCTTTCTTGCAAGAATGGTACACGAAGTACTTACAGAAGTTAAAAGAGGAGATGGAATCTTGAGGGAAAAGAAAAACAAGACGCTTAAACACGTTATTATTTTCTCGATCATCGCGTTAAGCTGTGGATGGATCGGGCGGCTGGTGGATCTGCAAGTCGGAACGGATAAGAACGGCAGCCTCGGACAGCTGATATGGATTGTGTCCCCCCTCTTAACTATGGTGATTATGCGCAGTTGGATGGGTGACGGATGGAAAGATTTCGGTTTCAATCCCCGATTCAAAGGTAACCTATTTTTGTATATGTTCAGTATCCTATTCTATCCCTTGATGACTGTGGTGATTGTAGGAATAGGTTTGGGACTGGACTGGACAGAAATATCACCTTCGTCTTCTACCTATTTAGCAGCATTTGGTATGGCTCTCCTACCGGGCTTCTTCAAGAATATATTCGAGGAATTTGCGTGGAGAGGTTATTTGGCGCCAAAACTGTTCACACTGGGGATCAACCGCTTCCTCGTCCATATTACCGTTGGATTGGTTTGGGGGGCGTGGCATTTTCCTTATTTATTCCTGTTCCTCGATACTACGGAAAGCATGATCACCTATATCCCCCGTATGATGATTGGTGTGATCGCCATGGCGATACTATATGGTGAAATTCTGTTAATGACCAAAAGCGTATGGCCAGCCGTCCTTATGCACACGATGGGAAATGCCTTCATAGATACATTGATTTTGAAAAAATTCATTCTAGTTCATGAGAACTTCAGCATTATAGCCATGCCCAGCCCCGAAGGAATTCTTACTATTGCTTTGACTGGACTTGCTGGGTTGTGGATGTATAAAAGAAGACTCGTTAAAACCCACCTTCGGTAAGAAACCTAGGTGGGTTTTAACTTTTCATGGATATAAGTTGAACTTGAAAAACTAACAAAAAGGGTGAAAGCGACGAAGGGGAATTTTGGAACTGTAGGAGCGTTAGCGACCGTCTTTGTCTCCCGATTTCAACCGCGAAAAGCGGCTTAAATCAAGAAATCGAGAGACAACAACGGCCGGAAGTCCAAACATTCACCGCAGTTGCGAAAATCCCTTTATCTATGTTTATTCTTTATTACCGGCAATCTCGTCTAATGAGGTATGCTTATCGCTTTTCACAGCCTCAGCAATTTCGCGATCTGTTTCATTACTGCCTTGGATAGCTTTTGCTGCGTCTGCCTGCTGTTGAAGTTGTTCTTCAATTTGTCCGATTCCATGCGCCTCTTGATGATTTCGGCTTGATGCCATAGTTGCAACCTCCTTCAACTTTTTTCGGAATTTCCTAACTTATTTTTTTTTGGTCGAACCTGGAACTGCTGAATCGTGATTGTTTCCCGGACTCTTTTTGCCCTTCTCATTTTTCGGTTGGCGAGGCATGTAGTGTGCTCCCTTCTGTTCGTTCTGAAACTAGCAACCCATTCGCTGCCATAAAAAGTATGTCCCGTTGTGTAATCCCTAATTCGAGAATGGCTTATAATTGATGACCACATTTCCCCGCTTGTGCCCTTTTTCAACATACCTATGTGCTTCCGCCGTCTGTTCCAAGGGATAACGTCTATCGATGACCGATTTTATCTTCCCTGCCTCGAAAAGTTCTTTAAGGAAATCTAAATTTCCTTTGTTCTGGAGTAAGCCCGCAGTCGTAAAAATCACCTTTTTGCTGCCGATTTTCGATGTCCATAACATTTGAAGCATAGTCGTAAGGGCAGGGACCGTTGTAAGATAGACCCCTTTTTGCTTAAGCGAGTATTTGCAGTGTGAGAATGAGCTTTTGCCTATTGCGTCGAAAATAATGTCATACGTCTGACCACCTTTGGTAAAGTCCGCTTGGGTATAATCAATTACTTTATCTGCTCCCAGAGATTTCACCATTTCCGAATTCGCTGAACTGCATACTCCTGTAACTTCTGCTCCGTAGTATTTGGCAAGCTGTACAGCATAAGCCCCTACCGCTCCAGAAGCGCCGTTGATAAGGATTTTTTGCCCGCTCTGAATTTTCGCTTTATCTCTTAGAAATATTAATGCAGTAGGAGCTCCATCACTGACGGCGGCTGCATCATCATATGTTGAATTCACCGGTTTTAGGGTCACTGCTTTATCTTCAGGTAGACACATGTACTCGGCATGAGCGCCAAAAGTATTTGGACTTAGGCCATACACCTGATCCGCTTTCTTAAACAACTTCACATCCTTGCCTACGGCTTCAATCTCCCCGGCAAACTCTACGCCTGTTCTTGGGTTTTTGGGTTTCGTAAGTCCGTAAAAAAGTCGGATTATAAAGGGATCTGCTTTCCTAAAAGAACAGTCCGACGGGGTTACTACTGACGCATATACTCTAATGAGTATTTCATTATCTTTGGGAGTCGGTTTTTCTACCTCTTTGAATTGAAGAACATCCGGGGTTCCGTACCTTTCACATACGATCGCTTTCATACTATTCCTCCTCTTTTTCTATAAAGAAAACTTCCTCTAACGGCGAGTTGAACACGAGAGCGATACGAAATGCCAATTCCAGAGAAGGTGAGTACTTTTCTTTTTCAATAGCTACGATGGTTTGCCGTGTCACACTTACTTTTTCAGCTAATTGCTGCTGAGTCATTTCATCATGATTAAAACGTAATTTTCGAACATTGTTGCGAATAAGCATTTTACCCACTAAACTCCCCTCCGATAAAGGTAGAGCTGTGTAATACCACCAACCATCTCTGATACAAACCCAGAGAACAATAGGATAATAAACATTACCGTGGGCTGCATATCTATAACGAGTGATCCCATCGCTACAAGAAAACCAAGAGTAAACACATAATGAGAATTCCTTGTGGCTTTCAGTTCAATTAATTTGTCTAGTTCATCAGAGAATGAAGGCTCCGTTTCATTAGTCGTTATTCTATAGATCATATTGAAAACAATGGTAATGATGATTTTGGCTACGATGGACACAGGGATTAGGACTAAGATAACCCCTCCCCAAAAACTGAAGGTATAGGCTGAATCAATGCTCCCTACAGGATTCTTCTGAAAAACATACAAACCATACAATACAAATACCAGAAAAGAGCCCAATAAGGATACGATGTTCTTTTTTTCTTGATAGGACATACTTTTTTCCCCCTTCTCAGTAACCTAATCTTGCTAGTCAAATATTATATACATAATGTATCTTAAACCATACACCGTGTCAACTATACATTACACCAAATACCAAAATAAATTTTGACTCCTCCGCCTAAATTTGCAAAAAAAAAAAAAAACAACCGAGAAGCTTCTATTTAGAAGACTCTCGGTTGTTTTTGTGTCGTGGCTTCTTTTAAAACGGGTCATACCCAAGCATCCTTTGCATAGCCCCGTACTTCCCAATATCCAACATGATCATCTTCAATCAATTCAATCCGATTCAACCATTTGACCGACTTGTAAGCATACATTTTCGGAACGATAAGCCGTACAGGCCCGCCAAGATCACTCGGAATGGGCTTGCCGTCGTGCATAACTGCTACCATGACATCATCCAAATCAGCCTGCTCCAGTGTCAACGAATCGGTATACACGCCATCTCCAGAATAAAATTTAACCGTCCGGGCCTTTGCCTTGACACCTGCTTGTTTAAGCAGTGTCTTAAGCGGAATGCCTTCCCATGTATTCTTATATACGGACCAGCCCGTAACACAGTGAAAATCGCTGACCTGCACCAACCGTTTCTGCTCCAGAAACTGCTCCCAGTTCCATTTGAAAGGCTTGTCGACTAGTCCATCTATTGTGAACGACCAATTGTCATTCGTAAAAGAAGGAATTGGCGTCACCGTATAAACCCGAAAATGCCCCTCCGCACCACCGCCGAGGGGAAGTGTAGATGCCGGTAAAGGTACCGGATCAGGGACAAGTACATTAGCATTATCCTCAATCCATTTATCAATCGTTTGACTTCCGCCCATGCTTCCAATAGAGCTGCCCAACCATTTTAGAAAAGAGGGTCCGAGTGTAACCGCAAGCCCCATCCCGACTGCGCCTCGAATAAAGGCCCTTCGCGTATAAACGGGTTGCGGTGCAGCGGGGTGAAGCACCTCAACCGCATGGGTGTTCTTAATCGTCCGACGATTCGGTTCCTTGAGCCATTTCAATCGTGTTATGGAGTGATATATGATGTACGGGAGACCTACCCAAGTTAGTAAATCATGTGTGACTAAAGCGATATTCGATATTCTAGGACCTACTGCTCTGAACTGCCATAACAATACACCTGAGCCAAACCATCCAACCAGTAGTCCCAGCACAACAAGTACATTGAACCGCTGCCAAGGTTTCTTCTTTAGCTGCCTCCAGTGTTTGGCAGCAAGCAATAAATAGTAAAAAACCGGAAGGATGGAAGCTACACCCACAGCAATATGCAGCCATTTAATCCATACTCGCCCTTCCCCCAGGAAACCCCGCCAGAAACCGCTGATTAGGATAAGACCGGTTAAAGCTAAAATTAAGACGATCCATCCGTTCCACGCATGAAGAGATACCAGCTTTTTCCCATAGCCCTTGCGCACTCGCTCCAGGAATCCGCCCATTTAATTCCGCCTCCCTCTTAACCCTCTGTATAAGATGAACTTAAGATATTGCTACATTGGGTTTGGGTCGTAACTACGGTGAATGTTGGACTTCCAGCCGCTGTTGTCTCCGGATTTCTGGATTTTTACCGCTACTAGCGGATGAAATCCGGAGACAAAGGCGGACGCTACCGCTCTTCCAGTTCCAAAATTCCCCTCCGTTACTTCAATCCTTTTTGTCAGTTTATCAAGTTCAATCTATATAGCTTATCCTTCAAGAAGCATTCATATCTCTGAAGTTTTTTTAGCATCAACGGCTTCTCTAAGGGTGAACCAAAAGACACTCCCGTTTTTGCCCGCGGGTTGGATACCGATTTGCCCTCCTGAATGCTCAACCAAAAGCTTTGCAATGGATAAACCAAGTCCAGAACCGCCACCTTCACGGCTCCGCGACTGTTCAGAACGATAGAATCGCTCGAATATCCGCTCTCTTTCTTCAACAGGAACACCCTCTCCCTCATCGCAAACTTCAAATCGGACGAGTTTTCCGTACGGATCTTCTATTTCCTCCGCCGTTAGAGAGAGCAGTCCGTCTTTTGGGGAATACCTTATTGCATTTTCAAGTAGATTTTGTAGTATTCGCTGCAGATGCCTTGGAGCTATTATTATACTCACTCGACGATCTGGAAGCCTCACTATTAACTGCAATGACTTCAGTGCAATTGGCTTTGTAAACCGCGGAAGCAATTCAACAAGTACATCCTCGACAATCGATAGCTTCAGTTCATCAGGTTCCTGCTTTGTTCCATCCAGCGTTGATAATTCGAATAAATCCTGAATTAGATTACCGAGTCTGACGGTCTCTGAACGAATCGTCGCCAGATAATTGCGGAAGGTCTCCTCATCCTGAATAATGTCATCCTGCAAGGCCTCCACATAAGATTGCACCGAAGCGAGTGGGGTGCGTAGATCATGTGCCATGTTGGCGACAAGCTCTCTTTGTGAGGCTTCCGCCGCTTTTACCTGACGAAAGCTTGTCTCCAGGCTGCTTCCCATATGATTGAACTGATCAGCGAGCTGTCTGAACTCTTTAAATCCCGTATGTTCAATTCGAGCTTCCAAATCGCCCGCCGCTATCCGTCCAGCTCCTTCTCCCACCCTTCGCACCGAGGCTTCTATAGGACGTAGGAGTAAAAAATGAAGTAGCGCCGATACAATTGCCGCTCCAACAGTCGCAGAGGTCAGCCAAATAAATTGATCCATAGAAAGTAGCATGTAACGATAGAAAGCCACCAGCAAAATAATAATAAATGCAATACTTATCATGTTAGCGAGCAAAAGATAGGTTCGAAGCTTCATTCGCTCACACCCTTGCCTTCCAGCTTATAACCAATTCCCCAAACGGTCTTAATCCAGGACGGATCGGACGGGTTCTCTTCAATTTTCTCACGCAGGCGTCGCATATGTACCGTAACGGTTGTGGTATCACCGTCGTAAGCAACATCCCATATTTGATTCAACAGTTGACTTCGCGAGAACACTTTACCCGGATATATGGCTAATAGATGCAGCAGATCAAATTCCGTGGCCGTCAGTTCCGCCGCCTCCCCCCTTACGGTTACCCGCCTTTCCAGAGGATATATCGACAATCCTTCAAAAAAAATAGGGGGCTTATCGGTCTCCTCATCATTAGGAAATAGGTGCTGATCTTTTGCCGCTGTAGTTGCATGAACGCCCGTTCTTCTCAAAATATTCTTGATACGCAGCACGAGTTCTCTTGGACTGAATGGCTTTGTGATATAATCATCAGCACCCATTGTAAGACCTACTAATCGGTCAGCTTCCTCTCCCCGAGCCGTTAGCATAATGATTGGAGTCTCTTCGACTTGTCTAATTTGATCACATACTTCAATCCCGCCAAGCTTCGGCATCATCAAGTCGAGAATGAGCATATCCGGACGATGCTCACTCCACAAACGCAGCGCTTCCTCACCATCTGCCGCCACCCAAACCGACCATCCCTCGCGCTCCAGATATCGGCGGCATACATCCGTAATATTCCGTTCATCATCGGCTACAATTATTTTGGCGCTCATGACGGGTTCCTCCTGTTTTGGCCTGCTGGCATTCTATTAGTATATTATAGCTTTATTGCCTAGCAGATTCGACAAAACAGTCTCCCCAACTATTTTTTTGTCTCCATTGTATCGTCCTTCATATCCGTATTGCCCATTGTATCGTCCTTCATATCCGCATTTCCCATTTCAGATTGGGTGTTCGATTGATTCATGTTTTCTTTGTTCATGTCTTTTTCATTGGCATTACAAGCGTTAAGTACCAGCGCAACCCCTAAGAATAGTACAGCTAAGATTCCTTTTTTCACGAAAATCTCCTCCTTGAAATTTATGTTTTCTTTACTTGCAACCATCTTAACGAACAAAGCTAACCATACAAGAACGAACTTCTTGCGAAAGCATTAGAATAACATTACAAAAGTATTACGATTTCAGCAGACTAAGGTAAATCAGACTGTTTGCAACCTTCTCACCGCCAGGGTCGTCTGATTACACATAACTACTAAAGGCGGTGCACATCTATGTTCAACAAAAAAATAGCCTTAACAGGCTTAATGGCTATCCTACTCTCCTCAAGCATGAGCGTTCCGCAATCGAAAGCGGCAAGTGCGTTAGATCACGTACAGTTTCAAATGAACAAGAAATCTTACACGAACAGTACAGGAAATCATCCTCTAATCGTTGCTCCTTTTACTGTCAATGGCCATTCCATGGTTCCCTTGCGGGCTTTGGCACAATCCCTGGGAACAGCAATAAGCTGGAATCCCAATACTCATACGGTTACATTATCAGGACAACCCTTCGGCCAAATCACTTTGAAAGCTAACACGAAATTCTCTGTGGATGCGAAAGGCGAACAAACGAAGCTGCCCGAATCTATTAAGCTGGTGAATGGCAGTCTTATCGTGCCCGCGAAGAGCCTTGCAGAACTTATGGGCGCCCAAGTGAAATGGAATCCTTCAACCCAAACGATCACCATTACTAAAAACACAACTGTTCGCGACAACCTGAGCATCAGCTATACTTTCAATACAAGCAATGAAGGCTGGAAGGGTGACTTTGCTGACCTGCCAGTGGATTACAACAAGGAAATATACGCACTGAAATATGCCAGAGCGCTCCTGCCCATCGGTGGCAATAATACAACTAATTATGGTCTTAAGCTCGTAGGAGCTAATCGAAGTGATGACCTGTTCATGTTCCTTACCCAAAAAGTTGAAAATCTTACTCCCAATACAACCTATCAAGTTAAACTCGATATAGGGATGTACACCAAAGAATCCGGTGGCATGTCGGGCATCGGCGGCTCCCCTAGTGAATCCGTTTATGTAAAGGCTGCTGTCCTCAATAAAGAGCCGAAAGCCGTCCAAAAAGATGATGGAAGCGGATTGTACTACCGCATGAATATAGATAAAGGCGATCAGTCCAATGAAGGCGTTGACGCGAAGATATTGGGGAACATTACGAAGCCTAATTCAGACAGAGAAGGCTTTCAACGTGTTAATTTCAGTTACAATACAACTGTGAAAACAAACTCTAAAGGTGAATTATTCGTGATGATCGGCACCGATTCTGGTTACGAGGGGCTTACGACGTTATACTATGACGATATCAAGCTGTCTGCTGTGAAGAAATAATTACCTCATATGAACATGCAAAAAGGAGCCCGAGGGCTCCTTTTCTATACGTTCTGCTCACTTATTCCCGACTCCGGGTCAAAGGTAAGCATCTTTGTCGCTATTTTATCTATGAAGAATCGATCATGACTTACTGTAATAACAGCCCCGGGAAAATGAATCAGCGCCTGCTCCATAACCTGTATACTCGTCAAATCCAAGTGATTGGTGGGCTCATCCAGAATAATGACTGCTGCTCCTGAAAGTAAGCATTTAGCTAGAGCTACTCTGGCCTGTTGTCCGCCGGATAGATTGCCGATGAACTTTCCGAGATCCATTTCCGAGAATTGAAGCATGGATAAGAATTTATTCACTTTTTTTCGCGTCGCATTGAGACCCAGCCCAGAGATGTTAACGGCATGGCTAACCGTATCCTTCAGATCCAGCTCATCCCACATTCTATTGAAATAAGCATAGCTGACGCCTCTCTCCCAGATGACCTCTCCGGTTTCCGGTTGGTCTTGGCCGGTAAGCACCTTAATAAGAGTGGATTTCCCGCTCCCGTTCGGCCCCACGATCACCAATCGATCCTCTTTTTGGATGTCGAAGCTTATATTCTCAAAAATGGTCCGTCCGTCATACGTCTGGCCGATTCCTTTAACTTCACACAGCTTGTCCGGGAAACGCAAATTCTCGTAAATATCAGTAATCAGAACGTTTACCGGATGGGGCTCGACCCTTTTTTTCATATCCGAGAGTTTGCGGGATAGACGATCTTTGGAAGATTTTTTTTGCGTACGGGTATCGATGGCTTCCGACTCCATAATGAGAAGTTCCTCTTCCCATTCGAACTGGCGGTCCAGAACCTTTTTGCGCATCTTCTTTTTGCGGATATAATCCGTATAATTGCCGTCATACTCCTGAAAATGATAGTTCTCGATTTCAATTGTCCGTGTAACAACCCTGTCTATAAATTGCCGGTCATGCGACACTAGAATCATCGCACCGCCGAAGCGGTTCAACCACTGCTCCAACCAGACTAATCCTTCCAAATCCAAAAAGTTAGTCGGCTCATCAAGCAATACGACATCGGGCAGCTCTATTAATATTTTGGCAAGCGCCGCGCGGTTCCTCCAGCCCCCGGAAAGTTCATCAACAGGCTGATTACGGGAGCGGTCATCGAAACCCAGCTTCGTTAGTACCGTATTAATTTCCACTGCAACATTCCAACCATCCAGATGCTCCATTTGATCAAAAAGCTCCGCTTGACGCTCCAAGAGACGATTCATTTCCGACTCATCAGTCACTTGGCCCAGCTTTTCGCCTAAATCCTCCAACTCCTGTTCAATCAGCTTTACCTGTTCGAAGCATAACTCCAACTCCTGCTGAACAGACAAGCTGCCGCTCATCTCCGAGAATTGAGAGAAATAGCTTATTTTAACCTGCGGATCTATCTCTACTTTTCCAGCGGTAGGCTCCTCTTTACCCATGATCAGCTTGAAAACCGTTGATTTACCTGCGCCATTGCGCCCAATAAGACCAATACGTTCCCCTTTACTTACACGAAAATAAATATCGCGGAAAATCAGTGTATCCTCATATTTCTTTGTTACATTTTCCATTCGAATTACGCTCAAGCCTGTTCACTCCTCTATTTCCTAACTCAGCTACTCAAGCGTGATTATATCATATCCACTTAGAATCAGTTTCCAGACAACCTAAGCAATTCACTAACCACCGTTTCAGGTTGGTAGCTGTGAATGTAATGTGAGCTATTAGGTACGATCATTTGCTTTCCTGTTGTGGACCACGAAGGAAGCGCCGCTTCGCTGTCCATCCATGCCTTGTCTTCCCTTAACTTTCCGAAATAATCAGCGGTTAGGACGGTAATGGGAATGTTGAGCGGTTTAGTACCTAATAGAATAGCCTCCGCATTTTTTTGACTTTGGCGCATTTCATCCGTCATGTCTCGGTTCCCGGACTTTAAGAGAAGGGCTGTACGGTTCAACTTTTTCATATCCACAGTCAGCAGTTTCTCACCGTTGCTCTGATCAGTTGCCCATTCTGCAAAACCATTGGTATGATACAAAGCCCGTAGTATCCCTGTTGTTCGAAGCATGCGATAGGCTATCGGAATGAACGTAAGTCCTGGACGGGAGGCGTAATATTCCGGACTTCCACCTTCAATGAATAGAATGGCCTTAACTTCAGTTGGAAAACGCTGCGCGTAACGAATCGTCTCTAATGAGCCGAGTGAATGTCCAACGAGTATATACGGCGTGGTCTGTCCCGAAACCCGAAGCAGTTCATGAATCTCATCCGTAATGGTATCAATATCTCGTTGTCTACCCGTTGTATCGCTGTATCCATAGCCGAACCGGTCATATACTGCAACTTTGACATGAGATTCCAGTCCTTCATACAAAGGTGAAAAATCCGCATATGGATTCGCTGTCCCCCAACCGGATGCGAATACGACGGTAGTGTCCCCTTCACCCTTAGTGTATAAATGCATCTTATGACCTGCCACCTCATACAACTTGCCGACGGGTTCATAGGATTTACCATCCTTTCTAGCACCGTTCCATTGATAAGCTGTTCCAACACTCAATAATACAATAAGAACAGCAAGGATAATCAGCGCTATTCTTCGTAGCCTTCTCCACATGATCTATCGTCCCTCCCGTACCCGCACTAAGTATCGGTCCACACTTAACAATGTACAGGAATAAGATGGATCGTTTGAACAGTCATTGGTAGTGACATGTCCCCGACTTTAGTCTGGTTTTACCTAGAGCATCCAATTCCCTTTACGGAATACGGGTTCTATCGTCCCATCTGCCAGTTCACCATCAATATCCAGCTCTACTGAGCCAATCATGAAATCGACATGTGTTAAGCTGACATTGGCACCACGTTCCAGCAGTTCTTCACTGGTAAGCTTAGTTCCACCCTCAATATTTACGGGATAGGCGCTTCCAAGTGCAAAATGACAGGAGGCATTCTCATCGATTCCGGTATTATAGAACACTCGGTTTAGGTTAGAGATCGGAGAATTATGCGGTACTAAGGCCATTTCACCCAGGTAGGAGGCACCCTCATCCGTTTCCAGCAAGGAAGTCAAATGCTCACGTCCGGACTTGGCATCATAGGCAACCACTTTACCCTCCTTAAAAGTTAAGCTAATGCCGTCCACCAGACGTCCGTTCAGATTCAACGGTAATGTGCTGGAGACTGTACCATTTACTCCGGTGCGATGCGGCATGGTATAGATTTCTTCTGTAGGCATGTTCGCCACAAAATAAACCCCGCTTGCATTCTCACCGCCGCCTCCACGCCACAGATGACCTTCCGGCATTTCGACATGCAGATCCGTTCCCGGTGCACGGTAGTGCAGGCTTTTATAACGTTTCGTGTTCATTCGCTCCTGGCTTTCCTTCAAGTTGTTGATATGCTCACGCCAAGCCGCAACCGGATCTTCACTACCTACCCGATTCATTTGGAACACGGCCTCCCACATAGCTTCTACCCGCTCTTCTTCGGGGAGATCGGCAAATACTTTATGGGCCCATGCTCGTGTAGGTGCTTTGACGAGGGACCAGCTAATTTTATTGTTGCGGGTATAATTCTGGTACTTCTTACGGGCTACTGCCGCAGCTTTAACCGCAGCCGATACTTTAGAGGAATCGATGCCGCGGAACAACTCCGGGTCTGGCACTTTGATATGTAAAACAGCCCCGTTGCCTTCAGCAAATTGCTCCAGCATATCGGCCTGCCATTGTGGGTAGTAATTGAAGGAATCCTCAGGTCCCTTTTCGTAACGGATACGCGTTGTAACCTCGTCTTCCCATTCAACCATTACATATTTAGCCCCAGCTTCGTATGCCTTCCCCACAATGAGACGTGTAAGATCCACCGTTTCCATTGGAGCATGTATCATCAGTACTTGTCCAGGCTGTACATTCACACCAACCTTAACAACCAAATTAGCGTATTTATCTAACATTTGATCAAAATCCTTTATCACATTCTCTTCCTCCATATCTTTTATTAGCCAACCTTCTGTATTTATTTTAACGCAAAATCGGTTGGGTTGCGATTTTCACAAAAAAAACGGCCCCTAAGGGAACCGCTTATATAAACTATATAAGATGAACTTAGATTTTACTACATTGGTTTTGGGTCGTAACTACGGTGAATGTTGGACTTCCAGCCGCTGTTGTCTCCGTATTTCTGGATTTTTACCGCTAGTAGCGGATGATATCCGGAGCCTCCGTTTCTTCAATCCTTTTTGTCAGTTTATCAAGTTCAATCTATATAGAAGACCTCTCCTACTTCTTATCCACTTGCAGCAAAGTAATGGTCTTCAATGTATAGGTATGTGATATTTTATCTTCCGAGATTACATTAAGCTTAGTCAAGCTTGCGATCTTCGCCGAATCTGATTTGGATAGCATTCTCCATACCTCTGGGTCCGACAGGGTTTCATAGAGCTTAAGGTCATCATATTCCTTTCGATTTTGTGTAACCAGCTTGACCTTATAGCTTCCTATTTCCACATCATTTTTCTCCTGCTCATTACAATAAGTCACGATCTCCTGACGTAGTTCCGCTAATTCCTTTTCCATTTCTTTATGTTTCTGCTTGAGCTTATAGTATTGCTGCACCTTCTTCTCCAATCTATTCACGCTCCTTTATTTACATATGTATGCAGCAAAACATGAACTAACCCGCAATTATTCACAGCTTGTTGAAATCCATTTGTTATAAAATAGATAATATGGAATTCTATCAAAAATGGAATAAATGCTATTTCCCTTGAGAGGATGAGATTATGGGAACCCCAAGTACAAGTCTTCAACTACCAAGAAGCAATCCGGAAGCACAAGGTATTTCATCAGAAGCAATAATTAATTTCCTTACAACAATTCACAGCAACAAGTTGGAGCTGCATAGCTTCATGATCCTAAGGCACGGTCACGTTGTGGCAGAAGGCTGGTGGTCTCCTTACAAGTCAACCCTTCCACATATGTTATTTTCGCTTAGCAAAAGCTTTACTTCTACCGCTATTGGTATCGCTGTCTCTGAAAACTTATTGTCTCTCGATGACGCAGTGGTTTCCTTCTTCCCGGAAGAAGCACCAGATGTTATTTCGGACCATTTAGCTACATTGAGTGTGCGGCATTTATTAATGATGGGAACCGGTCACGTCGTAGATACAATGGGGGCTATCCGGAAAAGCGAAGATGGGAATTGGGTCAAAGCATTCCTGAGTGAGCCTGTAGAGAAGGAACCCGGTACACATTTCCTCTACAACAACGGAGCTACCTACATGTTGTCTGCAATTATTCAGAAGATCACTGGAATCACTCTATTGGAGTATCTGAAGCCGCGGATATTTTCTCCTTTGGGCATTGCAGATCCAACCTGGGAATCCTGTCCTAGGGGTATCAACATTGGAGGGACTGGTCTTAGTATTACAACCGAAGATATCGCCAGATTCGGCCAATTCTACCTGCAAAAAGGAACCTGGGATAAGCAGCGGATTCTGTCTGAAGAGTGGATTCATGAAGCGACTTCCAAGCAAATCACTACTGGGGACAGTGGAGATAGTGATTGGACACAAGGATACGGCTATCAGTTCTGGAAATGCCGCCATGGTGCTTATCGAGCCGATGGAGCATTTGGACAATTTTGTATCGTAATGCCGGAGCAGGATGCAGTTATAGCAATTACAAGCGGAACGAACAATACACAGGGTGTAATGAATGCGATTTGGGATACTTTGCTACCTGCTATGAATTCAGAGCCGATTGCTATAGAAGATCCTTCAGCAGCAGCCCGTCTGACTGAGCAAATAAACCTTCTGGCGATTAACCCGCCACAGCTGCAGGTAGCTTCATCCTATGAAGAAATGATTAGCGGCAAAGTTTATAAACTGGAGGATAATGATCAGAAATTGGATACCTTCTCCCTGACATTCACTGAAAAGGGAGCCGATATCATTCTACAGGATCATCTACTTGATGCACTAGTTATTCACTGCGGAAGAGGGGTATGGGTGGAGAGCTATGCCAGGATGCTTTATGACACTCAGACCGATAATGCGATCATGGCCAGCTTCACCTGGATATCTGAAAATACACTTCAGCTAACTCTGCTGTTTATTGAAGCCCCTTTTTGTATTACCATTGAAGTTAAAGTGGAGGATAATACGATAGTCCTTAAGCAGCAGATCAACATATCCGACCAGAGCGATCCTGAAACGATTATCGGTAGAGCTATATAGCAGAAAGACCGGAAAACCTCTTTTCTGAGAGTTTCCGGTCTTTTTATTTTTACTGCCGCCAAAAAGTTGAACAATCTGCCTTATCCAAAATATTATACTCGATCACTTTCTCAAGCAATGAGAAATCAACCGGTTTATCCCACTGGATACGTATCAACTGCTTGGTGTGATCATAGCCAACTTGCCCAATTTCATCAGAAAAATGAATAATCCCTGCCCTTTCAGGGGCAACAGCCAGATGCAGTTTAGCTATGCTAAAGCCAATAATAAATGTTCCGTGATCGGTAAACATAGGCTGATTCCACGCGATTTTTGGGTTTAAATCTGGAAATTTCTTAGTTACCCAAGCCAAAACTTCTTCCGTTCGGGCCCGATGTTGCGGGTTATCGATCTTCGCTAAGTATTCTGCAAAAACTTCCATGTTGTTCCCTCCTAAAATAAAATTTCAAGAACAATCGGACAATGATCACTACCCATTACATCACAATCTATTTGTGCATTCAGTAATTGGGGTGCAAGCCGTGATGAAGCCAGAAAATAGTCAATCCGCCAGCCCACGTTCCGCTCTCTCACCTTCGGCATGTAAGACCACCAAGTGTAAGCTCCTTCTTTTTCAGGATAAAAGTGTCTGTAGGAATCTATAAACCCGGAGTCTAGCAGCGTGGTCATCTTCCCTCTCTCTTCCAGGGTAAATCCTGAATTCTCGCGGTTAGACTTCGGATTCTTCAGATCAATTTCCTCATGGGCTACATTTAGATCCCCGCATACAATGACAGGTTTAAGCTTGTCCAGTTCCTGAATATAGATGCGGAAGCGGTCCTCCCATTCCATTCGGTCCTCAAGTCTTGAGAGATCCCGTTTGGCATTGGGAGTGTACACATTAATCAAATAGAAATGCTCAAATTCAAGCGTTAGTATACGTCCTTCGGGTTCCTCATTGTCCTCTATTCCGTATCTAACGGAGAGCGGTTTAACTTTGGTAAATACACCCGTTCCCGAGTACCCTTTTTTTAAAGCATAATTCCAATATTGATAATATTCCTCACCCAGCTCCAGCGAAATTTGCCCTTCCTGAAGCTTGGTTTCCTGTACACAGAATAGATCTGCCGCACTTTCCTTAAAATAATCATAAAACCCTTTGGTAACACATGCTCTTAGTCCATTCACATTCCAGGATATCAGCTTCAAGTTTCTCAATCTCCTAACCAGTCAAAATAATTACCTCAAGTGTAACATAAGTTAAGCTGTTTCCATTGCCTAGCCGTGTTACAATAACAAAATTGACAGCAACCTAATTCTAAAGAAACGATGAGGGATCCGAATCATATGAGAGCACCCAGATTACTACGAGGCTTCAACTTTTTATATTTTGCACTGCTGGCGATGTTTATTCCTTTTCTCCCGGTTTATCTGGGTGAACAAGGCTTAAACCCGGCACAAATCGGCTTTATTATCGGAACAGGCGGCTTTGTAACCCTTATTGCCCAACCCTTATGGGGTATGATCAGTGATAAAACCAAGACTATTCGCAAGGTCCTATTGGTTCTCCTATTGGGCTCTGCGGTCTTCGGATACTTACTGTACGATTCAACCAGCTATGTACAACTTATATTATTCGCGATGCTGTTATATTTTTTCCTGATGCCGATCGATCCCCTGACCGAAAGCTTGAACTTCCGCGTTGCCGAGGCTTCTGGGATCAGTTATGGTTCCATTCGAACGTATGGAGCACTTGGATACGGAGTAACGGCTCTGTTGACCGGATATGTGATGACTTATTATGGTGCACACAGTCTGGCTCTTCTTTTTACCGGAATATCTGTAATTAGCTTCATCGTAAGCTGGATCATGCCGGATGCGCCTGTCACTGGGAATCCCGTTACTTTGAGTAGTCTCAAAATTTTTCTGAGCAATAAGGAGACCTTGTTATTCCTAGTGCTCGTATTTATCAGCTCTGTCCCAGCAAGGATGAATGATACTTTCCTCGGAGTATATATCCGTGAGCTAGGAGGAAGTTCAGAACTGGTGGGGCAGGCTTGGTTCCTAGCGGCAGGCAGCGAAATTATCGTATTTGCCTTAAGCTTCTGGTGGCTGCGCAAAGGAAAAGAACTGATTATTATTTCATTCTCCGGCGCCTTTTATTTCATTCGTTTCTTTCTCTCAGCCTGGATTACAGATCCGCATTTGCTGGTCTATCTGCAAATTCTACAATTGCTCACTTTCCCGGTCTTCTACTCTGCCGCCATACAATACCTTTACCGGATAGTACCCGAGGAATGGCGGGCTACGGGACAAACGGTGCTGGCATTACTATTCTTCGGGGTATCGGGCATTCTAGCCTCCTACGCCGGGGGTGCTCTATATGAAGCCTTTGGCGGCAAGATCCTATACTTGTCCGTCTCCGCCATGTCCTTCCTGGGTATGATGTTCGGATTCATTCTACATCGTATTTATGGAAGAAATAATTCTAAGTCAGACAGAATCTAATAGAAAAATATTAAAAAGCTTCAGACCCAATCAGTATGATTCGGGTCTTTTTTCTGTGAACAAACTTACTATATTAGTTGAACTTAGAATCTATCTGCTTCGGATCTGGTTCACAACTGCGGTCAGCTTATATACATGAAACTAGCAATTGAGCTTGAGCCAAATTGAAGCAGGTAGATCGGGTGAAGAACTCTATGCGGACTACAGATCCCTTATTGTCTATAAATTGCTCGATAAGTAAGTTATGTGGACACAGGTGCCGTTATTTATGAATACCCGGCCATTTATGGCCGAATTCTTGTAAATAGGGTCTTCTGAGTCCGCATAGATAAGGAATTCAGGTAAATGGAGCAAATAGCGTCCGCTGGGTCCGTATAGCTTGCGCATTCATCTTGAGCAGTTATCCACGCTTGTTCGTACATCCAGAAAAAACACTTTACTATATAAGTTGAACTTAGAGTCTATCTACTTTAGGTTTGGGACGCAACTGCGGTGAATGTTAGTCCTCCAGCCGCTCTATATAGACTTTCTTTCTACTTAAGCCCACCCTATTAAAATGTGCTGAATTCCTGAGACATCCGTTCTAGCATTCATAGATTTACCGCATACAATATCCTATCAAACCGAAAGGAGGTCGTTAACAATGGCTATCTTATTACCGCAACAATTCTTCAATCTGGCAGCAGGCGTAGGTAAATCTTTCTATGAAGATTTAACAGGAGGTACAAATGCTGCAGTCACTGTTCAGAACTTTTCTGCTAACCCAGTAGATCTAGTAATCACACGTGTAAATGCCCCTGTCATCACTTATACTATTCCGGCATTTAACAGCTTAACTCTTCATGTTAACTTACTCTTGGTCGCTGCTCTATTAGCTCCAGTTATTGGCCCTACAGCCGGCACTATTCAAATCGCTACTTCTGATTTCTAATTTCCTTACGAGGCTGTCTCATTTGTAGATTTTTCTACGGATGAGGCAGCCTTTTTTTTGTGATAAAATCTAAATAAAACTCGGAGGATGACTTAATTGTGATAGACAACATCCATGTACTCATTGAGCATCTAGAGGCTCGAAAAGATCTGCACACAGCAAAAGCCATGTCCGCCTATATGCGGGACCAATTCTCTTTTCTCGGAATCAAATCTCCAACGCGTAGAGAAATAGTCAGGGAATTCTTGAAGCATTATCCTGCTAAGAAAGAGTGGCTATCTGTTCTATGGGATCTTCCGGAGCGGGAGTATCAATATACAGCATTAGATATTTTACTAAAAATTAGAAAAACTCTAGAACCCGAAGATCTCCCCCTGATTGAGAGTTTCATCCTCAGCCGATCTTGGTGGGACACTGTTGATCTCTTGGCTTCTAATGCGGCTGGGTACTTATTACATAGAGCACCGGATTTGCAATCAAATTATGGAGAAAAGTGGATCCATTCCGAGAACATGTGGCTGAATCGAACCGCTATTCTTTTTCAGTTGCATTATAAGCAAGACACAGACGAAGCTCTGCTATACCACTATATCCGTGCACATGCAGACTCTTCTGAATTCTTCCTGCAAAAAGCAATAGGCTGGGCGCTGCGTGAATATTCAAAAACGAACCCCGTCTCTGTAAAAGCCTTCATCGAGAAGGAAAACTTAAAGCCGCTCAGTAAACGGGAAGGCCTAAAGTGGATTGGCAAAAGCTAACTTTGTAATGAGTTAGAATTCGAGGACAACTGCGGCAATCTATATCACTGAATAATATAATAAATCAAAAAAGGCAAATCTCAGGAATATAGAGACTTGCCTTTTTACTTGTCGGGAATGCTGCTTTTTGGATAAAAAAGTGCTAATAATAGCTTAACCGCCGATCGCTATTGCAGTGAAAGTAATTGGACCAATCACTCTTGCAGTAGATGCTGGGTTACGGTTTTCCACTATTAATTGATAGTTTTGTGTTCCTAATGGAGCGTGTTCAATCATTTGCAAGGATACAAGAGAATATTCATCGGCCCCATTAAAAGCATCTCCTGCCAATGCGTAGTAGATTTCCGTGCCAGCACGCCAAAGACGTACAATAATTTCTGGTTCTCCTACAATAGAACGATAACCAAATGTTGCTGTCAATTCTACCCTATTTGTGGCCGAAGCAGGGTTTGCAGGGTCAATATATACCGATGTCGTTGCAATGGAAACACCCGCCGGAGTAGTTGGTATCGGGATATTCACTCCGTTTGCAATGGGTGTCACTACACTGGAATTGTAATCAATTATAACTTTAGACATATGTTTCATCTCCTTTTGTGTTGTTACTCTATTCTATGAGACGTTAGAACAGATGCTTGGACATAGGGATTAATGAAGACACACAATTATTGAATGCTAGACCTACGCATTCTGCTCCATCAGCAGCTTTAACTTAGATTCCGTGTTCGAATCACCGGCAGGCGTGTAAATACTGCATCTTAAATCCGAACTGCCTTGAACCTGTAATGAGGTTAGGTGGAACAGCATTTTCCCCGCCTTTGAATGTCTGAATTCAAGCACCACATCCGGGGCAGAGCTAACTTGGCTTTGCTCCCACAGGTCATTAAATGCAGGATGCACTTCTCTCATCTCCGCAATAAAATCGTCGTACCAGCGATCCTCGACATGTTGCCCGTAATAGGCACGAAAAATAGATAGATAACCTCTGACGAATTGCTCCCAGTTCACAGCCAAGCGTTGAAATTCCTTACGTACAAACAATAACCGGATCATGTTGCGTTCCTCTGCAGGCAATTGGGCAAAATCGAGGAAGACATGGGAGGCTGCCTCATTCCAACCTACAATGCCGCAGCGTCGGTCTGAAATTAGAGTTGGACAATATTTAAGCTCTTTTAATATTTTTTGCAATGATGGGCTAATCTCAGAAAATTGCTCTTGTCGAAAAGGTTCGTTCTCAGGCCCGGTTTCCAGTGCCAGCGCGAAGAGATACTTCCGCTCATCCTTAGTAAGTTGTAAGGCTGTAGCGATACAATCAAGAACCGAAGAAGATACTTTAATATCCCGACCCTGCTCCAGCCATGTATACCAGGTACTACTGACCCCCGCGAGCTGGGCTACCTCTTCTCTTCTTAAGCCGGGAGTTCGTCTGCGTGTACCTTCTGGCAGCCCCACGGATACTGGAGAAATAGCGGCACGGCGTGCTTTTAAGAAATTCGATAAGGCTTGAAGTCTTGTCTGATTAGACATGTCGTAATCCTCCGTGACCTTCAGTGTGTTGTGTTGTCTTACTGTAGTATTAATTATACTAGGATAAACTACAACTTGTAATAGGATAAATAAAGTGGAAAAATACAGGTATTAACACCTATTTAGATTGTTTGAGGAGGCTTTTTTATGGAACGGGTAGCTATCACTGGGATGGGCTTAATCTCACCCTTAGGGAATACCGTTGAACAATTCTGGGATCGTCTGCGTAAAGGTGAATCTGGGATTTCTCCCATCACTTCCTTTGATACTTCAGGCTTTAAGACCAAAATTGCCGGTGTCGTTCATGACTTTGATCCTGAAGCCAGATTTGGCCGTAAGGAAGCACGGCGTATGGATCGGTTCAGCCAGTTAGCACTTGCAGCCGCTGAGGATGCATGGAAGGATTCCGGGCTTAAGCTGGACAAAATTGACCGGGAGCGGTTAGGTGTATATGTGGGCTCCGGTGTCGGGGGAATCCAAACCTTAATGGATCAAGGAACCATTCTAAAAGAACGGGGACCAGATAGAGTAAGTCCGACCTTAATTCCGATGATGATCTCCAATATGGCTGCGGCTATGATCAGTATCAAGCTTGGGGCACTGGGGCCGACGATGTCTCCGGTAACAGCTTGCTCTATCGGCAATACCTCAATTGGTGAAGCCTATCGGCTGATTCGTTACGGTGGAGCTGACATCGTAATTGCCGGAGGATCTGAGGCGGCAGTTACTGAAATCTCATTAGCCAGCTTCGGGAATGCAACCTCCTTATCCACCCGAAATGATGAACCGGGTAGAGCAAGCCGTCCTTTTGATGGGAATCGTGATGGCTTTGTAATCGGTGAAGGCGGCGGAATCGTGATATTGGAATCCCTTTCCCATGCGCTGCGTAGAAATGCTCACATTCAAGGGGAAGTGATCGGCTATGGAGCCAGCTCCGATGCTTATCATATGGTCGCAACTCACCCGGAAGGCCTAGGAGCCTACCAAGCCATGAAGCTGGCTGTTCGCGAGGCTGGAATCGAGCCTACGGATGTAGATGTCATTAGCGCACATGCTACAAGCACCGTAGTTGGTGATCACTCTGAGACTAAGGCTATAAAGAGGCTATTCGGGGAAGATGCCTATAAGGTACCCATTACTGCTAATAAATCCATGACGGGACACGCCCTTGGTGCAGCCGGGGGGTTAGAAGCTATAGCATTGGTTAAAAGCCTTCAGGAAGGCATCATCCCACCGACTATTAATCAGGAAGAACCCGATCCCATCTGTGATCTGGATTATGTGCCGAATACTGCACGTAAAGCTGATCTGAACATAGGGATGTCTAATTCCTTTGGATTTGGCGGACACAATGCGGTAATCGTCATTCGAAAGTATGAGGATTAAAATAGGCAGGACAAACCGTTGCCGGGTTTGTCCTGCCTTTATCTTGAAGTCTATTGTCTATTTCTTTTCGCCGGAAACGTGACTTCCCCAGATCGAAATGCCTTCCCTGGAAGTGGCGGTGAATGTCATTACTTGAGTATCAGTTCCTTCATTCCACTCTTTCAGAAACACACCTTTATACGCCGCTCCGTCAATGGTTAACAACACATTATGTTTCTCTGTAAGCTCCCAAGTTCCTGTTACCGCTCCTGATATCGTACCATCTTCATTAAGTTCTATCAGCTCTGACTGGACAATATCAGCTGAGATGTCCTTATTATGGTTGATGTATTTGTATTCACCGATTACATCTTTGCTGCTATATTTGCCAATAGATTCGCCGCCATAGCGGTGTGGGGCAATAACAGGCCATCCGTCCGCGTTCATAAACATCTGGTGCACTCTTACTTCATACGCCTCTCCTTGCTTTGGAAAACGGGTATGAAAAATCAGATAATACTTGCCTGTTTTTTTATCATAGTAAGCCGAATTATGACCTGGTGAGACATAACCCCCTGCAAGCCCGCTACCTACGGGTTCCCCTTCCGTATTCTGGAATTCGAAGTTACCCATTAACTTCACCCCATATGGAGAGTAAGCTGGATCATCAAAAATAACTCCCGCAGTTCCTTGTGCCTTTAACATATTTTGATCTTGAGAATCGGTGAACGGTCCGTCCGGTGTTTTGGAACGGGCCACACGAATATTATAACCGCCGTTCGCGGAGAGACCTCCATAGGAGAGGAATAGATAATAGTAATCGGTTTCAGGACTGTACAACATGTATGGACCTTCAATCCGAGCATGATTAGCACCCAGAAGTTTTTTACCGTAACCTTGGTCGGGTAGTGGGAAGCCTGTCTTTGTATCCAATTCCAGAATAAAGATGCCTCCGGAATAAGAACCATAGACCATCCATAACTTGCCGTCCTTATCAAAGAAAACATCGGGATCTACCACATTGGGCTTCTGGGTGGAATCATAGATTTCACCGTCAGTGCCTGGTCCGGTCATCCCTGACTTTAGAATAACACCTTTATTCTTATAAGGTCCCTCGATATGATCCGACACGGCAATTCCTAGTGCGGATAGCGGAGAATCGCCTTTACAAGCATCATAATACATATAGTATTTGCCGTCTGCCAGCTGTATAACATCCGGTGCCCATAGCGTCTTTGACTTCGCCCAAGTTAAAGTCTCGCTTAATTCTTCAGTAACATTAGGAATCAGCGGATTACTATCGGTTACCCCAGCAGATATTTGTGTCCAAGACATTAAATCCTGTGATTTGGCAGAAGCCAGATGGGAACCGAAGACATAATAGTTATCTTTAACCTTTATTACGGAAGGATCATGAACCGATACATTCTCATACACCGGTGGAGCTGAGTTACTATTGTTCGTGCTGCTGCAGGCTGCTAATAAAGATACGGAAATGAATAAGGTCAATGTTCGTTTTTTCATCACTCTACCCCCTATATGTATACCCTTACATTTTGGTGCGTAAGTCGGAAATAGTCAATGTTTTTATTTAAAGATGTATGATTCTATTTACACTTATATAAACTATAGTAATCAAAAAAAGCGCCAAGATGCGTGAAGCAACCTGACGCCTGTAAGTAAGCTTATTAAAATTCCCCGTTCTCCACTAATACTGGCTCATCATATACGCCTTTCAGTACACGCCGCTTATTCAATACTACCTCAGGCGGTTCTACAGCAGGAGCATAAGGATGCAGCAGCCATGACTTTACTAGATGTGTATCAGAAACCTTGTACACCGGTGGCTCTTGCTTGTGATCGATCTCCAAAGCGTAGGTGCTCCGTATCGCAAAAGCATCTCCAACCGGCGGTCTGATTAAGTCCGGCGGTGTTCCTGGTATAGCAGTCAGCAAGGTTCCTTTACTCTCCAAGCTGGGCATTGAGGCTAATAGCCCCCATGTATAAGGATGTCTTGGATCATAGAAAATCTCTTCCGCAGTACCCATTTCAACAATCTGCCCGGCATACATAACCGCTACCCGATCAGCCACTCTAGCCACAACACCCAGATCATGAGTGATAAAAATAATCGCGGTATCAATCTTCTTCTGCAATTCCTCCATCAAATCCAGAATCTGTGCCTGTATGGTTACATCCAGTGCAGTAGTCGGTTCATCTGCAATCAGCATCTTAGGATTGGCGGCCAAGGCCATGGCGATAACCACCCGTTGGCGCATCCCTCCACTGAACTCATGTGGATATTGGTGGAACCTTTTTTCCGGAGAAGGAATGCCTACCAGATTGAGTAATTCAATTCCTCGTTTGATCGCGGCGTCATTGGAAATTTTCTCGTGTTTGAAAAGAACTTCCGTGATCTGTCTCCCGACCTTCATCATCGGATTTAGTGACGTCATCGGATCCTGAAAAATCATACCGATCTCTTTACCGCGAATTTTTTGCATTTGTTTATCCGTCTTACTGATCAAATCCTGTCCGTCAAAAAGAATTTGCCCACGTTTATATTGACCTTGCGGCGTTGGAATCAACTTCATGATCGCCTGCGAGGTTACACTTTTACCAGAGCCGGATTCGCCTACGATAGCTAAGGTCTCACCCTTATCTACATGAAAGCTGACCCCGCGGATGGCTTGAACTTCCCCACTACGTGTTTTGAAAGAAATCGCTAAATCCTTTACCTCTAAAAGGTGCTCCATCCCTTCACCCTCTCAATTCTCCTTGTTTTTATGATAATGATTATCATTATTAATAACCACAGCGTTAATTTTAGCTAGTTTATTAGGGTGGAGTCAAGCTCTTTTTTGAATTATTCTGTGAATCTCGCCCAACCTTGCAGCAAATTATCATGCGCCCATTGGATATGCCCTTCACTCTCATACTTGCGGGAAAAGCACTCGATGAAATATATAAGATCGATATACAGGTCATACAGCTTTTTCCGAGCACGTTCGTTAGGACTATCAAATCTGCCGCCATACCCCTTGTAGAAAGATTCTGAATTCTCAATATAGCGGAAATAATACTCCATTAAGGGATCGCCCCACAACGCCCGCTCCCAATCAATTAAAGCTACAATTCTACCCTCACGTACAAATACATTCCCGTCCCAGAGATCCCAATGAACAAGCCGAGGCTCAGTGACCTCATCCAAGACATGAAATTGTTTCGCAAGTTCTAACTCTAGGGTTTCATAGGAAATCGGCATCGGCGCTCCTAAACGACGGGCATCATTCAGCAGGTTATTCATTAAGGCCATGAATACCTCTTTCCACGAGCCTTGCGAACTGTGCACGGAGCCGTTAAATAAACCGAATTCCGATCCTTGGATCTCGTTAATCATACGATTATACTGTCCAAGCTCGAATTCAATCATTCCTCTTTCCTCAGGCGTGAGTGAACTCTTTACTTCATCGTAAGGCTGCCCATCAATGACCTCCATGAAGAAATAGTCGCAAGGAAACACTTCACGGCTATTGTCAAAAGCATATACTTCAGGAACGGGTACAATTCCTTTAGACTTCATTAACCGCAATGCTTCAACCTCTGAAACCATTATATTATGCTCATAGCTTAAGGTTTGTATTTCCTCAGTCGGAGCTACCTTTAGAATCGTTGACCTGCCATCTGACAAAAGGAGCTTATATGCTGCATTAAAATAGCCCCCTGTTAATTCCAAGCTCTCTTTAATCCCTATTTGATCTCCAAAAGCAGTTCTGACTAACAGATCTTGCTGTTGATTTGAAATTTTGGTTTTTGTCTGACTTTCCATAATAAGCTAACACCCCATTCGAAATTTATTAATAATTTTAAACAATACTTCTCCTTGGAGCCGAGAATGGTTAGAATAGCAGGAGTCACTGTTATTGTACGGATTATTCATTAGGAAGCGAGGAATCTAACTTCATGATTATCAAGCCAAGAACACGCGGCTTTATATGTACAACCGCCCATCCTGAGGGCTGTGCCCGTCAGGTACAGCAACAGGTGGAATATGTACGGGCCCAACCTGAGATAAAGGGACCTACGAAGGTTCTCGTTATTGGCGCCTCTGCAGGATACGGTTTGGCTTCCAGAATTACAGCTGCCTTTGGTGCAGGTGCCAGTACAGTAGGTGTGTATCGCCAAAGCATCAGCAAAGAAAATCGGACGGCATCTGCCGGTTGGTACAATTCGGCAGCATTCGAGAAGCTGGCGGAAGAAGCCGGTTTGCAGTCATTCAGTGTAACGGGGGATGCCTTCTCTAACGAGACGAAGCAAAGAACCATCGAACTGATACAACAGGAACTGGGTCAGGTTGATCTGGTGGTATACAGTGTCGCATCCGGTCGGCGTATCCATCCGGTTACGGGTGAAACGTTTTCTTCAGTACTTAAACCGCTAGACAGTACTTATACCAATAAAACGGTTAATTTCCATACCGGAGAAGTAAGCATGGTATCGATTGATCCTGCTACGGAAGAGGAGATTGCAGGGACGGTTACTGTGATGGGTGGAGAAGACTGGCAAATGTGGATCGATGAACTTCAGCAAGCCGGTGTGCTTGCAGATCATGCAGTGACCATAGCCTATTCTTACATGGGTTCAGAGATAACTCAACCCGTTTATCGCGAGGGTACCATTGGACGGGCAAAAGACCATCTTGAGGAAACTGCCCACCATATTAACAAACAGCTGGCTTCACGCGGAGGCCGGGCATATGTAGCGGTAACAAAGGCTCTAGTGACCCAGTCCAGCTCAGCAATTCCCGTAGTTCCACTGTACATTTCCGCTTTATACAAGGTGATGAAGCAAAAGGATCTTCACGAAGGCTGTATTGAACAAGCCTATCGTTTGTTCTCCGAGCACTTATATACTGCGGATGGAACGAAGGTAGACAGCAAAGGGCGAATACGGATTGATGATTGGGAATTGCGCCCCGATGTCCAGGAGGAAGTCACCAGACTGTGGGCTGAGTTGTCTTCTGACAATATTAATGAGCTCTCCGATCTTTCAAGCTATCGCCGCGAATTTTTCCAGCTCTTTGGTTTTGAGATCGAAGATATCGATTATGACGCGGACATAGATCCAAACGTGACTATTCCTCATTTACGTTAGAGCTCGGATTAAAAACAAAAACTAGCCAGTCTTCAGTAATTCTGAGACTGGCTAGTTTTATAACCTTTTAACCTTTATGGACTTAAACCCACCACATCTCACCAGATGGCTCTTTAATCAAAATTTGACTAAGGTTGTCTACGGCTTTGGAGAAGCCTTCATCTACTGACATCAACCCGTCTTCATGCTCAATACTAACTACATAGTCATACCCTACAAGACGAAGAGCACTCATGATGTCAGTCCAAGTCTTCATATCATGACCATAACCTACAGTACGGAACTGCCAAGCGCGATCGAGCATTTTTCCATATGACTGCATATCCGTTAATCCATGCATGTTCACGTTAATTGGATCAATGAATGCATCTTTCGCGTGGAAGTGATGAATTGCCCCTTTACGACCTAGTATATGAATCGCTTGTACAGGATCAATTCCTTGCCACCACATGTGACTTGGATCCAGGTTGGCACCAATGACTTCGCCTGCTGCTTCTCTAAGACGGAGCAAGGTTGCCGGAGAGTGAACCGAGAATCCGCCATGCAGCTCCAGTCCAATCTTCACATCGTGCTGGGCCGCAAACGCTCCCCATTCGGTCCAGTAGGGAATGACTTTATTCTCCCACTGCCAGGTAAGAATTTCTTGATAATCATTTGGCCACGGAGCCACAGGCCAGTTCGGATATTTAGCATCCTCGTGATCACCAGGGCAGCCGGAGAACGTATTTACTACCGGTACCTCCAGTTTCTGCGCTAATTTAACTGTATTCACGAAATCCTCGTGATCCTTGCGGGCAAGCTCCTTTTGCGGATGCAACGGATTGCCGTGACAGCTTAACGCACTGATCATCAGTCCACGGGATTCAACAGCATGCTTGAATTCCTTCAATGCTGTCTCATTCTCCAACAGCAACTGCGGATTACAATGACCATTCCCGGGATATGCACCAGTGCCGATTTCAACTGCTTTAAGCCCTTTGGAAGCTACATAATCCAATGCATCTTCCAGTTTGCGTCCGCCAAACAATACCATAAATACTCCAAGTTTCATGGTGTATCCCCTCTCATTATCGTCTTATTTATCGGAAGTTCCATCGAAATACACGGCACGGCCTGTCCGTGCGGATTCATATACAGCTTCCAAGATTTGTGTAACTACAAAAGCCTGTTCAGGTTTCACAACGGGCTCCTTATCTTCTCTAACCGCTTCCAGCCATAACCGCGCTTCACGGTCAGCTTCAGTCTCTTCTCCACCTGAGTAGAAGGCTACACCGCCTGAAGAAAGATCTACTTTAGTCTCATAAAGATGTCCAGCACGTTCTCCGTTCAAACGAAGTCCGTCATTCATATCCGCTCCGCCTTCAGTACCGGCAAGAAGGGTCTTAGCTTCACCAAACTCCGAAACGTTCAGTGCCCAGCTGGATTCAAGAACAATGGTTGCTCCATTTTCCATGGTGATGAAACCAAAAGCTGAATCTTCAACCTTGAATTTCTCCGGGTCCCAGGGTCCAAAGGCATTCGCTGCATTTTCTTTATGTCCAAGCTTATGGAAGACAGAACCTGTTACACTGCGCGGCTTGTAGTTATCCATCATCCATAATGTCATATCCAGTGCATGCGTACCAATATCGATGAGCGGGCCTCCACCTTGCTTCTCTTCATCCAGGAATACGCCCCATGTAGGAACGGCACGACGGCGTAGCGCGATGGCTCTGGCATAATAAATATCACCAAGATCTCCGCTATCGCAAAGACCTTTCAAGTATTGACTATCCGAACGGAAACGGTTCTGATAACCAATCGTCAGTTTTTTGCCGGTACGACGTGCTGCGTCCAACATTTCTTGTGCTTGAGCCGTTGTCTTCGCCATTGGCTTCTCACACATAACATGGCAACCCGCTTCCAATGAAGCTACTGTAATTGGCGCATGGCTGTCATTAGGGGTACATACATGAACGATATCGAATCCGCCTTCTTTAAGCATTTCGTTATAATCACTATACACCTTAGCGCCTTCTGAACCGTATTTGTCAGCAGCTTCTTGTGCACGATCTAATTCGATATCGCAAAAAGCGACCATTTCAGCATCCGTTTGACGTGATAAGCTTGGCATATGTTTCCCGATGGCGATACCACCGCAACCGATAATAGCTATTTTTAATGTTTTAGACATGAACTTTTCCTCCTTGTTGTGCGTACTGTTTTACCCATTTCAAGCTATCTGCTACACTCTCAAGCGGCGAACGATTGCAATAATCCTGTTCAACGACCGCCCATTCCACGCCTGCCGCTGCTGCAGCTTCCAGAATACCGGACAGATTAACTTCACCCTCACCCAGTACAACAGTTTCTGCTGAACCGTCTTCGAGCTTCTTCATATCCTTCAAGTGAATGATCGGCAACCGACCGGCATATTTGTTGATATATTCAATCGGGTCAAATCCAGCATGGTATACCCAGCAAGTATCCATTTCCACTTGAAGCAGGTCTGCTGATACATTTTCAAAGATTCCATCAAAGGCAGTAAGCTCTCCGTAGTGCTCCGTGAATTCAAAATCATGGTTGTGGTAGGATAATACCGCACCGCGTGCTTTTACTTTTTCCCCAATGGTTATTAGGTTAGCAGCGACCTGCTCCCAATTTCGTTGTTCCTCTGAAAGATAAGGAATGATCAAGTTCGTATTGCCAATAGCTAGGTTATACGAGACTTCTTGCTCCGTATCATTAAGTAAAGCATCATAAGGACGATGTGCTCCGAGAGCAACCATTCCAGTTTCTTCCAACAATTGCTTAACTTCCTCTGCACTACGTCCGAAGTAATCATAAAATTCGACTCCATGGTAACCCATATCGGCTACCTTACGAAGCGTACCTTCGAAGTCCTGCTCTAGCTCTGCTCTAAGTGTGTACAATTGCAAACCAATCTTCAACATTACTCAATCACTCCAATTAGTGTAGTGGATACCTGAACAAAAGAGCTGTCCGCTAAATATGCTAACAAATCAACCTAATTTATATGGTAGTATGAAAGCGCATAAAATAAAATGAATAATATGATTTTAACATGAACAATCTGATCATCTTTTCAGAGTACTTCACTTTAATTTACATTAACATACAGGAAATGAAGGAACCTCACTGTCCGATTTCGACTCATAAATATCAAAATCTTTCACGACTTCACGAGTTCGACCGGCTTCAAAAACAGCTTCAATTAGGTTCAACACCCGTAACACTTCAACATTTTTGACAATAGGTTCTGCTGATCCTTGTATGACTGCAGCGAAGTTATCATAGAAGCTGGAGGCGTGTTCATAAGCCGCAGGCAATGCTTCGGTGATTGTCGACCCTTCAGAAGGAGGAGCCATTGTTTTGGTTAATCCCACACCTGCTTGAATAGGTTTCGGCTCGATTCGCTCGACCTCATTATTTCTCGTCACCATTCTACCCTTTAAAGACCAGTCTTCAATGATAGCAGAACCCTCAAGACCCTTAACATACCAACGTGGAAGTGTAATGAAATTCGTGGTTCCCACCTCAACAACAGCCGTAACACCGTTCTCAAATTGCAGGAATGCCTCGAACCCATCATCAACCTCATCGCCTAAGATAAAACTTAAACGACCGGTTACACTTGTAATTTTGCTATCGATCATTACGATTAACTGATCCAATAAATGTACGCCCCAGTCCAAAAGCATACCTCCGCCATAGGCTTCAATACGACGCCAGTCACCCGGAATACCATTGGCTCCGTGAACTCTGGATTCAATCTGGAACAGATCCCCGATCGTATGTTGATCGTACATGCTCTTGATAATCAAGAAGTCCTCGTCCCAACGTCTGTTCTGATGGACCATTAATACACGACCCGTCTCGTCAGCTACAGACATCATTTCCTCGAAATCCGCTCTGCATAGGGTCACCGGCTTCTCGCAAACAATATGCTTTCCAGCTCTCATGGCACGAATAGCAAGATCCTTGTGGATATCATTCGGTGTGGCAATAACGACTACATCAACTTTAGAATCATTCAACACAGCCTCATAACTCTCATAAGCGTGGTAACCGTCTTCCGTAGCGGCCGCTTGGCGTTCCGTAAGAACGTCATATGCACCCACAACTTCCAGACTCTCACTTCCTTTGATTAACTTGCCGTGATAACTTCCCATACCGCCATATCCAATTATGACTACCAATTTTTTTGTAATATTCATGAATTCGACTCATCCTTTTCCGATTTATTTTAAAGGTCACCTATGCATGGAGAGAATCTACTTGAACAAAAGTGCTGTATCCTTTATCAGATGCCAAAAGCAGATAACACCTATTCCGATGCTCATTATCTTTACCTCCAACATATATAATTCTGACATCTAACTATAAATTAACACATTTCCTTTAGATATTTTAGTAGGAAAAGAAGACATCATTTATATAAGATAACGACAGATTAAAAGGCGATCTCACAAATCCGGGAAGCTATTTACATGGTAATCTTAATGAACATATAATAAAATGAATAATATGATACATACATGAACAATTTGGCTATAATTTTAAAAACCTAGGAGGAACCATGTCCCAAGCAGCTGCCTGTCATGTTTTGTCTGCCGGCTTTTCCTTTCACCGCAAGCCATTTCATATGTCACAGAGTGAAGGAATTAAAAATTATCTCCTCCGTCTTCAGACGGAAGGGCGAAGCAGAGCTTTAATTGATGGAGTTATTTCTCCCGTAGAAAGCGGAGATCTGATGTTGTTCGCCCCTAACGATCCGTATTATCTAATTATCGATAAAGAAAACTACCCAGTAGGCAAACCCCGTATCGAAAGCGGCGATTATCACATCTTTTGCGGAGGAGAATGGGTGGAAGAATGGTGGAAGCGGACCTCACGTCCATCTCGCATTAGCATTCCTCTGAGTGACGGGTTTTTAGGCCTATTCCGTCAGCTTGTGCTTGAGCAGCGGAGATTATCCGACTTCTCTCCGGAAATTTCAGGATGTTACCTGCAAATACTATGTATGGAAATTGATCGAATCATATCCGATAAACCGGCGATATCCCCCAAAAGCTATCTGGCATCACGGATGAAGCAATATGTTGAGGAGCACGCAGCCTTTCCATTCCGTTTGGAGGATGTGGCTGCCCATGTGGATATTTCTGTTTCGAGAGCGGTTCATCTATTTAAAGATTCCTTCGGAACCAGTATTGTTAAATATGTTAATGATGTACGGCTTGAAATGGCCAGAGAACGAATAACTTTCAGCCCTATGCCCCTTGAGCATGTAGCAGAGACTTGTGGTTTTGCCAATTACACCTATTTTCACCGGATATTTCGGAATCGATTTGGCATGTCACCCAAGGAATTTCGAGTCTTCAGCAGAGAGAGAATATAAGCACAGCGTATGTCTAAAAATGCCCACAAAAAAGGAGCGCCATCATACGTGATTCGCTCCTTGTATTTAATCTTATTCAGTTGTTGCTTCTTACTGGGTGTAATCCGGACATGCTGTGATATCGCACCATAATCTCCATTGGATCTTCGATGGTTTGCTGAGCACCAGGTTCCCGACCGCTCTGCTTTTAGAAGAACTTTTTTTGTTTTCGTACGTGCCATTTAATTCACTCTCCTGTTCAATTGTATGTTTTTGTTTCAGTTGTTCTACTTTCATTTTATCATAATATTGGGGTTCTCACAGCCAGCAAAAGACACCATATTGCTCCTAAGAGTTAATCCATTACAAAAATAGATTCGGAGGAAAAAACATGAAATATGAAGTTTTGTATGAAGGCGCCTTTGCTATGCTGAAGGTGAACCTGAACGCTGGTGAAAGCATCAAAGCTGAAATGGGCGCGATGGTTGCTATGTCTCCTAATGTTGAACTAAGGGGTACTGTTGACGGCGGTATAATGCGGGGACTTGGCAGAATGCTCAGTGGAGAAAAGTTTTTCTTCCAGGAACTTACTGCAACTCGAGGATCAAGTGAAGTTTTGCTGTCGCCAGGATCATTGGGGGATGTACAAGCTGTTGAATTAGACGGATCTTATAAGCTTTATGTTCAAAAAGATGGATTTCTCGCGGGGACTCAGGGGATCCAAGTAAACACCAAGATGCAGAACTTGGCTAGAGGTTTCTTATCCGGCGAAGGATTCTTCATCGTTGAAATCAGCGGCAGCGGTACGGTCTTCCTCTCCTCTTTCGGAGCCATTCATGCGATCAACTTGGAAGCTGGAGAAGAAATGATAATTGATAACGGACATCTTGTAGCTTGGCCGGATTATATGGATTACAAAATTGAAAAGGCAGCCTCAGGTTGGTTGAACAGCTTGACTAGCGGTGAGGCCATTGTCTGCCGCTTCCGCGGTGAAGGCGTTGTACTGGTACAAAGCCGTAACCCAGGCAACTTCGGGACCTGGATTAAATCTTTTGTGCCTACCCGAAGTTAAGTTATTTTAAAATATAAATTTTCAAAAAGGGTGACCGGAGATTCCGTGTCACCCTTTTATTTACGACTTATAGTACACTCTGCAGCTTAAGATACTGCCTTGCAATCTTTTTCCTTTTTGCAGCCCGTTGATTTACATGTATTGTACGAGCCTTTGAAATCCAGACGGTGATCCGTCACCGTGAACCCGTATTCCCGCTCCAGACGGCTCTCCAAATCCACCAGCCAATCATCCTTAATCTCTTCAAGTTTACCGCATACATTACATATTAAATGATGATGCATATGGGCCTGCTCATCACCACGCAAGTCATAGCGCGCAACCCCGTCGCCAAAGTTCATTTTCTCAACGATATGAAGCTCCGTTAACAATTCCAATGTACGATACACTGTCGCCAATCCAAGGTGAGGATAGCTGAGTTTAACGATCATATAGACTTCTTCCACACTTAAATGGTCCTTCTCATTATCCAGTAATACCTGTACGATTGCTTCACGTTGTGATGTTAATTTATAGTTTTGTGCTGCAAACTGTTGGGCTATGTGTTCTATGGGATTCATAAGGGTCTCCTGCCTTTCTGGAACGATTCAACATCCGCACCCTTTGAGACTAGCTAATCTATTCTATCAAGAGATAATTAGTAATCGTTACGAAATAAGCATAACAAAATAACACCCAAATGAAAAGAGGCTGCCTACCTGCAACATTAGTCCTTACAACTTCGTTAAAGAAGATAATAAAGGCCTTCTTCATTGGCCCAATCCTAATACGAGGTGAATAAGACATGAACATTAAAAAAAGTGCAATAACAGCGATTACAACCATATCGATACTCTCCTTCACACTCGGAGGGCAAATCTTCGCCGCTGGAGGCAGCTTCAAAGATCTCGACAACGTTACTGGAACCGACAAAATCATTTCTCTGAAGGATCAGGGATTAATCAAGGGTGTAACGGATTCGCAATTTCTACCCAAGAATCTAATGACAGCAGGTCAAGGAATCCAATTCATCTCTGGTGGACTGCAACTTAGCTTGGCAGCTATTGATTTCAACAAAGCACCTATAGCCAGCGATATCTTCAAGAAAGTAAAAGATAATACTTGGTATGCAGAGGCTTTCATTAATGCTCACTATAATGGTGTAGATATTCCTAAAGATATCGATCCGTCCAAGACCATGACCAAGGAACTTTTCACTGCATTATTAGTGCAAGGTGTTGAGAAGGCGGGAAATCTGCCACTGATCAAAATCATACCTGCAGATATTGCAGACGATAGTCAACTAGATCCTTCGTATCAAGGAAGTGTCCAGCGTTCTTTGATATACAAAATCACTACCTTGGATACCAACGGTAAGTTTAATCCAAAAAGTGAGCTTACTCGTGCCGAAGCCGCTGTAATGTTATACAACGCCCTTGAATATTTAAAAGCGCATCCTGCTCCGGTGCAATAACAGCCGTAGTCCATACAAATACTAAAAACTCCGAAGACCGCTTTTCATAGTGGCTCTCGGAGTTTTTTTATTATAAGAATTTATAGAAAGTCTATTCTGCTTCCCCGCTCAGCCGATTTAGAAATTGCCGCGCACGCGGGCTCTTCGGATGTACCAGTACCTCCTGAGGAGTTCCTTGCTCTAAGATAAGACCATTATCCATCAGAATAATTGTATCCGCCACATCTGCAGCAAACTTCATCTCATGAGTGACGATAACCATAGTCATCCCTTCAGCAGCCAGCTGCTTAATAACCTTCAGCACATCACCGACCAATTCAGGATCAAGGGCTGATGTAGGCTCATCGAACAGCAGTACCTCCGGTTCAACAGCCATCGCTCGGGCAATACCTACCCGCTGCTGCTGTCCGCCGGATAACTGATGAGGATATGAATCTGCTTTTTCAGAAAGCCCTACCTTATCCAACAATGCCAAAGCTCGTTTACGAGCATCCTCTTTAGGCAACTTCTGGACTGTGATCTGTCCCTCCATCACATTCCCAAGTACGGTCATATGTGGGAAAAGGTTGTAGGATTGAAAGACCATCCCTGTTTTTCTGCGAAGCTCCAGAACACTATTTTGTGGAACCTTTTTAACATTGGTGAAATCGAGTTTTGTATCACTAAGGACAATACTCCCTCGGTCAGGAACCTCCAGTAGGTTAAAACACCGGAGTAAAGTCGTTTTACCGGAACCGGAAGGACCAATAATAACAAGTACCTTGCCATGTTCAAGCTTCAGGTTAATGCCTTTCAATACTTCAAGCGATCCAAATGATTTATGCAAATCCTGTATCTCAATCAAGTTTATCTTCTCCTTTAACTCGCAGAGTATCGGTCAAACCGCTTCTCCAGGTAGTTTTGCAGAGTGGACAGAACGGTGCTGAATATCAGGTAAATCACACCTGCTTCACAATACAGCAGCAGCGGCTCATAGGTTGCAGCTACAACTTGTTGGGCAGTTCTGAACATTTCTACATACGTGATACTTGCAGCAAGCGATGTGTCCTTGACCAGACTAATAAAGGAGTTCGCGAGTGGCGGAACGGAAACTCTCGCAGCTTGCGGCAATATGACACGGCGTAATGCCTGACCGCGGGTCATGCCCACGGAGAAAGCAGCTTCCCATTGGCCTTTATGTATGGATATTATAGCAGCACGTACAATTTCTGAAGAATAGGCACCCACACTTAGTGAGAAACCAATAACAGCGGCTGTAAATGGTTCCAATATAATTCCAACTGCAGGCAAACCATAAAAGATAATAAAGAGCTGCAGTAATAGCGGTGTTCCCCGAATGACCCATACATAGAAACCGGCAATCAACTTCGGAATTCTCCAAGAGGAAAGGCGAACCAGTGCGGTTAATACAGCTAGCAATAATCCAATTGCAAATGAAACGAGAGTGAGTGGAATTGTAAAAGCCACCCCGGCTTTAAGCAGGGGCAGCAAAGAATCCATTAAGATTTGTATTTTGTGGTTATCCATTGATCAGACATCCTTCTTGGCATCAATTATTTGGAAACGTCAGTCCCAAAATATTTCTCGGAAATTTTCAGGTATGTTCCGTCGCTCTTCATTTCAGTGATGGCATCACTCACGGCTTTGACTAACTCGTCATTACCTTTTAAGAAGACCGCAGCACTATGTGAACCTTCAGCGATTTCATCAACCACTTTAATTTTTACATCCGGCTTTTGCTTTTTCAAGTCTAGGAAAGACAGTCCGTCATTAACCGTTGCATCAATACGACCAGAGATCAGCAAGTCAATCGCCTGATTGAAACCTTCAGTACCTACGATCTCAGCACCATTGTCAGTAGCAATCTTGGAAAGGTTACTGGTAAGTGATTGACCAGCCTTCTTACCCTTCAGGTCCGCAAAGGACTTAATGTCTTCATTATCTTCGCTAACAATCAGCACGGCTTTGGAAACGATGTAAGATTCGGAGAAGTCATATTTGACTTTGCGTTCGTCATTAATGGAAACTTCATTAAAGATAACATCGAAACGTTTAGCATCCATCCCGGCGAAAATTCCGTCCCATTGAGTTTCGAAGAACTCAGGTTCCACGCCCAAACGTTTGGAAACTTCCTCAGCTATTTCAACATCAAAGCCTGTAAGTTTACCAGCTGCATCATGGAAGGTAAATGGAGCATATGTACCTTCTGTACCGATACGCAGCTTGCCGCTTGCTTTAACAGCCTCAAGACTATTCTGTTCAGCAGCTGGTGCAGCAGCGCCCTCATTCGTTGCCGCAGTTGGTTCAGCAGCCTTATTGTTATTGGCATTGTTTCCACATGCCGCTACCAGTACCACGGTCAGTGCCAATAAAATCGTTAAACTTAGCTTTTTCATTTGTAAATCCCCTCTCTTATCCTTCTCTATATGGGTGTTGTACAACCCGATAAATTGAATAGTACACTGTCATGTCATCTCCGTCAATACTTTTTCCGATAATAATCATCGGAATTATGCAGATAAAGAATTCTGTGCTATTAGTCACCATTTAGCAACCCTGTTTATCTTACCCCAAATTGGCAAATTGTCCTCTTGAATGTAAGAACTATTCGGATAAAAATACCCTCGCAGCCCATGAAGCTACGAGGGTATAAACAAATTTGTATGTTAATGAATGATTATTCCTTACTAGAGAACTTTACCCATGCATGATTTCGGGTCTAACCTTCTTCTTGGACCCGTCTTCTTCGCCTTTGCTTCCTCTGCGCAGTAAGAGTCCCAACACTGCACCACCTATTGCTACGAACATCATGATATGGAAGGTATCATCAAATCCTTTGGCCAGTACAAGCTGTGTAGCGTGCAAAACTGCTTCTGGCGTAGACTCTCCAACAGAAGCACCGGCTTGTGCTGCAGCTTCCCTCATTTCAATCCCCCGTGCAGCAGCTCTGGAACTAAGTATAGTAACCAGTGTCGATACCGCCAAGGAATTAATAACCTGCTGCATCGAATTAGTCAACGAAGTCACCCGATTGACGAGATCCCGCGGCGCTTTGTTGAGCAAATGTGTATTCATAGGCATCATCATCATCCCCATGCCGGCTCCGCACATGATCAATGGCAGAATAACATCCCTGCTCTCCGTTGTAAGATCAACATGTGAATACTGGTATAGAGCACCCGATACCAGACTCAATCCGCAAACCACAAGCCAGCGTACCCCTATTTTATCAAATAGTATTCCGGCGATCGGCATCATAATTCCGGAAGCTATCGCTTGGGGGAGTAGGGTTAGACCGGTATCAAATGCCCCAAATCCACGTGCTTGCTGCAGAAATTGTGGTAATAAAAACAAGGCCCCATACAGGGCGAACTGAGCCACCCACTGAACTAATATGCCTGCGCTGAAGTCTATTGAGCGGAGTACTCGCAATTCCAACAGCGGAGTTCGAGTACGTAATTCAACTATAACAAAAGCAATTAAAGCTACAGCACCGACTGACAACCCAATAAGAGTCTTATCGGAACTCCAGCCCTGAGCTCCTTGACTTACCCCATAAGATAATGAAGCAAAGGCTAACGGTCCCAGGATCATGCCATATTTATCGACTCCGGCAACCTGACTTTTCTCTACCTTAGGCAGTTTTCTTAACCCAATGAACAAACATACGATACCGATTGGAATGTTAATCAGAAAGATCCAACGCCAGGAATGGTATTGAACTAACCATCCGGATAACACGGGTCCTATCGCCGGAGCAAACAATACCGGGATGCCCATAATCCCCATTACTACACCGACCTTGCTCATTGGACTCAGTCTATAGACATAAGCCATGGCTACCGGCAGCACGCAACCTCCGCCAAGTCCTTGTATTACACGGAATGCGATAAGCCACTCGGCACTGCTTGGTGTAGCACATAGTATGGATCCGATTGTAAATAATACGATAGCACTCAAAAATACAGTCTTGGCTCCAAATCGGTCGGATAACCAACCAGAAAGGGGAATCACTGAGGCTTGGGCCAACATATACCCGGTAACCACCCATTGCAATGTATTCAAATTCGTATGAAAGTCCACTACCAGAGTAGATAAAGCTACATTCATCGCAGTACTGTCCAGCACAACCATAAATACGCCCGCTATGATCGCAATAAGCGGAACTAAAATACTGGATATCCGAAAGTCCGCATCTGACTTCATCGTTTGTTCCATTCTCTTTCTCCTCCTAATAACCCCTTGCACGAGTATCATTGACCTCTTCGCGGGTATATCTATATAATTGATTGATCGGACAACTGTCCGTTTCTCCATCCATTAGTTTACGGACAATTGTCCGCTATGTCAATTAGATTCTGCATCATTACTTAACACTATTAATTTCTATTAAAGGAGTCCCTTCTCTTATGGCTAATGATCCCTATATACAGAAAATTTTGGAGGCCGCCGGACAGCTTTTTACCGAAAATGGTCTGGATGCGGTCAGTATGTATAGTATTGCTAAAAAAGCCGGCATTGGACAGGGTTCCTTATACCGCCGCTTCAGTGATAAAGGTGAAATTTCTTCAGCTCTCCTACTGGACAGTACTGAGAGATTCTTAAGGCTAATGGAGCAAGAGGTTCAGCAGTCCGGTTCCGAGATTCCTGCATTGGAGCGTCTTCAGAACAGTATTGAGAGAGTTATCGATTTCATCGCTCAACATGCGGAGCTGCTGCAGCTTATTAAGTCTGAATTCACCGGTAAAAAACAGCTCACCCACTTCGAACATCCTTTTTTCCAAAGACTAAGTGCAGTGCTGGCCGAGCTGATTCAACAAGCTTCCGACCGTAATGAAATCATCTCCGTGAACCCCAAATTTGCTGCTACAGCATTGATTTCCGTACTCAGTCCAGACCTCTATTTGTACCAGCAAAAGGTTCACGGAGATTCCAAAGAACAGATCGTAAAAGGCATAATTACGCTGTTTGTGACAGGACTCCGTAAATCTTAGTATTGAAAAGGCTAAAGTCTCTCCCAACTCTTTACATATCGATAAGATATGGTATATTTAAAACCACTTAAGAATTCAATATCGACCTATTTATTTCACTAGGGGAGTCTACTTGACTGAGATGGAGTTCAACCTCCGGACCCTTGGAACCTGATCTGGATCATACCAGCGGAGGGAAGTGGAACCGGACTTTCAAGTGATGCATACCTATGCAGACGAGAATTTTGGGCCCATTCATTTCCTTTGGAGATGGATGGGTCTTATTTGTTTGGAAGGGGGTTTGTCTACGAACACAATGATCTCTATTAATGATTTGTCCTACTCTTTTGACCCACAACGGAAATACTCAGTTTTATCAGAATTGTCTATGAAAGTTAAACATGGAGAGTTCGTCTCTGTCATTGGCCCCAGCGGTTGTGGGAAAAGTACGCTTTTCAAGATTATCGCAGGACTGTCGGAACCTACTAACGGCGATATCATCTGGCAAGAAGCTAGCTCCACTGCAACTACCCGATTAGGGAACATTGCCTACATGCCTCAACAAGACCTTTTACTGCCCTGGAGGACGGTATTGGACAATTGTCTTCTGCCGTGGGAAGTAACTCAGAACCGCTCAAAAGCGGAAACGATCTCGATGATACGCGAGATGCTGGAGCGCTTTGGTCTTGCAGAAGTGGAACAAGCTTATCCGAATGAATTATCGGGTGGTATGAGGCAGCGGATCGCTTTTTTAAGAACCCTTGTAACCGGAGCGGAGCTTATGCTGCTGGATGAACCTTTTGGCGCTCTTGACGCTATAACTAAACGGGAAATGCACAAGTGGCTTACCGGGTTATGGGATGGGCTTGCGAAGACGGTTCTATTCATTACACATGATCTGGAGGAAGCGATTCTGCTTAGTGATCGAATCTACCTAATGTCCGGCAGTCAATCAAAAGCTCCAATGCAGGAATTCATCGTTGATTTACCAAGACCAAGGCACTCTGCTATGAATTATGATCCGCGGTTTCTGAAGTTGCGGGAGGATTTGGAGAGACGACTTTATGATACTCACACCTCTTAAACGTTATCTTAGAGATTATGGACTTGCCCTCCTCCTTCTCCTCTTCCTTCTCGTGTGCTGGGAGACCGTTGTTCGTCTGAAATGGATTCCATCGTTTATCCTTCCGGCTCCTACGTCCATTTGGAATGCTCTAGTCGAGAATCGGCGGTTGTTATTTGGGCAGCATCTACCGGCTACTCTTCAGGAAGTAATTATGGGATTCATTCTTTCTGTTGTCTTAGGCTCATTGTTAGGTACCGGAATGCATTTGTCCCGTAGGCTAGAAAAAGCACTATATCCCTTCATTATCATCAGTCAGACGATCCCGTTAATCGCTCTCTCGCCCATCTTCATATTTTGGTTCGGTTATTCGCTGGCAGGCAAGGTTGCCGTTGTCTTCTTAACAGCATTCTTTCCGGTAGTGGTGGGTAGCTTTGATGGATTACGCAAGGGGGGTGAAGGCTACAGAGAGCTATTATTAACTATGGGCGCAAACCGATGGCACCTGCTTACAAAGATCCAGATTCCGCTGGCACTGCCCTCATTTTTTTCCGGCTTGAAACTATCGATTGTATATTGTGTGATCGGAGCAACGATTGGCGAATGGCTCGGGGGCAGCAAGGGCCTTGGTTATTTCAGCCGCCGTATGGCCGGGAATCTGCAAAGTGATGAGATGTTCGCGGCCGTATTCTTGCTGTCTGCACTTGGCCTTGTCCTTTTTCTAATCCTAGTCTTGCTTGAAAAAATTCTATTCATGAAAAGAGGTTCATCCAACTCATGATGTATACCAATACTAAATTAAGAGTGTCAGTCTCCCTATTACTACTTTGCATCTTTCTAATTCTAGGCGGTTGTTCGGCGGGTAAATCTAAACAGCCTTTGCAGAAGCTTACCCTTATGCTCGACTGGTATCCGAATGCCGTGCACTCTTTATTTTATGCAGCGGAGAGCCAAGGCTTTTTTGCTGAAGAAGGTCTGGATGTAGAAATCCGAATGCCTGCGGACGGCAATGACGGCCTGAAGCTAGTCGCGGCTAATCAGATTGATCTGGCACTTAGCTATCAACCTCAGGTACTCATGGCCCGCGCTGAGCAAATCCCGGTGCAATCCATCGCTGCCATAGTCAGACATCCACTGAATCATCTGCTGATTCCCGCAGAAGGTGCAGTACAACGTCCTAAAGATTTGATGGGTAAAAGTATCGGTTACTCCTCCATCCCTCTATATGAAGCAATGGTGAAGACAATGATTAAGAATGATGGCGGAGATCCGCAGAGTGCAAACCTGATCGATGTTGGATTTGATCTTATCCCGGCAATTTCCACAGATAAAGTGGATGCCATCATGGGCGGTTTCATTAATCACGAGGCGCTGATCTTGGCCAAAGAGGGTCATCCTGTGACTTCAATCCATCCGACTGATTATGGAGTCCCGGACTATTATGAACTGGTGCTAGTAGCAAGCGAACAAGGCCTAAAGAACAATAATACGTATTTAAAAAAATTCATGACCGCCATCACCAAAGGTCAGCAGTATGTGCAAGAGCACCCGGATGAAGCCCTCTCGATCCTGCTCAAGCATGAGGATGCAACCTCTCCACTGGATAAGGACATTGAGCAACAAAGCTTGCAAATCCTGCTGCCGCTAATGGATGCGGGTGATCAGACATTTGGTTATCAGGACCCGGAATCTTGGGAGAATGTTCACCAATGGCTGATTGAGAATCAGCTTCTCCATACAGATGTGAAAACCGAAGAAGCTTTTATTAACTTATAACAACATAACCTAGGGAGGAATTAAAATGACTTATCTAGCCAATGTACGCCTGCAAAACCCGCTTGTTCATAATATCACCAACATTGTAGTAACCAACTTTACGGCTAACGGCCTGCTTGCTCTGGGGGCATCCCCTTTTATGGCAGATGCGCATGAGGAAGTACAGGATGTAGCTAAAATGTCCGGGGCTGTTGTCCTTAACATCGGCACTCTTAATGACCATACCATTCAATCGATGCTGCTGGCTGGACAATCAGCCAACACACATGGAGTGCCTGTCGTCCTTGACCCTGTAGGTGCAGGTGCAACGGCTTACCGTACAGACGTTACCCAAGCACTGACTAGTCAAATTCAACTAGCTGCTCTTCGGGGCAATGTAGCTGAAGTTGCGAATGTAGTTGGCGAGAGGTGGTCCAGTAAAGGGGTAGATGCCGGTGAAGGAGAAGGCGATGTTATAGCTTTGGCCCAAAAAGCTGCACGGAAGCTCGTCTGCACAGTGATTATTACAGGAAAAGAAGACGTTATCTCCAACGGAGATAATACATATATCGTTAGCAATGGACATCCCATACTAACCAAGGTTACGGGCACAGGCTGCTTACTCACGTCAGTGGTCGGTGCTTTTCTGGCTGTAAGTAATGGGAACTTCCTAGAAGCTTCTGTCGAGGCGGTTTCCTTCTACGGAGTTGCCGCTGAAATAGCTGCCAGACTAACGGCCCATCAAGGGCCCGGAAGCTTCCAGGTGGAGTTCCTGAATCAATTGGCGCTTGTTACCCCTGAGATATTCAAGGAAATGTCCCAGATTAAGAAACTGACTTAAATTAACTCACTAAGGAGAACGAACCATGAAGATATTTAAAGCCTTAACCATAGCTGGCTCTGACAGCGGTGGCGGTGCAGGTATTCAAGCGGATCTCAAGACCTTTCAGGAACTGGGCGTATATGGAATGTCAGCTCTAACTGCTGTAACGGCTCAGAATACGTTAGGTGTACAGGGTGTCTATCCTTTAGAGATGGAAGCTGTTGCCCAGCAGCTTACTTCAATCGGCGATGATCTGCAACCGGCTGCGGTTAAGACTGGGATGCTGTTCAGTGCTGATATCATTCGTATCGTAGCGGAAAAAGTAAAGGTATACGGATGGACGAATCTTGTAGTAGACCCTGTTATGGTCGCCAAAGGAGGTTCCAAGCTGTTGCAGCAGGAAGCTGTACAATCCTTGATCACATCCCTCCTGCCATTGGCTTTAGTAACCACACCTAATATCCCCGAAGCAGAAATATTAACAGGGTTAACCATTTCCAGTCTACATGACCGCGAAGAAGCTGCCCGGAGAATCTCAGCGATGGGATCACGTTACGTGGTAATGAAAGGAGGCCATGATTCCAGTAGTGAAGGTGTGATCGATCTATTATTCGATGGGCATGAGTTCCTTTACTTGGAGAGCAAGCGGGTTGAGACTCGTCATACGCATGGTACTGGGTGTACCTTCTCGGCTGCAGTTACAGCTGAGCTTGCCAGGGGAAAAGCAGTACCTGAGGCGGTTCGTACAGCCAAAGCCTTCATTCAAGCAGCTATTGAAGATGAACTGGGCATTGGAGCCGGGCACGGGCCAACGAACCATTTTGCCTATCAAAATAGAGTACGGGGTGAGCATCATGACACAATATAACAGCACCAACTTAAGCGAATCGTTGAAGGTGTATTTCATTATGGGCAGCATGAATTGCCGTAAGTCACCTGAAGAGGTATTATCTGAGGCCATTGCCGGGGGGATAACCATGTTTCAGTTCCGCGAAAAAGGACCCGATGCGCTGACAGGCGATGCCCAGTTTGAGCTGGCTAGAAGGCTGCAGCAAATTTGCCGATTGAACAGCGTCCCTTTTATCGTCAATGACGACATCGACTTAGCCATTGCCTTGGACGCAGACGGCATTCATGTGGGACAGGACGATGAGCCGGCTCGTTCTATTCGGCAGCAAATCGGTGAGAAAAAGATTGTGGGCGTCTCTGCCCATACACTGGAGGAAGCGCAACAAGCTATGGCTGACGGAGCCGATTACCTCGGGATCGGTCCGATATATCCAACTACTTCGAAGGATGACGCCAAAGAGGTTCAAGGGACTAAGATCATTGAAGAATTGCGGGACCATGGACTAACGATTCCCTTGGTCGGGATTGGAGGGATTACACTGACGAATGCCACCCCCGTCCTTACTGCTGGTGCGGATGGCATTTCAGTGATTTCTGCCATTGCAGCGGCAGATGATATAAGCGGGACTGTGAAGGATTTCGTGCGAGTTGTTAGAGGACATATCCTCGAACTTCGTCGACTGAAAGCATAAGTCTTCCTCGGGGTCAAGCGATGTTGTCGAGAAAGTTCAAATCTTAGCATTCTATGCGCTTACCCGGGTAATAAACGTGCAACTATATTTTTTTACACACATATAAAGCATGGCTACTCGTTCCTAAAATGGAAGGCTCTCTGCATATTCTAAGATGGTATTTTGTCCAAACCTCGAATTCTTCAGGGGCATGAAAACGATCAATCAAGTGATGCATAGGACCAAGGCACAGAACCACATCAAAGGTTTCACTTGTAAATTCGGACAAATTAGTAGCATCTGCAACTTTTGCATTCATCATCGTATGTACTGTAGAAATCAACAATATTACTCATGGGTAATTTCACTCTCCAAACAAATGTGTAGGAATTTCAAACCATACTTTACCGATTATTTTATCTTTTTTCACAAAAGGATTGGGCCATAAATGAGAGTCGAAGCTTTCGTTGCGATTGTCACCTAAAAAGAAGTACTGGTCCTCAGGCACGGTTACGGGCCCGTAATTATAATTCATTTTGTCTTTGATATAGGGTTCTTCTATAAGCTCTTGATTCCGATATAATACCCCGTCCTTAATCTCAACAAAATCTCCAGGTAGACCTATTAATCTCTTCACATATTTTTTAGGTTCTACCGGAGAATGAAAAACAACAATATCGCTATGTTCAAGCTTAGTCATCCACATTAACTTTTCTACAAATAGGCGATCATTGATTTCAATAGTGGGTATCATGGACCCTGTAGGTACTTTCATGGCTTCTGCCACATAGGTTCTGATGAAAAGTGATAATATCACGGCAAGGATTATACTGGGTAAATATTGTTTTAATGTTTTTTTCATTTAAAAATAACTCCATTCTCATGGGATTCTTGTTAATATTGCCTTATAAATTCTTTAAATCTGGTGCCTTGATAGATCAGTTCTCCTTGGTCACCAACAGTTATCAATCCATATTGGTCGGAACGCACTTGCAGCTCTTTACGGGTATGATCTTCGAATTCAAAAGTAATAAAGTGGCTAGTATTTGCACTCGAATCCCCCGACCCTCCCCAAACTTCAGATCTCTTGTCTACAATTGTACTTCTCTGTCTTGTAATTTCAGCAGCATTATTAGAGAAGTAACTACTTAACCCCTTTATGATGACATATGCGAACGTTCCAAAGACTAAGGTAAATATTACTCCTCCAAATAAGATAAAGATTAACGGCAGCTCACTAATAAAATCAAAAAAACCATTATTTTGATTGGGATTAATCATTTTTCACAGCCTTTGCGAATGAATTGGTTAGGATTCTCTCCAAGGCGCTCGTAGGATAACAACCACGTTCCTTTAACTCTAAATACATTGTATTCAAGGTTTGTTTCCCCATTCAGCCTAACTACATACTGAACATTATCATTCTTTATTTTTGTACTAGATAGGATTTGGTAAGAATGGATAGGGTGTTCCACTAAGTTATTTTCAAAATCTTTTATTTTCTCATCTGATGTTTTAGTGCAGCCCTGAAACATTAAAGAGACCCCTGTATTTATATCTCTCTCTATAATAGCTGTCATAAAATCATGGATTACCTGATCAGGTGTTCGTTCAGATTGAGAGGGTAGCCATTTAATTAATCCTGTGAATGTTAGAATTAGAAATCCAATGATTAATAAAAATACTAAATTTCTATTATTTAGAGATTTGGTTTTCAGCTTTCCCATCGAGCTACCCCTTGCGGTTACGAACCGGTTTTTCCAGAGAATATAATTCGTCTTCGATTTGACTGGTTTTTTCTTGGATCAGCAAGCGGGCGTCTGTTATTGCCTTGTTGTAAATATGAGGTCCGAGCTCTTTTATCATAAAATCAATAAATTGTTCAGCACCTAAATCACCTATCGTCTCGGCTCTTTCTTCCTCGAAGTAATTCTTCACGTTGTTAATCATTTCATCCTTTATCTCTTTAGGCAGTTTTAATAAAATCATTCTTAATTTCCTCCTTGATTTCGGCATCCAAGTCACACTATATTATGGACCCGTGCCACTTGATGTAACTGACCAACCCATTGCGTTCTTTTTCACATAGATAAATGGTTTCTCCACTTCATATACAAAGTATAAGTCCCCATACTTAGGGTCATTATTCACTTTACCTTCGTCCACTTTACCGGTTAATGCAACCACGGGGTTTGTGATTAATAGATATTTCCTAACGGCCATTTCAGGAGATGGCATCGGGAAAAACAAAACATAGATAAGAAACAAACCGACTATGATCAAAAAGATTTTCGTTTTCTTCTTCATGGTCCCCCCTGCACTAAAATGCCTTACAACAAATATACCACTTAACCCATAATAAGGGATATCCTTTATTTACTGTGAAAGGATTGATATTTCCGGCCACATTCGTTTCTTTCACAATAATCCCCACCTGTATATTCATTAATCACTTGTGTCCAGAATATCTGAGCAGGCTTATTTCGATCCAATTGATGTAATCCCCAATATTAAAAAAGGTTGATGACAACTCTTCCCCAGCCAGTAATTTTCAAAATCGGGAAAGACGTTATAAAGCCTCAGGAATAGGTTTTTTTCAGAAATAGATGTATTACGTACATCAATATCCAAGGGTTCTATCCACCTTTAAGCCTTAAGATTTCTAAAGTATTTCAACATGCTACAGATCTCAAGATAAACGCATAAGCTAAACGGACCCAGCAGACGCTATTTGCTCCATTTACCTGAATTCCTTATCTATGACGGACTCAGAAGGCCTTAATTACAAGAATTCGGCGATGCATTTCCTCTAACTGATTATCTTTGTAGGGGCATATGGGGGTATAAGATTTTGCGATTCTGTGAGTTCCTTCAATATCAGCTATCCCTGTTTCTTCTAAAAACTCTCTTTGAAGTGTTTCATATGGCTCTTCTCCAAATTCAATAGTGCCGCCTGGCAAATCTCATTTACCTTTATGAGGTCCTCTTGATGATCATTTCCATTTAGGTATTTAAAAAATTCATTATGTAAGTGTTTATAAGTTCAGGTTGTTCCATTGACATTCCATGCCCTACATTCGGTATTAAAACAGCCTGAATTCTTGGGATATATTTCGTTGCCCTAGCGAGTACTTTTCTCGGATCGTATATCGCTTCTTTGTCCCCCACAAGTAATAAAACACTAGGTTTTATTTCTTGTAATTCATCATTAGGTAGAACACTTGGCCATGATGATCCCAATTTCCTTTTTTTTCCTTTTATTTTCAATGCGCGTCTTAGATTTATCCCTGCTTCAAATTGTTGAATAAATAAAGGGTCTAAATGATACCTCCCCCCAAACATCCAATTCATAAATTTTTGAAGGACCTTTCCTTTAGAAAATAACAATAGGGAAAAAATTCTTAGAAAAAATTGCAACCTAAAGGGTTTAAAAGTTGCAGCAGGACAAAGTAAAATAACCTTGTTAACATATTCAGGAAAGTGGTACGCGAAATTAAGAGATATAAAACCTCCATATGACAATCCTGCAATATTGGGTTTCTCTAAATGAAGCCCTTTGATAACTTCTAGTAACCATTGCGAATATTCCCTTCTATCCGTGGGCTTTCTACTGGAAAGACTTTTGTTGGCGTCCCCAATGATATCAATACAATACGTACAAAATTCTGCACTCAGTCCTTCAATATTGGGATACCACATAGTTGAACTAAAACCCAGACCATGTAAGAGAATTAATGGGGGCTTATTTTCTGAACCACTAATGATTACATGTGTTTCACCATATGTTGTTGATACATTCATCGTTTTAAGTGGAACAGGCCATAGTGAAAGACAGGCAGCGTAAGAATCGTAATAATCTTGATAACACTTTTCTTTTGATTGTTTCAATACTGCAACACTCCTATATTATTAATTAGTGCACTGATTCATTTAAATGCTTTCATTCGAATTCCGATGATCATACCGATAAGAGCGATAAATATAACCTTTCTCTGGATCCCTTTCTTGAAAATGAAATTCTCCGGACTCGTCGCAATATTCCAGTAATTTTACTCGGAAGCCAGCCTCCTCAAACATTTGAGAAATTGTCTTATAGTTATGTACAATCTTATGACTTGCTGCCGGATGATCTTTGGGTCCAGGTCCGCCTATTTGAACGATATTCTGATACCAGTCGTTACGAAAATATCCATCAGGAACGGCACAACGAATATACCCGCCTTTTTTTAAAAATGAATTACATATTCTTGCTGCCTGTACGCCTTCATCGTAGGTTAAATGTTCCCATACATGCTCAGATAAAATCGCATCAATCTTCCTGTCTCCGAAACTCATTTCCCAGTCCGCTCGGTACATAAGATTTAATTCATGCTCCTAGCTACAGCTTGTTAGCAGCCCATTTACGATCACCTAGCACTACTGAAGTCTCAATCTGTCTTTCAGGTATGCTCCAATATTTCTGTAGTAATCGCTCTTTTTCTTCTATCGTTGTAAGTGTAAAGCCATTCTTCTCATAAAATCTTATGGCCCACACTGCTGATTGCCACGTTCCGATTAAAATAGGTTTCTCTGTTATCGTGATGATATGATTTAACAATATACTACCAATTCCACTGTTTCTTTCATTTGTACGTACATAAGCATGTCTTATTAGGGAGACTTCTCCTTTGGGCTGAATACCCATGACCCCTATTAGCTGATTTGCTGCATCCATATATCCCCAAAATACTACACCCGCATTAATTTCACGTTCTAATTCGTCCATACTCATATAAGGTTCATGATACCGATCTTCAGGAATTACACCTTCATAGGCCTTTGCCGCATCATTGATAATATGATATATCACTTCGTTGTCGTCACTTACACATAATCTAATCATATAATCAACTCTCCCTCGATTCGTTCTAGTTTAACTATCAATTCTGCTGCCTGTTTTCGGTTTTTTACGATGATTACTTCTTTTTGGTTTTTTACTTTTTCAAGCTTATTTAGTGTTTTCATTCTACTTCGCTTCTTATAATTCCAAACCCATTTTATGAACTCAAAATCGATTTTTTCTGGGCATTCCTCATTCATGTCGGGTCTAGTTTTCTTATGGTACATCATTCTTCTTTTTAGTATTCGATAGAGACAAAGCCATTTTGACATATCTAAAAAAATGATCAAATCCGCTCTCTCAAGTCTTTTATCCAGAGTTCTTGAGTAATTTCCATCGATGATCCAATGTTCTTGCATTGTAAAATATTCGACCCGTTTGTCCCATTCTTCATTCGGGGTAGGTTCCCAATTGGCTTCCAATAATACTTGTCTAAATGGATAACCGGGAGCTTAAATATCTCACCCAGTTGCTGAGAAAGTGTTGACTTCCCCGACCCTGCTGAACCTAGAACTAGTACTCGATTCATTGACTCGGCTCCTTTGCTTCTGTATGGAAAGTTTGGAGAACACTCGGTTCGTTAGTTTTGATAAAATCTCTGATGGTAACTGCACATTCCGATACTGAATTCATATGCGTATTTACTTCAAGGTCATACTGGAAATTCTCATGTACAATTGTGAATTGCGCGCTAGCTAAACCTATTGGTCTGTCTCCTCTGTCCCTTTCCCGGCGTTCCAATTCATTAATTGGGCAGTGAACCCCGATCAAGAATGTTCGGGTATCGGATAATAACTGAACACATTCTTCCAACCATTTGGAATCAACTAATACATGATCAACTATTATATTTTTGCCGGCCATTGAAAACGCTAAAATATAATGATGAAATAGTGATATTACTGGTTTTTCTATGATTTCTTCATCTTCAATCCTTCTTATTTCTTCTCTTGTGATGTGCTCACCAAACATATTCATCAACATGTCGTTTACACCAGATATTGCATGATCGACTGAAAGATACATGAAATCTTCTTCTAGTATTCTTATTAATTCCTTGGAAATACTGGTTTTCCCTGAACTTGAGGTGCCATTTAGAAAAATAACAGTTCCTTTATTCACTTTATAGTAGTTTGGCTCATGGGTGAACATAAATACACCTACCTTTGAAAGTGATGTTCATTTTGACTAAATAATAAAGTCTTCTTCATTGTTTCTAATATACGAGTTCATCGCTTCAATGGTTTGCTGCACATTAACTTGGTATTCACTGTAAATCTGATTTATTGAATCGGATAAGTTCATATCCTTTTCTAAATCAGAGGGGGATGCCTCTCTCCATAAGCCGTTAATATCTCTGTTTTTATCCTCGATTATGGTTTCCAATTCCTCCATTAACATCAACATTTCGTTATCCTTGAAAAAAGCTATTCCTTCTTTCAAACCTCTCCAAGCCTTGAGTTCATTCATAAAGTAAGCAGCAAACCAATACAATTCAACATTCGATTTAACATGATTATGAAATGCATAAAACAAATATAATGCTCTTTGTCCCTCATTTAATTGATTATATACCTCAGATTTAATATCTAAACTTTTCCCACGGACTGAGATTAATACGGGTTCAATGCATAACCAACTAAGGTTATCTTTATGTAGATCCTCTTGATTAATATGAGGCTGCATTCAATCATTCCCTTCTATAGGTCAGCAGACGAATTGAAATTATACTCCCGATAATCTCCGTTTTCAGATGAGAATCTCAGAATATCCCCGTCTTCAGGTAACCCTTTAAAATACCCACCAATACAGCCTGTAGTACATCTATGACCCGATACTAAAATATTTACATCTCTCACATCAGCTTTATCCTCAAGCTCATGCATAAATTCTGATACCCTTTTAATAAAGCTATGGATCTCTTCAACGCCTTTATAAACTCGACCATCCGGTATGACTCCACTCCACTTTACATCGCTTTTTTTCAAACCGTCAGCTTCACCTAAATCATACACATCCAGCCGTAGATCAATTGAAGCTTGGATACCTGTAACTATTTCAGCTGTTTGAACTGCTCTTTCTTGTGGAGAAGAATATACATAGTCAAATTTAATCTCTGAGAGTTTGTCTCGTAAGCACTCGGCTTGCCTAATTCCATTCTCATTTAAAGGCATCCCTTGCCTTCCTTGAAGTCTGCCTTCTTTGTTCAAATCGGTTTCCCCATGTCTTACGACATAAATCATTCATGTAGCCTCCTTACTTGTATTTGGGTTGACCTAACCAAACCTCTGTACTGTATTTTATCGAGATTACACCGTCTTTTGCGATATCGTTAAACCGTTGTTTATGTGCATCCTGAAAGGCAACGAACCAATCTTCTCTTTCATCTGGTGATTCCATACTGGAGATAACCGCTCCCCAATACTCATTCCATCCCTCTTGATGCTCTTGTTTAAATAAAAATCTGCTCGGTGCTGAATCCCCATAAAAATATTCTACCGGCTCACTATGCCTTGTCGCGGTTAATCGTTGAATATATTGTTCAATGTTGCTGACATGCATGGTGTCTCTTATAAAATTAAAGTCATCCTGATATGAAAAAATAGCTAACATTCCACCAGGTTTAAGTATTCTTTTAAATTCTTCAATGGTGCTCTCAGGGGGAAACCTATGATATGCATTTGCTGCTACAATTAAATCAACCGATTTATCGAGCAGTTTTGTGTCCTCAGCTACCCCAGCTATGTATTCTATATCTTGTCTCTCTCCTAATAATTCTTGTGCTATCCTGAGCATTTCAAGTTCAGGTTCTACAGCAAATACTTTTCTTACCTTTCCCACAAAATGCTGCGTCAAAATTCCGCTTCCTGCACCAATATCTGCAACTACTCCTTGGCCTACAATGGCTGTCTGAATGACAAACTCACTCGCCTCTGTTGAATAGGGTAATCGATATTTAGCATATTTCAGAGCCTTATCACGAGTCATTGGATTCATCATTTAGTAGAAGCCGACATTAGCTCTTTTACTCTCAACTAAGGCCCTTAATTTTTTCTCATTAATTCCATTCTGTACAAATTGATATTTAGCACCTGTCAGTCTCTGAGCCCTGTCTATGATTTGACCTAAGTGATAGCTCGTGTGTTCAACCAAATGATAAAGATTATATAAATCGATATGATCCTGATCTACCGACTCCAACGTAGCCTGAAAGTGACTGAAGGTTAATTTAAGTTCTGAAATGAGTTGATCTTTCTCCTCATTCATACTAGGGAAATAATCTTCGATTCCCTTAGCGTACGTCAAATCCGGATTGGATAATCTTAATGTGTGCCTTTTAACTTGTTCGATAACATGAAAAGTAATCCCGCCAATACTATTCATACCCACCTCATCATCCTTACAGGCCCAAATGATCCGGGTATCTAAGCTTTCCAGACATGTTATGAACTTAGGAAGATAATGATCGACCATTCGATGCATCGAAACCGTACGGAAATATTCCAGTGTAGTATCTGCGTTCAACTGAATCCATCTCCTTTTTTCAAAAATACATTGGCTTTCATTTCAATTTCTCCTTGGAGTTTTTAATATCAATAAACCCAGCTTTTGAATGATCTCAAGCTGGGTTTATAAGTTGAATTGGTGTTTTATTTCTTATTATGATAGTGATAACCTGAGCAAAGCCCTTTTTGTTTGGATTTTGCGGAGCAATTATGCCCACCTTTTTTATCCGTTCGTCCTGAATGAGCCATAGCAGAAGATGAAGTTCCAACAAATACAACAAGAACAATCAGTACCATGAAGGTCTTTTTCATATACTCACCCTGTTTGTGCCCTATGCCTTAGGGCTGATTAGAATCCTCCACCATTCTACAACAAATTCCATAATTAGGATATATAATATTGTGTAACAATTCTTTGACTTAGCGGTTTTACCCGGCTCTAATTATCGAATACTGGTAGGAGTCATTCCATTTCCCCTTATGCCACATATGTTCCCTGAAATGTCCCTCATACTCCATACCAATCTTTTGCATAACTTTAGCAGATCCAATATTATTCGGGCGACAGGTAGCATATATTCTGTGAAGACCAAGGTTCTGAAAACCAAATTCAAGCAGAACACGAGCAGCTTCAGTAGCAAATCCTTGTCCCCAATAGAGCCGATTATAACAATAACCCAGTTCTCCCTGGCCTACTCCGCTCACGTGAATCCCACAACCACCTATTAATTGATTAGTGGCTTTCAGAACCACTGCAAATTCAAAGCCTTGACGGGGCTCCTGTTTTTGCATTTCCATCGTTAAGTTAATAAAGTCTCTAGTTTCTTCTTCTGAACTCGGTCCCCAAATCATGTGTTCTACCACTAAAGGATCAGAAGTATACACATGAACACTCTTAATATCTTCAGTAACAAATTCTCTAATAATTAATCTTTCCGTCTCAAAGTACAAGATGAACCTCACCTCTCTTTGAAATTTGATGTATGTAGTTCAATCTGAGTAGCCTTGAATAAACATACTAACTCAATCTCTTTCTAATCATTCTGATTTGCCCTCTATGATTAATTTCATCTTCAAATACGTGATACCACATAAAATAATAATTTGCTGGTTTGTTATACCAAAATTTCTCTTCTGTATATAACCAATCATCATTTACTTCTTTGAATAATTCTAAAGTTCTAAGTCTTACATTATTCATTCGATCTATGTAATAATTCAAATCATTTCCTTTAATGATTTCTCGTCCTGCATCTCCTAAGTTTAAAGCTGGTCCCCATTCAAGCAATTCATCTTCTAATAATTCTCTTCCTTCAAATGTCTGCATTTGATAAGCGTATTCTACTGCTGCAAAGTGTAATAATAATGCACCAATCGAATTGCATTGAGTATCCAACAAGAAATCCAGTTGGTCAATAGTTAAATCTTTAGTGGCTTCTAATGTTGTATATCTTGCATAATTCATCATAGATATTAAACGGCTGATTTGTGGTGTATATCCGGGAATATCAGTAATTAGATATATTTTTTCCATGTTTATCATTTATTGATCCTCCAATGTTTAAATTTCGTCATCATTTAGGTTTCTCTTGGATGTGGTTCAATATCTTTTAAATAATGTTGGTGCTGAGTAATCAAAAGTTTCTTTATTTCTGGCATATCCTTATCTGTTATTGGAAGTATACTTATTAATTCTCCACCGCATCTAAAATACGAACGACCATCCGCATAGGTATAGACATAACCTTCAAGTTTATCCTTACATTTCCCACAGTTGTAGCAACCCGTATATTTATAGTTAAATTCTTCAACAACTGCCCTTAGGCTCTCAAGAAAAATATGGGAATACGATGCAGAAGCATAAAACTTCATTTTCAAAACGGGCTTGCCCTTCTCGATTGAAAACTTCATAATATGCTTTTTAGTTTTACTGTTATTGAAAACAAAATTAAGTGCTTGGGTTTTTGCCTTTTTGGGTTTATAACCAAGTTGAGCGGCATAGTCTGCAATCTCACTGTATATGCCCGTATCCTCGTCAGATAATTGCTGATAAAATTCATGTAGTCCCATACTTCTCCCCCTATCAAAGAGTCAGATATGTCTTGAAACTTAGTAACACGTTCTTTTCCATCGCTAAAATATCTTCGGATCTTTCAGTTCTGACCATTGTATTTCTGGATTTTCTTCATCATTTAATGTAATGGTTCCGATGGTTAATTCGTTTTTACTAGGATTTTCTAAATAGTGGTTCACCATGAAATTTACAATCTTAGAAAGTTTCAATTCAAGAATTTCCTCAAGTTCTATCCAATGCAGCTCGCCTTCAGCTGAGTTTATAAATTCGGAACTGTTAACCCCTCCAAAGTATACAAATTGTTGTCTTATTTCATCATCTTTTATTCGTATTAATATGTATTTTAACTTTAGATCCTCTATCTCTTCCTCTAGTATTCCGGATTCTTCAAAGATTTCTCTAATGCATGCTCTTTTCGGAAAATTCAACTCCTCTGGCTCTAAATGTCCTCCAAGTCCCGACCAAAACATCGTATCCGTTATCTTACTTGATTCTTTCTTCATCATTAATACTTTACTTCCATTGAACAGAAAGGCCGTAGACATTTGCCTCAATTCCATTATTCATCGTTCCTTCTATTGGATTTCAGCTCCTTAAACCTAGGTTAGTGAATTTATTAATTCACCAATAAGTCCCTTACTCTGATGTACAATCAACATACTTTGATATCCAATTCCCCAACCTAACGAGGTAACCTCAAGATTTCTATCTAAATGGTCAAGAAAGACACCTAAACCCGCCCACGGTGAACTGTATTGCGGAGTTATCATTTCGTTAATTAATGTCTTAGATATACCGAGTCTTCCACAACCATTCAAAGAATGAATCATTTCAATTGCCAGATATGCTAAATCAGTAGGGGTAGACCATAGTCCAGCTGCTGCCGGATAGGGATAAATAGGATACTTCGCTTCGACTAAAATACCTTCTTTATTATGACCACAAGCAAAACTTGAACGATTCCGGTCTGGAATTGTATGTTCAAGTGTGCTATTTTTCATAAATAAGGGTTCGAATATCATCTCTTTCATAAGTGCTTTAAAAGGTTTTCCAGAAGCATCCTCAATAAGTTGCTGAATAACACAATAACCGGAGTCGGAATATTGAAAAACACTTCCAAGTTCGTTCATTACTTTTAAAGGTTCTGGGGAATAAGAGGTTTTGCCCATTAGAATATCAACCATCGTTGGGATACCATCCGTAGAATTATATTCACCAAAGCTGCCCTCAGGATCAATAAATCCAGAGTGATGACTAAGTAAGTTTCGTAAAGTTACTTTTTCACTTTGTGTATGTATGTTCTCAGGAACTTTCCATGAGATGAGTCTATCATTAACATCTTGATCTAATTCGAGGGTGCCTCTACTAACCAATTCCAACACTAACATTGCTGTAGCAAATTTACTTATTGAACATGCATTAAAAATTGTGTTGAGATTGACTTTATTAGTCCCTCCCACTTTTGTTAAACCGAAACCCTCAACTACACTCAGTGTTTTAATATTTCAGTATTGGTAAGCACTTATTAACACCTCCTTTGTTCTTCATTACTGTCATCTTCTTCTTCTATGATTTTACCTGGCTCAAAAGTATATAGTTTCCCATTAGCTATATTTCCAAGCCTTGGACCTTTAAATCCCTTTTTTATGAGACATTTACGTATAGCTAACATTAACAAACCGTGGCTTACAATCAATGTATTTTTGTCTTTCAATAATATTTCATCAAGTATAGTCTCAACCCTCTTTTGAACATCTTTCCTACTCTCTACTACAATTCTGCGATTAAAAATAGGTAGTGTCCTAATAATAAGAGCCCACAAAATAAAGGGCAGCTTGATATTTCCCTTTATTAATGGAATTGGAATTTCCCTAAGTTCTTTTTTCTCAGTAATTGGTCCCCTAAATATAACTCTTGCAGTATTAGCTGCTCTAGGTAAATCACTTGTAAAACATCTATCCCATCTAACAACATCATATTTAAAATCTCCTAGCTCGATATCCGCTTCGTCATATTCGGCGAACCATTGACTTAACTCATTTGCGGATAATAAAAAAGGATACTCTTTCTTTACTTTAAAGTGCCGGACTAGACCAATCTTCATTAAATAAAACTCCAATCTTACTGGTAGTCACTCTAATAACCATTCCTCTAATTCATTTATCATATCTGCGTAACGTCTAATATCGTTTATCGTCCCTGTTACCTGGGCAATTCCCATCTTCTGTTCATCTTCGTCTGTACATTCAATCCATAAGGACCTTTTTAAACTATATTCCAGCCAGCCTAATTTACCTGAAAAACCATTGGCTAATACTATTTTCCAATCAGCTTCTAGAGTTCCGTACTTCTTCTTATATCCACCTATAAAAACAAAAAACCTTTCTTTATCAACGCTACCCGCTTCATTTTGGGACCAATAAATTGCTGTTTCAACCAAGTCTTGCATTGGATTGATATAGCCAGCTGACTCCCAATCAATAAGGATGGGATTGTCTTGGTGCCACATCACATTTTTAGAATCTAAATCTCTGTGACTTATGACCATATCTTTTACAAGTAGTTTTGCTGATTTATTCGAAAGGGCATTCCATTCATTTAACTTACCTATGTATTCAAGCAGCAGGTAACTCCATTCCAGATTATTCTCTTGACCCTTCTGCAAATAGTAACACCAGTCCGTTAATTCTACATGTTCTGGTCTGTCATTAATTATCCCTAACTCTGAAAAATCCGTCATATGTATATCCGCTAAAACAGCACCGATTTGTTCACAATGCACTTCTTTAATTTCATTACATCTCAGGCTTTTACCCTCTACCCAGTCAAATACAAGGTAGTACTGGTTGTCTATTTCTTGTAAAGAGGTGCCTCTAAATTTCTTAGCAGGAAGAGCAGGAATATGATTAGCTGAAATAGTGGCAATTTGTTCTGAATGGATGTAGTTCTGCATAGCCACAGGTCTTAGCATTATTTGAGGGTTCAATGCTTTAATAGCATATTTCCCTAATGTGGTTTCAATAGCATACATTCTGTGTAAAAACCCACCTGCCACCTCTAAAGGCACACGAGTTATCTCACCAAGTTGCAAAATAGAACATATCTTTTCAAACTGCAAATTGTATTGTATGTTTACCATCATCTTATGTATCCCACAATTTCATTCATCTTCTCTAGATCACTCGGTCTAATCTTTAAAGTAGTTTGCGGCACCCCTGTTCCTCCATATACATATTGAAATCGATTCACTTGACTGTCTATAATTGTTGGAATGTCCCTATTAATTAAAGATACACTTCCAATCATACTACCGGTAACTTGTTCAACCTCTTTTGGAGAGGCTAGCTTAACTTGTTCAACTGATAATATTTTTCTTAGTGAATCAAAATCCACCCTTCCATAATCTCCTGAAATAATCAAGCAACAATAGCCTTTTTCTGTTTTCAAGATGAGTGTTGGGGCTGTTTGTCCAATCTCTATACCAAAATATTCTGCTCCCTCCTGGGCAGTGTTTAGCTGTTTCGAGTGTTTGATGATTTCATATTCAATGTTCTGTTCATCTAATACAGCAACTAATTTATCCATCCTCTCACTTCTTTCGATTTTATTTACTTATCTTTTTTTCTTTTATATGAATACACCCACAAGGCAAAAGCTAATGGTATTAAAAATATGTACGAAATATTCCATATCGAAAATTCTTTATATACGAAAATGTCTACTAACTTTCCTAGAATTAGTATGGGAAAAATATAAATAGGCCATTTCTTCAATTTGCAGCACTCTCTTCCAGAGTTTTTTCGACTAATCGTTCTTCTAAATCTTCCATTGTCTTGTATGTAATGATCTGTGCTGAAATCCCTTTTATTGTCGCTGAGATATCCGCTCCTTCTTTAGCTACAACTATTATTGGCTTTAAATTAGCATATGCATAACTAAGCTTCGGTTTGAAAAATCCTCAACGTATTTGATTCCCAAATATATCCTCATACATTCAAAATGTTAAGATCGAATATAACCCCTAAAAGAACAATGAATAAACCTATGAAAACATTTACTTTTTTATCATTTAAACCTGTTTTCTCTGCAATGGTGATTATTATTCCAATAATAAGAAAGAAACTTATTGATAACCATATGGATTCAATAGTAGTTGATATTGGATAACGCTCTACAACTCCAGAAGCAATTACCAAAGTAAGTATAAATATTGGAATTCTCAATTTCATTTCGTCTTTCACTCTTTTCACTTATAGTGTTTTAACAAGCTCGGAAAGTAATATACCTTTGTTCGAAAGAGTCCATGTAGTATGGTTAGTAAAACCCTTGAGGCTCTGAATTTCCTTAGTGTTAAAAAAAAACTCAAAAACCTTCTCAAAATCAGCATTGAGAGTAAAATAAACCTTTCTTTCTTCCGGAATAAAGATCATTGAAAACTGGGTAGGATAATCCCCATCATGCTGAACTGTCTCCATTAGCCACTTAAATCCAGCTTCAATATTAAATGGTCCAATATGATTTGTTATCATTTCATGCACCTTAATATATCTATCATTTCCCGGACCGCTTGCGTCCTTATATTCAGCTCTACTCTCATCTGTTACTGGGAAATTAGTGAGCACCATGAAATCTTGATTTACTGAATCTAAATCTAATTTCTGTCGTCCAGGTTCAACAATATAAGACTCCCGTTTCCCCGCAATTAAACTATGGACACTCTGATTGGGTACATTCACAATTGTATTGTTTTCTAAATACTCATTTAACTGAGGCAACGCAATACGTTCAGATAGGACGTCATCAAACAGCTTCATCATATGAATGCAATTCTTTCCGCGTCTATACTTCCCTTCTTCATTGGGTTCAACCATTAGTAAGTTCATAAACGTACCTTTAGCATTCATTCCAAAAGCAGGATAAAATTGTCCATTCTCCTTCTGCTGAACTTGAAGTTGGTTTTCACCGACCAAGACGATTTTGATAGGTCTGCTTGAGATATCAAAATTCATACCAATATACGTTTTATCTAGATGAACTACAAAACTTGTGCACATAGAGTGGACTCCTTTACTGTTTCATCAAAATTCCTCAACTAATCTCGCTGCATCCCTTATGCATTTTATACATACCGTATTAAACAATCCGTTCTCTTGTATGAATAGTCTACCTTCATCAGTATTAAGATCATGTCCTAATAATTCTTTACATAAAGTTGTTTTATTCCATTCTTTGAATCCGCTAGTTATCTCATTTATTATTTTATAGGTTTTTTCATGAGACACTTTGTCATCTGCCAGAGTTTTTCCATACTTCAACCCGACAACCATGTATGCTCCCGTTAAAGCACCACAAGTCTCCTGCATTCTTGCTATGCCTCCGCCAAAACCGCTTGAGATTTTCAAAGCAGTATCCCTGTCGATCCCCAATTCAGTTCCGTATGTAGAGAAAATAGCCTGAGCACAATTAAACCCTTCGATAAAAGCGTCTACAGCTTTTTCAATTTTAGATTCCATATCCCAACTCCAATCTTTGAATTAATTAATGTATTTTACGTTGTTATGTGAATAATGGGCATTATAGAAGTTCTTTAATATCCAGCAGCTCTCCTCCAGCATACTTTTGCTCTAACAATAGCAGTACACATTCTGCTACTTGATCAGGCGATAATAGCTTTCCTTCTTCTTTAAACGTAACAAATCGTTCTAAGTCCTTAAAATCTTCTATCTTTGTTGCCCGTATCTCTTCTTGCATTTCAGTATCTATTATCCCTGGTGCAAATGAAATAACCTTAACAGGACTGGATTTTTCTTCTTGTTCAAGGCCTACACATCTTGTAAATAAATCCAACCCTGCTTTGGCGCTACAGTAATTACTCCATCCAAAATACGGCTTCTTTCCAGCACCTGATGATATATTGATAATTCGTTTATCCGTATTCATTGGTGAAGTTAAGGAAATAAAACATGATGTTAAGATCATTGGTGCTATTAAATTCAGTTGGACATTCTCTGCTATCTCTTTACTGCTGCAGTACTCAATGGGTTTAATTGGAGTTACCGTTCCCGCGTTATTAATCAAAATAATCGATTCAACAACATCGTTATCTATCTTTTGAAAGATCTTTTTCATCATCTCTTCAATATTACTAACATCTAACAAATCAAAGTTAATGTATTCAAGATTAGTGCCACTTTCTCGTGAAGCTTCTATTAAACCGGCATTTTCATTTCTTGAAATACAATACAATTGATTACCTTTACTCAATAGTTTTCTTGATATAGCCTCCCCAAGACCACGAGAAGTGCCGGTAATAATAAAGTATTTGATGTTCTGTCACTCCTATCTGAATAAGCACAATAGTTAACCCTGTTCTTTTTTTCTATATTTCATCAAGAATGGCACCATAAAAACCAGCGGAATTATCGTTAGAATATAAAAAAGCACCCTTTCATATTTAAAATTCCCCCATATAAATTGTGTGGCTACCATTGGAAAAGCTACTATTACTATAGCAATTCGAATTCTCGAGTCCAAAGTAACAGCATGAGTTTCACCGCAGTGAGAGCAAACAATAGGTTTATAACCATACATACTGGACCGCATGATCTGCTTATACTTAAATTTCTTATCGCAATTAAGACACTGTTGCATCTTTAATCTCCTATCGAGAGTAGTGAACATCACTCGATCACCTTACCAATGATTTGTTCTTTTTCAATAGGCCCACCCATTCTACTGTCCAAACTATCACTATAATTATCTCCAATAACGAAATACTCATTTAAGCCCGTCTTATATTTACCAACATAAGGATTATCTATTATTTTCACCGGTAAAAGAATTTCAACACCTTCAATAAGTATACTGTCTTTCATTATATTTATTTCTTCATTTGGTAATCCCAAAATTCTCTTAACATACTTTAAGTTATTTTGTTTATTGTAAAAATAAATAAGATCATTTCGTTTGATTTCATTTGTATCGTAATAGGTTTCATCAACCTTGATTATTTGACCGTCTTTAAATGTCGGTTCCATGGATGGGCCCATTACTATAAATTCTTGATAGTTTGTTTTTTCATTACATGCACTTAACATCACTACAATTAAAAAGAAGAGAATAAAGCGTCTCACATTCCACATCCTTCTAGAGTAATCCATTTATGAAATCCACTAAATAATGAAACAAATACATTAAGATGCTTTTGAGGTTAATAATGATAATTAATGGAGTAAGAACAATTAAACCTAGACACCCTAACATTGCTAATGTTGTTTTACTTCTAGACTTCTCTTTTTGAATTAGTTTGTCTATTTCTTGATCTGATCCTAAAGACCAGTCAACCTCATCGTTTAGCAACTTACACACCATCCACTATAGCCCAACTTATTTTCTAGCTCCGTCATCCAGGACACAACCTTCATTAATGATAAAGAAGACAACGCTATTTTTTCTTTGTCATTGTCATAGCACTACTTACTTCGATTCATCATTGGATGATCTTCTTTCAGTTCTAGTAAATCCCATAGGTTACCATATAAATCTTTAAATACTGCGACCATGCCATACGATTGTTCTTTGGGTTCTCTTACAAATTCTACTCCTTTTGAAATCATATCGTTGTAATCTCTCCAAAAATCATCAGTGTTTAAAAACAAAAAAACTCTACCGCCTGACTGGTTCCCTATAAATTCTTCTTGATCCAAATTAGATGCTCTTGCAAGTAATATTGTTGTACCAACTGAACCTGGAGGTGACACTACTACCCATCGTTTATCTTGTTCTGGCTGATAAGTATCTTCAATTAAGATAAAATTAAGCTTCTTTGTATAAAAATCTATTGCCTCATCGTAATCCTTCACTACTAGAGCAATGTGCACTATGGATTGAACCATGTTCAATAACTCCTATTTTTCAATTTTTCATATGAACAGATTGCCAATCCAATTTGCTCTTTACCTCCTCAAGCTTTTCGGTCAAATGATGAAACAAAATTCCGAAATTTAAGTTTCGTGGTAGTACTTCAACAAATTTTATTTCTTCTATTTCAAAATCGGGCAGTTTTTCAATCTCAACTACTTCAGCAACAAATGCCATTCCGTATGTATCATTATAGGAATATATTCCATATGGGGCGGTATTGAATTTAACTGCTCCCGTCTCCTCATAAAGCTCCCGACAAGCTGTTTGTTGTATGGTTTCCCCTTCTTCTCTTCTTCCACCGGGAATCTCCCATCCACCACGGTTTCGGTTTTTGATGATTACATAGTCTTTATTATATTTTGCTAATATTACGGCGAAGGTAACCAATTCATCAGGTATTTGATATGTTGTAAACCAATTAATTTTCATTATTTACCTCCAAATCGTTAGTTTACTTCTTCCCTTTAATTATTGTTGCATATTTACTTTCGGTCTCCTGAATAGATTCAATCTCAAATCCGACCAATTGTAATAAATGAATATATTCTTCTACTTTAATTGGATATAGCTTTATTTTTCTATCGTTGCACTCGAGCCATTCTTCATCTTTACTGACGGATAGAACAATAGTCCCGTTATTCTTAAGTGAACTGTAAATGTTAAAAAGCGCCTTTTCCTTATCTTCAATATGTAAAAAGGTCAGTACACTATAAGCAGCGTCAAACGTATTGGGACGAATAAAATGATTAATATCGCTATTTACTAACTCAACGTTCGCGTACTGACTTAGGTTTGATCGGGCCCGATCTAAAGTCTTCGGTGAAATATCAATACCCACTAGGAACTTACAATCCATCTTTAATACTTCTCTTGCTATTCTTCCGGTGCCAACTCCAATATCCAGTACTACTTTATGTTTAGGAATCAAGGAATTGAAAAATATAGGTCCATCCCATCTGCTCATGTATGTCTGTAACGCTGGGGGGTCTTGTGCTGGATCATTTCCCTCATCAATGAGTAATTCATAATGTTCAAGTGTGCTGGTGATCTTCATGAAGAACTTTTTCCTCTCCAAAGAAACTTCATTAAACGTAAGAGCAATACTTGGAAAATCCCAAAAATAACAGCTTCTATAACAACCAAAAGCTCTAGGGTTTGATCAAAGGGTTTAAAGAAGGTTTCAGTACTCGGAATATAATTATGCGCCAGTAAACTAGATACTACACAAGATAAAATAAAGAGTAATATCAAGTGTTTGTAACGTCTCAGAAAGAATATTGGAACTAGAATGGCTATTAAATAAAAGTAGGAAACCTGATAAAAATAATCTAGATACATTGCTACAAAAATGAATGGCGAACAACATAAACAAATGAATACGGGTACTATGATTTTGTTGATGATTTTCACATTTGTACCATCTTTCTTCTCTTAAAAACAACGATTATATCCCTAGAAGTACCTTGTGATTGAGTTGTATCAAAGCAGGAAATAAGCTCCCATCCTTCATCTCCATGAATATTCAGTTCCTCTTGAAATTCATATTCATCAATTTTTCCACCTAAAAATCCACCGGTCTTAAACTTCAAAGTTTTGTACTCCCATTTTTCCATATTAATCAGTCCTTTTCCCCTTATTTATAACTTTTGATTGTTTCTGAGTTCATTAAACTGTCTATAAAAAAAATCGATACAAACAACATATGATAAACTAAGAAATCCACAACATAATCAGGCTCAACTAGCAGCACTATAGGAAGAATCAACAAAAAGAGTAATAATAAATAAACTATACAGGAGATATATTTCCCTGCTCTTAGGCTAAAATGATTCATGATAAATGTACGGTAGTGTTTAAAAAACTTAAGTCTCGAAACAACCTTAACTACTATAAGAGCTAATGAAAAATTAATTAAAACATCTAAAAATAAGGAACCATAATAATTATTAATTCCAATTTTGTAGTAAAGCGCTTCTGACTGATCATTGCTCAACATCAACGAAAATATAATGGAACAAAAGATCAAAAGTAACAAGTTCGTATTCAATTTCCATTTCATTAAGAACCCTCATTTCAGATCTTGAATTTACGATTTTCTATGTATATCCGAGTAATATTGTTGTTTTTATGAACCTTAGTGATTACGGTGTTAGCTGACCTCACCCTCTTCCTTATTATACTATTATTACCCATTTATTTCCCTTATCTTTTTTAATATAATCTCTATGTTATCTTGCAACTTACTGTTACCATTTATTATTAAATCACAGTTATCTCTTACTCTCTTACCGATTTCAATATACATCTCTCTAATACCATTATTTAAATAATCATACAAAAAATGATCCAACATGTTTATTAAAACTGTTGAATCACTCCTCAAAAAAGTAACTAAATCATAAATTCTTCTTCCCAGTGCAATTTCCGGTTCAAGATCAATATAGATTACATAGTCAATAAACTCTTGAATCTCATTTCTTTCTCTTCCAAAAGGTTTGATCGTTCCTAGAATGCCGATAACTAAGATTATTAATCCCAGTATTACAGGCAAGTGAAATCCTGATTTTCCCCCTTCTGTCCATGGTGATATACCCAAATAACTAAACAATGTATCACCGAAGGTATAATTAAGATGTGTATTTGATATCAATAACAACGCAAAGCATATTGCGAGTAAGAAACTATATTTCTTAACCATTATCTGTCCTCCAAACATACTTGCTGTATTTCCTAAACATTGTTGTATTTATAATATGACTTATATTCTGAACCTAACTAAATTACAATGCAGATTTTTCTTTATTTATAAACTCTCCATACAGGTAATTAATTCTTTTGTGGTTTGTAAATCAGTGGGATCTAAATTTAGTTTCGTGAAGATATTTTTTATATGTTCAGCATTATTATATTATTTTTTCTTTGTTATCTGTGTTCAACATTGCTTTGTAGAAATTATCAAGCCCTATGTCTATTAAATCAACATAATTACTATTATCCCCTTCAGTAAGTCCCTTTCCAAAACTTGATGCTGCTTCACTTAACTGATACATAAACGTCTGATCAATCCCATCTTAAATAAATTTAGTATTATTCTCACTATTTGCTTCAGCTTTCATCTAATGTTTAACGCTCTTGCCTTATACCAGTTTTCATTACCTATTTTATTTTTTATTAAATTCAAATCTTCATTACTAAATGATTCAAAGCTATTTATCATCCGATTCATTTGATCTGATATCACATGTAAGAAAACATAGTTATTATTATCAATTACATAAGCAAGGCGCTTCTGAGTCTCACTCTTGCCTTTTTCTTCATAACTAAAACTATAAATCAATATTGACTTGGTCGATGTAGGAGCAGTTGTAATTTCATTTCCTGCCTCGCTTAACCAATCGAGAATGTTATCTAAATCAGGCTTTTCAAAGTAAACATTTATAAGTTCTGGTTGAACTTTTCCTGTATTGGAACGATACATGCTTTCTTCGACTGATTTAATTGTATTATCAACCAATCCAGAAATCGATGTACACTCTTGAACTTTTTTCATTTCAAGTCTATTATTCTTTGTTTGTTGATCGCTATTGGAACATCCAGCAAGGATAACAATAATAGAAATCAAAAGTGTAAGATATTTCATAAAATTCTCCTCCGCATTTCTAGCCGAATCCCCATCTCATTTCCTCCTCCAGTATACCGACCATTCTAAATATTGGGAATAAAAAAGAGCCTCAAGGTATTTCGACCTCCAAGGCTCCAATACTTTTGGAGTCATCTATTAATCGTTTTAGTATACGTTACTCAAGAACTCAACTGGTATTAATCTTAAATACTCGTTTAGACGATCCCCATCATTGAAGAAAATTTCTGATATCCATCAAATAACGTATCGCATTCATCACGTATGTCTTAAAATTCTATATAAAACGGTTGTGATTCAGGATTTAAACTGTATTCAATTCTTTGCCTAAAGCTTTTCCATGTCACCATTTCTAATGCCTCACTTAAAGGGAAGAATCCAACTTCTAGACTCTCGACCGATGTCGTGAGTTCTCCTCCAATCGGTTTCCCAAAAAATAGAGTGCTACAAATAGAGCCCGTAACATTCTGAAATATCCCACAAAAGTTTATTATTTCTATATCAATCCCGGATTCTTCTTTTGTCTCTCTGATCGCTGCATCTCTTATAGATTCTCCTATCTCAACTCGCCCTCCAGGTGGTTCCCAACCTCTACGTGGACCTTTGATTAATAAGATTTCTTCCCGATCATTCATGACTATGGCTCCTGCAGTAATAATATGTTTGGGATCACTCATATTCAGCCTCCTAAATATAATCTTTAATAAGGTCCGACGAATTTAGTCAGTGCAGTGTTGTCCACAGCTAAATAGTCTTGCTCGGAATCTCAATCAAGTTTAAATCCATTAAGTGTTATGAACCTGCTTTACGCTGCTTGAACTCAGCATTCCGCTCCGCCGTTATCTCGCACATTACTCATTTCCCTCTACTGGTGCGTTTGCCGCTGTGATAGGTAAGAGCCCATGCGATGCAGGTCTTGAGCGCTTCAACAGGAACATCATCGTCCTCGTCAAATATGATCGCCCGATTCCCTTCGTATCTGAACTCGTTCGGAAAGACAGTTCGGAATGTATCTACCAGGGTCGTTTGGCAATGAAAATACATGGCATATTGCGTGTGGCTGGATTTCCATCGATCGATTCGGATCATGCTTCCACTCTTCGATTCTGAGGTAATGTATGAAGGTTGACCCCACCTGAGTTCCTCTTCCAGTTTGCCCACCCCGTCGATTTCTTCTGCAGTTTCGAAGATCAACTGACGCAACTGCATGAGCCTGCGGTGCAGCGCTGGTGGGTATCCATCAAATACGGCTGCAACGCCCAGATTCGCTATGGTATTGTTCACTACTTTCCTCCTCATTTACCATCCTTTATTCTTTATTAGAGATTCTATTTGAGCAATATGATGTCGGTTATGCCATACAAATCTTTGAAGGGCAAGATCTAATGTATTACTCCCCAAAACTTGGGTTTTTAATTTTCTACTAAAATCGTCCGGCTTTAAACCAGTAAGTAGAACAGCGAACCGGTTATGAAGTGTTTCAATTAAAGCAAGAGAGTTCTCGATAGGTAAATTCATGTAGTCAATTAATTCTGCCCATAAATCTTAAATAAGCGTTCATATCATTATCGGCTATATGGTGTACGATTTGTTTTATAGACCATCCATCTTGACGATAAGGAATATTAAGCTGATCAGGTCCAAGTTCTTTCGTTATATTTCTTAGTACTTTAGTAATATCTGAAATTTGATTGATTAGATTGATTCTTCCATCTTCATCGATATTTATTATTGGTTTGAATTGACCAATGGGAAAACGTGAATTGTCCATCTCTCGATAATCTCCTCTCTGAATTGCAGTAATTATCGCATACCATTGTTGTATTCACGAACCCTCACAACTTAAGGTGGCCAACTGCCGGTCCGAGGGACCTGCCAGTGGAATTAAGGTTTTCTTCCTCTAGCAATTAAAAGAATATGTATTTGGAAGTCCCATATCTTATCATTATTTATTACCATAACTTTTCGCTTCTCAAAACGATTATTTATTAGTAATTCTAGTTCTCTAGTATGTCAAGAGTAATACTCGAATTATCAATTACTACCGGTAGAGATATTGAATCAATTTCTATATCTATAAATCCAAGTTGTTCAAATAAATACGGGAATTGAGATGGCTCCATGGCATAAGAACCTATTCCTCTTTCCTGGTCTTTCTTTAACCATGTTTGATTTATCGGCTCCCACAATTCTTTCTCTCGTTCCGAAATTGGAGGAATCGATGAAGGCTCGGATTTAATCATTTTGTCAGGTCGTGCACTCATAACCGAAACTATCCCACCTGATCTACAAATGCGCTTCTGTTCAAGCAAGAAATCATAATTCGGAACATGTTCAATAACTGTATGAGATGTACAGGCATCAACACTATCAGATTCAAGAGGTATCTTCAAAATATCACCGTACAAATATTCAATGTTAGAAAACCCTATAGTAACCCCAAGGACTTCATGAAAATCTCTTTCCGATCATCTCTAAACCTTAGTTCTCGCGATAGATCTAAAATCTTTGGACCTTGAATTTGACTAGACCAGATATTATTCATAATGATTGGACCTCCCTAAAAATGGTTAGAAGTATTTTGGGTTATCCATTGAAATAAGATATAATTATCTAAAAATCTGATTTTCGGAGGTAAGTCGTGGAAAATGAAAAATGTGACTTTTTACACCCAAACGGTGTCAAGGAAAAGAAACTTGAAGTGATTGATGGTTATACAATCAAGTATCACGCAAACGGAAAAACAATTTGGTCAAAGGGAAAAATAATTGATGATACTCCGACTGGCTACTGGGAATGGTATCGTTCCGATGGGACACTAAAACGTTCTGGTTATTTTGACATTGGCGAGCCTGTTGGTGAATGGATTACTTATGACAGCGAAGGAAAAAAATACAAAACTTCCAATCGAAGTAAAGGTTAATAAGTTGCATTCCGACGCTCCACCGATCAAGGCCCTTCAGGTTCGCTGCGGTAATGCGCTTAGGCGGTGTTAGGCAATGTTCAAGCACTTCTTCGAGTTATCCCCAAAAAGTCTTATAAGCATTTATTGATTTCAATACTAATTCTTCGTCCTTAATAACATTATGAACAAAAAGTTTTATTGGGAAAAAGATTCCTTCCATTATTGATAATTTTATATCCTCAATAAATAATGCTGTAGTGGTCTTCTCTGATACTGCTATCATCTTTTTATTACTTCTCACTTACTAGCCAATCTTTTGCATTATCCATGCTCAAAAAATACTTGGGCCTTAACTTAATCGAATTTCTTTTTAGTAATTCTTTGTTAATCTTTCGCTCTCCTTTTTTTGACACTCCAACAATAGCCAATTTATATATATTCATTCTCATCCTTATAATGTTCTCACCGATTATTTCTACAATTCTATCATTAATTTCCGTTCCATCTAAATGATATAAAACTCGCGACCTTTTATTGGGATGAATTATGGCTTCTTCATTTTTAGAAATCTTATTCATAATCAATTCAATATCGCTTCCAAGGTTATCTAGACAGGAAACCCATACCTCACCGCCTTTATGTGGAAGTAAAAACGAGGGTCTTAAATCTGGAACACTTCTTTTTTGCTTTTTCATGAGTAACTTTTCAAACCAGATCTTGATCCGCATATTTGGTCTCCTATATTTGAACTTTCATAATTGTCCCAAATGCTAAAATGTTGTTATATTCACGAACCTGTGAGGCTAAAGGCAGCGCGCTTCCGGGTCGAAGACAATTTTAACTGGCAAAGGCATAGATCAATTAACCGTGTACACGTTGGTCAAGTCAGCGTACCCGGCATATTCATTATTCCGATTTACATGACGTTCCTCGGTGTCAACCTTCGGATGAATGCTATACCTTTTGTATCTTTGCTTGATTGTTGATCTTATAAGGCACGGGATGGCGGGTCAACTTCTTCGCCACGACTTTCGCATCGAAGGTAATTGTGTCGCCAATCTCGAGCTCCAGCTTCTTAAGGGTTGCACTGTGGCTGGACCATGCATCGCCAAGCTCAAGCTCAGGATCGACAATCGAGACAGCTTCGTAGATGATGACTTCATCTTCATTGTCTGAGAAATTGTTCGGGACGGTCGTTAACTCCTTTACCGTCGCGGTCATTTTGACTTTCTCCTCTGGAAGCTGAAGCTTCGGCGCTTTCTTGGACTTGCTTTTCTTTGGCGCTTCTTCCGCAGCTGCTTCGGGCTTGTCCATTATGACTGCTGATAGCGCAGAAACCGTTACCTCTTCGCTATCTTTTGACGCTTCAATCACTGCCGTTTCCCCTTCAGCCGCATAATCAGCAGCCTCTGCTAGCTCTACGGCTGGCAGAAGCGCCTTCTGGCCGTAATTTGCTGCTTGCATTTCCTTCAAAAAGGAAGGGTGAATACAGTGCCTTTGTTTGTTCTCGAATTCGATAACCGCCGTCATTTGATCCGCATAACCGATAATCGTACACGGCAGGTTCAGCCCTTTACCTCTATAAAAGAAAGATTTCGTTCTAGAGGCTTTCTCCGAAATTAGGCTCCATTCCTTGCATTTCTCTATTTGCTCTGCTTCCGTTTCAAATAGTTCGTACTGCTTAGGTTCGATGACGAACGAATAGATCATCTCTATTCCGCCTCTCTTTTATATATATTCATCATTTTATCATTTTTTGAAAACCCTTTACAGGCATCCCCGGCAATCCAAAATAGCCCCGATTCACGCCGATTGGATCCTTCCCCGACTGTGAAATTAGTTAACGCCCCAAGTCCTGAGTGATATTTCGTAGAAAAACTTTAATGTTATAGTTTTTCCAATATTACGGATTCACGATTATTATGCCTTTGTCACCGACCGGATTTGAATTATCATTCTGATCCATTTCCATATATTCATAGGATATCCATTCAAAATTACTTAAGCCGATTAATTCCGCAACTCGATAGGCAGGAATAAGTTCAAATAACTCTTCTTGGTCACGTATTTTAAAGTATTTTGAAATTTCAAAAGCGGTTATATCTTTCTCTTTACTAGGATTTCTATTCATGATTTCTATGATTTTACTCTTGTTGATCTCTTGATAATTATTTTCCACTTCCTCTTCCCAGGTACATTCGTAATGAAACGTTTGATTTGTACCTTCAAAAACACTAAGCGACCAGCCATGATCTTCAGCATAAATATAGTGAAGCAATACCCCCGGATTGTGAGAGATTAATTCATTGTTTAGCTCAAAAATATCCCCTTCAGGTAGAAGGGTCACCCAGTTATTAGTTTCTGGAAAAACAAAACCGCCAATACCTGCATTTTGAAGAAGGCTTACTCCTTCTTGTTGGTTATTGGATAGCAGGTGATAGCTTTCGCTGAATTCACTCATATTCTAATCTCCTTCATTTTTATCACTACATCAAACTCCACTGATATCTAGTAGTTTATTAAATTCTCGTTTGGTAACTGGATGATATGTAAGAACGCGACCGTTAAAAATCACATTAAACACCCCATAAGCAGAGGGAGCTCTTTGTGCTTGTTCACAGTCCGTCAAATCGATTACTTGTGATCGTATAGACCTTTCTTCTGCCACTTCAAGAATTATCTTCACGGCATCCTCAATATAGGGACATTGGTCAGATTTTAAAATGGTTATACCCTCTATATACTCACTAGCCCGCTCATCCCAACCCACATTAAATCTCGGTATGGGTTCCTTATCAAATCTCTTAACAATTAATTCAAAGCAAGGTGGAGCTTGAGCTACAGATTCAAAACCAAACTTCATAAAAAAAGATTTATCCGCTAACCATGTTTCCGAACTAGTGATCATCGCCACTCCAGATTTCCCTTGTAATCTTGCATCATTTATACAGGCTTCAAGCAATATAGACCCATAACCTTTACCTTTTCCTCTACCCACAATCCAAAGGCAATGAATGATCATGTAATTAATACCGTTTATTCCTCTCCAAGCTACTTCGCTTGGCATATATTCTATAAATCCTTTGGGTTGTCCATCCTCTTCAACAATCTTTAATTTCAGATCTTCTTGAAATCTCTGTTTTAGCCATGCAAGTTTGTTTTGATAACCTTTAGATTTAGGTTTACTTCTCATACAGAAAAATCCTTTTTCATCTACATTTCCGTTATGGACATCAATAATTTCGAACATTTCAATCCTCCTGTGGTCGATGTTAAGGCTTCCATTTTCTACTCAAAAAATGCCTCCGGGTATATCAACTCACCTTTAATAGAACATAATTCATTCTTTTTCAATTCACACACCATAAATACTTCGTCTGGAACCTGGAATTGCTTTAATTCTAATCCATAGGTTCTCGCAGGTTTAAATCCGAATTTCGGATAATATGTAGGATGGCCTATTAACAATATAAGATTATAGTTAGACTCCTTACATCTCTTTAATCCCTCGAAAATCAATTGTTTTCCTATTCCTTGTTTTTGAAAATCTGGTTTAACAGCAATAGGCGCTAAAACGACCACTTCATGTTTACTATTCCCTTCAACTACCTTTGCTTTGCTCATTAATAAATGCCCTACGATTTCATTATCATTTTCTGCGACAATAGAGAGCTGCGGAACAAAATATTGTGATTCTCTTATTCGTTCAACTAATCTAGCCTCATCCTCACGATCTCCAAAAGCCATGAAATTGACATCGTAGACTTGAATGTAATCTTCCTTAGTTTCAGTTCGAATATTAATAGACATAAGGCGCACCTCTTAATCATTAATTACTTTTTGTAATACCGTATCTTTTTTAATAGTAAAATGAGCTTCTTCATAGTAGGTGATTTCATTTATCTCGGTTAGATCCACTTTATATCTATTAAAAGTTACATCGACAACAATCTGATCATCTTTCATAAACACTATTTTATTTAGAGGGTCATCATCTAAAGGATAATCCCCCAATAACGGTATCTTAAATAATAAATATCCAAAATAAGTATAAGTAGTCCATTCCCGTCCTATAACACTTTCCATTTCATCTCTCGAAGTATACGGACCAAATACAATCATTGTATCCCATTCAAACTTTGTTACCTCTTTCATATCAAATTCATTTTTTTGATTTACAACATTTATTAGGTCATGATCAAACTCATCAGCATATTTATTATTAACTTTTATACCCGTGTAAGAATAGTAACTGTATATAACAGGAATGAGCAATAAAACTACAATAATAAGTAGAAATAATTTTTTCTTACTCTTTATCATAAACTGCTCCTCCTTTTATAAGAGTTTTACTACCATACCTATGAAATAAGCTGCTGGCTCCAATAATAATTGTGCAAGTAAAGTTCTAACGACGAGCCCATAATTATAATCTTTAAACTTTATCATTATTAATTCGATAATAGATATTCAAGCTGCTTGGGATATGTCCAATGGCTAAAATCAAACTACTAAGAAAGAATAAAGAGGAATGTAAAACAATCGAAGCACAAAAGAAATATAGGATTGGACTAATGGCCAAGGGAACGGGAATGCCAATCATTGATGAGTAAAGCAACTTATATTCTCTCTCTTTTCTAAAATATCGTATCCATCCAACATAATAGAGAAGTAGAAAAACGAACATTCCAATAATAGCTAAAACTTCATAGGGTTTATCCTTATGTATTGTTGAAAAAATGGGTAGTACGAACACCCCTAACCTCCCAATCCCTTCAGCTATCTTGTAAAACATATTTTCTTTCGCGTCCATAGTAGCAGGCGAATTTCTAGGTGGTGTTCCGAAGAAAAATAGATTAGGCAACAATACAGCAATGGGGATGATTAAACTCATATAATGAAACAATTCAATCTCTCCTTCAATTCCACATTCTTTCTGTTCCTATTAAGTCTTCTTCATTGAACTCCATTCTGTATATATCAGGTTTCGAAGTATGTAATAAAAAATCCAAGTCATATTGACTATCAAAGTATCCCATCATTAATGTCATTACAATTCCATGAGTTCCTATTACAACTTTCTGTCCTCTATATTTCTTAAGAATTTCTTTCAAAATCCCGATAGAACGCTTCTGGCAAATTCTACTTGACTCCCCACCTGGCAATGAAAAATCCGGATCAGAAAACATATTCTCTAGAGATGGATACAGCACCTTATAAGAGATAATTTTATCTTCACTTGAAAACATCATTTCTTTTAAATCCTCAACAACTAATACCTCTTTACCTAAAGACTGAGCTAATTCCTCTATTGTTAAAACAGCCCTTGTATACGGACTCGAAACGAACGTATCTATTTCCTCATTTCTCAACAATTCAGTTATTCTGTTGGCATCTGACCGCCCCTTGTCAGTTAGGCCGCGTGTTCTCTCGTTTCCTTCAGTTTTAGGTGAGTCACCATGCCTTACCATGTAAATCATAGTTTTCATCATTAACCTCCGCTGCTAGAAGAATGTGAGCTAGTAATTATTTTCTAATGGAATGTTATGCTTGTCTGTCCACTCCTTAATCTGAGTAAAAGCATCCTCTGCATTTCCCTTATCCATTTGTAAAGTAATTCTCTTTTTTCTATTCTCATTAGATGCAACATGTAAATATATAGAAATGGGTTTATATATAACAATTTTTTTAATGGATTCAGAAGAAAGACTTGTTTCACCAATCAATAAAAAATCGTCACTAAACTCTAACCTGTACTTTATTTTTTGACTCTTTAGCGAAATAAACAAAAATGGTAGGAATGCGATAACGAACAATAAATAATATATAAGGTTGAGGTTATACAAGTCGCTAAATACAATAAATAAACCATTTGCTAGTAAAAAAATTGAGAACGTATATGGATACTTCTTTCCGTGGGGGTATGTAACAAATATATTTTTGTTCTGAATTGAGTTCACTTTAACCCTCCCTCTTCTCATTACCATACGCCTACGCAATTCTATTTCTTGTGAATAGGTCTCTCCCCTGAACTTTATAATGTTCTAAAAAATGATTATCGATATGAAGATGATTCAGTATTCCCATATTGTCGGTGCCTGGTTTTTTAGATATGTAATCATTGGTAATGTAATACAAATTAATATAAACATGGTCCTGATCCTCTATTATGTTTATATGTTCTAGTAATTCTTCAAGGTCCTTATAGTAGTCTAAGTATGTAAAATGGGTTCCTTCTTCAACTATGTAAAAAGGGTAGTTTAGTGATGTTATTGATGTAACACTTTGATATTCATTGAGATCTCCCGGTATAGAGTCATAATACTTTAATGTTGCTTGTTGCTCTTCAAAAATTCCTGAGATCCACTTGTTTTGTCCATTACTTACTTCGATAATGTATATTATAGAAATCATCCTTTGCTGCTATCAGCTTGAGTAATTCATGACCACAAAATCTATCTCAATGTCATCAATCCTACTCTTAAAATGAACTCCTTTTACAAACCCAACACGTTCATATACTTTAATCGCACGCTCATTAAATGATGCAACTACAAGTTGGAATTCATGAATATCATATTGGTCTTTGAGAAATTGAATACTACTTGTTAAAAAATTATAGCCAAAACCCTTGTTTGTTAATTCCGGTTTCAACCCCAAACCAATGTCTACATACTTAGCACTACTATAAATTCCATTCACATATCCACCAGTTACACGAGCAGAATCACCTATACAAATATAACCAATTATAGCATTGTCAGGATTGAATGCGCAGAAGTATTCACCATTCATTAATTCTAAAATACTTTCATAGACTCATCCATATTGTAGATTGAGTAGGGTTCTTCATACTTCCATTTTGCAAGGGTAGCAGCATTTTCTTCTGTCATTTGCATAAATTTAAATGCTAACAATTATCAGAGACTCCATTCAAAATGAAAATCTCACCTTATTTTGCTCAAAATATTGTTTAATAAATTTAGGCTTGAAGATCACTTCATTCAATCTTCTATCAAGATCCATGCAGTCTATCCCTGGATTTAATTTCTCAAGTTCGATAATCTCAGAGGTTATATTCCTCTTCTTTTCCTGTAATATCGCATTAATGATTTCAGTTTGGTATATATCGTGAACCCATAAAGTTCGCAAAGCTTTTATATCATTTTTTCTTCCTTTAGACATTTGAATTAGCTCTTCCTCAATTTGTAGGATCTGATTCTTATTCCAATTATCAACCAATAATTCAAATATCCACTCAACCCATTCCACATCATCACTATGTTGATTAAACACATCTTTAATATATGGAATTACCGGATCACCAATTTCTCTTAATAAGTCTAATATCTGTCTTGCACCTGGCCAATTTATATCCTGAATCCACTCAAGTAATCCCGGTAAAATAGTATGCACACGTGGATAGCCTAGGTTTATTATTACTTCTGCTGCTCCATCCCAATAAGCTTTGGAAATAGGCTGCAATAATAGATGGAGATCCTTATCTTTAATAAACTGCAGTCTCTTCATCGCATTTTCTTTTTCTTCTATTGGAGTGTCCCATGCTAACTTTTGGATTAAACTATTCACATCTTCCAAGTGCAATCACCTACTCATTTATTTATTAATATTTCGGGGATCTGCAGTTACTTTCTTCCTTTAATTATTGTTGCATATTTACTTTCAGTTTCCTGAATAGATTCAATTTGAAAACCTACCGACAGAAATAAGTGAATATATTCTTCTAAACCAATGGGATATAGCTTTATCTTCCTATCGTTGCATTCGAGCCATTCATCGTCTCTACTAACCGATAAAACAAACGTCCCATTTTCCTTGAGTGAATTGTGAATGTTAAATAACGCCTTTTCCTTATCCTCGATATGTAAAAAGGTCAGGATACTATACGCTGCATCAAATGCATTTGGACGAATAAAACTATGAATATCGCTATTTACTAACTCCAAGTTTGTATACTGCTTTAAGTTTGATCTAGCCCTATTTAAAGTCTTCGGTGAAATATCTATACCTACAAGGTACTGACAACCTCTCTTTAATACTTCTTTGGCTATTCTTCCAGTGCCCACTCCAACTTCTAGTATTGATTTATTATTGGGAGATAAAAAATCATAAAAAATCGGTCCATCCCATCCGTTCATATATGCTTGTAATTGTGGGGGGTCTTGTACGGGATCATTATTCTCATCCATGAGTAATTCATAATGTTCTAATGTACTTACAATTTTCATGGAACTCACCCACTTAATAGTTATTTGAACTTCACCGCGATCAATTCTTAAATGATTGAACCTAATAGTAAATTTAGAAAATCTAGCAGTAGATGATACAGATAAATCACTATATTTTTTAGATTGAGGACGATAATTAATGGAATAAGAAAAACTATCCCTAGGCAACCCACAAATACTATTGTTATCTTGCTTTTAGACTCTCTTTATGAATTAGTCTTTCAATTTCTGAAGCTGATTCTTGAGACCAATCGTCCACAAAATAAGTTTTAATTTATTCAAATTTGGTATTCATTCCTTTCTAAAATCTCTAAGCTAGCCTTTTAAACCTCGTCAATATTTCATTGGTTTGACTCAAGTCATTTGGTGAAAAATAAATAGATTTTGCTCTCTTTTCGTTCTTTAATAAGATTTCAATGAATTCATCTCGACATACAACTTCTTCAATGTCATTAAAATTAATTTTCAAATCATATACTTGAAGAACTTCCTCTGTAAACACTAAATACGACTGCTTCTTAGATTTAGTTCTTATTTTCACTATTGTAAAAGTGCTTAATAAGCTGTACACAACATAGACCATAACCTTCCACGATTGTCTAGAATCAAGCACTATAGTAAGGATAACAAGTCCTAAAATTAATGTTATTGTTACTGATCTATTAGCTTGTTTCATTAAGGGATTTGAGATTTTATATTTATTCTCTATACTATTTAATAATTCCATTGTGCTCTCCCTTTTTCCAGTTATAAAAACAGATAACCATCATAGCCTCCTCGACGCTGATTTCTATACTTGTAATCCCTAGAGATAGATCTTTATTAACGCTACTATTCCAAAAATGATTAGAACCATGCCAGAACAACGATTTATCCAAGCCATTAAATTATTATTCATAAACCCTTTTATCAGTCCAATACCATTGCTTAATAATAACCACCAAAACAGCGAGCCCATAAATACTCCTGTTACTAAAAAAATAGCTTCTGTGTTACTTCCACTTGAAATACCTAATCCAGCGAAAACTCCAATAAAGGCTAGTATGGTCATTGGATTTGTTATGGTCAGTATGAATGTTGATAGATAAGAAGTTAATAATCCCTCTGAGGAAGAGATCCTTGTATTAGTACTTGGAACTGATCTCATAGACTGAATCCCCATGTATAATAAAAACAATCCTCCAACAAATTGTATCCATAATCTCTGTTCCATTAGGAAGTGGGAAATTATGGTTAAGCCAAACGCTGCAACACACCCATAGAATGCATCAGCCGTTGCTGCTCCCGCTCCAGAAATAAAACCGTATAATCTCCCTTGATTTAAGGTTCGACGGATACACAAAATACCAATGGGTCCCACTGGAGCTGCTATTGAGAGACCAATAATCAATCCTTTCAAAAATACTGTCATAATATTCTCCTTAAAATATTTCCTCTTTCATTACTAAGTTTATTGCTGAGCTCTCAATTACGATTGCAGTCAAACCATAATAAAAGCTTCATGTTCTGGTAATATGCTTTCATAAACGGTTCCCATTAATCGTCGCCTCCATTTTCAAAATTCGATGATCAGCACCTCAACTTCAAGTATACCAATTGTTCAATATTTTGGAAATTAAAAAAGGAGATCTCAAGATCTACATAGACCTCGTAATCTCCCGATGCTTTTAAGCCTAATTCTCCGATATTATTATTTCCGTCACTGTCTCAAATGCCTTTATCTTTGCCCGCCCACCAATTGGAAATGTAATTAAAGGAGCTGTATGTCCAAAATCCACATCGGCTATCACAGGAATCCCAGCTAACTCCTTTTTCGTTTTAATGATTTTCGTCAATAAATTCCTTGTCATCATTGATGCTTTTTGAAATCTACCGATAACGATTCCGTTAACTTGTTCAAACCCCGATTGATGAATTAGTGATTGCAAATCTCGATCAAATGTAGCGGGTGAGACCTCATAATCATCTTCTAAAAATAGGATGGAGTCAGCTAGACTAGGCATGTACTCCGTGCCTTGCAGCAGGTTTAATGTACACAAATTGCCGCCAATTATAGTCCCCTTCGCTTCGCCCTGGTTTATGGTATACGGGCCTTGATTCTTTTCGTAGTTACGATTCTCCTGATCCAAGAACCACAGATCATCGCTCCACTGCTCGGAATGTCCAACTGTTATATCCTTTTTCTCAATCATTAATTTCTGAAAATAATCCAGTGTATAATCATTCCCATAGCGCATGGCGAAGGTTGAAAAATGGGGTCCGGAGTATGTAATTAATCCTGTTTTTGCATAAATAGCATTACTTAACACTGTTATATCGGAGTAGCCGCATAGACGCTTCGGATTGTTCTTGATGATCGAGTAATCAATATCTCTAAGTAACTGATTAGAATTAAAACCACCTATGGCTGTTAATATCCCCTTGACCCTCGGATCCAGAAAAGCAGCGTGTAAATCCTCTATTCTGGATTCTATCGCCGATGAATCGAAATCATCTCTTTCAGATGCATGTTTTGAAAATGTGACCTCAAACCCGAATTTCTTTAGATGCCTTACGGCCTGTTCTATATTCTCAGCTGTGATAATCGATAAGCTTTCCGCAGGTGATATTACCCGTATCTCATCCCCTGCTTTTAACTTTTCTGCTCTCATAATACACATCCTTTTTTTATGATCTTTTGATTAGATCCTTCTCTGGTTGTAAAAAATATGAACATAGAACCTTAAAGGAGGGATCATTACATGTACAAAATATTCAGCCTCATTCTAGTTATGTGTGTTACGCTATTTAGCCCTTTAAACACACATACATTCGCTCAAGAGAAGCTACCTAAGTCCACCTCTGTTCTTCATCAATTAGAGAAGGATAGCCATGGGACTATGGATGTGAAATGGAACTCGAATATTAATACTCCCTCATTGATCACAGGGAAATTGTCCATGCCATCCAAACATTCACCGGAATGGATAGCACGAGGGTTTCTTAATAAATTAAGAACATTATACGGTCTTCAAAATCTAAGTCGCGATCTAAAGGTGGTCAAAGTCGAGAAGAAAACAAATGTAATCAGGGTTCATTTTCAACATCTGCTGTTCCAGGTACCCGTCTGGAAGGACCAGTTAGTCGTAGAAATGGGTAGTGATGGTGTCATACGAAAGGTAGAAGGCACCATACATCCGAATTTGGAACGTCAGCTCTTTCATCGACCCATGCATGCAGCTATTTCAGAAAAACAAGCGGTTAGAAGGGCGTTAGGATTGATCCCGCGTGCTCTCGCAAAAGAACCCGAAGTGGAAAGCTATTACCTACCTTTACGTCCGGGAACTCCTCTTGTTTATGCCGTGAAACTTCACTATCTCACACCAGACAAGACCACCTTAACCCTTATCCATTCGCTAACTGGTAGAATAATTGAAATCCAAGTCCTCTAAAAACTAAAAAAACAGTGCGTGCCGATGTTTATGTCGGAACGCACTGATGTTTAGATTAACTCCATGCTGCACTTTCTATAAAGCGGTGCTTCATTAACGCCAGGATAAAATCAACATAATAATCTTTTCGAACAATTACACGGAAGCGGTGGTTCTCGTAGGCATAAAATAATACATCCGTATACACTCTATCTTCCTCAAAGAATTTTTGGATTTTCTTCATTCCTGCCCACTTAGCTTCCGCTAAAACTCGAATCTCAAATTCAACATCCGTTTCCATCTCAGTTTCTGTGAGCTCAATAAATTCCTTGTTAATCTGATAGGTTAGTTCCATATTGAGATTTCGCTCCCTTTTATCACTACATTAAGTATCTAAAGTATACGTAAAAACTCGAGATAACGATAGATAAAATCATAAGTGGAAAACCGTATTTCAGGTATTGCATAAATTTAATCGGATGGCCCTCTTTACCTGCCATGCCGGCAACAATAAGGTTGGCACTTGCCCCAATTAGAGATCCATTCCCCCCCAGACAGGCTCCCAAAGCCAGGCTCCACCATAAAGGCTCCAAATCACTTACACCCATATTGCCCATTTCTTGAATCATAGGAATCATAGTTGCAACAAACGGGATATTATCCAGGAAGGCTGATGCTATGGCACTGAGCCATAAAATTAGTAAGGAGGTCGCAACCGGGTCGCCGTTAGTTAATTCGATGGCTTGTGCAGCTAGCTTGGCGATTACACCTGTTTCTACGAGACCTGAAACTAGAACGAACAGTCCTACGAAGAAAAATATGGTGGTCCATTCTACTTTTGTAAATGCTGTTTCCATCATATGCTCTCCAGTAAGAAGAAGCAGTAGAAAAGCTCCGGCTAATGCCACTGTAGCTGACTCTAAGTGTAAAGTCTGATGTAGGAAAAAACCAACAATGGTAAGCCCTAATACAGCTAGACATTTACGAAGTAATTTAGAATCCGTTATAAGCTCTTTTTCATCCATATCCATAATACTCTTGGTTAACGCTGGCGTTGTTTGTATTTGTTTGCGAAACAAAAGGATGAAGATAGGGATATAAACTATTAAAACAATAACAGCGATCGGAGCTAAGTTGATGATGAAATCAAGAAAGGTTAATTCCTTAACCGCACTACCAATCATAATGTTTGGCGGATCACCAATTAGTGTAGCTGTACCTCCGACATTTGAGGCAATAATTTGCGTTAATAAAAAGGGAAGCGGCGGCACGCGAAGCTGACGTGTAATACTAAAGGTCACGGGTACCATAAGCAGCACTGTTGTCACGTTGTCCAGAAACGCCGATGCGACAGCTGTAATCAGCGCCAAGGCAATGAGTATGCTGACTGGATTCCCTTTAGACTTTTTGGCGGCCCAGACGGCTATATATTTAAACAGTCCCGTATCCGCGGTTATGCTTACAATAATCATCATCCCGATTAGAAGGCCAAGAGTATTGAAATCAATATGATGCAGGGCCGTTTCCTGATCAACAATTCCTAGCCCAACCATAAGTAATCCACCGATCATGGCTATAATTGTCCGATGTATCTTTTCAGAAATAATTAGTGCGTAAATAACTAGAAAAATCCCTATCGCCCAGATTGCTTGCTGTTCCATGATGTTTAATTCCTCCACTTTCCAAAAGATAATTTTGTATAGCTGAAAATAAAAAGAAGAAGCCCTTGGTGACAGGCTCCTCCGTTTTTGTATACCCATATGAAATTAAGCAGTTCACTTCGTAATAATTTATTAAGAATACAATGATCACCATGAATAAGTCAAGATTAAAGATGCAGGATTTCCATTGCCCTTTTCATCTTCTTAATGTATTCCGGATCATTATTGGAGCACATATATTCTATCCTTGACGAGCTATTTGAATACATGCGATCTGTGCTTTGCAATACTTGGGATAACCTATTTACAGTACCGGCATTTCCATCAACCACTTGAATATGTTCAGGCAGCATCTCTTTCAAGATGTCGGTGTAGTAAGGAAAATGTGTGCAACCTAGTACAATTGTGCCATAGCTATCTAGGTCAAAGGCTGCCAGTTTTGTTGTAAAAAAATCCTGAATATTCTTCCTGTCGAAGTTAAGTGCTTCGCAGTGCTCCACAAGTTCAGGTAGAGGCATCGAATCCACGATGCACTGATCATCTACACGAGAGACCAGCTCTGTATATTTGGATTGCTTTAAAGTCAGTTCAGTGGCGAGGACCAGCACTCTTTTACCGGTTGTACGATTCATTTCCACAGCAGGTTTGACCGCAGGCTCCATCCCGATGATAGGTATACTATAGGAGCTTCTTAGTTCTGAAATGGCTGAACTTGTTGCTGTATTACATGCGATAACCAGTGCTTTAACTTGCTCATTCATTATTATGTCTACAGATTGTTTAACACATGCATTAACTTCTTCCATGGATTTCGTTCCGTACGGAACATGTAGGGTATCTGCGAAAAACAAATAGTTTTCGTCAGGCAGTTGCTTCAATGCCTCATTTAAAACGGTGATCCCACCGATCCCTGAATCCAAAAACGCGATCCTCATGTCTCACACTCCTATAAAAAAACCAGCACATACATACACTATGCCGGATGTTGAAGCTATGGTAAATGGTCATATTACTTATTAAATGGGTTTAGATGCGGTTTCCACTCTTACCGGAATTGCTGCCTTTTGTTGATTCTGATCCCTTTGCCCCAGGTCCAGCAGGCACACCCTTTTTGATCTTAATAGGCTTAGCCGTTTTATTCCAACGCGTCCAGCCTTTACTGCCCGTACCGCGTCCTGTGCCGCCACCCTTACTTTTTGCACTCATATGTCGATCTCTCCTCAATGTTCAGCATTCATGTATTTAATCCATATATCTATCTTACCATTTAATTCAGCAGAATATTAAGAATAACACAAACCAACCGTCAGGCACACCTTTAAAAATCTGCTGTGTTTATTATTTAATAAATTACTCCTATTTAAAATCGCTTTTTTTCCTGCCTAGAGGTCTAGCCTTGAAGGGTTCCCAAACGCTTGGAGAGTTCTGCAAGATCCTGCCCTTTTAGTGCGCCTTCCACCAATGCTGGCAACAGAGCAGGTGTGCAGGCAAAGCAGGGTGTCCCATCACGTGACAGCTGTTTTGCCAAATGCTCATCATAATAAGGCTTTCCATGATCTGACAAGGCCAGCAAGCACATCGTTCGCACCCCTGACTCTCTGAGGTCACGCATTCGGCGGATCAATGCGGATTGATTGCCACCCTCATATAGATCCGAAACCATTATGAACAGGGTCTTCTTCGGCTCTTCAATAAACTGTTCGCAATACTTTACTGATTTATGGATGTCGGTTCCACCGCCAAGTTGAATGCCAAACAGCATATCTACAGGATCATTCGCACATTGTTCCGTCAAATCCACAACCTCAGTGTCGAACACGACTACTCTTGTGCTTAAAGATGGAATAGAGGCAAAGATTGAACCGATAATTGAGGCCCAAATAATCGAATCTGCCATAGATCCGCTTTGGTCAATATCTACGATCACTGTCCATTCTTTACTTCGGCGAGCACGGTCATAGTAGTAGAAGCGCTCCGGGATAATAATCCCCCGTTCTTGATCATAATGCTTCAGGTTCCGCCCAATAGTCCGCTTCCAATCAAGACCGCTTAAGGACGGCAGAGGAGAATGTTGTCTCTTGTTGAGTGCACCGGTAACAGCGCGGCGAATATCCGTTTCCAGCAGTTTTACGAGATCATCGACTACGGCCTTGACGAGCAGCCGTGCTGTATCTTTGGTTTTCTCGGGAATCTTCCCCTTCAGTGACAGGAGTGTGCCAACAAGCTGAATATCCGGCTTCACAGTGGCCAACAGTTCCGGTTCGAAGAGCAGCTGCTTCCAGCCTTTACGTTCCATGGCATCATTCTGAATAATGGATACAACATCCTCCGCGAAAAAAGTGCGAACATCCCCAAGCCATTTGGAAAGATGGATAGCGGCATGGCCTGACCCGGCTCCTTTTCCTGATCGGGTCCCGGAGGAAGAACCTCCTACTACTGTTCCTGTATCATCATAAATGGCCGCAAGCGCAGCATCCATAATCCGCTCCTCATCGGTTAGAGCCATTCTTCCATCTTCACAGTAATTAGATAACTGTCCTTCCGCTTCTTGGCCCAATATCAGCCGCCACCGAGAGACTGAACTTGCTTCTCTGCGATTCATCATCCTTAAAAATCCTCGAAGTCATAATCATTCAGATCATCCAGCATTTTTGTCTCTTCCTCCTTAAGTTCACCCGTAAGGACCTCTGCAGCCTGTTCAACATTCACTCCCCATACCTCACCAAGCAACTCCGCAATCATCGTCTTTTCTTTCGTTGAGAAGGTGCTGAATGCTCTTCTTAAAAATACAAGTGCACGTCTGAATTCTTCATCCTGCAAGGAATTAATATACTCATTGAGCTGTTCCCACAGGCTCAGCCGTGATAACAGACTATACCGATTACGCATGGAAAGCCCTTCGAACCAGCCCGCACCCAAATCTGCTGGAATACCCGGCGATAAACGCCTTGAGACTTCGACAGCGCATTGCTGAACTGTGATTTTTCCACGCTCCATGAGTATGGCACAGGCAAATCCGGATAACCGAGGGTTGCGGTCGTCGCGCTCGGACAAATTCAACAGCTCCTGTAGCCATAACCGCTCATCAACAGTTTCACTATGATCAAGCGCAATCCTATTCAACTCATTCATTGCTGTAATTAGGCCGCTTGCGGCTTCATCATTACAATTGCTGTTATCCAAGAGATATAGACAGCCGCGCATGAACAACTGTTCTAGCAGCGGAACCAGAGGTTCAGTATCGATCTTGCGGATATCTCCAAAGTTGATAATCATGGACAGCTCACGGGCCGCCGCAGCTATCTGCACAACATCTCGGCTGTCTGCAGCCAGATCCTGCAGTGTTCTTCTACCGTCTTCCATTTGTGACGTCATACCGCAATGATAAGACATGCGGATCAGAGCCGAGGCCTCAGCAATGGATTGGCATTCATTTAACTTCTCCCGAAGAACATAACCGCAGGCTACCTCTATGGTCTCACCCAGTAATGTGGACTCAACAACCTGAATCTCTACCTCAGGTGTCCACTGGATAATCCAGTTCTCCGCCCACGTTGCCCCATCCTGTCCACTGGGTTGGCTCTTCACAAAGGATATGCTGAGCAAACTAAGGCGGTGGAAAAGAAAGGAACGGTTCAGATCCAAAAATGCAGCCTCCACGGAGGAAACTCTGCGATTCTCTCTAAGGTCTAATGACAAAGGGGTTGCCACCGTTGTCTTATATTTCTCCAGCTTCAATTTCTTCAGATAACGGTTCAAATCATCCTGAATCGGAGTCTGGCTTACACCTTCAGCGAGGCTCCCAATAGCTGTCCCCACGTCAAGCTTCGCCAAGGCTTCTGCAACAACTGTAAGATCTCCGTGACCCAGTAGAGTCTGAGCAGCATCACGCAAATCCCGCAAAGTAGGCGCGCTGCCTTCATGCAATGCGGCCAAAGATTCCGCCAACCGAACAGCTTCTATCACCTCAGCAGTAGATCGCTGGGTTCCGCTTCCCCGCATGTGTCTTGCTATAGAAGATAAGTAAAGATGCGGCAGTTCCTCTGGTACGCCAGCTTCCATAGCCTCCCACATCATCTCAAAGTAATGGGGCGCTCCGTTACCTGCACCATACCCGGACATTGTGGAAAGCTTATAATACGAGTAGGGCATCAGAGTCAACTTAGTACTCCGCGAGGGCAACGCTGTCATTTCTTCATCGCTCATGGCTTCCGTTAGATCAGCTAAGGCTGCTGCGTGGTAAGCACCGCAGATCACCACAATCTTGTGCGGATCGTGACCATTGGCAATTGTATTCTTGATTTGGCGCCGCATATAAGACTCCCGAACATAATTATAAGCAAACTCTGCAGGCTGCTCCCGCATCTCCTTCTCCTCGGACAGTTCTCTCATCTCCGCAGAAAAGCACAAAATCGCATCCCGGTATGCATCCTCACTTGCGTTGTGCTCGTAATTGCGCTCCCAATACATGTCATAGTCGTATTCTCCGGCAAGCTCTGCTATTCGTGTGTATATAGAAAGCTCCTTATCGGCTTCTTGCTGTGGGGACCGTCCTAAAGTATCCTTCATCGCAAGTGTCACTGAGGAAGGAAGATCAATGAATGAACAGAAGACACCGTTCTCCTGAGCCCATTTCATGCCTTGATACTCGGGAGAGTAAACGGCGTAAGGCCATAACACCGTGCGCACCGGGATCTCATCGGTGAAAGCTAATATAGCGACAGGTGGCTTCGTAACCAGATTCGTCAAATGCCTGATCTCGTCTGTGGCATCCGTAGGTCCTTCTATAAGAACCGCTGTAGGCTGAAGCTTATCCAAGTACTTCAGAAGATGATTCGCACCGCCTGGAGATAAATGTCTCACCCCGAAAATATGCACTGGAGCATCCGCTTTCGATGTCACTCGTTCATCTCCTTACAGGCCTGGTAGAGTCCCCGCCATTCCGCTCCTCTTTTCTTCATTACATTATCCAGGTATTCCTTCCAAACCAGCTTATCCTTGTCATCATCCTTCACAATTGCTCCTTGTAGCCCGGAAGCCAAGTCGGCATCTGTAAGCTCTCCAGTGCCGAAGCTGGCAGCCAACGCCATACTGTTGGTTAATAGGGAGATTGCCTCAGCAGTAGAAATTACACCGGCAGGTGATTTCAACTTCTCTTTCTTATCCAGCGTCATGCCGCTTCGCAGCTCGCGGAAGATAGTAACCACCTTAAGCAACGCTTCATCCGCAGGAAAAGAAGCCTGCAGTTCATAAGAAGAAGCAATCTCACGAACCCGCTTCTTGACAATCGAAAGCTCTGTTTCGATATCCGCCGGAGCAGGCAGCACAATAATGTTGAAGCGTCTTTTCAGCGCTGCTGACATCTCGTTGACGCCGCGGTCTCTTGTATTCGCAGTAGCGATGATGGAGAACCCTTTACGCGCGCTTGTCTCTTTGGCCAACTCAGGAACAGAAATCGTCTTCTCCGACAAAATCGAGATCAGAGCATCCTGAACTTCTGAAGCACAGCGAGAGATTTCTTCAAAGCGTGCAATGCCCCCGCTCTCCATTGCCCGCATAATTGGGCTTTTCACAAGCGCTTCCGGTGTTGGGCCGTTTGCTAGCAACATCGCATAGTTCCAAGAATAGCGAACATGTTCTTCACTAGTTCCTGCAGTTCCTTGAACAACCAGCCCCGAATTCCCGTAGATAGCCGCCGCCAAATTCTCAGACAACCATGATTTTGCGGTACCTGGCTCTCCTATAAGGAGAAGTGCCCGGTCAGTAACAAGCGTTGCAATAGCCATCTCAATCAGACGCGTATTGCCGATATATTTGGGGGTAATTTCCGTTTTACCGGCTTTACCCCCTGCAATGAATGTCAGCACCGAGCGGGGTGACATTTGCCAGCCTGACGGAATCTTTCCTGTATCTGCTTTACGAAGGGCTTCCAACTCCCCACTGTACAGCATCTCTGCAGGCAGTCGCATGTAATCCTGAAGTTGATCTTGCCCAATAGTCATCGATACATCTCCTTTTCATTTAAGGCGCTAGATACGTGATTTGTTGTGCAAATGTCTAGATACAACCTCCAACTGTCGGCTGGCTTCATATTTATGTTGCGTAGCGGCAGCCTCAATGCGGCTGATATAACTTATAGGGAAGCGGAGCATCATATCAAATAGATAATAATCAAACATGTACGGATGATACCGCTTTCTGTTCTCTAATACAGTCATCAGCAGCTCTAATCGTTCTGATTCTTCCATCCCCGTACGCTCTAGGCCCATGAGGACATGTTTCACGTCATCGGAGTAGTAATTTTTTCTGCCGATTGGCTCATTGTGCAATTTATTCAATATATATTCCTCAGCAGCCTTATGCCCAGGTCGGGCAAATGCACAGACTAGATCCATTGAATCCCGTTCGATCAGCCAGTCCAGCCAGCGGGGATCCCATTGTGTTGAAATCTCCTCTGCAGACATCATCTCAAGTGTGTAATGAGTGTCACCTCCGTCTAACTCCGGCGGTACTTCATAAACCAACTGTGTACAGTGCATAACTTGAGTCTCAAGAGTTTCCAAGAGCTGTTTCTCACGCTGAAGCGCAGATTTCGATACAAATGATTTTAATTTATCGATTAGGTTCCCAGTAAAATGGTTATAAATATCCTTCGGTGACATTAGCATCCTTGCGGCTCTGAAGTAATGAGGAAAATAACGCAGGTTCTGCTTCTCCAGTACCTGAAGCAGTTCCAAGGCTTCCATTGAACCGGTCTTCTCCAGGTATAATGCCGCTTGATCAATTAATGGAATCCAACCCAGAGCAAGGAACTGCTTATATTCCTTCACAACATAGCTGTAAATCTCATCAAGCTGTTTATTTCGTTGCTCTTCTAAAGCGGTTATAAAGGGGCCGATCGTATTAAATACGGCCTCACACTTTTTCTTATCATCCGTCTCTATAGGAGCTTGCTTAAGCTCAGCCATAAAAAGAGGTGACAACTGCTCCGTCAACTGTGGAGACGGCCATTTCACCAATGCTTCCGCTACCAGCCCTCTGTCATTTCCTAGAAAAGCTTCATATAGCCGTTCTCTGCCTAGCAAAGTACCCCCAGAGGCTAAGGCTTCATAGGCAGCTTCCCGAATCACTTTTTTCTTACTCTTCGTCCATTGCAGCAGTGCCTGCACATATTCATCAAAGCCCGATAGGCATTTGATTGCCTCTACTCTAATATCGTCCGTTCCATTCTCTGCTGCATTGTAGATCACCCCAAGGACCTCAGTACCGCCTACTTTGCGGATGACCTGTAGCTTGCGAACCTCACTTTTGCTGCCGGAGGGGTTGAAGATCTCTAGTAGATGCGGGACTATTGGCTGTCCGTAGGCAGGAAGAATCTTATCTTTAGCGAATTCAGCAATCTCCACATATGGATCATCCAGCGCTTTAATAGCTAATGGAAATAGACGTAAATCCCGGAATATTCCTTGTGCAAATGCTTCAGTTACAATTTCGTAGCGTCCGCTTCCAGTTGTAGTTAGTGCTCTTTGCACCTGTGCCAGCTTCCGGTAGGAGAAGCTCGTTGACAAATTTATAGGCCGGTAACTAAGGTCCACAGACACACCGTCAGGTGTAGTTGAGCCTTGAGTACGCAGCACTGAACCTAGTAGCGAGGTGAGATTCTGAAGCTTTATAGCCGTTTCCTGCCCCTGACCCTCCGAACTTTCCAGAAGCTCGGTAATGCCTTCCCCTAATTTCTTAAAGATAGGTGCCCGTGTCCCAAGTTGCTCAAACTGCGGTAAAAGCCTCTTTAACCGGAAATCTCCCGGCGCCAAATCACTTCCGGCAATATAGAGCCTTCTTACCTCTTGATGAAGCTCCTGCAATAAATCTTTACTCATCGTTGATCCTCCCAACTTATGGTTCTGCTAGTATAAAAGGCGGGTGACAAGAGTTCGAGTAATAAACGTCAGAGGCTGCGCGATAAGCCTTCCCTGATCCATACGGTGTTCGAACATCACCAGTACCGAACTGTCTTCTACTTGTATGGGATCAAGAAAAGGAAGAAAGGAAACCGTCCCTTGCGGCAAAGATAAAAGATCCTCAAGGACTAACAACTCGCCAGTCTCATCCTCGATTGCGTATTGGCCGCTTTCTGTTTGGCTCAGCTTAGATACATGCAGCAGTACAACCGGTGAAGTATCACTGAGTGGATTTTTGAGCTGATTCTTCACCTTTTTAATGACCTCCGCATAAGAGCGCTGTGCACTGTTTGTAACTTCGGTCAAGTCAGCTGCCGTCAGAGGTCTGGGGATCATTTCCTCATACCGTACACGGGCATTCATACCGCCGGGATATCTATTTAAAGCCGGAATCTGAGCAACCTCAAAGAAGCTGTCATCCTCTCTGATAAACTTAGCAGCCTTGTAGGGCCGGTACTGTATCGTGCGGTGTATTTCTCCGTTGGATATTTCCATCCAGAAGCCTATATCTACATGTTCCTGACGAGCGGTATCGTTATAGCTATAAAAGGCTAGTTGAAGCAATTCTGCATTTTCCCTTATCAGGCCGCATTCTTTCAGCTCCGATAACTGCCATGCATGGCCGAGCCACTCTTCAATTGTAGATTCATGATCCAGGGCAAGCTCCGGGTCCTCCTGCTTGGCAGTCAAGTAGGTCCGGCCTTTCTTAATGAATGAATGAAGCCGAGTTAATTGATCTACGGCATATGTATAGCTCTGCTCACGATCGTGATCCTGTGACAACAGCAGCGCGAACCGTCGAAGCTCTACTTGTGCACCTGATAAATAATAGTTCCCCATCTGTTTCACATGCTCGTGAATATGAGATATCGTTTTGCTGTCAATCGTAGCCAGTCCGCCACGAATCAGGAAAAGGATCAGCTTCTCCAGTACATCCAGTCCTTCCAACTGCGTGGTGATTTTTTTCTTTAATGCAGACTTATTCACTTTTTTAGGCTTTAATACGGCTTCTTCCGTCAGTTGGTTCACTTTGGACTCTACACGCTTCTCGGCCTTTTCACGCTTCAAGGTAATATCCTCAGGTACAACGTCTACCGTAAATGCTTGACCTTCTGCAGAAGCATACATCAGGCCCAACACATGCTTACATGGAAATTGCCTGCTAGGACAGGTACAACGGAATACCGGCTTATCCGGGGACATAAAATCTACAGAACATTCATAGTTGGATTTCCCGCTGCCTGAGCATTGTCCGAAGAGTAATTCTCCGTTTTCTGAACGGTTAAGCTGCACGAAGCTTCTCTTCCTTACAAGTCCTTGACCGTTCTTAATGGCTGCGGCATTAGGGGCGAGTGAATCCACGTAAGAAGATGTAAGTTCAACCAAATAAGTTCCCTCCCTATTCAGTAAATATAATAGTTTTTATATATAATAGATCAGCTTGGATATTATTACCCATTCCCAGCAAACAAGATCATCTGTTTGCCTATAATTTTAACAAAAGGTGTCCCACAACCATTTTCATGGCTTTATGAGACACCCTTGCTCATTCATTTGAACCAGCCCTTCTCTTTGAAACGGGTAATAGCTTCAATCCGGTTGCCAACACCAAGCTTATCCAAGATCACGGAGATATAATTACGTACAGTTCCAGTTGTGATGTACAGCTGGCTGGCGATTTCCTTCGTATTTTTGCCGTCGGCTATTAGTCCTAGAACTTCTTTCTCCCGCTGTGTGAGCGGATTAGATTCGCCGCCATAAGCCTCATCCATAAGCTCGGGGGCGTATATCCGGCGCCCGGTCATCACGTTGCGGATAGCGAGCGCCAGCTCCTCACTCGGGCTATCTTTCAGCAGATAAGCATTAACCCCAGCCTTTACTGCACGTTCGAAGTAGCCTGCCCGGGCGAAAGTCGTGAGAATCATCACCTTACAACCTGACCCCTTAATCGCCTCTGCGGCTTCAAGACCGCTCATAGCCGGCATCTCAATGTCCATGATACATACATCCGGTTTATGGATCTGCACCAGCTTTACGGCTTCTTCCCCGTTACTTGCCCTGCCCACTACCTTCATATCCTCTTCCAAATCAAGCAGCGAAGCCAATGCGCCCAGCAGCATTCGCTGATCCTCGGCAATCACAATTTTTATCATATATTAGCCTCCTGATCGGCCTGTTTAAATACATTGGGCACCTTAATGACAAGGGTCGTACCCTGATCGCTAACGATATCCATACAGCCGTTTACAAATTCTAGCCTTTCTCTCATTCCTTGCAATCCATGTCCTTTAAAATATACATTATTGTCTGAAATTCCTGCACCATTATCCTGCACTTTAATCATGAGGTCCGTCCGAGACGGCTCAATAATGATATGGCAGACCTCGGCCTTACTGTGCTTAACCACATTGGTAACGGCTTCTTTAATGCACATGCTTAGGACATTCTCGGTAATAAGTGACGTATTAGTCAGCTTCGGGTTGCCTTCCAATATAAATTCAATTTCAGCAGCATCTAAAAGCTGTCGTATCCGCAGCAGCTCATCCTCCAACCGAATACCTCGCATCTGCGTGACCATCTCACGCACCTCTTTCAAGGCACTTCTTGCCGTCTGGCGTACGTCATTAATCTCAGAAATCGCTTGCGTCGGATTTTTGGTAATCAGCTTGCCGGCCAAATCGCTTTTCAGCCCAATGAGTGACAGCTTCTGACCCAGTGTATCATGCAGATCACGGGCAATCCGCTGACGTTCTTCTTGCTTGACCATCTCGGAAATACGCTTATTAGCATGTTCCAGCTGACCTTGCAGCTTATCCTGATTGTTGCGGTTATAGGTGGTCACTGGAAGCAGCACAACAGCAATCATACTGACAAGTACAAAGGGCAGCTGGGTAATGAACACGGGATTCCGCGAAAGTAATCCATAGTTAATCGTAACAATTGTCGTCACCAGATGTATTGAATATAGGGTAAAGAACCCGATACGATTCTGTATGTTACCAATGAAAAATGCCAGGAAAAGCGCAAAGTATACATATCCGAACAACAGTGTCATCGCGATAGAGACCACAATCTGTACACTTGTCCAGAAATAAACGACCCAGCCTTTGGATATAAATGAGAGCACATAACATATGAAAAAAACAGCTATCATGATAATCCCGGAGACCACTTCATACATGGAGGAGGATCGAAAGATAAAGTAAAAAGGCAGAATGTAAAAAACAGCCCAGACATAAGGACTTAGACCCGTACTTTTGTGAAAGATATGATGCCACTTCTGCATGTCCGCCATCCTTTTTCCAATGAATTGATACCCTTATTTTAGCATAAACCTGACCGTATCCGGTAAACCACATTAAAAAGAGAAGAAGATCAAAACCGGTAAGCATTGCTCGGCTTTAATCTCCCTCTGAATTACTGCTTATGGTCTGCACTTTTATGCGCTATTCATTTTGTAATCTTCGCTGTTTAATAATTAGATCCTCAGCCGCGTGTTCCGGATTGCGAAGTCTGGATTTTAGCTGCTTGAAAGTGATAAAGGCTTTATTCTCCTCATCCCATAAGCGGTAGTGGAGCGCCTTAAGACTTGTTTTAATGGTGATGGTCGTAGCTTTATGGAGCGGCGGTGTGGCGTTATGTGCTTTTTCCAAATTATAATTAGGTACCTTTGGACTTAAATGATGGACATGGTGGAATCCGATATTGCCCGTGATCCACTGGAGCACCTTAGGCAGTTTATAGTAGGAGCTTCCTTCTACCGCTGCTTGGACATAACTCCAATCTTCTTCCTTCTCGAAGAACGTATCCTCGAACTGATGCTGAACATAGAACATCCAAATTCCAAGAAAACCAGAAACAAATACAATAGGGATCTGAACCAGAAGAAAAGCCTGCCAGCCGATAGCCCAAGTAAGTAATCCGTACACAGCAGCAATAGAGAAGTTAGTCAGATAGGTGTTCATCCGTTCCTTGCGTTTTGCGCCTTTGGCATTAAAGCGGTATTGAATAACAAAGACTGCAATCGGTCCGATCCCGAAAATCACCAACGGATGACGGTAGAATCTGTAATATAGACGCTTCCAGGCGCTTGCGGCCTCATATTCCTCAACAGTCATTATCCAGATATCACCAATTCCTCTTTTATCGAGGTTGCTGCTTCCGGCATGATGAATGGAATGGCTATGCTTCCACTGCCGATACGGAACTAGGGAAATGATTCCCGTAATGGTGCCGATAATATCGTTGGCCTTACGACTTTTAAAGAACGATCCATGACAGCAATCATGGCAAATTATAAACGTTCTGATCACAAAACCGGCTGTCGGAACCGCCAACAAGAGCGTAAGCCAGTAGGAAACAGACAGACTGAGATATGTTGCGTACCATAAAAACACAAGCGGCACCAAGGTATTCACAAGCTGTCTAATGCTCGCTTCTCGATCATATTTTTCGTAAGGGGCAACACTCTTTTTTAAGTTGATAAGTTGTTTGGTGTGATCTTTATTCATCGTAAGGGTTCCTCCTTGATGTTTCTGGCAAGAAAATCTACATGTATCTATTTTTAATTATAGATATTGTATCCCCGATTTGTTAGTCATAAACATCAAGTGGAGAGTATGACATTTGTCATACTCAAGAGCAAGATTAATCGTTTGCGATTGTAGCAACGGTCCGTTCGCGGAGCGTCCATTCAGCCACATCTTGCCTAATTTACCTCTTTAGCATTCTGCTCCCTATACTCCGTAGGAGTCTTTCCTGTAGCTCTTTTGAACACTTGGGTAAAATATCTGGAGTCCTGGTAACCGACAAGCGGTGCAATCTGGTATACCTTTACATTACTGTTCTGCAGAATATTTTTCGCTTTCTCCATGCGGCAGTACGTGACATACTCCAAAAAGGTATAGCCGGAAATTTGCTTGAACAGCGTGCAGAAATGACTAATGCTAAGATCCGCCAGCTCGGATACTTCCTCAATGCTCAGATCTTTATGATAGTTACTGTCGATATACCGTATGGATTTCTCAATGACACTTCGTCCGTCCTCACGGGTCACGGTCTTGTTGCTTTGCAACATCCATTCCCGAAATTCCTGCTTCAGGGCGTCAATCATCTCACTTAGGGTTTCCAGCGTATGCAGCTTGCTCAGCAAACCATCCAAGGACCAATCTGCTAATAAATTTAAATGCTCAAATTGTCTATACAGCACAACAACCATCTCAATGATGAGCCGCTCAGCTATTTCTTTGGGAAGGGCCTGCACTTCGATCACCGCTGACACCTCATCAAAAAGGGTTAACATGCGCTCCAAATCCAAGGTTCGGATACTGTCCATTAACGCGGCTTCTAATTCCTTAGGGTATTTAATCTCCCGACTCCCTGGAATTAACTTGTCTTCATCAATATAAACTCCAGACTGACCGGAATAGAAACGTTGATACAATGCTTTTGCCGCCAATGGATAGATGGTGCTTAATTGATCAATACCACGCGTATTGCGACTAATTCCTACAGAGCAAGATAATTTGGAGTATCTTATAATCGAGCGAGTCAAGTTTTCTCCGAGACTTACCTTCTCGCTGCTTAGTGAACCCGGAAACAGGATAATCCACTCCCCGTTATGAAAAGGAAACACCGTCATCCCGCCATTTTCCATGGACCATTCCTCTGTTATATTCCGGACCGCGAACAGCCATAGCCGTTTCTCTTCGGCACTCCACTTCGTAGTCAGAGACGCATAATGGTCGAGCTGGACGACTGCCATGAAATAATCTCCCTCCAGCTCACTGTTCTCTAGCCATTGTAAATGCTGTAAGGGACGCGGATTGCCCAAAGTGAATTCTGCAAACATACGCTCTCTGGCTAATAAGGACAGCATATGTACCGAATGTAGCAGCTGATCATTCTCTTTCTGTTGGTCCAGCCTTAATTTAGCCCGGGTTAGCATGCCCGTCAGCTCATCATGATCAATGGGCTTCAGTAAATAGTCAAAAGCTCCCTGCCGCAATGCTTCACGAGCATACTCAAACTCCCCATAGCCGCTTATAAAAATAAAAATAAGCTTGGAATTGCGTGACAGCACTTCTTTCATTAAGGTAATTCCATCTATAACAGGCATTCGGATGTCGCTGATAATAATATGCGGAGAGCATTCACTGATCAGGCGAAGTGCTGCCTCCCCGTTCCTGGCTTCACCAACGATATCGAGCTGAAGATCATTCCACGGAATGGCCATTTTCAAGCTGCGAAGAATGATGGGCTCGTCATCGACCAATATCACTTTGTATTTCTCTTGTTGTACTCCCAATTGCAGCACCCCCAGGTATTAATTAACGTTAGAGCTTTGGATCAGTTTCCAGTACTGCTCAGAAGCCGACTGTAGTTGCCGTAGTGCATGGTCAGAATCCTTACTCCCATCAATCATTTCTTCAATTACACTCAAAAACGTCTTTTTCACTTCCGGTGACAAAACATTGTCATAGGGAACAAAGCTCAGACGACTCTCCTCCATGAGGCGCATAACCTGAGCAAATACAGGTCCTGTCTTCTCGGGATCAAAGGAAATCTGCATGGACGGAATACGCAAACCTTCATATACGATACGAGTCTGCACATCCTTCGTGTAAAAAGCTTTCATCAGCTCTAACGCCGCCTCCCGCTTAGCTCCATTTAAATTAGAGGATAAACCGATTCCCATCGTATACCCGCCGGCAATGGAAGCTTCCTCCCCAACCTTTAGCGTAGGGAATGAAATAACCCCCACCTCATTTTGAAAATTAGCTGGCGTATCCCCGCCGGAGAATAAATTAATATCCCAGTTCCCGTTCAAATACATAGCAGCTTTTCCGTTGGTAAACAGTTGAACGGCCTTCTCCGTGGATAGATCGTTAGCTCCCGGACTGAAAGCACCGTCTTTTACCCATTTATCTAGATGGTTGAAGGCTTGAACATATTCTATATTCTGAAATGTAGACTGGTCTTTCCCTGTCACCAGATTATTGATAAGCGTAGAACCGGCATACCTATCCATCAAGTATTGGGCAAAAATCCCCGCCGGCCACCGGTCCTCATTCCCCAGTGCAAAAGGGATATATCCGTTCTTCTCCAATTTAATGATAGCTGCGTCCAATTCCGCAAGGGTCTCAGGGATCTTTAGGTCCAGCTTACTGAATAGAGTTTTGTTGTAATACAAAGGTTCGGCGTTCCCCTCAATGGGCAAGCCATAGATATGTTTGTTTAATGTCCACAGATGAATATCCTTGAACTGGTTGCCCAGCCCATTCTCTTCTACAAAGTCAGATAAATCCATCAGTCGGTTGGACCGTATATACGGCTCCATCTCTGCCCCGCCGAACAATACAAACATATCCGGAGGCGTACCGGTTACCATCTCGCTCTTCAGCTTTTGTTCACGGTGGATGGTCTGATCGAGGCCTTCAAAGTTCACTTTGACGTTCGGATGAGATTGTTGATAGTCACTCACGATCTCTTCAAAAATACTCAGCAGCGGACGGTCATGCTCCTTCATCCAGAAGTGGCGGAACGTCAGCGTTATTTTATCCGGCGATTGATCTTCTATAGGTTCCCGGTCACCAAGGGTGATAAACAGAACGGCACTGGTCATAGAAACGACATATAGCAGAATCCATCCCCATTTCATTAGCCACTTCACGGCATTCTCCCCTTTGTCCCTGATGTTCAAGGTAGTATTTTTGGTATTCGGATGCGGATGGTTGAACCGAACCCAGGGGATGAACATACAAGAATGCCGTACGGGCTGCCAAAACGAATGTTTAAGCGTTCGTGCACATTTTTGAGTCCTACACCGCTGTCATTGTATTTCTTCTGATTGCCGGTTTCTTTGTCCCAAAGACTTTGCAATGTCAAAAGGTCGAAGCCGGGCCCGTTATCCTTCACCATAATGATAAGGTCAGGACCGACCTCACTCGCCTCAAGCACAATCGTACCCGGATTCTCCATCTGCTCAATGGCGTGGTACAAAGCATTTTCTACAATAGGCTGTACAATCAGTTTCTGAGTCATATAGGTTCTGAGATTCTCAGGAATTTCAATGGCATAGGAGAATTTGTCCTCAAAACGGAATTTCTGAATATCCAAGTAATGACGCACGTGTTCAAACTCCATATGCAGCGGGATAAGCTCCTGATTTTGACTGATACTGATACGCAGCAGCTTGCCGAGAGAGATCACCATTTTACTAATATCCTTATTCCCTTGCAGTACAGCCATTGAGTTAATGGATTCCAGTGAATTATAGATAAAATGGGGATTGATCTGGGCCATCAGCGCCTGCAGCTCCGCTTCTTTCTTGCGCCCCTGCTCGGTCTGCACCTGTTCAATCAACTCATTGATCTGCGTACTCATCTGATTGAATCCGTCAATCAGCAGGTCGCTTTCGTCATCCGCGCGATGGGGTGTAGTGATGGGCATAAATATCCCCTGTTTCACCCGCTTCATTCCGTTCACTGCACTGTTAATACTACGTACGAGTCGAGTAACGAAATAACGGTCAAACAAAACGGCAGATAGCAGGGATACCATGACCAAGATGATCGCAATGTTGCGGATCGTGTCCGATTCCGAGGAAATAAGATTCATCGGTGTAATCGCTACCAAATACCAATCTAAATTATGCGAAGGGAGGAAAGTAATCAGAGATTTCTCATCCTCATAATAGTCAATGTAATAGTCTTGCTCTTTGGAATAATGACTTTCCAGGAAAGGGAAATCTGTCCGCTGCCCAATGTGTTCACCGGATTTATTAAAGACTATATTCCCTTGCTTATTCACAAGCAGAATATCACCTTTCTTCAAGGTAGCCGCTTCCCAAAAAATCTGATCTAGCAGATCCGGCTTCACATACACGACTAGGTACCCGATATCCTCCAACGAGTAATAATCCTTGATGACTCTGGCTTGAATAAGTACAGGATTTCCGGCTTGAGCCGATCCATTCTCCCCGGGACCGGACCAAACAGGGCGCCCTTCAGCGCTTTCCATTGAACCGTACCAAATTTGTTTTTTCATATCTTCATAAGACATGGGTGCATTATATTGATATAACAGCTGATCCTTACTGTAAAGACTGAATGAAGTAATCATAGGATGATTGATCAGCAGGTTATTGATTTCTTGTTTGCGGTCATAAGTAATAACAAATTCAGGTTGCTTAAGTGTCTGTTGAATGGCTGGCTGTGTGATGGCGGAATTTGAAATAGAGGCTATTTCACTGAGTGCGAATTTCAGCTTACGGTCGGTCTCTAGAAGAGAGATCCAGTAGAAATTACTTGATTTCTTCTCCATGGCATTCGAGAAATTAATATACGTTACGGTTCCCATTAATATCACAGGAATAAACACGAGAAGAATAATAGCGAACAAGATTTTACGGCGGAGCTTCATCGTCTTTCCCTTCCTCCTGCTGTCTCTGTTCTCTAGTATTCTTCATCATGCTCAAAAGTCCTTGCTTGCACTGAAAAAGTAATCTTAGCTTTTTATGGCTCCTGAGGTAAGACCGGCTATAACCCAACGGCTGAACAATAGGAATACAACAAGTAATGGCAGTGTTGCTGTAAAGGTCGCTGACATAATCATCCCATAATCGATACCGTCCCGCGTCGTAAACAGCTGCTGCAATGCGATTTGAATCGTGTAATGCTCCCGACTTTTTAACACAACCAAAGGCCAGAAGAAGTCATTCCATACCGTCATGAAATTCAAAATACCTAGTGTAGCCATCGCCGGAGTAATAACCGGGATCGCAATGTTCCAGAAGATTCGAAAATGTCCGCCTCCGTCAATCCGGCCTGCTTCAATCAGTTCTGTATGTACTGCTGTGGAAATATATTGACGCATCCAGAAAATCCCGAAGGCATTTACCATGGCAGGAACGATCAGCGCCTTGAAGGAGTCGATCCAATGAAGCTTGGCCATAATGACATACGTTGGCAAAACCCCAAGCTGCTGTGGTACGAACAGTGTAGCAATGACAAAATAAAACAATATATTTTTAAACGGAAATTCATACTTGGCAAAGGCATATCCAGCCAATGTACAGAAAAATACTACAGAAATCGTAACCATCGATGAAACGAACAAGGAATTTCCGATCGCTTGGAAGAAATCTGACTTCTCCAGCACTCTTTTGAAATTATCTATGAACTGATCTCCTAAGGTTAGAAGCGGTGGGACATGAAACACTGCACCTTTATCGTTTGATGCAACAACGAACATCCAATAAAAGGGGAATACAGAGGCTAGAGCTCCAAGAATGAGAATGAAGTAAAAGCCGATTTTACCGAGTAACCCCATATCGTCCGGTTTCTTGCGAAAAGCACCTAATGTACTCATTTTTTTCTCCCTCCTGTATCTCCGCCCATGCGGCTAGAGACCAGCATATTAATGACAGAGAAAATGATCGTAACTAGGAACAGCATAACCGCGGTAGCTGCTGCCGTACCGAAGAATCCATTACGGAATGCCTCACTGTACAAATAAGTTACCATAGTAACACCTTCCTGCCGTGTTGAGCCTGTTCCCGATTGACCTAGGAATACATAAGGTTCCGTAAATAATTGCAGGGCGCCAATGGTCGAAATTAGAGTTACAAAGACGATAAACGGTTTCAACAACGGTAATGTAATGAAGGTAAACTGCTGCCTTCTGTTCGCACCGTCAATTCGAGCCGCCTCATATAAGTCTGTCGGTATGCTCTGAAGTCCAGATAGGAAAATAATTGCGTTATAACCCGTCCAGCGCCACATCACCATCGTGGAAATTGCTATTTTCACACCCCACCAACCGGAGTTAAAGGCCATGCTTTCGAGTCCTAGTCCATTTAACATCCAGTTTATCATCCCGTTATTACCGAACAGGGTGCTGAATACCAAGGTAACCGCCACAATCGAAGTAATATTGGGCATAAAAAATAGAACACGGAACGTTTTCTTAAAGCGAGTCATTCCTGACTGCAGCAGTACTGCAAGCAAGAGTGCCAAAATGATTTGGGGAATGGTTCCCATGACTCCCATAATCAGCGTATTGCTGAAAGATATCCAAAAGGTAGGGTCACTCGTAATCAATTCATAGTTTTTCATGCCCACAAATTTCATAGGGCCCATAGCATCCCATTTGAAGAAAGACAAATAAATCGTGAAGAATATCGGGTACAGTCCAAATATCGAGAACAGAATAAAGAATGGAGATATGAAGGTATAAGCAGTAATGCGGCTCCGTCTTTGTTCAGTTAAAAAAGGACGTTTGCTCTCGGCATGCGGACTAATCAATACAGGTTGTGCCATGTCACACCTCCAGTTAATATACGGATAAATCCGGGTTCACAGAGAGTTCAGCTCCCCGTTAAACCCGGACATTTAATACAACTTAGTACAAATTTAGCTGCGTTCAGCAAGCTTCTTAGCTTGTTTTACCGCTTCATCCCACTCTTTGGCCGGGTCAGCCTTTTTCTCCAATACGTTTTTCAGGGCATTCTTGAAGAAAGTATCGGTTTGGTCATGTAGAGGACCGTAGAATACCGGTTTTACACGTTGTGCTGCTTTACCATACTCAACTGCAGTTACTTGATCCCCGAAGAATGCATCTTTACCTTCTGTGAAAGCAGGATCTTCGAACAATGCTGGAATCGAAGGCATAAGGCCTACAGATTTAAATGATCCAAGTTGGTTCTCTTTGTTAAGTGCAAATTGAATGAAATCGTAAGCTTCTTTAGAATGCTTCCCTTCTTTAGGCAGTGTCAGGAATGAACCGCCCCAGTTACCAGCACCTTCTGGAAGTTGTGTAATGGACCATTTTCCAGTTGAATCCGGAGCATTGGTCTTAATATTTCCAGCCATCCAAGCAGGTCCAAGAACGACTGCAAATCCGCCGTCTGTCATGCCTTGACCCCATTCAGGCGACCACAGCATTGCATTGCTGATCCAGCCTTCTTGAATGCCTTTTACTGTGAAGTCATACGCTTTTTTCACTTGTGGATTGGTGTCACCAATGAATTTTCCATCTGCTTTGCTGAAATAGATTTCATCTTGGGATTGGTCACGAAGTGCATTGAACACCAAATCTGTTACGTCTGCAAAAGGTTTACCGGTTTTTTCCTTGTACTGTTTGGCAACGGTTGCAAACTTATCCCAAGTATTAAGTGCTGCTCCTAATCCTGCTGGATCTACTGGCAGGCCGGCTTCCTTCATCAGATCTGAACGGTAATACACAACCGTTGGACCGATATCCGTTGGAAGACCGAGTTGGAAGCTGCCGTCCACGGAGGAACCTTGTTTCCATTTCCAGTCGAGATAGTTCGCTTGAATGTCTTTCGCACCTAAATCATTCAAGTTATAGAATTTATCCTGAGCGCTGATGAAACGTTCCATGAAACCGATCTCAAGTTGGAAAATATCAGGAGCGCCCGATCCTGCCGACAATGCTGTGGTCAGGTTGTTGTGATGAGCGGTTTGATCGCCTGTATTTTGGAACTTGAAGGTTACGTTTGGATGCTGTTTCGTATACTCTTTAGCCAAATCTTCATAGTCAACAATACCGAGTGTCCAGACGGAAAGCTCAACCTTTTCTGCGGGCTCAGCAGTCTCTTCAGTTTTTGTAGCATCGTTTGTTGCCGCAGTGTTACCTGAAGTGTTCTTGGAATTATTAGTGCTGTTCTTGGCATTGTTGTTGCCTCCGCATGCTGCAAGTGAAGCTACAAGCATGATAGCAACTAACATCAGTGCCAAATGTTTTACTCTTTTCATTCATCTGTACCCCTTTCGACTATTTCTCTTACATTTCCAAGTGTACATTAGGCCATCTAATATTTTGAGGAGGCAAACTTCCGATTTAAGGTGGAAATACTTACGGTTTGGTTTGAGCACAAGAAGAAACGGCTTTGCCGTCCTCAACGGGAGCCTATGCTTCCGAAGCAGCGATACTCCGTTTCGCTTTCAGGTATCCGTTTCTCGTACTTTCTTATATTTTTAAAAAGAGTTGCCCCAACAGCCCATAAATAGCTGTTGGAACAACTCTATTTTGACGATAAAAGCTTGTTAATCATCCCGTTTAAGCTGTCGTGAATTGGCAAGATACAATGTAACAACCAGTACTAGAATCGCTACTGCGTAAATCAGTGTGTCGAATGGATTCTCGTGATCAATAATGATCAGTCGAATAATCGCCGTTATTCCAATATAGATAAAATAACGGAGTGGGAAATGATGTCTTGCCTCGAAATATTTGATGATTAAGGCAATGAACTCGAAATACAAAAAATAAATTAGTATACCCTCCAGTAAATCCAACTTACTTAAATCTCCCTCGTCATTAATGAAGCCAAAGATATACAACGTCTCCTTACCTAGAAATGTAACGAGAATGATCGCCAACACAATTAGAGCGATGTTCAAAACCCACTGTAGGACTCTCGGAATGTACTCAAACTTATTTTTTATGTTCAACTCGATCACCTCCTCCACTAAAAGTAATTTCAGTATAGAAGTGATTCCGTTTTCACAGCAAGTACGCCATAGATTTTTGGTTAACGGTTGGTTTTCTTTTTCTCCAAAGGTATACTATTGTTACTTCTATTTATAAATTTGTACAACTTAATCAGAGGAGATTTCTAACCTATGCCTATTAACCGCCCTATAATTACAGATACCGAGTTACAGGAGGCGATGGATCGCAAACTGCATGTTCGAGTCTTTCAGGATGATCACATGGTGGTTTCCAATGCTACTGTCGTACGTTTTACTGATGCGGATGTAGTGATGCAGTCCAGAGTAAGCGATCTCGCCTATTATTCCCGCCGAACCTGCGAATTCTATGAGGTTAGAGCTTAATTCAAGAACAGGAGTGATGGACTTTTGACCAACAAACACATTCTTCGTGTGGCAACCGTTGAAATTCCCGTTACAGATTTGGACGAGTCTATTTCTTGGTATTCAAAGTATCTTGGCACAACTATCCTCACAAAAACAAACCATACAGCCATGCTTACTTGTTCAACCACGAATTCCCCGGGTAATCCCACTCTTTATCTGGTAGAAACCAGTGACAATGAGCGTCTATCATTTAGAAGCAGTCATACTGGCATTACCCATAGTGTTATTGATTTCTATGTTCCTGACCTAGAGTCTTTTCATGCTTTCCTAGCCGAAAATGGAGTCCAAGTGAGCCCACTACATCTATTTCCCGATACGAAAGGTCTAGGGGGCTTCGGGTTTAGCGATTCAAGTGGTAATTCCTTCGGCGCTACTAATATTGTTCATTCCTAAGTTCTAAAATGACAAAAAGCCGAATGCATCGACCCTAACCAAGGTCTTTGCATTCAGCTTTTCACATGTCAGCCTATTAGAAAGTTCTTACTATTTACTTGGTGCACGGTTTGATCTCATTTTTTCATTCAGAACTTCCTGAAAGCTTAGGGTGGTCTTATCGGATTTCTCTAGCTTTAGATTGACCACGGGCTGAGGTCTAAAAAACTGATGATTGAAAGCCATAAGATTATGTACTGTCATACTCATTTACTTCAACCTCCTCCCGTAATCTTTCCAGTAAATTTACGCAGATGCCGAAATTTCTTATTTCTTAATTACCCCGGTCATTCCAATCCTAAACAGTTATTCTCAATTGGCTTTAGATAAAAATTTAGAATAACAATTAAGGGCTGTCCCAAAAGAAGATAATTTTTACGTATGAAACAGCCTTTTACACATCGAAGCTGTAATAGTAAAAAAACGAGCCAGTCTCCGGGTTATTGGAGACTAGCTCGTTTTCGTTTTTGATCCGTAGTGGCTGCTTTAGCAGGTTATGGGCAAGCGAAAGCCACCCGACTTCGAGCGTCACTTTTGACAACCCTCGAAGCAGGAAACGCCGGAATCCCCGGTTGTTCTTCAGTTGGCCATTTTACCAAAGGGCGATTTCTTTTTGTGATTTCAATGAAGATTTTGAGTATGATTTTTCCGCTGAAACCAGCGGAGAGAACGGAATGATTGCGGAAAAGCGGTAGCGGTCGCCTTTGTGTCCGGATTTTCACCGCTAAGGGGGATTAAAATAATCTGGACACAACAGCGATTGGAGCAACAGTCCGTTCGCGGAGGGTCCTCACAAGCACAACCGTTTATCCGACTCCAAAAACAAGGGGTGTCCCAAGCAGCCATTTCATGGCTTATGGGACAGCTCCTTCATTAATAACATTGTTTATTTTAAAGCTGCCCACGAAACATCACTCAAATGATCCAGTTCATCCCTGGTAAGCTGGAAAGTCATCGCCCCGATATTTTCTCTGGCATGACGAACCTTGGATGCTCCCGGTATGGCCACTACAGTGTTACCGTGATAATGAATAAGCCAATTCAGTGCAATCTGACCTGCTGTTACATCATACTTTTCTCCAAGTGTCGTTAATGCTTCAATTAAGGGTCTGGTTCTTTCCATGCCCTTAGGGTCCATTCCATTTTGCATTCGACGAATACGAGAAAGCGACTGAATCTGCTCAGGGTTGTTATGGAATCTTCCTGTAAGAACTCCCTGTTGCAGCGGAGAATACGCAATGATGGAAATCCCCAGTTCTTTAGCAGCAGCTATAATCCCGTTCTGATCAATATTACGATGCAGAAGATTGTACTTCACTTGATTTGAAATCAGGGTTAGACCATATTGTTGTAACATCTGATGTGCCTGTACCATTTGCTTAGCGGAATAATTACTAACTCCCACATATCGAATTTTCCCTGCTTTCACTAATCCCGCCATAGCTTTCATTTCATTTGCGATCGAGGATAACGAAAAGGGCTGATGGATCTGATACAGATCAATACTTCGCCCCCCTAAACACCGGATACGATCTTCTATAGTGGAAGATATAGATTGAGCTGTACGGAATAGAGGCCACCATTTGGTTGCAATCAATGGCGTAAAGCTGCCGTTACTGCCCTCTGCTTGCAATTGATCCAGTACTTGGGCAAGTGCCTGTTCCGATTTGCCGCCCCCGTAGATCTCTGCCGTATCGACCCAGTTCATCCCTCCTTCTAAGCTAACTCTTACAATATCCAGAATTTCTCCTTCATTTAGATTGCTCCAGTACTTTCCAATCAGACCGCTTCCTCTGCTGAATTGCCAGCAGCCCAACCCAAGCGGTGAGACGGACAGCGATGATTGTCCCAAGGGACGCATACTAATTTCTGTTGTATTTGGCTCCATTAACTCATCCTTCTTTCATTGGAATCACTTGTCTGTAAATTATATTTTTCCAAGAGCCGTCTTCCAACTTGCTCATATGAATAATATTACCTGTCTCATGATCTCCGTAGAAGATGATGTGACTGGACACCCGGTTGTACGAGTAAGACCAAGCTGAGGACACATGCAGAAATCAACTTTTTCATAAGTCTTCTCCTTATAAGAACAACATATTTTATTGAAATCGGCTAATTATAGCATTCACCACATCCCTTTGTATGTATAATTTTTGGAAGAAATCCACGATCCAGTTGGTTAGCTTATATGGTATAATTACCCTGTTACAGCGGCGATTTTGCTAACTAAAATCACGGGTACATCAATACAATGGAGGGAAATCATGTTTAAATTATTTATAGGTTATATCTTGTTAAGCAGATTAGTCGGGAATCCCTTTCTCGCTATACTGATCCTTCTGGTTATTGTATATCTTCTGGATCGCAGGTATGTCGGGATCTTCCCCAACGTTACGAAGCCTTTCCGCAGAGCGCGTCAAATCTCCAAGCTGCGGACGACAATCTCATTGAATCCCAATGATGTATCTTCCAAGTATGAGCTTGCCCGGCATTTGTCAGACCGAAAGCGTTATTCAGAAGCCAAAGATTTATTCCTGCAAATTCAAGCCCGCTTTGAGCAATCTGCAGAATTTTGGGTAGAATTAGGACTTGTGAATCTGAAGCTCAGGCATATGGAAGAAGGAGAAACCCTGATGCTTCAAGGGTTAGAGATTAACCGTAAAGCCCAATACGGGCAACCTTATCTCCGGCTGGCCGAAGCTTACCGTAATACAGACCGCGACAAAGCTCTATATTATGTAAGTCAATTTCAGGAGATCCATACCTCATCTAGTGAGGCCTATTATTTAGCCGGATCCATGTACAGAGCCTTAGGCCGAGAAGAAGACGCCAAACGGGCCTTCGCGGAATCCACATCCATTTATCGCTCCCTTCCTAAATATAAGAAGCGGCAAGAACGACGCTGGGCGCTGCGCAGCTTTTTCGCTAAGATGAGATAAGTCTGCCCAATTAACAAACAAACACGGCTTTCGAGACGCTGTAAATAACGGTTAGGATCTCGGCGGAGGCGTTTGGTGCCTTCGAGAAGTCGGTATTCCCATCTTCGAGTAAAACGGCGTGCACCGCAGCCAGGTAGTCTTTGGCAATGGCGGCCTCTTAGGAATCATCGGACTGGATCTTCTTCCCTAACGAGCGAATGCCTCGCAAATTTTTCTTGATTCCCTCTTTAGCTTGCGGTCCAGATCCATGACAGGCTTGACAATATCCTTGCAAGTTTTGTGCAGCGAGAAACCTGTCGCTGAACCTTCGGTAATCCGGTTTTTAGTTGAAGGCATGAATACCGCCTCCTCCTTCCTTACCCTTTACTACCCCTTAGGAGAATATTTTTACAAACGTTAGTCAAACGGGCAGACCTAGAAAAAAATGGGGCTGTACCAAAAGCCATACAAATGGCTGCTGGGACACCGCTTGTTATTTTGGAGTAAGATCAACGTTAATTGGGGTGAGGACGCTCCGCGAACGGACTGTTGTTCCAATCGCTGTTGTGTCCAGACTTTATTTATTCTGCTTAGTGGTGAAAATCCGGACACAAAGGCGAACGCTGCCGCTTTTCCACAATCAGTCCGTTCTCTCCGCTGCTTTGAGCAGAAAAAGTTTCTACAATTCTCTTAAAAATCGCAAAAAGAAATCGCCCTTTTGGCAAAATGGAGGTACCACCCAACCATTCAAAAGGAGCGATTTCTTTGTACATTCAATATACCATGGACAAACTTTGCTTGCCAATGGATCTGGAAGAAGACTGCCCGGAAAACCACCTCGTTCGTGTCGTTAGCTCAGCCGTCAATCGGTTGGACGACACCATCTTTGACGCTGCCTATCCCGGCGGCGGTCGTGACAGCTACCACCCTAAAATGCTCACCAAAGTCATTATCTACGCTTACACCCAGCGAATTTATTCGTCTCGCCAAATTGCCAAAGCGGTACGGGAGAATATTTGTACAGATCGGGACGGAAAATCAGTTTATTTTAGCCTACAGTGTTCATCAAAGACCTACAGATACACGGTGTCTGGAACCTCATTTTGAGAAGGCGAAACGGACACTGGGAAGACTACCTGGAACGGTCATCGCCGATGCAGGGTATGGAAGCAAAGAAAGTTTTTTAGCTTTTACAGATTTGAAGTGTAAAAGGCTCTCTCATACGTGAAAAATATCTTCTTTTGGGACAGCCCCGACTTCATAAACCATAAGAATTAAGTTCACTCATTTATTTCTGGGATAATCCTTCTATGACTTTATCAATATTCCATTTAATCATCTTAAGGTAAGTGTCCCCTTCTTCACCTTTTTTAGCTAAAGAATCGGTAAATATTTTTGAATAAATCGGTACCCCTGTTTCATTTGAGATGGTATCCATTGTTTTCGGATTAACGCTTGTTTCTAAGAATAAAGCAGGTACATGATTATCATTAATGATTTTAATAATTTTTTTCATTTGTTCCGGCGTTCCTTGGCTATCTGTATTGATCTCCCAGATAAAAGCTGATTTAAATCCATAGGCGTTTGAAAAATATTTGAAAGCCCCCTCGCTTGTAACAAGAATACGTTTCTCTTGTGGGATTTCTTCTACAGCTTTTTTTGCATATTGATCCATTTCCTCAAGCTGTTTAACATATTGAGTTTGATTTTTTAGATAAAACTCTCTGTTGTCCGGATCTTTTTCAATTACACGCTGTGTGATAATATCTACATATTTAATTGAATTCTGAATATCCAGCCAAGCATGGGGATCTTCCTGAGTTTCTTTCCCTTTATCGCTTAAATAGATGGGTGTTACTTCTTCTGAAACAGCAAATGCAACATCTTTTTTATTGGTCACTTCGAGAAGGTCCTGAAACCATCCCTTACCCGTTTCAAGGTTCAATCCGTTATAGAAAACTAAATCTGCGCCTGATACTTTTTTTGTATCCGAGGGTAACGGATCATACATATGAGGGTCCGTTCCGATGGGCACCATACTGTATACTTCAGCTTTATCCCCTACAATATTTTCTGTCATATCAGCGATAATGGAGTACGTTGCAACAATTTTCAACTTATCATTATCGGCTTCCTTTTCACCAACATTTGAACACGCGGCTAGTAGCAACATAAACATTGTCAAAGATAATATTTTTATTTTCTTCATCACTATTTCAGCCCTTTCCTTAGAAAATTATTTTTAGGTGAGAGTATAAATGAGATACTAAACATGCTTACTCCTACCAAGACGATCGTAGCACTTGTCGGCAAATTAAACCTAAAGCTCACAAACACCCCTACTATTCCTGAAAGAGCACCAACCGCCGAGGCTAAATAAATCATGTGGGATAATTTATTCGTCCACAAATAGGATGTGGCTGCCGGAATAACCAGCATTGCGATCACAAGTACAATCCCTACCTGAGACAATGAAGATACGGTGACCACAGATAGAAGCATCATCAATAGATAATGATAGAAACCCGTTCTTAAACCATATGCCTTTGAGACAATCGGATCAAACGAACTGATTAATAGTTCCTTGTATAACAATATAATTATCACGATAACAACAATCATAATCATAAACGATCTCGTTAACTCAGACTGTGGGATGGCTAGAATGTTACCAAACAAAATATGTGTTAGATCAAGTCCGCTTTTGGCATAGGTGATCAGGACAATGCCAAGTGCAAAAAATGAGCTGAGAATAATTCCGATGGAGGTATCGCTTTTAATATTGCTGCGGCTTGTTATAAATTGAATGAGAATTGCGGCTAAAAGACCAAACAGTGAGGCTCCCAGAAGGATATTAATCCCTAAGATATAAGATAACGCCACACCAGGCAGTACAGCGTGAGATAAGGCATCTCCCATCAACGACATCTTTCTTAGTACAATAAAACTTCCTAACGCTCCTGAAACGATGCCAAGAATGATGGCAGATATTCCGGCATTTAGCGCATAGACTGGAATGTTCAGCAAGGCAGATAAAAAATCAATCATTATCCCCCCCTCCCATCCCTTTGATAATCACATTTCCTAAGGAGGACCCATAGGCACGGCGAATATTCTCAGTTGTAAAAGTGTCTTTAACATCACCAAAAGCAATCATTTTTTTATTGAGGATAATTATTTTGTCAAAATATTCCTCGACCTCATGCAAATCATGATGAACGACTAGTATCGTTTTCCCTTCTTCGCGAAGTTGCTTCAGCAGATCTACTATAATTTTCTCACTGACCAGATCAATGCCGACAAAAGGTTCATCCAAGAAAAATACATGGGCTTGTTGTGCTAGTGCCCTGGCAATGAAGACCCTTTGAAGCTGTCCCCCGGATAAATTACTGATTTGTTTATTGGCAAGGTCACTTATATCCACCATTGCCATACAATGCTCGACCCTTTCCCGCTCTTTTTTTCCGGGACGCTGGAAAAGTCTCAAGTTTGGGTACGTTCCAGTCAGCACTGTATCTTTCACTGTTATTGGAAAAGAAAGGTCAATATCATTTTTTTGAGGTACATATGCAATCTTCCGTTTAAACTCAGAAATACTTCTTCCCTCGACCATAATCGTTCCGGTTCTTTTTTTTATGACTTCTAACAACGCCTTAATGAGAGTAGATTTACCAGCACCGTTCGGCCCAATAATACCAACGATATGTCCAAAGGGTATTTCTATACTTACATCTTCCAGTGCAGAATTACCGAAATAATCAACATTTAAGTCTTTAATCTCGATCATAACAAAACTCCTTATCTCCTATGAGTTCTTATATAGCTTTACTTTCATCGACTCCTTTTGTTTACCCCAAGAAACAATGATGTAATCATACATAAATGTTTCCTAAGGGAAACATTTATTCTTAGAATCAATATATTTAAATTTAGGCAAAGTGTCAATAATAATTTAATTTTTTTGATTTTTAGGCAGAGAAGTTGATGCAAAACGGTCTTTCGTAGAATCCACAGGCATTTATCGCTCACTCTCCAAATATAAGAAACGGCAGGAACGCCGTTGGGCACTTCGCAGCTTTTTCGCTAAAATGAGATAATTGGCCACTACATACTTAAGTGAAAACCTTGTACACATTAAAAGTTAAAAAAGCAGGCAGCCTCCGGTTTATAGGAGGCTGCCTGCTTTTTATTAATGCACTTTTATTACATATTCAATTCATTTGAAGAAGGCTCGGTTGGTTTAACTCTGAAAGGCCACCAATTCCCCCGTCCAAAGATCCGTACCATAACCGGTACAAAGAATGGTAGGAAGATCAAAGCATACAAGGCCAATCCTACGAGTACCACAGTTGCAATCTGCATCATCGACAATACTCCTGAAGGATACATGGAAGCGAACGTGCCACCGAGAATAACTACAGCTGACAGTATCACTGTACCCATATTCCGCATCGCATGAAGTATAGCTTCGCGCACATCCCAAGTTTTGTTCTCGTTAAAGCGTGCCATGAGGAAGATACTGTAGTCTACTCCAAGCGCTACTAACATTACAAAACTGAAGAATGGCGTAGTCCATGTAATCCCTGAATAGCCCAGCAGATTAACAAATATAGCCTCTGTTACTCCCAAAGCTGTAAAATAGGTGATCACCAGTGAAACAATAAGGTAAATAGGCATAACTATGGAACGGAGTAGCAGAACCAAGATAATAAAGATCCCGCCTAACATCAATATAACGGTACGTGTGTAATCTTCATTGGATATTTTTTGAAGATCGCTGTAAGTACTTGTAACCCCGCTAATGGCTGTTTCAGCATTTTCCAGCTTGGTCCCGATAACCGCACGGTCCACTGCTGCCTGAATATCTCCAACGCTATCGATCGCTTCTGAACTGTATGGGTTTTGTGAGAACACTACATCCATAGTCATAACCTTGCGGTCACCAGACAAATAGTTGTCAAAAACCGTCTGAATCCCTCCCGTCTTAAGTGCCTCGGCAGGTACAAAGAATCCGCTCAACTCATCATTCTTAGCAGCCTGAATCTGGCTTAGGTAGTCTTGTGCGGAATCCAGACCGCCTGTAATTTGCTTCAAACCATCTGCACTGTCGCTTAGTCCTGCGGTCAGCTCTCCGATTTGCCCTGTCAGTTGGCCAAAACCGTCTACAAGCTGCTGTTGTCCACCTTGAAGTTGATCCAACCCTCCAGAAAGGGTAGGAATTTGATCAACAATTTGTCCTTGGCCGGCTGCTGCCTGATTAAGACCTGATTGCAGCTGACCTATTCCTGCAACCAGCTTCTCCAAGCCTTGAGCCAGAGCGGTTTGACCAGCTGCAGCTTTCGCATAACCTGTATTAGCCTCATTCAAACCTGAAGCTGCGCCTTTTAATTGACCTGATACTTGATCCAGGCCTGCCGCAAGCTTGGAGGCTCCTGTACCGCTCTCGGTCACAGTCCCTTTTATCGTCTGGTAGTTAACATCCTGCAGAAGATCAGGATAGCTGGTTTCCAGTCCGGTAAAGGACGTACCTAATCCGGTAAGCGCCGTCGCTACACCTTGAAGCTGATCCTTAAGCTGACCTAGCCCTCCATTTAATGCAGTCAATCCACCGCCAATTTTTGTGTAGCCTGCCAGAAGTGCCTCATTGGCATCTGCTAACTTCTGAGCACTTGCTGCTGCCTGCTGCAGTCCAGCTTTGATCTCTCCTGCCCCGGTGGAGCCGCTCTTTATGCCGCTCTCAATACGGGATAGTCCATCACCCAAAGCAACTATGCCGTCTTTGAGATCTGATGTGCCTTTTGTGAGCTTAGCGCTGCCGGCAACCGCCTCATTAAGCTTCGGCGCATTATCACTAAGCTGCTTGCTCGCCAATGACAAGCCCGTCTGAATCTGAGTCAATCCCTCATTGGTTTGAACCAGTCCATCCGATAGAGTTCCCACCTGCGTCGGAATTAGAAAATCATTAATTTGCTCTCCAGCTGGGCGTGACATACTACGTACGGATTTAACTCCCTCTACCTTTTCCAGCTCACGGCTGATTTTCTCAGCCAAGCCCATATATTCTGAGGTATCCATTCGATCATCATTTTTGATTACAATCTTGCCCGGCATGGATTCACCCGGTCCGAAGCTCTCGGAGATGATGTTAAAGCCTTTAACCGAAGCATAGTCTGAACCAATCTCATCCATGCTGTTGAAGGAAAGCTTTCCGTCATACGTAGCCAGAAAGGGAATAACAACCGCCGCAACAATCAGCATGGCTGCCCAAGGTCTTTTTAAGGAAAAAGAACCTGCTGTGCCCCATATCCGACTCTCACTATGCTCAAGCTTGCCGCGTGACGGCCAGAACATTGTTTTGCCCAATACAGCCATGAAGAAAGGCACAACGGTAACTAAAGCCAACAGCATCACAGCTATCCCTACTGCAACTGCCACCGCTGAACGATAAAGAACGAATTTAGACATTCCAATGGCCACGAAACCGACGAATACGGCCAGCCCTGAATAAAAGACCGTTCCCCCTGCCTTACGGTAGGTTGCGATAATGGCACTCTTGGTATCTTCAGAGCTGGCAAGCTCTTCTTTAAATCGGCTGATCAAGAGAATACAATAATCGGTCCCGATCCCAAACATAACTGCCACCATAAAGATTTGCGTAAAGGTCGATAAAGGAAAAGAGTACAAATCAACCAAAAAGGCCACAATCGATTGAGCTACAATGTAGCTAAGCCCAACGGTCAGCAGCGGCACAAACGGTGCCACAAACGAACGGAACACTACAAACAGGATAAGTAGAATAAATACAACTGTAATGTATTCGGATTTCTTCAAACCCGCTTCCGAGCTGGCAATCGTATCCTCGGTAATTAGCCCTTCACTGGTCAGGTAATGATCAGCATCAACATCTGACAGTAAGGCATCTACTTTAGCAGGAAGCTCTTTAACTGCCTCCTCACCACCCATAACGGACAACGCCACCATAAGGGTCTTGCCGTCTTTGGCAACTAAAGTTTCTTTCAGCTCCGGTTGCGTGAACGGGTCAACAATGGAATTAAGCTGCAGGGCTTCTTTGTTCGCGAGCAGCTTCTCAACACCCTGCTTAACGGTCTCTGTTTCTTCAGCACCAATGCCCTTAGGATTATTGAATACCAACGCCACCTGATGCAGCGTTTCCCCGCCTTTGGCTTCTGATACTTCCTTCATAATCTCAGCAGCCCTCGATGAGGTGTATCCGGCCGGAACCGAGATTTGTCCCTTCTCACGAACGAGATCCGATATCGCCGGGGCCGTCATAAATAAAACTACTGCTGCTGCGAGCCAAATCAGAATAACGGCCCATCTTGCTTTTAAAATGGTCTTCAATTGTTTTTCCCTCCTGATTCCTGCATTAGACTTCCCAACTTCTCAAACATCTTTATGAACATCTCAATATCACTTTCCTCAAAATGGAACAAGTACGGAGAAACGATTTCTTGAACCTGCTTCTCCGCAGCATCAAATATGCTTTTTCCATCCTCCGTCATCGACAGGTATACCTGGCGGCGGTCATTCTCATCCCGGGTGCGTTCAATCATACCTGCTTCCACTAACCGATTGGTCATCGCTGTGATCGAACTTTTACCCACGGCAAAAGCTTCTGCTAAATGAGTTGAGGTACACAGTTCCTGACCTTGGATCAGCCTTAAAATGAGATACTGGTCGCTGGTCAGTTCTTCCGAAATGCTGTCTCTGATCTGGGCATTAATCCGCCTTGTCACGACGAGGTAGGCATCCATGTAGCGATTGATCCAATGTTGAGCTTCTTTATTCAATGGTTCGACCTCCGCTAATAGTTCAACTATGAAATAGTTTCATTGTAAAACTATATTGCCTCCGCCTAAAAAAGTCAAATAAAAAAAGAGCTCCCCTGCAGTAAAAAATCACTGTAAGGAAACCCTATTCTAAAAATCAAACATTATTCCATATCTTCGGCCTCTTCCGTTTCATACACACAGCGGAACATTTCAATTCCCGCACCATTGACACCCAGACTATATACCATAAACCCTAAGCTGCGGTAAAAGTTAGCCGCCACTTCGTCCTCTGTTTCTGCCATTAGATAACGGGGTTCGCGTGAGGTCAGCAGCTCCAAAATCATGCCACGTGCATAGCCCTTGCCTCTATTTTCCGGGAGGACGGCCATATGTTTCACTTCTAGTGAACCATCCTCCGTTTCTTCGAATCCTACAAGGCCTAGCAATAATTGCTCCTCTTCCCAACCGAATAATTGGAGCGCCGCTTGTTCGCTATATTCGGACGAGGTATGTTGAAGGGCATCAGGCTCATCAATCACAGCATAACTAAGTAGCTCATTCACCTCAGGGGTGCCAATAAGGTGCTTTATGTCTCTTAACATGTATGTAAATCCTCCTACACTTCTGAATTCATCTTGGAAAACCGGAGTATACGATACCCTGCCCAAACGCCAACCATATTCAACAGCAGATCGTCGACATCAAAGCTGCCTACATGAAGCAGCATTTGCATCATTTCCAATATGAGAATGATAAATATCGCATACAGCGTGAGTCTTGTCAAAGAGTATAATCGATTCCGAATTAACGGGAGCATAAATCCAAAAGGAATGAACACTACTATATTCCCAATTAAGTTTATAATCCGGTCGGTTAGAGCTACTCCGTTGTCAAGATTAAGGAAGAGGAGCACTGTACGCAAAGGCACAAGATTATACTTCAAGATACCCCCAGTATGAATCTCTCTCCCAAAACCGATAAACATCCAATAGATAACTGCAGCACTATAAAAGATAAACGCTGGTCCTATTAATCTTCGAAGCCACTTTATGCTACTCCTTTGAACTGGCACTACTGACTTTTCCCGTTCTCCCCGAAAAATCAAATACTCCGTACGCCTTCAATAATTTCAATACTTCCATCGTTCTTGCCAATGATAGCTAAATCTGCGATTCCAATAAACAATCCGTGCTCCACAACTCCAGGAATACCCTGTAGTTTAAGTGCTAGATCGGAGGCGGAGTCGATAGCCACAAAGTGGCAGTCTGCTATGTAATTTCCGTTATCCGTCTTATACAACTCGTCTCCGTTCTTACGAAGCACAGGCTCACAGCCCAGCGTGGCAAGCTCTGCAACGGTCCATTCCCTGGCAAAAGGAACAATCTCCACGGGAAGCGGGAATTTCCCAAGTGTGGCTACGGATTTGCTCTCATCAGCAACAACGATCATCCGTGTGCTATTACTGGCTACGATCTTCTCACGAAGCAGCGCACCGCCGCCGCCCTTGATTAACTGCAGCTTACTATCCAGCTCGTCCGCTCCATCAATCGTCAAATCCAGACTGTCAATATCTCCGAAGGCCACTAGAGGGATTCCGAGCTCTCGTGCTTGATCCTCAGAGGCTTGGGATGTTGCGACTGCGGTAATTTTCAACCCTTCACTGACACGTTCCCCGAGTTTGCGGATGGCCCAGTAAGCAGTAGACCCCGTACCCAGACCCACCTTCATTCCATCCTGCACATACTCTACTGCTTTTTCTGCTGCCAGCTGCTTAACATTGATACTCATTTAAATACCCCCATGTTATCCGTTATAATGATCTATATTGAAATTGTAATAAACCCAAGAATAGGAGGATTTCAGATGAGAACCGAAAACCAGATTCAATCTAAAATCAATGAACTTACACTTCAGCGCAGAGCACTGGAATCACGTCTGGCGCCATTAGAAGAAAACAGTCCGCAGCAGGATAACCTTAAAGCCCAGCTCACCCGTCTCGAAGACATGCTGATGATGTTGGAATGGGTGCTAAATGCGCCTGTGGGTAGATATCATGCTTAATTGTGATGCCCAACCTTCTTACAGAACTTTCCCGTAACAGAGACTATCTGGATCTCCCACATAAGGACCGTACAGATCAATAGGCTGGTAGCCGTGCTTGACATAAAGCGCAATGGCTTCCGGCTGTTTGATCCCTGTCTCCAGTCTAATCTCCCTATAACCTGAAACCACAGCCTTCTCTTCGAGGAACAGAAGCATATTCGTAGCTATTCCCATCTTGCGGGAGTTGGGGTCGACATAGAAACGTTTCAGTTCCATTGCCGGGGTCATTAATTGCAAATCATCCAATGGCCGCAGTCCCCCGCATCCCACCGGCTTCTCATTTAAATATCCAACCACAAAAATCATTTCCCTTACCTTCGGGTCTTCAAAGTCAACGCCATAGATATTCTCGTGGGGATATCGTTGTTTCAGATCTAAGTCCAAATGCTCAATAAGCGCCCTTAAATCAGGATGATCTGATTGGACTACAATAAAGTTCACATCAGTTACCGGTATCACTACCTTCCCCCTCCAAAGCCATTGTTATTACGTTCTATTTATGATCATTATAAAGGTTAAGCTGTTCTTCATACAATTCTGCATTTTCATTATCATAACAAATAAAGTCTATTCTTCGAAACGACATGTCACTTGACGGATGCCCTTTAATATATTCGATCACGGTTTCAATGGCTGTCTTGCCGGCTAAAGCCTTGGGAAATCGATATATGCCCGTACTAATATTAGGAAAGGCAATGCTTTGTGCTTCTTGGGCATAAGCAAGTTCCAGACTGCTGCGATAGCATTTGGATAAAATAGCTGCCTCTCCACCGCTCCCGCCCTTCCAAATGGGGCCAACGGTATGAATAATGTAACGAGCGGGGAGTTTCCCAGCATTTGTTAATGCTGCTTCACCGGGTAGACATCCTCCCTGCTTCTGACGAATCATCGCGCATTCCTCAGCAATTTGCGGACCGCCGGCCCGGTGAATCGCTCCATCCACCCCACCGCCTCCGAACAAACCCGAGTTAGAAGCGTTAACAATAACATCCCCTTGCCATTTCGTAATATCGCCTTTGGTTGAAGTTATCACCACATTGTTAACGTTGATTTGCAAGATAGGCTACCTCCTTAGCAGCTTTCTCTAAGTTGACGATCAACTCCATCTCATCGTTACCCCGGACTTTATCTATAAAAGCTTCATACTGTATCAGGACACCCCTGACAGCAGCTTGTCTGATATGGTTAAGTATCCAGCTCTGTCCATCCGCCAGTATCATTTCGCCTTTTCCCTCTGTGACCCTGCAAAGAGTAAGAGTACCCTCATCGGATTCAGCAGACAGGGTTGCGTGTCCATCGGCCCTAACCGTCAGTTGAAACAGCGCAACGGCTTCTAACTTTAAGTCCAAGTCTGCTGCAGTGCTATTATATACGGAATAGGTTAATGAGGTTCTGCGTGGGGCATCGGCGGATTCCCCACGGCTGATGATCAATTTACTATTCATATAGGTTAATATTCCGCCTGCTGTTAACAATAAGAATACAACAGTAAATAAAATGTATAACATCCGTCAGCCACCATCCCGGTTCTCTTGAGAAACTAATTACATCGATTAATATATTATCATCAATACCCCGATTTAGCAGTCCCAAATCTAATTAGAACAATCTAATTGTACAATATAAAAGCCACCAGAATCTATAAAGTTATTTTGAAATATTCAGATTAACAGTTGAAACTTTGCTGGACATGACTCATAATGGATTTTAGAACGCTGCTTGTCAATCCATATGGAATTCAAGGGAGGATAACCGGAAATGAAATTTTTCTTGGACACCGGAAATATTGAGGAAATCAAACGTATTACCCGCCTGGGATTAGTGGATGGCGTGACGACGAACCCGTCGTTGATCGCTAAAGAAGGCAGACTTTTTAAAGATGTAATCAAAGAGATCGTTGCGATTGTACCCGGACCTGTAAGTGCTGAAGTTATTGGTCTGAAAGCGGCAGATATGCTTAAAGAAGCTTATGAAATCGCGGAGTGGGCACCGAATGTTGTTATTAAACTGCCTATGACAGAAGACGGCTTGGAAGCTTGTTATGAGCTCACCAAGAAGGGTATCAAGACGAATGTGACATTGGTATTCTCCGCAGCTCAAGGTCTTATGGCCGCCAAAGCGGGAGCTACCTACATCAGTCCTTTTGTTGGCCGTCTGGATGATATTGGTGTTGACGGTATGAAGTTGATCAAGGATTTGAAGACCATCCTGACCAACTACGGCATGACTTCAGAAATCATTGCTGCAAGTATCCGCAACATTGCCCATGTAGAGCAAGCCGCTATTGCTGGAGCACATATTGCTACCATCCCGGGCTCACTCTTACCTTCCCTTTGGAAACATCCGCTTACCGATAACGGTATCGAACGTTTCTTGAAGGATTGGGAATCGGTTCCTCAAGCTTAACTATAAATAATTTAGTAATAGAACAAACAGGCTGTCTCTCAAGTAGATTTTTCTACTGGGAGACAGCCTGCTTTAATTATTAGGCCAACCTAAGATTACAGTACGTTGAACCCCGCCAACGCGGAATGGCTAACGGTATGTGGCTGTTCATGCTCGAAGATCACACAGATCTGCTATTGCAGTATCTAATGATCAGCGTACACGCTGACGCCGAATATGGCGTATATTCCGCCCTGATTTATCCATATGCCTACCACTCGTCTTTCCAGTTTTATCTTTACTTGGTGTAACGGCGAACAAAGTTAGTAAAACGCCAACGACTCCCACAGCAGCTAAGCTGCCAAACAACACCCAATGACCTCTTGGCATTAGAAGAGAAACCACAGGCGGGCCCACCGCCACTCCGATAAAACGCATACTGCTATATAAAGAGGTTATAGTCCCGCGGTTATTCTTTTCAATACCCTCCGTAATCAGTGCATCCATGCAAGGCAACGCCACCCCAATTCCGATCCCTACCAAACTTAGAAAGCTTAATAAAAAGATAATCCCTTTCCCGAACCCGGCAACAATCATAGCTGCTGTAAGCAACACCATACCGGCAAAACCAAGCCACTTCATCAACCTTTTGTTCTGCCCAATGATCTTCCCGCCGCCGTAAGAGGATAGACAAAGGAGTGTAAGAGGAATGGCGAGTACAAAACCTTTTGTAGTCCCATGCAGGTTATATTTCGTTTCCAATGTCTCTGATAAATAAAACAAAACACCGAAAATTAGGAACATGCAGATACCGCCTATAGCAAAAATAGCATACAACCAACGACCTTTTTTATGCAAAACACCTTTGATTTCAGACAGGAATTGTCGGATGTTAGGCTTCTCGGCATCTTCATCTTTCTCCGGTTTTCTAACCAGAAATAATACCAACAGAAAGGATAATAAACAGAGGATCGGAATCGCAATAAATGGCGCATACCACAACAGTGTCCCGAGATATGCCCCTAGAATCGGACTTAGAACTTTACCGAAAGTATTGGAGGTCTCAATAATTCCTAAGCTTTTGCTAATTTCCTTCTCATCATTGAACAAATCACCTACAAAGGGGATCACAATAGGAAAAGCACCTGCGGCCCCGATTCCCTGCAAAAAACGACCTGCCAGAATGACCCAGTAGGCGGTGAGCCCGTCCATAAACCAAGCTGCCGCTACGCAGATAGCTCCACCTGCCCCGGCAAGAATTAAGCTCGGCAAAATTACTACTTTCCGCCCATAACGGTCAGAGAGAAAGCCGGCAATTGGAATCAGTATGATAGCCACCAACCCAAAAACAGTAATCAGCATACTGACTTGAAACGCTGATATACCCAGTTCTTTAGATATTTGCGGCAAAATAGGGATAAGCATGGAGTTCCCCAGGGTCATAATTAGCGGTATGGAGGCTAATGCAACCAGATCCCATTTTTTATCCTTCATGATTCTGACCACCTTTGTCGTTGTTCGCAGTAGTCATTATTGTGGTTTAAATCCCCCCCTTTATTCATGAATATAAAAAACCACCCTCGTATTAAACGGAAGGTGGTTAGCGATTGAATTAAGTTCTATTAGACTTGCAGGGATTCGGCAATTAAGGATTGAGCCTTGGGAACCGGTAAAAAGCGGCTTGCTTCACCCAAGCTATATATATGAAGTAAATGCATCGCTCGTGTGCAAGCGGTATAGAATAATTTCCGTTCACTCTCCCGGCTATACCTTTGATCCGATCCGTCATAGATAATGACAGCATCAAATTCAACGCCTTTAGCCAAATAAGCCGGCAGCACAAGCGTACCCTTTTGAAAATTAGGGGTCTCTTTCGTAACGAGTCTCACCTTAAGATTTCCTTCTAATTGGGTACAGACCTGTTCGCTTTCCTCAGCTGTTTTACAGATAACGGCTACATAATGGAAACCACGCGAGTGGAGTTCTCGAATATCAGCTTCTACCGCACGGAGCAGATCCTGTTCAGTGGACATCACACTAATCAGCGGTTCTTCGCCTCGGCGATTAAACGGAACGATCCGTTCCCCTCCGGGAATCATAGCCCGTGTAAATTCAACAATCTCATAAGTAGAGCGGTAGCTTCGGGTCAGCGAGATTACTTCTGTATTCTCTTCTCCATACACACTGACTAAACTAGACAGATCCCCAAGTACTTCACCCTGCGCGTAGATCGCTTGGTTAAGATCCCCGAGTACAGTCATTTTGGCCCGAGGAAACAGTCTGCGCATGAACTCAAGCTGAAACGGTGAATAATCCTGAACCTCATCAACGATAACATGACGAATTAATGTATTGGTCCGGAAGCCTTGACTGAGCTCCTTTAAGTATAGGAAAGGTGTAGCATCTTCATAGGAAAGCTCATTCGCATGAATAGAGCTCAAGGTTTGTGTACATATATTATCCCAATCAAGGGGAAGTTCTTGATCACCATTTAGATGTTCAAAGAGTTCAAGATTCGTGAATAATGAGCTGTACAGACCTTTTACATCTACAAAACGGCCTCGTTTGACCCATCTTCTTAACGGTTTCAGACGCTGGCTGACAATATAACGACCCAGAAGCTCTTTTTCCGTATCATAATCATTGAACGTTTCTCCCTTCCCTCGCTTTTTCCGCAGCATCATTTGATAAGCCCGATGATATTCATCCGAATCCAGCATCTCAATTTGATCTTCTACCCAGGTTGCACTGCGTTCCTCATGTCCAAAGTCGGAGATTTGCTTCAGCAGCCAGCCTGTCATTAGTTCAATTCGGTTAGCCAGCTTAATGGTGGGATCAAAGCCGTAGAACTTCTTCAGCATATCCTCCTTGCTAACAACAATACGTCCCTGAAATACGACAGGCTTAAACTGCATACCTTCACGCTCTAACAGGAAGACATACCTGCGGATAACATCCAGGAAGGATACAGAAGATTTGTAGGTTATTCCTGCTCTTCGAATACTTGCTGTTGGTACATCAGGAGCATTCAAGAGACTTTCTGTCTGCGTAAAAACATCCTCCAGCTGGAATTCCTGACCTAATCGGTGCTCTAGATACATCTGAAAGGTGGTCTGCTGCATATTTTCTTCACCTAGCTCAGGCAGAACTGTTGAGACATAGCTGTTAAAGAGAGGATTTGGTGAAAATAAAAGCATTTGATCCGCCTGCAGGACTTCACGGTATTTATATAGCAGGTATGCCACCCTTTGGAGTGCGGCAGATGTCTTACCGCTACCTGCTGCCCCTTGAACAACTAGCATTCGACTTTTATCATTTCGGATAATGGCGTTTTGTTCCTTCTGTATAGTAGCTACAATGCTTTTCATACGGTCATCCGCACTATGACTCAGAACCTGCTGCAGCAGCTCATCCCCAATCGTCACACCTGTATCAAACATAACATCTATTTTACCTTCATCAATTACGAATTGTCGTTTGAGATCCATAGTACCCGATACTATGCCGCTCGGTGTATCATAGGCAGCTGGCCCAGGTGCACCGTCATAATAAAGACTCGAGATAGGCGCTCGCCAATCATAAATCAGGAATGTCCCGTCCTCCTCCATGAGAGAACCGATTCCCAAATAGATCTTTTCTGACTTCCCATCA